>DATFAP010000040.1:0-84475 GCA_035254545.1 Sediminibacterium sp. | reverse complement strand
GGAACAATCTCAGACACAACAATATTGATATGATTTTAACATAAATCATGAACAGAAATTTACTGAAAGAGATCACGCCATTAACGGCAAGCGACTGCTTTACCATATTTGAGCGAACCAAAAAAGAGTTCGACTTTCCTTTGCACTATCACGAAGAGATGGAACTGAACTTTATTATCAATGCAAAGGGAGCAAAAAGATTTGTAGGAGACCATATGTCGGAAATTGAAGAAACGGAGCTTGTACTGGTAGGATCCAACCTTCCACATGCATGGAAAACCCATCATTGCAAAAGCAAAGAAATTCATGAAATCACCATACAGTTTCACAAAGAGCTCTTCGACGAAAAAATGTTGGGCAGGAACCAATTGCGCTTCATCCGGGAAATGTTTGAGAATTCAAAAAGGGGCATTTTATTTTCTAAAGCAACCACACAGCAACTGGGCCCCAGGCTAAAACAGCTGAGGTCCAAACAGGGCTTTGACTCCGTACTGGAACTGTTATCGATTCTTCACGACCTGTCCATATCAAGAAATATGCGCATCCTCTCCGATGCAACATTCAGTAACCTGCAACTCAACTACAATAGCAGGAGAATTGAAAAAGTAATGGAGTATATGAATAAAAATTTTGACAAAGCCATACGGCTGTCGGATGCCGCTAAAATCGCCAACATGACCGAAGTGTCTTTCAGTCGCTTCTTTAAATTCCACACCGGGGCAAGTTTTATGGACAACCTGCTGGATATAAGACTTGGCCATGCCTCCAGACTGCTCATCGACACCAATCAACCCGTTTCTGAAGTTGCATACAACTGCGGATTTAACAACATTTCCAACTTCAACCGGATATTTAAAAAGAAAAAAGAGTGTACACCCAAAAGATTCCGTGAGGACTACACTTCCGAAAACAGGGTTTTCATCTGATTTATTTTACCGTTTAACCATTACTACGCAATGAAATTATTTTTTAAACCATTACTTGCTCTGATCATTACGATCAGCCTTTCTGCAATTGTTTCCGCACAACCGTTCATTAAAGAGATCAACTACTTCAAAAAACTCGACTCACTGAACGCTCCGCCCCAAGATCCCATTTTGTTCATCGGCAGTTCTTCATTTACAAACTGGAAAGACGTGAACAGCTATTTCCCGACGTACAATATATTGAATCGGGCTTTCGGAGGATCCTCGCTGGAACATCTTGTACTCTATGCCAATGATATTATTTTTAAATACCACCCCAGGCAAATTGTAATTTACTGCGGCGAGAACAACCTCAGTGCAGGACCGGATGTAACCGGAGCGTCCATCGCCCAAAAATACATAGCGCTCCACCAACTGATCCGAAGCAGGTTGCCCAAAGTCCCCATTGTATATATATCCATGAAACCCAGTCCCAGCAGGGAAAAATACCTCCCGGTAATGACAGAAGGAAACAGGCTCATAAAAAAATACCTCAGGAAACAACGCAGATCAACCTATGTGGATGTATTCTCCGCAATGTTCACCAAAGACGGCGCGATCATGCCGGATATTTTTCTTTCAGACAAACTCCACATGAACAAGAAGGGCTATGAAATATGGCAACCGATCATTCAGCCATACCTGTTAAAATAAACGATACCTTGTTTAAAACCTCCTGTCCATGAGACTACTGTTTGCCCTGTTCCTTATTGTCCTGTTCAGCAAAGAGAGTTTTGCCAACAACAACCATACCGACAGCACATTCTATCCCGCCGGCAATCCGGCCATTCAGTTGATTGGCAGAGTGGATTATTCCAGGCCGGATCAGCCCAGGTTCTGGGCACCGGGCGTGTACATCAACATTCGTTTCAGAGGTACTTATTGCATATTGGACATCACAGACGAGGTTCGATGGGGAACAAACCACAATTACATTAAAGTAAAAGTAAACAACAATACGCCTTACAGAATCCGGCTGAACAATAGTACCAACAGGATCCTGCTTGCCGAGAACTTACAGGAAGGTGTCCACCGCATCACTATTTGTAAAAATACAGAGGCAGATATAGGATATCTGCAATTGAATGGCGTTATCTGCAAACAACTTTTAAGTCCGCCCAAAAAACCAAAAAGAAAAATAGAGTTCATCGGCAACTCCATCACCTGCGGGTCGGGCAACGACGAATCGGTCACTGCCTGCAACACCGGGGAATGGTACGATCAGCACAATGCCTATATGGCGTATGGGCCACTGACTTCCAGAACACTCAATGCACAATGGCAACTCTCTTCCGTATCGGGGATTGGCCTGATGCACAGTTGTTGCAATAAAGAAAAGATAATGCCCCAGGTCTTTGATAAAATCAATATGAGTGGAGATTCCATTCCATGGAACTTTCAACATTATCAGCCAGATGTGGTAACAGTATGTCTCGGGCAGAACGACGGCATCCAGGATTCTGCAGTTTTTTGCAAAAAATATACCGGGTTTCTGGAAAATCTCAGGTCATACTATCCCGTGGCAAGGTTTGTTTTGTTATCGAGCCCCATGGCAGACAAAAACCTCGACAGCGTACTGAGAAAATACATCACCGCCATCAGGCTTGCGCTTCAGGGCCGGAATGAACGGAAAGTAAGCAGCTATTTTTTTAGCAAGCGTTATCACAAAGGATGCGACACTCATCCCAATCTGGATGAACACAGGGAGATGGCCGGGGAGCTCAGTGCATTTATCAGGAAAGAAATGAACTGGTAATCTAAGAGCGGCTCATTAAATACGATTTCAGGTGCTCGAAATCTGCCTGTAATTGAATGCTGTGCTTTTGCTTTCCTAAAAGCGACTGTGCAGCAGCAGGCATTTCCAGGGTTTTTCCGATAGCAGCTTCAACTGTTTCCGGAAATTTTACCGGATGCGCCGTTTCAAGGATTATTCCCTTCTGTTCCCGATGGTGCTGCAGGTATTGCTCCAGTGCATGATAGGCAACTGCGCCATGTGGATCCAGGATATAATGAAACGACTCGTACACCTGTTGGATCGTGGCCTTGGTCACTTCATCCGTAACCGTATACCCGCTGACCATCCGTGTGATTGCTGCGTGATTTTTTTGAAATAATTCCAATACCCGTATAAAATTGCTGGGGCTGCCTACATCCATGGCATTAGAAATGGTTGCCACGGCTTCCTTGGGCTGATAATGACCGGTGCGCAAATAATCCGGAACGGCGTCGTTCACGTTACATGCGGCAATAAAATGAGCAACCGGTAATCCGCTGGTATACGCCAGTAAGCCTGCGCAGATATTTCCAAAATTGCCACTGGGTACGGCAATAACGGGCGGATGTTCCTTGTCCTTCCATTGCTGGTATGCAAAGAAATAATACAACTGCTGCGGGAGCCATCGTGCCACATTGATGGAATTGGCAGAGGTAAGTTTGAGCTGCAGATTTAAATCCGGATCCATGAATGCAGATTTCACCATGGCCTGGCAATCGTCGAATGTGCCTTCCACCTCCAGGGCGGTGATATTCTGCCCGCAGGTTGTGAGTTGTAATTCCTGTACAGGGCTCACTTTTCCGGAGGGATAAAGGATGACCACCTCCACACCTTCCACACCTAAAAATCCGTTAGCAACCGCGCCCCCCGTATCTCCGGAAGTTGCAACCAGCACCGTTACTTTAGCAGACTGCCCCCTGGAAAAATATCCCAGGCACCTGCTCATAAACCTGGCGCCCACATCTTTGAATGCGAGTGTTGGGCCATGAAATAATTCCAGAGAGGAGATGGATGGATGAACGGAGACCAAAGGAAAATCGAAGTTCACCGTTTCGGAAACAATCCGGTAAAGCGCATCTTCTGCTATTGTATCACCCACATAGGGCAGCATGATCCTGAAGGCCAGCTCTTCCTTTGAATACTGTTCAACCCGGGCAATCAATGAAGGATCCGCTTTGGGAATATATTCAGGAAAATAGAGTCCCTTATCGGGCGCCTGTCCGAGGATGGTTGCCTCCCGGAAACTTACGTTGGGAGCCTGTAGATTTAAGCTATAATACTGCATAATACGATTCAGTAAGCAGGTATGCCGCTATTGTTTATTGTTCTATAATGGTAATTCCGGTTGCATTGATGGTGGTTACATAGGTATGGTGATCCAGTTCAATGGATTCATATACCGCATGCATTTCCTGCTCTACTTTTTTAGCGGTTTCCTCGTCCCTGCTCAGCATAAAGATAGAAGGACCTGATCCAGAAATACCTCCGCCCAATGCACCGGCTTCCCGGCTTCTCTTTTTCACCTGGTCAAATCCTGGTATCAGAATACTCCTTACCGGCTCAATCAGTACATCTTCAAGTGAACGACCGATCAGCGCATAATCCTGTTGCTGCAGACCGGCTACCAACCCGGCAATATTGCCCCACTGCCTGATGGCATCTTTCAGCAGGATCTGTTGTTTCAGAATACTTCTGGCATCTGCCGTGCGAACCTCTATCTGCGGATGCACGATCGTTACAAATAAAGGCGGCGCATTCAATTGTATGATATCCAATGGAAAGATGGAACGGATAAGCGTTACTCCCCCGTAGATGCAGGGTGCAATATTATCGGCATGCTTTACCCCCGAAGCCACTTTTTCGCCATTCATGGCAAAGCGCACCAGGTCCTGTTTGCTAAAGCGGTTGTTCAGTAAAAGATTGGCTGCCATTACGGCCCCCGCAGCACTGGCTGCGCTGGAGCCCACGCCACTACCCGGCTTGATTTGTTTATTAATGGTTATTTCCAGGCCCTGTACATCCGGGGCTTCTTCCAGCAAAGCAAGCAATGCGGCTCCGGCCACATTTTTCTCCGGCTCTGTAGGAAGATTATATTCATCCTCGTTCACAATGGTAATTCCCGGGAGATCGGAGAAACGAATCTTCATGACATCATAAGGATCGTTCACCGCAAAACCCAATACATCAAACCCGCAGACCATATTGGCTACAGTTGCAGGAGCATGTATAGTGATTGATCTGTGCTGATTCATAAACGGATTGTGTAAATAATTTATTAAACGCCTGCCACCCGGATGATGTCGGCAAATACACCGGAAGCGGTCACATCGGCCCCGGCGCCCGCACCCTTAATAACCAGTGGTTGCTCCGGATAACGGTCGGTGTAAAACAATACCAGGTTATCCTTTCCGTACAGGTGGTAAAAATCAGAATCCGCAGGGATATGCTGTAATCCCACTTTTGCTTTTCCCTGATCGTATACTGCCACAAATTTAAGTTTACATTGCTTTTCTTTAGCAGCATTGTACAACTGCTTAAAATGAGGTTCCTGTTTTTCCATCTCAGTGTAAAAATCGGCCACTGAACCTTCAAAGCAGGAGGCCGGAAGGAAATGTTCATTCGCAATATCTTCCATTTCAATTTTTTCCCCGGCTTCGCGTGCGAGGATCATGATCTTGCGCATCACATCCGTTCCTCCCAGATCCAGGCGCGGATCAGGTTCTGTATATCCTTCTTCCTGAGCTCTTTTCACTATTTGAGCAAAAGGCACCGTAGCATCATAGTAGTTAAACACATAGTTCAGTGTTCCGGAAAGCACCGCCTGAATTTTATTCACTTTATCGCCGCTGCGGAGCAGGTCGTTTAATGTGCCTATTACAGGCAACCCTGCACCCACATTGGTTTCGAAGAGGAAAGACGCATTGTACTCCCTTGCCAGCGATTTCAACTGCCTGTAGTTGGCATAGGAAGAAGAGCAGGCAATTTTATTGCAGGCAACCACCGAAATGCTTTTCTGCAGCAGCTCATTGTATACATCCGCTACTTCGGCATTGGCCGTAACATCTACAAATACACTGTTGCGCAGGTTCCTTTCCCCGATAGCCTTTACAAAGGAATGAATATTGGCATCTTCGCCCTGCAGCAACTGCTCTTTCCAGTTAAGCAGATCTACCCCTGTGTCGTTCAGCAACATTTTTTTGCTATTGGCAATACCCACCACCTGGATCTGCAAACGCAGGTGTTCTTTCAGGTAATTCACCTGCTGGGCAATCTGGCCGATCAGTTTTCCACCCACATTACCGGCGCCTGCAATAAATACATTCAATTGTTTGTAGGTGGTTTCAAAGAAAATCTCATGCAATACGTTGATGGCCTTCTTTACATCATTGGCAGAGAGTACAGCTGAAATATTTTTCTCGGAAGAACCCTGTGCAATGGCCCTGACATTGATACCATTCTTACCCAGTACGCCAAACATTTTACCGCTGATGCCCGGATGGCTTTTCATTTGTTCACCAACCAGCGCAACGATGCTCAGTTCGTTTTCCACTTTCACCGGTTCTACCTTACCGGTTTCAATTTCATAGGCAAAAGCCTGATCAATCGATTTTTGTGCAACTGCTGCGTCTGACTCGCTGATGCCTACACAGATGGAATGCTCGGAGGAACTTTGTGTAATCAGGATCACGTTGATATTCCTGGCTGCCAGTGTCTCAAACAGACGCTTGGAAAAGCCGGGAATGCCGATCATACCGCTTCCCTCCAGACTGAGCAGGCTAATGGAATTGATGCTGGATATACCACGGATGATTTCGTTATCAGAAATCACTTTCTGCTCTATAATAGTTCCTGCTGCTGCAGGATCAAAAGTGTTTTTGATCCATACCGGGATGTTCTTCTTCATCACCGGCTGAATGGTAGGCGGATAAATAATCTTAGCCCCAAAATGAGAAAGTTCCATGGCCTCCTGGTAAGAGATGCGCTCAATATGTTTGGGGTGCTGTACCAATCTTGGATCGGCGGTCATCATACCGCTCACATCGGTCCAGATTTCAAGGGTTTCGGTACCAAGCGCTGCCGCGTAAATGGCTCCGGTATAGTCCGAACCTCCACGCCCCAATGTAGTGGTATGTTGCTGTTCGTTGGCCGCAATAAAGCCCGGAGCAACGTATAGCTGACAAATATTTTTCTGAAAGTAATCACGGATTGCAGCTTCAGTTTTAGCAAAATTCACCGCAGCATTTCCGTATTGATCGTTGGTGCAGATTAACAGACGGGAATCCACCCACTGTTGCTTCACCTGCATGGATTGAAGCCTGGCAGAAATTATATAAGAAGACAGTAATTCACCATAACTCACCAGCCGGTCTTTGATACGTGGTGAAAGTTCACCCAGCAGGAAAATGCCGTCGCAAAGGCTTTCGAGCTCATTCAATTGCTGCTTTACCCAACTGAGCGTTGCACTCTGCTCCTGAATGGGCAGCAAGCTGCGCACCGCGTCGAGGTGCTTTGTTTCCAGCACTTTAATTTGCTGCTTGTATTCTTCATTGCCATTGGCGGCGAGTGATCCGGTCAGGATCAACTGATCCGTTACACCACCCAGTGCAGAAACGACTAAAACAACCGGGCTTTGTTCTATTGCCCTCAGCACAATTGCCACAACCTTATTGATGTTTTCCGCATTAGCTACGGAACTTCCTCCAAATTTTAAAACCTGCATATATCATTCTTAAGTTTATTAAACAAGGTATCCGAATACATTGTCATTTTTATCCAGCGGTGTATAATTAATGTGAAATTTTTCCATGTTGGCTATCAGCGCCGCATAATCTTTATGATCCAGCAACTCAATCCCAACCAATGCCGGGCCGGTTTCTTTGTTGTGCTTCTGCATGTATTCGAACCGGGTAATATCGTCTGTGGGTCCTAATACATGGTTTACAAATTCCTTCAGAGCGCCGGGTCGCTGGGCAAATCGAATCAGAAAATAATGTTTCAACCCCTCATACTGCAGGGAACGTTCCTTGATTTCCTGCATCCGGTCTATATCGTTGTTGCTGCCGCTTACAATACATACAATGGTTTTGCCTTTAATCAGGTCGGCATAATCGTCCAGTACGGCTATGGAAAGCGCACCAGCAGGTTCCACTACAATGGCATCCTCATTGTACAGTTGCAGGATGGTGGAACATACTTTCCCTTCGTTTACCAGGTGAACTTCATGCAACACTTCCCTGCAAATTTCATAAGGGAGGTCTCCAACCCGCTTTACTGCGGCACCGTCTACAAAACTCTCTATATTGTCCAGCTTCACCGGATGTCCCGACTTTAATGCCTCCGTCATGGATGGAGCGCCTTCCGGCTCTACGCCAATGACTTTGGTTTGAGGAGCGTTCGCTTTGAAATAAGCGCCAACCCCTGCTGCCAGACCTCCACCCCCCACAGGGGCAAATACATAGTCGATATCCGAAAGGTCTTCCAGAATTTCCAACCCAACGGTTGCTTGCCCTTCTATGATCCTGGCATGATCAAATGGCGGAATAAAAGTCATCCCGTTTGCTTCGGTGTATTCCCTGGCAGCCACGGCGCAGTCGTCGAATGTATCCCCCACCAGTTTAATCTCCACATTGCCGTCTCCAAACATTTTGGTCTGACTTACTTTCTGGTTGGGCGTAATGATCGGCATGAAAACCACGCCCCTGATATTGAGCTTGCGGCAACTGTATGCAAACCCCTGCGCATGATTTCCTGCACTGGCGCAAACCACGCCTTTTTCCAGCTGTTCCGCAGGCAGGCTGCTGATCATATTATAAGCACCTCTTAACTTATAGGAACGCACTACCTGCAGATCTTCCCGCTTCAGAAACACCCGACAGTGATACTTCCTCGACAGATTGTTGTTAAGGGTGAGTGGCGTATGATTCACCACATGCCGCAGTCTTTCCTCTGCCTCTTTTACTTTCAGGCCATAACCCACCGCTTCTTTTACTGCTACATTTTCCATAATTGATGAATCAGGCGTTTGAATGGATTGTTTTCATGTCGGTCATTGCCTGCCTCAGTTCTTCGCCAACCAGCTCAACCGGATGATAACGGATCACAGCGTTCACGGCAATCAGTGTTTTATTGTCTACGCCGCCGTCTTTTCCTTTATTGTAATTGGTACCAATCACATCGGTATCTATTTTTTTCATGAAATCTGCCAGCAGGGGCTTGCATGCATGATCAAACAGGTAACAGCCATATTCAGCCGTATCGGAAATTACACGGTTCATTTCGTAGAGTTTCTTCCGGGCAATGGTATTGGCGATCAATGGAGTTTCGTGCAATGACTCATAGTAAGCAGACTCTTCCTTAATACCTGCTTCTACCATGGTCTCAAAAGCCAGTTCAACACCGGATCTTACAAAAGCCACCATCAGCAACCCGTTGTCGAAGAATTCCTGTTCTGAAATTTTCATAGCGCCAGGCCCTGTTTTTTCGAATGCAGTTTGCCCGGTAGCCTCTCTCCACTTCAGCAGGTTCTTATCGTCGTTGGCCCAGTCTTCCATCATGGTGGCAGAGAACACACCGCTCATGATATCGTCCTGGTGCTTCCGGAACAAGGGGCGCATAATATTTTTCAGTTCTTCCGACAGTTCAAATGCTTTCAGTTTGGCGGGGTTCGACAACCGATCCATCATTGCCGTAATGCCTCCTTGTTTCAACGCTTCGGTGATGGTTTCCCATCCATATTGAATCAGTTTGGCTGCGTAAGAAGGATCAATTGCCTTTTCCACCATTTTATCAAAACAAAGAATAGAACCCGTTTGCAATAAACCGCAGAGAATGGTTTGTTCTCCCATCAGGTCGGATTTCACCTCTGCCACAAAAGAAGATTTCAATACACCCGCTCTGTGACCACCGGTACCCACACAATAGGCTTTGGCAAAATCCCATCCTTTTCCTTCCGGATCATTTTCCGGGTGAACGGCAATCAGCGTAGGTACGCCGAAACCTCTCTTATATTCTTCCCGCACTTCTGTGCCCGGGCATTTAGGCGCCACCATAATTACCGTAATATCCTTCCGGATCTGCATACCTTCTTCCACAATATTAAATCCGTGGGAGTAAGACAATGTTGCGCCTTTCTTCATCAGCGGCATGATTGCATTCACCACGGCAGTGTGTTGTTTATCGGGCGTAAGATTGATCACTACATCGGCTGCAGGAATCAGTTCCTCATAGGTACCCACAGAAAAATTATTATCCGTTGCATTTTTCCAGGAAGCGCGCTTTTGATCAATCGCTTCCTTGCGCAATGCATAAGACACATCCAAACCGGAATCGCGCAGGTTCAGCCCCTGGTTCAGGCCCTGGGCGCCACAACCTACAATAACCAGCTTTTTCCCTTTCAAAGCATTTACGCCATCTGCAAATGCAGTTTTGTCCATGAATTCACATACACCTAACTGATTCAGTTGTTCGCGCAGTGGTAATGAGTTGAAATAGTTTGCCATTTTTTATTTTTTAATTATTGAATGATTGTTTGATGTTTATAACAATTACATAGTGAATATATCCCTGGGCTGATCCAGGTATTCATTTTCCACCAGTTCCTCCGAAGGTTCAATGGCTTCAAATTCTTTCAGCTTTTCATGGAAGCCGCTGCTGGCTTTAATGATGGCTATTCTTGCGCTTCTGACAAATTCAATCAGCCCATAGGGTTCCAGCACACGGACCAGCTTATCTGTTTCTTCGCGTTGCCCGGTGGTTTCAAAAATGGTATAGTCTTTACGGATTACGACTGCTCTTGCACCACATTCGCGCAACAGTCTTTCTACTTTCATTTTTTCAGCCACGGCTTCGGTAGGCACTTTGTACAGGGCCATTTCCTGCCAGATAATCTGATCGTTGGTATTAAAATAGGCTTTCAGTACCTCCACCTGGCGTTCAATCTGGCGGCAAAGTTTGCTGACCACTTCTTCCGTTTCATTAATTACAATCGTAAAACGGTGAATGCCCGAAACTTCAGATGGAGAAACATTCAGGCTTTCCACATTAATTTTTCTTCGGGAAAAAATAATGGCGATCCGGTTCAGTAAACCAACCTGGTTTTCGGTATAAACCGTTATGGTATATTCAGTTTTCATGCGCTTTATTTTAATCTAATTTCAGATACACTGCAGCCCTGCGGTACCATCGGGAATACGTTATTTTCTTTTCCAACAAATACCTCCAGCAGGTAAGAACCTTTGTGATCCAGCATTTCCTGCAACGCCGCTTTCAGGCCTGCACGCTGTTGCACACTGTTTCCGGAAATGCCATAGGCTTTGGCCAACTGTACAAAGTCCGGACTTTGTATATCCACGAATGAATATCGTTTGTCGTTAAAAAGATCCTGCCACTGACGGACCATACCCAGGAACTGGTTATTCAGAATCAATATTTTCACTTCCACACCGGTTTGCATAATAGTTCCCAGTTCCTGCAGGGTCATTTGAAAACCACCGTCGCCGATCACAGCCACTACCGTTCTGTCCGGAGCGCCAAACTTGGCGCCAATGGATGCAGGCAAAGCAAAGCCCATGGTACCCAACCCACCGGAAGTGATATTGCTTCTCGACTGGTTAAACCGGGCGTACCGGCAGGCTACCATCTGGTGTTGTCCTACATCCGTAACAATCACCGCAGTTCCTCCCGTGATCTCATTCAGCAGGTTAATCACTTCACCCATGCTGAGCGCTTCGGTTTTCGGATGCAACTCATCTGTGATCACCACTTCCTGCTCCTGGCGGGTATGCGCGTGGAATTGATCCAACCATTCACTGCGCTGTTGTTCCCGGATCAGTTTGGTCAGCAGGGGCAGCGTTTCCTTGCAGTCGCCCCATACCGGCACATCGGCTTTTACATTTTTGTCGATCTCTGCAGGATCTATATCGAGGTGAATAATTTTAGCCTGTTTGGCATATTTATCGAGCCTGCCCGTAACACGGTCGTCAAAACGCATCCCTACGGCAATCAGCACATCGCACTCATTGGTGAGTACATTCGGACCATAATTTCCATGCATGCCCAGCATCCCCACATTCAGAGGGTGATCGGTAGGCAGTGCACTTAAACCCAGCAGGGTCCAGGCTGCAGGTAATCCGCCTTTTTCAACAAAGGCCCTGAATTCAGCTTCAGCTTTTCCGAGAATGACGCCCTGACCGAATAGCACAAAGGGTTTCTTAGCTTCGTTGATCAGTTTGGCCGCTTCTTCCACAAAAGTTTTCCGGATAATGGGCTTTGGACGGTAACTGCGAATATGTTCGCACTTCTCATATCCTTTGTACGCTATTTTTTGCAATTGCGCATTCTTGGTAATATCAATCAACACAGGACCCGGGCGGCCGGTGCGGGCAATGTAAAATGCTTTTGCCAGCACATGCGGAATCTCCGTAGCGTCTGTAATCTGGTAATTCCATTTGGTTACAGGTGTTGTAATGTTTACCACATCCGTTTCCTGAAATGCATCGGTTCCCAGTAAGTGGGCAAATACCTGTCCTGTAACACATACCAATGGCGTACTGTCGATCATGGCATCTGCAAGGCCTGTTACCAGGTTGGTAGCACCGGGGCCACTCGTAGCAAACACTACACCCACTTTGCCACTGCTTCTTGCATAACCCTGGCCGGCATGTATGCCTCCCTGTTCGTGACGGACCAGGATATGCTTCAGGCGGTCGTTATAATCGTACAAAGCGTCGTAGATGGGCATAATGGCACCACCCGGATATCCAAAAACGGTATCCACTCCTTCGGCAATAAATGCTTCCAGCACAGCCTGTGAACCGGTCAGTTCAATGGTTTCGGTTCCTTTCAGCGTTAACTCCAAAGGAGCTGTTTGTTTTATTTCTGGTACTGTACTCATACAGGTAATTTTATACTCTTAATTAAGCTTCATCCGTTACGCATCCCTGTGACGCATCTTTTACAGTTTGGGCATACTTAAACAACAGGCCCTTGCTGGCTTTCAATGCAGGTCTTACCCATTTTGCTTTTCTGGCTGCCAATACATCCGCTGCTACTTTCAGGGTCATTTTTTTGGTAGACACATTCAGTTCAATCAGGTCATTGTCTTCCACCAACGCTATCAATCCGCCATTGTAAGCTTCGGGAGTGATATGGCCCACAACAAAACCATGGGTGCCACCACTAAATCTGCCATCTGTAATCAGGGCAACGGATTTACCCAACCCCGCACCAATGATGGCAGAAGTTGGCTTCAGCATTTCGGGCATACCCGGGCCGCCCCTCGGGCCAACATAACGGATCACCACTACGTCTCCCGCCTTTATTTTCCCGCTGTTGATGCCTTCGATCAGTTCATGTTCTCCGTCAAAAACCCTGGCAGGGCCTTCGAATAATTCACCTTCCTTCCCGCTGATTTTTGCAACACTTCCGCCTTCTGCAAGATTGCCGTACAGGATCTGCAGGTGACCGGTTGCTTTCAGTGGATTTTCCAGCGGACGGATAATCTGCTGCTGTTCAAAATCCAGATCCGGCGCATCTGCCAGGTTCTCAGCAACTGTTTTTCCGGTAACCGTTAAACAATCACCGTGCAGCAGTCCTTTCTTCCATAAATATTTCATCACTGCGGGTATTCCGCCATACTGGTGCAAATCCTGCATCAGGTATTTTCCACTTGGCTTGAAATCCGCAAGTACAGGCGTTTGATCACTTATATGCTGAAAGTCGTCCTGGGTAAGTTCAACGTCTACGCTCTTGGCCATGGCAATCAGGTGCATTACGGCATTGGTACTTCCGCCCAGGATCATGATGATGGTCATCGCATTTTCAAATGCTTTACGGGTCATGATGTCTTTGGGCAGAATATTTTTCTCCATCAGCAATCTGATGGCTTTGCCTGCAGCAAGACATTCGTTGTGTTTTTCCTCACTTAAAGCAGGATTGGAAGAAGAATAAGGCAGGCTCATACCCAATGCTTCAATGGCAGAAGCCATGGTATTGGCCGTGTACATTCCGCCACAGGCGCCCGCACCCGGACAGGCATGCTGTATGATTCCTTTGAAATCAGCTTCATCCAGTTTCCCGGCCATTTTCTGACCCAATGCTTCAAAGGCAGAAACAATATTCAGGTCCTGGCCTTTGTAATGACCCGGAGCAATGGTGCCGCCATACACCATAATCGCCGGGCGATTAAGCCTTCCCATGGCAATGATGGAACCCGGCATATTCTTATCACAGCCGGGCAAGGCAATAACAGCATCATAATACTGCGCTCCGCAAACAGCCTCAATTGAGTCTGCAATAATATCACGGCTTACCAGTGAATATCGCATACCATCGGTACCATTGCTGATGCCATCACTCACACCAATGGTATTGAACATCAGGCCTACCTGGCCAGATTCCCACACCCCTTTCTTAACCAGTTTGGCCAGGTCGTTCAGGTGCATATTACAGGTATTACCATCATAGCCCATGCTCACCACGCCCACCTGCGCTTTCTTCAGGTCTTCATCCGTTAAACCAATTCCGTATAGCATGGCCTGTGCTGCGGGCTGTGTAGGATCCTGTGTAATTGTTCTGCTGTATTTGTTCAGTTCCATATAAGGAGGCTTCTTTGTTAAGTTTTATTGTTCGTGTATCAGGTGCTGGTAGGCTTTTTGAATGCGTGCACCCAGTGAATCCTTCCATGCTTTCGGAAATACCGTTTCATCGATCGATTCCCAGCCAATCACTTCCGCGGCCGTTCCGCAGAAAAATGCGGAGTCTGCCTGCTTCAGGGTTTCCATGCCATAACGGCCTTCCTGTATGGGAATATCCAGTTTTTTACAAATTTCAAATACGGTAGCTCTTGTAATGCCCGGCAGAATATATCCCATCTGAGGGGTGTACAATGCACCGTCTTTTTCAAAAAAGATATTCGAACCGGGGCCTTCCGCTATATCATCGTTGATATCGAGCAGCAGTGCTTCATCAAATCCTTTCGCTTTTGCTTCCTGGCTGGCCAGTATAGAGTTAACATAATGCCCGGCAACTTTGGCGTGCATCTTAAATGCTTTTGGATTAGGCCGTTGAAAAGACGAGGTGGCTACGCGCAACAACTTTTCTCCAAGAAACGGCGCCATTTCCCAGGTTTCAATGAACAGAAAAGATTCTGTATTCGGCGCAAAACTCATATTGGCGGGCGCGTATACTACAGGGCGGATGTACGCGTTTTGCTGACCATTGCGCTTCAGCACTTCATAGGTTGCGGCAATCAGCTCGTTTGTATCATAGTTATAGGGCAGATTCACTGTTTGCGCAGAAACCTTCAACCGTTCATAATGTTCAACCGGCTTAAAGATTTTTGTTTCACCCGAAGCGGTTTTATACGAACGGATTCCCTCAAACACCGAATAGCCATAGTGCAGCGACTGGCTATAGAGATCTATTTTCTCCTCCACCGCTTTTGCAAATTCACCATTATGGTAAATGATGGTGTCACTGTTATAATATTTCATCTTCATTGATTTATGCGCAACAAAAAAGCCCCGCGGATGAGGCGGGGCTTGTATTTTAAGTTCTTAATATTTACAAAAGTCCACCTCCACGCAGTACGGGAATAATAATCACAATCACAATAATGACTATTGTGACAGAAGTGATCGTATTAATTCCTTTTTTAAACATAGAGGGTTGAGTTCTATGTAAAGATATGTTTGCCCGTTATTAAAACAAAGAACTTTTTAAAAAATTATTTAAAACAAACAATCGTTTGCTTTAAATAATCGTAGATGCGTTCAAAACTGCATTGTGCGCGGCGGCAGTTTTCGCATTTCTTTTGATATAATCGGCAATCAGATCGCCAATGGCATTGGTTCCGTAATTATTGATCGGATCAATGTCTTTCGACACAAAACTGTGTGTGAGCGTCCAGTTGACTGCCTCCCGAACTGCTTCCGCCTCTTCGGTCATACCAAAATGATCCAGCATCATGGCTGCAGACAGTACAGATCCCAGGGGATTGGCAATGTCTTTTCCGGCAGCCTGCGGGTAGGATCCGTGAATAGGTTCAAACAGCGCTGACCCGTTTCCTACGGATGCCGATGGCATCATGCCCATAGAACCGGTTAATACACTGGCTTCATCACTGATGATATCACCGAACATGTTTTCGGTTAATATAATATCGAACTGTGCAGGGTTCAGGATAATCTGCATGGAAGCATTGTCTACATACATATAGTCTACCATTACATCCGGAAACTGCACTGCAAGTTCACGCACCACTTTACGCCAAAGGCGAGAGGTTTCCAATACATTGGCCTTGTCTACAAGGGTCAGTTTCTTTTTGCGCTTTTGCGCGTACTGAAAAGCCGGAATCGCCACCCTTTCTATTTCTGCACGGCTGTAAGCGCACTCATCGGTAGCATAGGTTTTGTCTTCATTCAGCGTTTTCTTACCAAAATAAATACCTCCGGTCAGCTCTCTGAAGATCACACAATCCACCCCTTCCAGTTGTTTGTTTCTAAGTGGAGAAAGATGGTGCAGCGAATGATACGTTGTAATAGGGCGGATATTGGCAAACAACTGAAGTTCTTTGCGCAACTTCAACAGGCCCTGCTCGGGGCGAACGGTTGCCGTAGGGTCATTGTCAAATTTAGGATGCCCGATGGCACCAAACAGGATAGCATCGCTTTGTTTGCACATTTCCAATGTAGCGTCTGGAAGCGGGTTGCCCGTTTTATCAATTGCATCAGCGCCCATCAGCCCGTAGGCAAAATGGAATTGATGATTAAACTCATGTGCAATAGCATTCAATACCTTAATCGACTGTGCGGTCACTTCAGGACCAATACCATCTCCGTTGATTACTGCAATTTTCTTTTCCATATACTAAGCGCTTTCTTTTTCAAATGTTGTAATAGCTTCTCTCCGGCTCAACAGAAAATCGATATCATCATAACCGTTCAGCAGGCAGGTTTTCTTATAAGAATTCAATTCAAAAGATTCCTGTTCTCCGGTTGCATCAATGGTGATGGTCTGTGCTTCCACATCAATGCTCAGTGTAGCTTCGTTGTTCCGTTCAAATATTTTTTGCAGAAAGGATTCTGAAACCGTTACAGGCAATACACCGTTGTTCAATGCATTGTTTTTAAAAATGTCTGCAAAGAAGCTACTCACCACCGCATTGAATCCATAATCCAGGATTGCCCAGGCAGCGTGTTCCCTGGAAGATCCGCAACCGAAATTTTTCCCGGCAACCAGGATCTCTCCGCTGTAAGCGGGATTGTTCAGCGCAAAATCCGCTTTGGGTTTCGCCTCATCATTGTTCTCGTAACGCCAGTCGCGAAAAAGGTTTTTACCAAATCCGTCTCTTGTGGTTGCTTTTAAGAAGCGGGCGGGTATAATCTGATCCGTATCAATATTTTCCATGGGTAATGGAACAAAGCGGCTCTGTATTTTCTGTAATGCCTTCACTGTTGAATATTTTTAAATAAGTTCTCTTACATCCGTTACTACTCCCGTAATTGCAGCAGCCGCTGCAGTCAGCGGGCTTGCCAGTAATGTTCTTGCACCGGCGCCCTGGCGTCCTTCAAAATTCCGGTTGCTGGTGCTGATGCAGTATTCTCCTGCGGGAATTTTATCTTCATTCATTCCGAGGCAGGCACTGCATCCCGCCTGCCTGATCTGGAAGCCGGCTTCTGCAAAAATCCGGTCCAACCCTTCGGTATGCACTTGCTTTGCCACCTGCTGCGAACCGGGAACAATCATCACTTTTACCGCGTCGCTCTTTTTACGACCCTTCACCAGTTCCGCAACCTCACGCAGGTCTTCGATGCGAGAATTGGTACAACTGCCGATGAAAACATGCTGCACTGGCATACCAATCAGGGATGCGCCGCTCTTCAGACCCATATACTGCAGGGCTTTTTCAATATTTTTCTTTTCCCCTTCATCGGAAATATCGTCCAGTACCGGAATATGCCCGTTTACGGCAATACCCAAACCCGGGTTGGTTCCGTAAGTGATCATTGGGTGAATGGCTGCAGCATCAATATTGATTTCTGCATCAAATACCGCATCTGCATCGGAATAAAGCTCCCGCCATTCGGCCAGTTGCTTATCCCATGCCGCTCCCTTAGGAGCAAAAGCCCTGCCTTTTAGGTATTGAAAAGTAGTTTCATCGGGCGCAATCATTCCGCCTCTTGCCCCCATTTCAATACTCATGTTACAGATGGTCATCCGGGCTTCCATAGACAGGGACCGGATGGTGCTTCCGGCATATTCAACAAAAAATCCTGTGGCGCCGCTTGCTGAAATTTTAGCAATGATGTACAGGATGATATCTTTTGAAACAACCCCTGGCTGCAATGCACCTTCTATATTGATGCGCATCGTTTTGGGTTTTGTCTGCAACACACACTGCGATGCAAACACCATTTCCACTTCACTTGTTCCGATTCCGAATGCGATTGCACCAAAAGCGCCGTGCGTAGAGGTATGGCTGTCTCCGCAAACAATGGTCATACCGGGTTGTGTAATGCCCAGCTCAGGCCCTATCACGTGTACGATGCCCTGGTAAGGATGCCCCAGGCCGTACAGTTCAACACCATGTTTACTGCAGTTGTTGATCAGTTGCTCTACCTGCATCCTGGACAGTTCATCCCGGATCGGCAGGTGCTGGTTAATGGTAGGCACATTGTGATCGGCTGTTGCCACCGTCTGCTTTGGCCGAAACAACTGAACACCCCTTTGCTCTATCCCTTTAAACGCCTGGGGGCTGGTTACCTCGTGAATAAAATGTTTATCGACGTATAATACAGAAGGTCCGTCGGGAATCTTCTCCACAACATGCTTATCCCAGATCTTATCGAATAATGTTTGTCCCATTTACTGTTTTATTTATGCCATGGCGTTTTCAGCAACATGTGCTTCAGCCATTTGTCTTAAATCGGTTTCTTCCACTTCTTTTTTTCCGTCAGCGATTTCCAGGAATCGCTGGTACAGCGCGTCGATGTCATTCCGGGTAAAGCTATAGCCCAGTTTCTGCAAGCGGTACGCCAGTGCGCTTCTTCCGCTTCTGGCAGTCAATACTATTTTACTGCCTTCGGCACCCACTTGCTCCGGATTAATGATTTCATAGGTCTGTGCATCTTTCAGGAATCCGTCCTGGTGAATGCCGGAAGAATGAGAAAATGCATTGGAACCCACAATGGCTTTATTGGGCTGAACAGGCATGCGCATGGTTTCAGATACTTCGCGGCTCAACGGGTTGAGCATCTGTGTTTTGATATTGGTATACAGTTCCAGGTGTTTGTGTTGCTCAATGATCATCACCACTTCTTCCAGGGAGGTATTACCCGCTCTTTCACCCAGTCCGTTAATGGTACATTCGATCTGGCGGGCTCCGTTGATCACCCCGCTGATGGAATTAGCGGTAGCCAGTCCGAGGTCGTTGTGACAATGGCAGGAAAGGATGGCCTTGTCTATATTGGGTACATGATTCATCAGGTAGGCCATTTTAGCGCCATACTGATCGGGGAGGCAGTAACCTGTTGTATCGGGGATATTGACCACCGTTGCGCCGGCTGTAATCACGGCCTCCACCACACGGGCCAGGAACTCATTATCGGTACGGCCTGCATCCTCAGCATAAAACTCTACATCATCTGTATAATTTCTGGCCCATTTCACAGCCTGGATAGCCCTTGACAGGATCTCCTCACGGGTGGTATTGAATTTGGATTTGATGTGGTAGTCGGAAGTACCAATACCTGTATGGATGCGGGGTCTTACGGCATATTTCAATGCCTGGGCTGCTACTTCAATGTCTTTTTCCACCGCCCTGGTCAGTCCGCAGACGGTCGCATGCTTAATAGCGCGCGCAATCCGGGAAACAGACTCAAAGTCGCCGGGGCTGGATACCGGGAAACCGGCTTCGATAATATCGACTCCCAGTTCCTCCAGACGCAAAGCCAGTTCAAGTTTTTCTTTGGTATTCAATTTACAACCCGGCACCTGCTCACCATCCCTGAGGGTGGTATCGAAAATATAAACCTGTTTTTCCATATACCAGTTTTAATTGACTTAGATATAAAAGACAGGCGCGTAATTGTTGCTATTGATTGCCTTAAATAACAACAGTACGGCCTGTCAGATTCGAATGTAGAATGTCTTATCTTCGAAACGGAATCAACATTGGCTTCATTTTACAGCCCGTAAAGGGGTATTTTTTCACCAAAACCCTTTACTGTATTGGTTTTTGCTTCAATCAAACTACGATGCCCAACCGCATTACAGACGCCCTTTTTCAACTGATCCGGTCTATGGAAAGGGCCGAAAAACGCAATTTCAAACTATATATGACCCGGAATACCGCTTCCGGTAACCTGAAAGTGATCCAGTTATTTGATGCGCTGGATAAAATGAATCAATACGACGAAGCTACCTTGCTGAAAAAAAACAAGACCATCCGGAAGGAACAGCTTTCTAACCTGAAGGGGCATCTTTATCATGAAATCCTGGCCAGCATCCGGCTGCTGAAGCAGGGAGACAATATTGACCTGCAACTGCACGAACAATTGGATTTTGCACGGATCCTGTACAACAAAGGACTGTACCTGCAGAGTCTGAAAATTCTGGATAGGATCAAGGAATTGGCCAAGGCCAATAACCAGGTAACCTATATACAACAGGTGCTGTTTCTGGAGAAAAAAATAGAAACCCTGCACATCACCAGGAGTATGCAGAACAGGGCCGAGAGCCTCTGCAATGAAGTAGACGAAACCAATGCCCGGCTCTCGGTCATCAGTACCCTGTCTAATTATTCCCTGCTTTTATACGGCTGGTATATTAAAAACGGCCATGCCCGGCATGAGAAAGACAAAGCAGAATTGGACGCCTATTTTACCCACCCTGTTTTCCATGACTCCGGTTTATATAAGGGCTTTTATGAAAAGCTTTACCTCTATCAGTGCTATTGCTGGTACGCTTTTATTAACCAGGATTTTCTCATGTATTACCGGTATACCCAGAAATGGGTGGATCTGTTTCATGCAGAACCCAAGATGATCGAAATAGAAACAGCCCATTATATCAAGGGAATGCACAATCTGTTGTCTGCACATTTTGATCTGCGCAATTACCGGAAATTCAATGAAACCATCCAGGTATTTGAAAAGTTTATCCAAACGCCGGTGGTGCAGGAGAACCAGAACAACCTGATTCAGACCTTCACCTACCTGTATACCGCCAAACTGAACAAGCATTTTATGGAAGGAACGTTCAGCAAGGGGCTTTACCTGGTTCCGGAAATTGAAGACAGGCTGAAAGAATATGAACTATACCTCGACAGGCACCGGGTATTGGTATTCTATTACAAATTTGCTTCGCTGTATTTTGGTAGCGGGGAATATGAAAAAAGTATCGACTACCTGAACAAGATCATCAACCTGAAAGTGGATCTGCGGATCGATCTGCAATGTTATGCCCGCCTGCTGCACCTGATAGCGCATTATGAACTGGGCAATGATGATATCCTGGAATACCTGCTGAAGTCGGTTTACCGGTTTATGGCCAAAATGCAGAACCTGAGCACTGCGGAAGAGGCCGTATTCAGTTTTCTGCGAAAAGCTTTCAGCACTTCACCCAAAAAAGTTAAGCCGTTGTTTGAAGAACTATTGGAAAAACTCAAAACCATGACCGACCAGCCGCTGGAAAACAGGGCGTTCATGTATCTTGATATTGTATCGTGGCTGGAAAGCAAGATTCAGCAAAAGCCGGTACAGACCATTATCCGCCAGAAATTCCTGGAAGCCAAAAAAAGGGGAGCTGCACCGGCTTAGCGCTTTAGTAAGATTGCCTCGGAAAGCGGAAACTGAATGTGCATAGCGCAACCCTCATTGGGTGCTGTTTGAATATTGATTCCCCCGTTGAACAATTCAACACGGGTAGTGATATTATAAAGACCGATCCCTTTTTTCTGTTGCATCAGGTCAAATCCGATACCATCGTCTGAAATGGAAAGCTGGATATGACTGTGCGTTCTGCTCAATTTAATATCTAACACATAGGCATCCGCATGTTTCAAAATATTGTTTACCTGCTCCTGAATAATCCGGAAAATACTTAGCTTAAAGTCGTATTGAATATCATCTTCGTAAAAACTATCGGCAGTAAATTTCATCTTCATTTCCTTCACAGCGCTCACATCATCCAGGATACTTTCGATGGCTTTAACCAGGCCAAAATCTTTAATCAATGGTGTTACCAGGTTTTTGGTCAGGCTTCTGATTTCCTCAATGGCATTCAGTATATAGGTAGCAGACTGTTTCAGCAGATCCGAACCACCCTGTTTTTTTTCTGCAGAAGCAATGTACATCATGGCAACCGTCAGTTGCTGATTAACATTGTCGTGCAGTTCCCTGCTGATATCATGTCGTTCCTTTTCCTGTGTAACAATTACCGCCTCTGCAATTTCTTTCTGTTTCAATACCCGTTCCTCTTCCAGCTTCCGTTCCAGGGTAATTCTTGAAGTAACATTGTTGGCGATGGACATCATAGCCAGCTTGCCGTTGTAATCGATCGGGTGTGTGGAAATTTCCATGAAAACCGTTTCGCCTTTCCGGTTATGGTGTTTCCAGATCCGGCTCGCCCTGTTGAACTGACCCTGGTGGTAATTTTCCAGTGTTCGTTTTAATTCTGCAAATGAATCTTTGGGCCTCAGGTCCCAGAGTGTCAGTTCGAGAAACTTTGCTTTTGTATACCCGTATTCTTTTTCGGCAATCCCGTTCACCTCCAGTATTTTCTGTGTATCTATATCCCAGATATAAATGGCCATAGGATTGTTGTAGAACAGGCTGGAATAAAGTTCCCTGCTCACGCGGATATTCTCCAGGTTCTTTTTCCGTTCAATACTGTATTTGATCGATTTGGCCAGCAGTTTTTCATCAAACTCCCCTTTTACCAGGTAGTCCTGTGCACCCCGGGCCATTGTTTCCAAAGCCATTTCGGTATCCACGAGACCGGTCAGTACAATGATGGGGATCGTAGGCGCCAACTGGTTGATGTGCAGGAAGGACTCCATCCCGGAGCTATCTGTGAGAGAGAGATCCAGTAAAATCAGGTTAGGCTTCTGTTCGCGCAGCAACTCAACTGTTTCTGCATAACTCTTTGTTTTCAGTACCTGCTCAATACGTAAACGGGTTTTCCACAATAATCCTTCCAGCACAAAGAGGTCGGCCGGATTATCTTCTACAACGAGTATGGTTAAAAAAGTATTGGAATCAGACATAGATGCGGTCAATAACCTCTTTAAATTTCTCCATCACCACTTTTCTTTTCAAACTCAGCTTAGGCGTCATTTCCCCGGTTTCAACCGTCCACTCTCTGGGCAGGAGTTCAAATTTCTTGATCTGCTCTACATGGTTAAAGAAGTTGTTGAAACTTTCTACCAGCTCGCGGTACAGTTCCAGCACCCTTGGATTATGTATCACGTCTTCGTGTGTAGTGTATGGAATTCCTTTTTCGCGCATCCACTCCAGTAATACGGGGAAGGAAGGAACGATCAATGCTCCCACAAACTTTCTTTCAGAACCCACTACCATTACCTGCTCTATAAAAGGACTTTCCTTCAGTTTATTCTCGATGGGCTGTGGTGCAACATATTTTCCACCGCTGGTTTTAAACAGCTCTTTTTTACGGTCGGTGATTTTCAGGAATTTATTGTCTACCCAAACACCGATATCACCGGTGAGCAACCATCCGTCTACCACAGTTTCGGCAGTAAGGTCCGGGCGCTTATAATATCCTTTCATTACGCAGGGACCACCAACCAGGATCTCCCCGTCTTCGGCCAGCTTCACCTGTACGCCTTCCAACGGAGGGCCAACCGTGCCAAATTTGGTGCCGCCCTCTTCCTGCCTGTTCACACAAACAACCGGGCTGTTTTCTGTTGGTCCATATCCTTCGTATACCGGGATCTGCGCTGCATTAAAGATGCGCAACAGTTTTACCTGGCAGGCGGCGCCGCCGGTGATAATAAAGGAGATATTAGAACCGAGCGCTTCGCGCCATTTGGAAAAGATCAGTTTATTGGCAATGGCCAACTGTGTATTATACCAGAAACCACCGCTAATCCTGTTGTCGTATTTTTCCGCCAGATCCACGGCCCAGTAAAACAACTTACGTTTGGTTCCTGTAAGTTCACTCCCCTTTGCCATAATCTTTTCAAACACTTTCTCCAGCAGGCGCGGTACGGTGGTAAAACCATCCGGCTTAATTTCTTTAAGATTTTCACCAATGGTATCGAGGCTTTCGGCGTAATAAATGCCAATTCCGCTGAACAGGTAAATATAGGTACAGGTTTTTTCGAAAATATGGTTGAGCGGAAGGAAACTCAGTACTTTTTTATCGGGTGAATCATGGAATGGGAAGCTTGTTTTGGAGAACTTCACATTCGAACAAATATTCTTGTGTGTAAGCATGACTCCCTTTGGCGTTCCTGTTGTGCCGGAGGTATAGATGATTGTGGCAACCTGGCCTTCGGGGATCGCATTTTTGAGTTGTCCTACTTTTTCGAGTGAGGCCTGGGTAGCCAGAGCAGCCACTTCCGTCCAGTGTAACTGTCCCTCAATCTTATCGAAGGTATATACCGCCTTGATGGAAGGAACCTTATTCAGCAGATCCAGCACTTTCTGCAGCAACTCCACGTTACTTACAAAAATATATTTTATGGCAGCGTCATTTAAAATGAACTCCAGTTCCAGCGGATTGGTGGTGGGATAAACCGGCACAAGGATGGCGCCAATCTGTTGTACCGCAAGATCGGTAAAGACCCATTCCGGTCTGTTGTTGCTGATAATGGCAATCTTATCGCTTCCTTCGGCGGTAAAATCATTTCCGCTCACACCCAGCTCCAGTAACCCTGCACTGAACCGATGAACGATATCGGAAGTTTCCTGAGTACTGTAATGCTTCCATTGGCCGTTCTCTTTTGCAGAGAGCATGTCCTTTTTAGGGAAATAAGCGAGCTGATGGTCCAAACAATCAAACAGTCGGCTGTAATTCATATGCAATCGTTAATTGGACGATCAAATTAGTGAAATAACTACAAATAAAAAAGGAAAGGCTCAAATAGCAAAATCGGACAAGCTCATATTACTATTGCATATAATACTGTCCGGGAACCATTTTAAACACACGGCTCTGTTGAAATTGCCGGAATTGTGCAACTTCTTTGGCGTGGTTGTTTTGCCATAGCTGGTAAGCATCATTATTCACAACTTCGCCGAGCAGCCATTGATTATATGCTTCAAAAATTCCTTCCCGAATCAGGTACTGCCATTGATCAAAGAGACGATAGGGAAAGCGGGCAGCATCGCCATTGTACCAATCCAGCACAAGCCTGGTACGAATGCTGCTGATGGAATGAATAGAAAGTTCATCGGCAATCAACTGGCTGTTTTTACTATAATGCAGAGCAACCTGCCGTTCAAATGCAGAGAGCGTTGAACCAACCAGCAGGCTGTTGATAACACCTGGTTTCAGCAATCCTTCCAGTGAGGCGGCCAGACAGGCTTTCACTTCTTTGGTTCTGGGGGTATAGCTTTCCAGATTCACAAATAACTCGCTGTAGAGTAGCACGCGAACATGGTTTTGCTGCTGTTGGTGATATTTTACAGCATTATAATAGTTACCACTGTAGTTCGGGTCTTTCTGAATGCCTTTTTCCCAAAGTTCAATAGCCGCCTTTGGCTGATTGTCTTCTTTCAGGCATTCTCCCAACTCATTGTAAAGCATCCCGCTGTTAGGAAATTTTTTCAATGCGGTACGGTACAGCTTATTGGCTTCTTTATATGCAGCAATCGCTTTGTAAGAAAGGCCTAAAATCTGAAAAGCCTGCTGGTCTGCGCTATCCATAGCCACCGCCACTTTCCCGGTTTCAATTGCATTGGAAAATTCTCTCTGTAAATAATATACATAAGAAAGATTTTTCAACAGTTCCAGATCCAGGGGAGCCTGTTGACGGGCTTGCTGCAACACGGAAGCAGCGTTATTGTAATCTCCCTGCTGCATTAGTATCCTGGCATTCTCCAGCAACTGTTTTGTACCGGAAACCTGTGAAGAGCCTGCCAGTAATGAGAACAGGGCAATCAACAATAGACCACAATATTTCATATAAAAAAATTAGTCGGCAATCAGGTTGGTCAGCAGGCCGTCTCTGAGCTTCGGCTCAAACCAGGTGCTTTTGGGTGGCATTACATTACCACTGTCTGCAATGGTAAAAAGCTGATCAATGGTCACCGGGTACAGGCTGAATGCGCAGGCCATTTCACCGCTGTCGACCCGCTGCTCCAGCGCAGACAGTCCGCGGATCCCGCCTACAAAATCAATTCTTTTATCGGTACGCTGATCCAGGATACCCAGAACAGGTCCAAGTACCTGTTCCTGCAAAACACTTACATCCAGTACACCAATGGGGTCATTGGTATAGGTACCTTCCTTTGCTTTTAAGCGATACCAGTTGCCATCCAGGTACAGGCCCATGGTATGCAGGGCTTCCGGACGATAGGTTTGTTTACCCAACAGTGTTACCTCAAAAGATTTTTCCAATGCGGTCAGAAAAGCTGCTGCGGACAGACCATTCAGGTCTTTGATCACCCGGTTGTAATCCATGATATACAACTGGTTTGAGGGAAAAAGTGTCGTCAGAAAATAATCTGCAGCAGGGGTTGCCTTACTGCCCAGTTGCGCCCTGACCTTGGCTGCAGATGCCGCCCTGTGGTGGCCATCGGCAATATAGGTACAGGGAACCTCCTCTTTAAACAGACGGGTAATTTCATCCACTACATCAGAGTCGCTGACAATCCAGACCGTATGTTGAATGCCATCTTCGGCCGTAAAGTCGTAGGCAGCTGTTTTAGTGGCCTTCCATTTATCAATCAGTGTATCCACCTTGGCGTTATTTCGGTAAGCCAGGAATACATTGCCAGTCTGTGCACCTGATACGGTAATATGATTGATTCTGTCCTGCTCTTTTTCGGGGCGGGTGAATTCGTGTTTTTTAATAACCCCATTCTCATAATCGTCCACACTGCTTACACAAACCAAACCGGTCTGGCTCCTGCCATTCATGATCAACTGATAGATATAATAGCAATCCCTCGACTCCCGGAACAATACATCGCGCTGAACAAAGGCATCCAGGTTATTTTTTGCCTGTTGGTATACTTCGGGAGCGTGTACATCGGTTTTCTCGGAAAGATCTATTTCACTCTTGGTAATATGCAGAAAAGTATAGGGATTTCCCTGTGCTTCAATTTTGGCTTCTGCGCTGCTTAGAACATCATAAGGAAGACTTGCTACCTGTTTCGCCAGTTGAGGTTGAGGCCTTAAAGCCTTGAACGGTTTGATCATTGCCATGGCGCAAATATCGGTGAATAAATCACAAAAGAAAAGTTATGCTTGTAAAGCCCTGTTATCCATGCTTTTGTGCAAATGAATGCATGAGGTCGCAGAAAGCCTGTACACTTTCGATCGGCAGGGCATTGTACATGCTCACACGAATACCCCCAACCGTTCTGTAACCTTTCACTCCAATCATTCCCTCCTGCCTGCACAATGCCAGGAAAGGTTCTTCCAGTGCAGGGTCATTTAAAAAGAAAACAGCATTCATTTCGCTGCGGTCATCTTTGTCAACAGGCGCATTGAACACAGGTAAAGCGTCGATGGTATTGTAGAGCAGTTCTGACTTGGCTTTACTCCTTTTGCCCATTTCGGGCAGACCACCCTGTTCAATGATCCAACGCAGGGTCAGCATACTCACATATACGGCAAATACAGGAGGCGTGTTCATCAGAGAGCCCGCTTCAATATGCTTCTGGTAGCTCATGATAGTAGGAATCGGGCGATTGATTTTACCCAGTATCTCTTTTTTCACCACCACCAGGTTAACACCAGCAGCACCCATATTTTTTTGTGCACCAGCATAAATCAGGGCGCATTTTTTAAAGTCGGTGGGTCTGCTGAAGATATCGCTGCTCATATCGGCCACCAACGGTACATGGGTATCCGGATATGCATGCCACTGGGTGCCCTCAACCGTATTGTTAGAGGTAAAATGCAGGTAAACTGCATCTTCCGGAATGGAAAACCCTTTATTGATATAACGATACTGGCGGTCGCTGCTATCGGCCACTACCTGAACATGACCGAACAATTTGGCTTCCTTAAAAGCCTTGTTACCCCAAACACCATTGTCGCAATAGGCTGCAGTAGCATTGGTATCGAGGAGGTTCATCGGCACCTGCATAAACTGGGTAGTAGCCCCACCGTGCAGGAACAACACTTCATAGGCATCGTCCAGTTCCATGAGTTGCTTCACCGAATCCTTCGCTTCCTGCAGGATTTCCTGGAACCAGTTGGTACGGTGACCAATTTCCAGCAGCGATAAACCTGTATGATTATAATTGATAACAGCCTCAGCAGCCTGTGCTAAAACAGGCTGGGGTAAGATGGAAGGACCGGAATTAAAATTATGCAACTTCATAGTCAAAACTTGAAGCGCAAATTAAACCGATTATCTTTACAAAATGCAACTCCCTTCCTCCCTGCTCGAAAATGCGGTAGCCCAGTTTGCCAAACTGCCCGGTATTGGTAAGAAAACTGCGCTGCGGCTGGTATTGCATCTGTTAAAACAGGATGTGAACGAGGTACAACTGTTTGGGGAAACGATTGCCAAAATGCGGCGCGATATCAAATTCTGCCAGCGTTGCCACAATATCAGTGATGGCGACATTTGTTCTATATGCGCCAATTCAATGCGCAATCAACGAGTTATTTGTGTAGTGGAAAATATCCGGGATGTCATTGCGATTGAAAGCACACAGCAATTCAATGGAACCTATCATGTACTGGGAGGGATCATCTCTCCCCTCGATGGCATTGGTCCGGACCAACTCGCCATCGAGTCGCTGATCAACCGGATCGGTCAGGAACAGGTGGAAGAACTGGTATTTGCCCTCAGCCCTAATATACAGGGAGATACTACCATTTATTATATTCAGAAAAAAATGACCCATCCTGGTTGCAAAATCACCACCATTGCCCGTGGAATCGCTTTTGGAGGAGAACTGGAATATGCCGACGAAATGACCCTGGCCAGGAGTATTGCCAACCGGCTGCCGGTTCAACAGTATGTTAAATAATATTAGCTTTTTTTATTTTTTGTAGCTTTATACGAACAAATCTTTAATTTCGCTGTTTAAACATTAAGCTATTCGCTATGAAAAACTGGGCACGCATATTAATCATTATTATAGGTATTGGTATTATTGGCGGAGCCGTGATTGCATATCGCATATTCAATAAGCCGCACCGTGATGTAAGCACCGAAAAAGCGGTGAGCTTAACGGCCCAGAAACTCTACGACGCATTCAGGACCGATGAGGCCGCAGCCAACCAGTTGTACCTGGACAAAGCTATTGAACTGAGCGGAGAGATACTGGACGTTAGCACCAACCAGGATGGCAATGCGGTAGTGAATTTTAAAACCAGTGATCCTTTATTTGTGATCAACTGTACGTTCAAGACCAATCCCGGAACGCTGACTCCCGGAAGCACCATTACTTTCAGGGGAATTTGTACCGGCTATATACCGGATGCAAACGTAGTCATCAACGAAGGTGTATTAATTAAATAATCATATTAAAGCTTAATATCAAGCAGTCATGAAACATTTACTGATCCTCCTTTTTGGCGTATTACTGATTGGCAGTACCGTAAAGGCACAAAAAGTATACGGCACCCGCAATGGTAAAATCTCCTTCGCCTCTCCTACCGATGAAGATGTAAAAGCAGTAAACAATGAAGTAACCAGCCGTTTGGCTGACAATGGAACCCTTAGTTTCAGCCTGCTGATCAAAGGATTTAAATTCAAATATGCCGAAATGCAGGATCACTTCAACAACGAGTACCTGATGAGCACCCAGTTTCCCCGTGCTGATTTTAAAGGCACTATTGCCAATATTCAGCAGGTAACGCTTGCTAAAAACGGCACTTACAAAACGGTTGTAAAAGGCAATCTTACCCTCCATGGTGTAACCAAACCAATCACAGTCAATGGAACCATCACCGTGAAAGACGGAAAGATCACCGCATTGGCCAGGTTCCCCATTGTGATGAAAGACTTTAAAATAGACGCTTCCAGCGTTACGGATGTGGTGAATGCAGAAGTGAACTGCCTCTATCAATAGCAGTATTCCGCCACCTGCAAAATATCCCGCTCTGTTTTAAAAAGCGGGATATTTTGTTCTAAGTCTTTCCCACACTATCTTTACACCCAATTCAGACAGATTTGTTTATTGTTCAGTCTGAGTGGCCTGTATAATATGTACAGGTTCCATGGAACTAATAAACGTCCCGAAGTGACCTCCCCACACATTTCCAGCGTTTATTGGTTTATTCAATCACTACCAAACCCGGTTTGGTTAACGAACCAATTGTATGCAGATAAAGGAAGAACTGAAGAAAAGAATACTGGTCATCGACGGGGCCATGGGTACCATGATCCAGCGTCATAAGCTTACCGAAGCCGATTACAGGGGCGAGCGTTTTAAAGACTGGCATTGCGATGTAAAGGGAAATAATGACCTGTTGTGCATTACACAACCCGACATCATTATCGGCATTCACAAACAATACCTGGAAGCGGGGGCAGATATTATTGAAACCAATACCTTCAGCAGTACCACCATTGCCATGGCCGACTACGAAATGCAATCACTCGCTTACGAGCTGAACGTAGCTGCGGCCAAATGTGCCAGGGAAGCCATCCGTCAATACGCAGAAGAACATCCGGAAGCCGGGCCAAAGTTTGTGGCGGGCGCCATCGGGCCATTGAATAAAACACTCAGTCTTTCACCCGATGTAAACAATCCTGGATACAGGGCCGTCACTTTCGACGAAGTGGCTGCAACTTATTATGAGCAAATCAGCGGACTGGCAAACGGCGGGGTAGACATCATTCTGATCGAAACCATCTTCGACACCCTTAATGCAAAGGGGGCCATCTATGCAGTCAAAAAATACTTTCGCGATCACAACAGGGAAGAACTGCCCGTTATGATCAGCGGTACCATTACCGATGCATCCGGAAGAACCCTGAGCGGGCAAACACTGGAAGCATTTTACACCTCAGTGATGCATGCAAAGCCGCTGAGTATTGGTCTGAACTGCGCATTGGGCGCCGCTGAAATGCGAAGCCATATTGAGGAACTTTCGCAGATAGCCGCCTGTTATACCTCCGCCTACCCCAACGCAGGGTTACCCAATGCCATGGGAGAGTACGATGAGCAGCCACACCAAACAGCGCATTTTATAGAAGAATGGGCAAAGGAAGGATTTGTAAATATCGTGGGCGGCTGTTGCGGTACCACGCCGGATCACATCAAACATATTGCGGACAACGTTAAAAAAATACAACCAAGACCATTACCGGTACTGGAAGCAACATTATAATCATGACAATAATCAAACCATATTTACGGTTAGCCGGGTTGGAACCGCTGGTAGTAAGACCGGAAACCAATTTTGTAAACGTAGGTGAAAGAACCAATGTTACAGGGTCTAAGAAGTTTGCAAGGCTCATCCGCGAAAACAAATACGAAGAAGCCCTGTCTGTTGCCCGTCAGCAGGTGGAGAACGGCGCACAGATCCTGGATGTAAACATGGATGATGCTTTATTGGATGGGGTTACCGCCATGACCACTTTTTTGAACCTGTTGCAAAGTGAACCGGATATAGCCAAGATTCCGATCATGATCGACAGCTCCAAATTCGAGATCATTGAAGCAGGATTAAAATGTGTACAGGGAAAATGCATTGTGAACTCCATTTCCATGAAGGAAGGAGAAGCTAAGTTTATAGAACAGGCGCATACCTGTAAAGCTTATGGCGCTGCAGTAATTGTGATGGCGTTTGATGAAGCAGGGCAGGCAGACACCAAAGACAGAAAGATTGAGATCTGCAAAAGAGCCTATACCATTCTTACCGAACAGGTAGGATACGATCCGCAGGATATTATTTTTGATCCGAATATATTTGCGATAGCCACCGGTATTGAGGAACACAACAATTACGCAGTTGATTTTATTGAGGCAACCCGTGAAATCAAAAAAGCCATGCCGCTTACCAAGGTAAGCGGAGGCGTTTCGAATGTATCCTTCTCTTTCCGTGGAAACGACCATGTACGTGAAACCATTCACTCCGTATTCCTGTTACACGCCATCAAAGCGGGCATGGATATGGGTATTGTGAATGCGGGTCAGTTGGTGGTATACGACGAAATAGAGCCAACGCTGCGCGAATTATGCGAAGATGTGATCCTCAACAGGAACAACAGCAACAATGAAGCCACCGAAAAACTGATTGCACTTGCCGAAACGGTAAAAGCCAAAGGCAAGGTGGAAGTGAAGAATGAAGCATGGAGAGCAGAACCCGTGGAGAAGCGACTGGCGCATTCACTGATCAACGGTATCACCGACTATATTGAAGCCGATACGGAAGAGGCAAGATTGAAATACCCCAGGCCACTGGATGTAATTGAAGGTCCGTTAATGGATGGAATGAACATTGTAGGGGATCTGTTTGGCGCAGGTAAAATGTTTTTACCACAGGTGGTCAAGAGCGCCCGGGTCATGAAACGAAGTGTGGCCGTGCTTACGCCATATATTGAACAGGAAAAAGAAGACAGGAAGAACGCTCATATCGCCGCAGGCACCGTGAACGAAGAAACAGCGGGCGCCGCCAAAATATTACTGGCCACCGTAAAAGGAGATGTGCATGATATAGGTAAGAATATTGTGGGCGTGGTACTGGGCTGTAACGGGTATGATATTGTAGACCTGGGTGTAATGGTTCCGGCAGACAAGATCCTGGATGCAGCCGAAAAAGAGAAAGCCGATATCATCGGATTGAGCGGGCTCATCACACCATCGTTGGATGAGATGGTACATATTGCCAAAGAGATGAAGCGCAGGAATATGAAACAGCCGCTGCTGATCGGAGGAGCCACCACTTCCAGGATTCACACCGCAGTGAAAATTGCACCGGAGTTTGAAGAAGGCGTAGTGCATGTGCTGGATGCATCCAGGAGCGTTACAGTTGCAGGTTCCCTGCTGAACAAAGAACAGAAAGCACCGTTCCTGTCCGAACTGAAAGCAGAGTACACAAAACTCAAGACAGATTTTGAGAACCGCAAACCGGTTAAACAATACATTAGCTACGAAGACGCACTAAAGAACAAAACAGCGATCAACTGGAGTAATTACCAGCCGGTGAAGCCCGGATTCCTGGGTACCATGGTATTCGACAACTACGACTTGAACGAGCTAAGGGGGTTTATAGACTGGAAACCGTTTTTCATTACCTGGGAAATGCACGGAAATTTTCCGGAGATCCTGACCGACAAGGTAGTGGGTGTAGAAGCTACCAAATTATACAATGATGCCAATGCTATGCTCGATCAAATGATCGCGGAAAAATGGCTGAACGCAAGAGGTGTGATTGGTTTCTGGGAAGCCGCTTCCGAAGACGATGAGGTAACGGTAAAACCCGGAGAACACGCAGCGCCGGTTGAATTACAGTTCCTGCGGCAGCAGATTAAGAAAGCGCCTGGTCAGCCGAATCTTTCCCTGGCAGATTTCATCAAGCCAGCCGGAACCAACCCGGAAACAGCGGATTATATCGGGGCCTTTGCAGTAAGCATTCATGGAATTGAACCGCATTTAAACCGGTACGTAACCGCTCACGACGATTATAATAAGATCATGCTGCAGGCCCTGGCCGACCGTTTGGCCGAAGCCTTTGCAGAAGCCCTGCACCTGAGAACCAGGAAGGAGTTCTGGGCATATGATACCAATGAACAGCTCACCAATGAGCAACTGATAAAAGAGCAATACACCGGCATCAGACCCGCACCGGGATACCCTGCCTGTCCGGACCATACGGAGAAATACAAGTTGTTCAATCTGTTGAATGCAGAAAAAGCAGCCGGTATTACCCTTACGGAGAGCCTTGCCATGTATCCGGCCTCTTCTGTTTGCGGCTGGTATTTCTCACATCCGCAGAGCCAGTATTTTGGTATCGGAAAGATCCGGAAAGACCAGTTCAACAGCTATGCCAACCGGAAAAGCATGGATCTGCCAACAGCAGAGAGATGGTTAAGTCCGGTCTTGGAATAAGCCAATTATTGCCGATATTTGCAACATGAAAAACGTAAAGATGGCGCTGGCTATCCTGTTGCTGCCGGTATTGGCGCAGGCCCAGGATAAGCAGGATCAAAAAGTGAAGAAAGAAAGAAAGGGTGAGTTTTATTTTGCCTGGGGTTACAACAAAGAGTGGTATACCAATTCCGATGTGCACGTTAACCAGCCTTCTCTCGGTAACAATTACACCATGACCGGCATGACGTCTCACGACAATCCGGGATGGGACAAGGACCTGTTGAAAAAGCCCATCAGCATACCTCAGTACAGTTACCGCCTGGGGTATTTTTTCAATAAGAAGAAGAACCTGGGTTTTGAAATCAATTTCGACCATACCAAACATATCCTGACCGATGGCCAGACTGCCCATGTGGCGGGCACCCTGGGTGGAAGAGCCGTAGATACCAGCGTACTCTTCTCCAAAGGAAACGGATTCAATTATTACCTGAACAACGGCGCCAATTTCCTGCTGTTCAATATCGTAAAAAGATGGAAGATTTATGAAAGCCTCAACGGCAATGTAAAAGTAGACTTCCTCGGAAAAGCAGGTATTGGTCCGGTGATCCCTCACGTAGAAAACACCTTGTTTGGCAAAGCCAATAAAGACGGGTTCCAGTTAGGCGGATGGAACGTGGGTGCAGAAGGCGCCATCAGAGCTACCTTCTACAAACATGTATTCCTGGAATACGCCAGCAAAGTAGACTATGCCCGTTACAGCGGCCTGAAAGTATATGAAGGAAAAGCCAAAGAAGCATTCGGCTCCTATATCATGATCCTGAGTTTGGGTTATACGTTCCAGGCGGGGAAATTTACCCCTACTGTATATCAATGAGTTAGAACGATAGCTTACAACACAAACAACCCTTTGGTCCATGCCTGTTTGCAACTTGAATCCAGCATAAAATACTTCAAATAAACTGAATGATCAGTTTCTATTTTTGCACTGTAACTTCTGGAAAAATTACACACGTTCAATAATAACGCGACCATAAAAGAAAGTTATATGCAAACAGGTGAAATCATTATATACCAGGCAGCCGACGGACAGACTAATATTGACGTTAAACTTGAGGACGAAACAGTTTGGTTGAACCAGACCCAGATCATAGAACTGTTCCAATCAAGCAAAGCAAACATCAGTGAGCATATTAACCATATATACAAATCCGGTGAGTTAGTAGAAGATACCGGAACTGTTCGGAAATTCCGAACAGTTCGCCAGGAAGGCAAGAGACAGGTGAACAGAGAACTGGAATACTATAGTCTCGATATGATTATATCCATTGGCTACCGCGTTAACTCCATCAGGGGCACCCAATTCCGCGTATGGGCAAATAAAGTACTTAAAAATTACCTGATTAAAGGGTATTCCATCAACGAAAAACACTTAAAAGAACAGACAGGGCAGCTAGAAAGCCTGAAACAGGCGGTAAAGCTGCTGGGAAATGTGATCGAAGCACAACCACTCAATTCCGATGAAGCCACTGGATTATTGAAAGTTCTTACCGATTATACCTACGCCCTCAATGTGCTTGACAGGTATGACCATCAGGTATTGGAAATTGGTGCCACCACAAGAGAAGAATTATTCCAGATCTCTTATTCCGAAGCCATGAAAGCCATTGACGGATTAAGACATAAATTTGGGGGAAGTACGCTTTTTGGTAATGAAAAAGACGAATCTTTTCAAGGTTCGCTGGCCGCTATTTACCAAACATTCGGTGGCGAGTTTGTATATCCAAGCATAGAAGAAAAAGCAGCCAATTTGCTTTATTTTGTTATTAAGAACCATTCCTTTTCTGATGGCAACAAACGTATTGCCGCATTCCTGTTTGTGTGGTTCCTTGAAAAGAACGAAATTTTGTATAAAAAGGATGGCAGCCGAAAGATTGCCGATAATGCACTGGTTGCGCTTACCTTAATGATAGCGGGAAGCAAACCGGATGAGAAGGATATTATGGTAAAAGTGGTCGTAAACCTGATTAATAGCAATAACCAATAACATCTATAAATTCAGCAATATTATACCATCTTTTCCAATCAGTATCTTAGATAGGCATATTTACTTAACATTGCAGCCCGTCCCCCCTACTCAAACAACCAGTATCGGTGAAAATGATGTTTCACCTTGAAAGTCTTCCTGATATAGGCTGCAATAAAATTCATGGCTTCGTCTACATCATCGGTGAACAGGATTAATTTTTTATCATTCTCCGAAATGGAACCTTTTACAGCCATATCATCAATAACCGCACGCAGAGGAGCATAATACTCCGTACCAAACAGCACCACCGGAAAATCATAGATCACTTTGGTCTGAATGAGCGTAATGGTTTCGAACAATTCATCCATGGTGCCAAAGCCCCCGGGCAGGATGATGAATGCATAAGAATATTTAACCAACAGCACTTTCCGGATAAAGAAGTAGTCGAAGGTGATAGATTTGGTGAGATAAGGGTTCGGACGCTGTTCAAAAGGGAGTTTGATGTTCACGCCCACCGAGGTCCCGCCATTTTCAAAAGCACCCCGGTTGGCACCTTCCATGATCCCGGGCCCACCTCCTGTCATAGTGGTGAAACCCAGTTCGGATATCATTTTGCCGATTTTCCTGGCGTTCTCATAATAGAGATGCCCCTCATTGAAGCGGGCGCTGCCGAATACGGTGATGCAGGGGCCAACAAAGTGCAGGGTTCTGAAACCCTTGATAAACTGCGTAAATACATTCCACGCAAAGACGAATTCCTTTCTCCTGGGTCGCGGACCTTCCAGAAACACGGGTTCTTTTGCCGGAATAATCCGGTTAGTACTATCCATAAAGATGCCTATTTTTAAATCCTGTTCAATTTAGCATATTCACCGCATTACCCAACCAAGTAACACGATCCTTTTGCCGAACAAAATCATCTTCTTCAGTGTGTTCAGCCTGATTTGTTTTGCCGCTCAGGCACAACAGCTCATCTACCCGGGCAGCTTCCGTTGCTATTCCGGCAACGGGCCAGTCATGAACTACTGGAAAGACTCCGCTATTATGCAGCAATTCACCAGCGAACTGGACAGCCTCCTGCAACAAAAGATGAATCTGCGCCTGCCGCAGCATGCAGCTCCCCGCTTTGTACCTTTTAAAAAAAGCGGCACAGGTCACTCAGATGCGGCTGATGCCAACCAATACCCAAAAATCAATATAGACCTCATTGAATTTTCTATTGCAGGGTATATTCAACAATTTAATCTTTCTGTACTGGATACCGCTTTTGTACGGGAGGTTCAGTCGGTATTCGGCCTGCAGGTGAGCATCCAGGCCAATGCACAACAAATTTCTTTTACCAGGTCCATCGAAGTGTTCATTAAAAACGGCCCTGGTTCCGGAATGGGTGTTCCGGTGCACAATGTACCGGTAACCGCAAAAGGCTTCGTTCAACTGATGCAAAAATCGATGGAAATCCTGTTAGACACATCTGCTGAACATGAACAGATAGAAATGAAAGTGAGCAGGCCCTATATCGGCGACAATTTTGTGCTGGCACAAACAGCGGGAATGCCCAGAACAGAAGTGCAGTCTTCAAAAAGGGTCAGTCGTTTTCAATTGTTCAACCGGCAACAGATTCTCCGCTGGGGTGAACAGGAATACAGGGATATTATACTGAAGGGGAAAAATAAAACCCCGCTGAGCAGTGCAATGCAGGAAGCCATCTCAAAACACCGGACTGCAACCGCCTCCGATTTTGTCTTTTTACTGCAGGAGGGAAGGGATGTAATAGGCGATAAAACCTACCAATTACTGATGCCCGCGCAATTGAGCAGCGCTTCCAACGAATTTCAGATAGCTCCTTTTATTCATCCTCTTCGCGGCAAATTCCATAGCCTGCTGTCGGGAATGGATACCGTTGCCCTTTTTTCGATCAGGCGGGATATTCCCGACCCGGAGAAGAAACTCTTCTTTCACCAGGTATCCAATGGAATGGATCCGGCATCTTTGTACACCATCACCGAAACCCCTTCCGTAGTGCCGGTGAGGTACGACTTCCTGGTAGAAGGGGAGATCAAAGGAACACCCTTTCGGATCGGAATCAGCAACGGCGCTTATATCAGGGAATTTTTTTTGAATAACCGGCTGATTTCAATTGCGCTGGGCAACAAAGCTCCGGAAAGGTTTGTTATCTTCGATGAATCCGTTTCTGCAGGGCTTTTCAATGCGCTGCTGATCATCGGATTTAACACCTATTTTCAATAACTCATTACCATGCGTATTATTTCTTATAATGTAAACGGCATTCGTGCGGCCATGAAAAAAGGCTTCTCCGCATGGATTGCCACCCACCCGGCCGATATTATCTGCCTGCAGGAAACAAAAGCCAATAAAGAAGACATTGATCACACCCATTTTGAAAAAGCCGGTTATAACAGTTTCTGGTTTTCTGCACAAAAAAAAGGGTACAGCGGAGTAGCCATCCTGACCCGAATAGAACCGGATCATGTGTATTTTGGAAATGGGATTGAGCAAAGCGATTTTGAAGGAAGGGTGATCCGGGCAGACTTTGGAGACATTACCCTGATCAATGCCTACTATCCCTCCGGGACCAGCGGTGAGGAGCGACAGGCTTATAAATACCAATGGCTGGAGGAATTCAACCAATATCTGGAAGACTTAAAGAAAAAACGTCCCAGGCTGATTGTGGTGGGAGACTACAATATTGCACACGAAGTAATAGATATACACGATCCCAAGGGCAATAAAAATTCTTCCGGATTTTTACCGGAAGAAAGGGCCTGGATGACGGGGTTCCTTCAAAACGGCTGGATCGATAGTTTCCGCTACCTGCATCCGGAAACCACTGGCGCATACTCCTGGTGGAGCCAGCGCTTTCCCTCGGTTCGGCTGAACAACAAGGGCTGGCGCATTGATTACATTTGTATCACCAAAAACCTGCTGCCCAGGTTGAAATCCGCCGATATTTACCCGGATGTGAAGCACAGCGACCATTGCCCGGTATTTATTGAACTAAAGAAATAACCGATGTATATCTATAATGTAACCACGAAAGTGTCTCATGGTATCCATGCCGCCTGGATCAACTGGATGAAGGAGGAACATATTCCTGCAGTAATGCAATCCGGCTGCTTTACCAACTTTACGTTTGTGCGCCTGCTGGACATTGATGAAGAGGAAGGCCCCACATTTGCCGTTCAGTTTTTCGCCGCCACCAAAGCAGATTATGATCGCTATGTCAGCGAATTTGCACCGGAACTTCGCCAGGACACCTTCAACCGCTGGGGTAATCAATTGATTGCTTTCAGGTCTTTAATGCAGGTTGTGAATTGAGTGTGGATAGTTTTACAATTTGCAGTTGGCAATTCAAAATCTTCCTTATATTTCCCTGAAACCCTTATAGGCATTGATTTATAGCTAAATTGTCCATGAAATTCAATGCAGTAAAGGGTTTCAGCGTTTTGCACTACAAAACGAAGTTGAAAAAAACGGTGGCAATTTCGCTTCCAGCCCTTTATTTATAGGGGTTTTGGTGCAAACAACCTATTAAAAAAAAGAAAGAAAATATTTTGTTGATCGGCAAAAGCGAATAAATTTGTTACGTTAACAAAAACACTAAAAACATTTCTATGAACAAAGCTGAATTAATCGCACACCTGGCTGATGATGCGGGTATCACCAAAACACAAGCAAACGCTACTTTAGATTCTTTTATCGATGCAGTTACTAAAACACTGAAAAAAGGCGATAAAGTTACTTTAGTAGGTTTTGGTACTTTCTCTGTATCTAAGCGTGCTGCCCGTACAGGCCGTAACCCTCAGACTGGTGAAACCATCAAAATTAAAGCGAAGAAAGTTGCCCGTTTTAAGGCTGGTAAAGAATTAAGTGGTAAGCTCTAATTCCACCTTTAAAAAGAATTGAACCCCGCTTTGGCGGGGTTTTTCTATTTTTACACTTTAATCATCTTTATTATAAACTAATACCATGGGTAGAGGCGACAAAAAAACAGCTAAAGGAAAAAGATTTCAGGGTTCATTTGGTAAATCAAGACCAGCCAATCCTGCTAAAGCTACCAAGGCTGCAAAAAAAGCAGCAGTAAAGGCTTCCTAGTAAATCATAAGGATCAGTTTCTATTGCAAGAAACTGATCCTTCTATTTTTAGCCCAACGAGGCTCCCCCGTTCAGGCTCCTACTTAAAAGCCCTGCTGGTTGCAATGTTTTTAATGGCTGTTACCAGTACATCCAGGTCTTCCAGCCGGGTATATACATGTGGCGTAACGCGCACACAACTGATATTTTCCCAAACAATCCCAACAGCATGAATCTTATGACCGCTGAAAAGTGCGGAATCCAGTTGTGCGGGTGTCATGCCATCTATACTCACACCACAGATGGCACAGGAATAGGGATCCTTTAACGAAGTATGCAGTTTTACCCCGGGGATGTCTTTCACCCGGGTTGCCCAGTAATTTTTGAGATAACGCACCCGCTCTTCCTTTCGCTTTTTGCCAATAGCTGTATGAAATGCAATGGCCTCTCCAATGCCCTGTTCTATCGGAAAGCTTCTGGTACCAAGGGTTTCAAACTTCCGGATATCAGCGCTGTTCGGGCTGTCATTACAAACCAATGGCCAGACCTTCGCAATTTTTTCTTTTTTAATCCAAAGCAAACCGCTTCCTATAGGGGCGCTCAAAAATTTATGCAGACTGGTTCCGAAGTAATCGCATTCCAGATCCGGGATATTGAAATCCAGCAGGCCAAAGGAATGTGCCCCGTCCACAATTACTTCAATGCCTTTGCTATGCGCCATCCTGCAAATTTTCCGCACAGGAAGGATCTGGCCTACCCAATTAATAATATGCGTTACATGGAGCATTTTTGTTTTAGGGGTGATCGCCTGTTCATAGGCCCTTACAATGGCATCGTCGTCCTCTATCGGAAAATCAAAACTGATCTGTTTGTATACGATCCCGTCGCGCAGTGCCCGCTGCCTCCATGCCTGAATCATATTCGGGTAATCCTGTTTAGTGCCGATGATTTCATCCCCTTTCTCAAAATTCAACCCGTAAATCACCGTATTCAGGGCTTCCGTTGCATTGCGGTTAACGGCAATTTCTTCGGGTGAGCAGCCAGCCAGCAAAGCCAGTTTGGCCCGGAGCGGTTCCCGTCCCTGATCCAGGATACGCCACATATAATAAGAAGGCCCCTGATTGGCAAGGCTATTATAACGTTCCACTGCTTCCTGTACTACCCTGGGTGAGGGGCTTACGCCCCCGTTGTTGAGGTTAATCAGGTTGGAGTTGACCGTGAACCCTTGTTGAATCACCCGCCAGTAATCTTCGTCTGAAGCGGCTTCCAACGGACTCAGGTGGGCAATTTTCCGGGCGGCATCCTCAAAAGAAGCAGCATTCAGTTCATTAAAAAAACCATAGCCGGCAAAAACGCCGGTGAGGGCGCCTACTTTTTTTAAAAAACTCCTTCTTTGCTCCATGCAGTAATTTTTAACGGTCAAGTTAACCATTTAACCCGATTTTGGGTTATATCTTTGCAGCGAAAATGCGGAGATTATGAAAAAGAAATGGGGCTTATTATTGGTATTGCTGGTGGCGATAGTGGCGGATAACAGTCTGTATGCACAATGCTCCATCTGTACCAAAACCGCTTCCCAATTGGGCGACGGCCCGGCCTCTGCATTAAACTCCGCCATTATTTACCTGGCGCTTGTGCCATTTGCCATTGTGGGGTTTATTGGTTACCGCTGGTGGAAAAGTGAAAAAATGGCCAGCCAGGACTAACCTGTCCCGGTTTTGCCGCCGGGGACCCGTCCTGCAAAAAAATTATATCAGAATCCTTACTTTTATTGAATGCAAGAAGAAAGGCGTTTGGGAGAAACGAACGATGCAGTGATGCTCACCATCGTAATCCCCTGTTTTAATCATGGTAAATTCATCCAGGAAACGCTGGACAGCATTGATCCAACGCAGATCGCATACCCCTTTGAAATCATTATTGTAGACGATGGTTCAACGGACGCAGCAACATTACGCAAACTGGAAGAACTGCAACAATCGGGTTACAGAATTATTCAGCAGGCCAATGGGGGGCCTGCAAAAGCACGCAACGCCGGTGTGCAACAGGCAAACGGAAAATACATCCTGCCGGTAGATGCAGACAATAGGATCAAACCCGATTATATCAACAAAGCCATTCCTTTACTGGAAAACAATAGCTGCGATATAGTGTATGCCGAGCCGGAATTTTTTGGCGATACACAGGTCAAGAAAAGACAGTACAAGGTAAGGGCATTCGACGATCTTGCCATTGTTACCGGTAACTGCGCCGATGCCTGTGCCGTTTACAGGAAAGAAGTATGGATCCGCAACAACGGTTACGATACCGCCATCCCCTATCATGGATTTGAAGACTGGGAATTCTGGATACATGCGGCGGCCAACGGTTTTCGCTTCCACCTGATTAAAGAAAAACTGTTTTATTACCGGATCGTGGCCAACTCTGTTGTTTCCGGCTACGACAACAGTCAGAGAATTGTAGAAAATCATCGCTACATTGCCAGAAAGCATTCCGATTTTTTCCTGGAAAAACTGGTAAAACTGGCCTATGTAAGAGAGCGCTATGATATTGATATACTTCGTTTCCCGCTGGCGCCCTTCATCTATTTGCTTTATTGGCTGGGTATAGTGGAAAGGCCCGTAGTAAGGGCCAGGAGAAAATTATCATTGTACGCAAGCCTTAACCAATAACCGCTTTAAATAATCCGATGACCCGGGAACAAATCAATAAGATATATATTCAACCTACCCTGAAACTGGGATACGGCTATTACCTCATTCAAAAATCTTTGATCGAGGCGGTAACGGATCTCCGGTCTAAAATCAGTGGAGATGTACTGGACCTGGGCTGCGGCGTAATGCCCTACAAAGTGTTTCTGCAGGAGTCGGGCAGGATCACACAATATACAGGGGTGGACCTGGAATATTCCGAGTACCACAATAAAGTAAAACCAGATCTGTTCTGGGACGGATACACCATGCCCCTACCCGATAACAGCCAGGACTGGATTGTAGCCACCGAATTCCTGGAACACTATTTTGATACGGATCATATACTGAAAGAAATGCACCGGGTATTGAAACCCGGTGGCAGTATTTTCTTTTCTGTTCCATTTATTTACACCCTGCACGAAGTGCCGCACGATCACCACCGCTTTACACCATATGCGCTGACCAGGTATTTTGAAAATGCCGGATTCTCTTCCAGTGAAATTTTTCCCAGGGGCGGGTTCAATTACAGTTTGCTGGTGATGATGAGTTTATGGGCCAAACAGGCCGGCAGTAAGGGCTTCATCAGGCTGGTGGTAAAATTCTTCATGTTCTGTTTTCACAGAACACTGATCAAAAACGATCACAAATATTCTACATATCAAAAAGGATATACCGGTTTTCAGAACCACACCATGCCTTCCGGATTGTGGGGCTATGCTCACAAATAAACCTTATCGGCAAAGCTGCCTGTAAACATCCAGGTATTGCTTTGCCGTGTTGTACCAACTGAACCGGGCCGCATGGTGCCGGATCATTTTTTCCATGGATTGTGCTTCGTATTGCCGCATACCGTTGGCGAATACCTCCTGCATGGCCGCTGCATCAAAACTGGTAAAATAAAAAGCGGCGGCTCCGCCGATTTCAGGCAAACTGGTTTGATCAGAAAGAAATACCGGCTTGCCATACCGCATGGCTTCTACTGCCGGTAACCCAAATCCCTCCGCAATGGAAGGAAAGGCAAAAGCAATGCAATGCTGGTAATACCATTGTTTATCCTGCTCGGAAATGGCTCCAATAAAAATCACCCGGTCGGCAACCCCCAGTTTTTTTGCAGCGGATGCTATCTGTCGCTGATAGTCTTTCTGCTGCACCGAACCGCCAATCACCAGTTTCAGGTCATTGTTCACCAACAGGGCCGGTAGTACATGAAAATTCTTCTTGGCAGTGATCAGTCCCAGTGCAAAAATAAACGGTGTATCCGGGGCGGTTGCAGGCTTTTCGCTGATCGCAACGGTAGCAGTTTCGCAACCATTGTAAATAACGGAAACCGGTTTGTTGTTCAATGGAAGGTGCCGGCTGAAATCATTTTTTACAAAATCAGAAATGAATACAATATGGTCGGCCCTTTCTGCTTTTAGCCGGAGTTTTGCGAGATAGCTTTTTTGTTTAGCCGCTGTTTTGGTTTGCTCGTGCATAAAATTGATATCATGCACGGTGAGTACCAGCCTGGTATTTTTATTACGGGGTAAATAGTCCGTTCCCTGGTGGGTGGCATGCCAGCAATCCACTCCTCTTGCGGCAGGCGCTAAAAACTTATGATAGGCGTGGCAGGGATAATAATGGGCGCGGGGGCCGAATACTTTTTGCAGTGCGGCAGGTCCGTAAATGGTTAATTGTTCCTCAGCAGCCAGTTCCTGCATCAGGTGTTTCCCCAACTGATGGCAATATGTGTACAATCCGGTAAACGGATACCGCATTCTTTCACAGTCGATGAGGAAATTTTTTTTCAATGATTCCGGGTTTGATGAATAAAGCTTACTGAATAGTCCAGAACATTTTAATACAAAAAAGCCAGCGCCTCCATTCCGGCCTTCTTTTGAAAGATAGAATTTTATGGCGGTTCCTGAAAAAAAGCGATACCCGCCTGCAATTATTCAGCAAAGAGAAGCCCTGGTAACATTGCTGCATTTCCTGAAAGAATTGTTTCTGAACCGGCAGTTCATCGGGGCATTTTTCGTACATCAGTTGTACCCGTTCCCTGATTTTGGCGTAACGCTCTTTTTTACCGGCTTTCTTTTTCCGCACTACCGGCAAACCGTTGTCGGTGGCAGATTTCACTTTGGCCGCCCCAAATACATTGGCATTGTGCTGCCTGTAAAGCACCAGCGGCTGATCCACAAAATGAAGCCCGGTGTGGAAGGTGGCTACAAAACTCAACCAATGATCGTGCGGAATCATCTCCGGTAAGGGCACCGAATCCTCTACGGTTTTGCGCCGGAGGATCATGGCATGACCGGGTGCCGAATTGCCGATTGCATACATAACGGGGTCGTTAAAATCGGATAACTGTTTTACATCAGATAGTTTTCTGCCCACCGGGTGATCGCCATCATCTATTAAGACAGAGTTGCAATAAACAATATCATAATCGCCAATGGCAGCCATCAGGATGCTGATTTTTTCCGGCAGCCAGATATCATCCTGATCGCCGGGGGCTATATAATTGCCTTTTGCCAGCAACATGCCTTTTTCAAAGTTTTTTACATAGCCCAGGTTCTGTTCATTGGCATAAACAAGCACCTGCGGGTATTGCGCTTCGTAGCTGCGAAGCAGGGTCAGTGTTCCATCTGTGGAACAATCATCTACCACCACTACTTCTATATTGGGGTAGGTTTGCGCTAATATGCTGTTGAGCTGTTTTTCCAGGAAACGTTCGCCATTGTAGGTGGCAATCACAATGGAAACCAGCGGTTGATTATTGTTTTGATTCATTCAGGTACTGTTGCGCAAAAGTAAACAAGTTAAAGCCCGGATTAGCCGATGCTGCGGCAATCGCTTTTTTGATGGCGGCTTTTTCGAAGCCTTTCATTTTTGTTTTCTGGATCAGTTGGTATACCCGTTCCGTCATCAGCCAGTGCTTCCTGTCGGATACGCCGGCCAGTGCTGCCTGCTCGTCAATAAGTTTACACAGTTCATCCACCCCTTTGCGGGTCAACGCCACTGTTTTAACCACCCCGATGTTTTTACGGGTATTGAACGCGGGCGCCAGCATCTGGCGCAGGTTTTTAACAAAGGTATCTGCTTCTGGCCGGTCGCTTTTATTCACCACAAATATGTCGGCGATTTCCATCAGTCCGGCCTTCATGGTCTGCACTTCATCACCCGCTTCCGGCACCACCACCACCACTGTTACATCTGCAAGCCCGGCAATTTCTATTTCGCTCTGACCCACACCCACCGTTTCAACAATGATCTGGTCGAAACCCGCCACCTGAAGGATGGCGGTTATTTCAATGATATGCGGATGCAGCCCGCCCAAAGATCCGCGGGTAGCCAGAGAGCGGATGAAAACATTGGGATTGTTGTACCATTCATTCATCCGGATCCGGTCGCCTAACAGGGCTCCCAGGTTAAAGGGAGATGATGGATCCACACAAAGGACCGCCACCCGCTTTCCGGCGGCTACCCAGGTAGCGATCATGGCATCCACCAGGGTACTTTTCCCTGCTCCGGGAGGACCGGTAATACCCGTAACAGGTGTATGCCCTGGCGGTAACTGCTGTAAAAAAAGTTCAAACCCCGGCACTTCGTTTTCTACCAGCGAAATAGCCCTTGCCAGCGATTTTGAATTGCCCTGAATAATACCTGTTAATAATTGATCCCACATATACAATACTGTAAATGTAAATTTATGGCAACTGTATGCAAGAAAAGGGAAAAAAAATACTGTTATCACTCACGGTTTTACTGTTGGCCGGGTTATTGTGGAGCAGGGCCGTTCTTTCCATCACAACAGTGCTATGGTTATTGTATGCAGTTTACCTGCATCGCAACACCCTGCCAACCCTGGTAAAAACACCGCTGGTATGGTGGAGTTTTACGCCAGTGCTCCTGTTTGGGCTGGGCATTTACCAGCAGCCCCTGGCGGCATCCAACCACAGTCTGTGGATGAATTATTGCATATACCCCGTTGCGGGGCTCAGTGCGCTGGCGGTTACAAAACTGCAATTTACCCGGTCATTTGTCCGGCTTTGGATCCATGCAGCATTGCTGGCCATGCTGTATCCGCTGGGATGGTTTGTACTGCACAGCGCCGAAGCTATTGCGCAATATGGCGCAGGACAATCCCTGCCGGTATTCATGAGCAATGACCATCTGCGGTTCGGTATGTTTATCTGCAGTGCCCTGCTGCTAAGTTTGCTTCCGGAAAACCCGCTACAATTTAAAAAGACTGCATTCATTCTTTTAACAGGCAGTGTGCTTTTCTTATCCGTAAGAACCGCGTGGGTAATGGCATTTATCCTGTTGGGCGGGTTCAGCCTCTACAGTTTAATGAGCGCTTCCGACAAAACAAGGGTCCTGTTCCGGACTGCTGCGCTGGTGATCATGACCGCCGCTGCATTATGGTTCCTGCCTACTGCCGGTCAGAAAATCCGTTACACCATATACGACTGGGAGCAATTCAACAGCAAGGGCTATGACTCCACCTACTCCGACGGGGTAAGGAGGGCCATCAATACGGCAGCCTGGCAATACATTCAGAACAATGAACAAGTGGCGGCTGGCTGGGCGGCTGTTCCAGCCAAACTCCGGCAACAGTTCGCAATCCTTTACAACGGGAGTGCTCCCCCTTTCGGGTGGCCCTTCAATCAATGGCTGTTCTGGTGGATGGGCAGTGGCTGGTGGGGAATGCTCCTGTATACCGGATGGCTTTTTTTCCCAGCCTGTTATGGCTGGAAAACACGCAACCCGTTTTTAGTAATCTGGACCCTGGCCATAGCCGCATCCTGCCTGGTGGAAAGTAATCTGAACTACCAGTTTGGCGCATTCCTGCATGCCTGGCCGCTTGCCCTGCTGTGGCATTATAAAAAGCAGGCGCCCGCCGACTTTACCTAACGGAGTAATTTGTAATTTCTGAAATCAAACAGGCGGATACCGGTGGCTTTTTCAAAGTAATAGAGCAGTTTATCTTTCAGGCTGAACTGTTTTTTAGAAGTGTCCAATTCCACTTTCCAGTTCAGTCTTTCAATTCTTTGATGCATCACAGCCGGGTGGGTTCCCTGGAATTTCTCCAGTGAATCAAACTGGTTAAAATCAAAATAATCCGGGCTGGCCAGAAAGGCTTGCAGGGCCTCGTCCTTATTCCAGAATTTGCTCACATCTTTTTGCTTTTTCATCATCTGTACCGGGTCTTTTACCCAGCCGTAGTGATATACATAAGCGTCCACCGGTTTTACGAGCAGTTTCTTCTCGCCCCTTCTGAACCCCTGCGCATCCTTATAGGAATGGATGGTTTTGTCGTTGCGGATGATCCGGACTTCATGGCTGTACCATTTTCTGCTGTCGCCCACATAATCGTAAGTGCCATAGAAATGGAGGTACCTGAACAACAGCCCGTCCACCCGCTTGTCGGCGGCATATTGTTCGCAGGCCGAACGGATGGCAGGATGGTATTTTTCATGTATCACTTCATCTCCCTGTATATAAAAGGCCCAGTCGCTGTCGGGGCTGATTAGCCCGAAAGCCTTATCTGTTTCCACTGCCAATACGGTTCCCCCGCTTCTGAGCGTAGGGTCCCAAACGGAATGATGGATTTTAATTTTGGGATCCTGTATGGATTCCATGAGCGCCAGCGTATCGTCGGAACAATCTCCCACCAGGATAATCATTTCGTCTACTACCGGCAGGACCGATTTCACCGCTTCCACAATTGGATAATCATTTAACACAGCATTCTTAATAATGGTGAAACCCGAGATTCGCATTTTTCCTAAATTGAACCCCAAATAACCGAAATCTTTTGCATCCCTTACCGCTGCGGCATGATTAATTTTACTCCGATATTCCCCCTGGCCATTGTGGTATATCCCGGCGAAGTGCTGAATCTGCATATATTTGAGCCGAGATACATACAGTTGATCACCGACTGTTTTGCCGAAAAAAAGCCATTCGGTATTCCTGCCGTGCTACAGAACGGTATTGCCGAAATGGGCACACTGGTTGAGGTTACGGAGATTGTGCAGGTACATGAAGACGGTAAGATGAACATCAAAACAAAGGGGTTAAAGCTGTTCAGTATATTGGAACCGGTGAAGTCTGTTCCGGATAAATTATACGGCGGCGCTATCGTAAGCTATCCTGAAAACCAACTGAAGCAGGAGCCGCAGTTTCTGCAGAAGATCATTGAATCAATCCGGGAATTGCACCGCCTGCTGAATGTTTCGAAAGACTTTAAGAAGCCGCTGACCGAATTGCTGAGTTATGACCTCGCACACCATGCAGGTTTATCGCTGGAGGAGGAATACGAATTACTGGGATTATTGCAGGAGTCGCAACGGCTGGAATACCTGAAGAGACACCTGAATAAGGTCATACCGGTTGTGGCCAGTATGGAGAGCCTGAAATTAAAGATTCAGTTAAACGGACATTTTAAGGAAATGAAAGGATTTAACTTTGACATTTAAGCACCACCATGGAAAAAACGCTTTGTCTGGATTTTGGGAATACCCGTTTAAAGGCTGCACTGTTCAGCGGGAGGGATTTTGTGGAGGAATGCGTACTTCCGGATGCATCCCCGGCAACCATTCTGCAACTGATACAACAGTACCGTCCTGCCAAGAGTATCCTGTCGTCCGTGATCCTGCACCCGCCGGAAATTGAGGCATTGCTGAAAGAACATACCCGGTTTCATCCGCTCGGGTATAACAGTAAGCTAACCTTTAGCACCCCCGTGGGGAAACCGGAAACCATCGGGGCCGACCGGCTGGCCATGTGTGCCGCGGCCGTAGACATGTTTCCCGACCAGCATAACCTGGCCATTGGCCTGGGGTCCTGTATCACCTATAATTTTATCAGCAACCGGCATGAATTCCTGGGAGGAGGCATTTCTCCCGGCATGAACATGCGGTTCCGGTCTATGAACGAATACACGGCCCTTTTGCCAATGATTGAGCCGGAGCATCATTTTCCGTTGGTTGGATACGATACCAAAACCAATCTTCTGAGCGGGGTGATACTGGGGATGTCTAAGGAAATAGATGGCATTATTGATGCATATGCCTTGAAATACAGCAACTTTAACGTGCTATTAACCGGGGGGGACATGCCTTTTTTTGTACCGCACCTAAAAAACAGGATATTTGCCGACCCAAACCTAATTTATAAAGGCTTATATGCGATTAGTGAGTACAACAACAGGTAGGCTGGCTTATGTGGTTAGTTTCATCTTTATCTCTTTACAGTTAACAGCTCAGGTAAACTCTCCGTTTTCCAGATATGGTATCGGCAACCTGGTTGGCGCTCAGCATACTATTAGCCGTTCCATGGGAGGCCTTCAGGCTGCTTATGCAGATGGAATGACCAATAACGTAGGGCAGTCGGTGAATTTCAACAATCCGGCAACATACAATTCCTTTTACATGGTTTCCTACGATCTGGCGCTATTGCTCGATTCCAGGAACCTGAAAAGCAATAATCCTTCCGGAACATTCAGCTCCGTATACCTGATTCCATCCTATGTGGCCATCGGAATGCCATTGAACAAAGCCAAAAGACTGGGTCTGGCATTTGGTCTGAGACCGGTGAGCAGGATCAACTACAATGTAATTACCAGGGAACGGGTTGCCGGCGACACACTGGGTACCAGCTATGAAGGATCCGGGGGCGTGAACCAGGCTTTCATCGGGATAGGCAAGAAGTGGAAAAATTTAAGCATTGGCCTGAATACCGGTTACACTTTTGGCAAAAAAGAAATCAGTACCAGGAAAACCTTCCTGAACGATACCGTTACCTATTATCAATCCAATACATCCTCTCTCACCAACTTTGGCAATGCATTTGCGCAAATCGGTGTTCAGTATGAGTTCTCTGTTGGCAAGAAAGAAAATAAAGCCACGAAATCTACCGAAAACTACCTGCTCCGGCTCGGCGCTACGGCTTCTCTGAAACAAAATCTGAGTGCAACACAGAACCTGACCAGGGAAACCTTCACCGTTGGTACTTCCGGAAACTATGTTGCAATTGACAGCATCGAAAAAAAGGACAATATCAAAGGAACCGTAGTGCTTCCTGCCAGTTATGATGCCGGAATCATGTTCCGTAAAACAGTAGCCAGCAACAGTGGTTTGTTCGAATTATGGTCTGTAGGGCTGGAGTACAGCACCACTCAGTGGAACAGTTACCGTTTTTATGACAATACCGATGCAACGCTGAACAATAGCTGGAGCCTTAAACTGGGTACACAGTTCAGCCCTAATCCGCAGGCCATCAGAAGTTACCTGAGCAATGTAAACTATCGTTTCGGGATCAATATCGGTAAAGACTATATCAATGCCGATGGCAATGGGTTGAAGCATGCATCCGTTTCATTTGGCGCCGGCTTCCCGATCCGCAAATGGAGGGCTTACGAAACCCAGTTTACCGTTATCCAAACCGGCATACAGTTCGGAAAAAGAGGATCTTCGGTGAACAATGTAACGGAGAGCTACCTGCAACTTTCGCTGGGCTTCAGCCTCACCGACAACTGGTTTATCAAACGGAGATATGATTAATTTTCGTACCGATATTATTCAAAGGAATTGGATTGCAGCCCTTGTACTGGGCTGCTTTTTTATGGCCTCCTGCGAAAATGATGTGAATGAAGTAAAACAACTGGGTGTAAAAAAGCCCGGTGTGGAAGAGGGCATAGATATAGTCAGTTACCTGAGTGTAAACGGCGTGATGAAGGCCAAACTCACCGCCCCGCTCTTACTGCGGTACCAGGGAGACAGTGCATTGAAATCGGAATTCCCCAAGTCGCTCTATGTAGAATTTTACAACGACAGCGCCAAAGTGGAGAGCACCCTGCGGGCCAAATATGGCAGGTACCTGGAGCAGGATAAAAAAATTTACCTGAGAGACAGCGTGGTGATTATCCGGGTAAATGGGGATACCCTTTATACCAGCGAGCTCTACTGGGACCAGGCAGCAGAAAAATTTTACACCGATAAATTTGTGGAGATCAGCCAGCGGGAACCCAGGCAAAAACTATTTGCCAAAAAGGGATTTACTTCTAACCAGCAGTTGACACAGATCACCTACAACGAATTGCAACCGGGTAGTTTCATCATTCTGCCCGACAGTGCTTCTAACCCTTCCGCCCCTGTAAGCCCGGCCCCGGGCGCGGCGGCACCTGCGGCAGTGCCTGTTAAACAATAAGTTAATCCGCAGATGGGCTACTGTTCGTAATTTTGCCCTCTAAAACATCAATCATGGAATACAGGATAATGGGCAAAACCGGCCTGCAACTGAGCGTGCTCGGCTTTGGCAGTTGGGTTACTTTTCATAAACAGATAGGCGATAACAGTGCGGAAGAACTGATGAGCATTGCCTACGACAACGGGGTTAACTTCTTCGACAATGCAGAAGTGTATGCATTGGGCGAAAGTGAGAAAATGATGGGGCGGGTACTGAAGGCGAAAAACTGGGACCGGACCTCCTATGTACTTTCCTCCAAGGCTTTTTTTGGATGGAGGGGCAAAGACAATAAACCCAATCAAACCGGGTTAAGCCGCAAGCACCTTACGGAAGCCTGTAATGAAGCACTGCAACGCCTTCAGACCGATTACCTCGATTTATTCTTTTGTCACAGACCCGACAAAAATGTGCCGGTAGAAGAAGTGGTCTTCACCATGAACACCCTGATACAGCAGGGAAAAATATTATACTGGGGAACCAGCGAATGGAGCGGGGTGGAAATCATGGAAGCCCACCGGGTAGCACAGGCCTATCGCCTGATAGGCCCATCTGTGGAGCAGCCGCAATACAATCTCTTCGAAAGACAGAAGATCGAAAACGATTATCTGGAAGTGTATAAGAATGTGGGCCTGGGCACCACCATCTGGAGCCCGCTGGCATCCGGCCTGCTGACCGGTAAATACAACAACGGCATTCCGGAAGGAAGCAGGCTGGCGGTGGAAGGTTTCGACTGGCTCAAAGAAAAGACCCTGGTAGAGGCGAAGATCGAAAAAGTGAAGCAGTTGCAACAACTGGCTACAGAGTTGGGCGTTTCCCTGGCTGCTATGAGCATTGCCTGGTGTGTGAAGAATCCGCACGTGACCACCGCCATCCTGGGCGCCACCAAAAAAGAACAACTGACCGACAATTTGAAGGCCCTGGACGCGCTGCCATTGCTGACCCCGGAGGTATTGAAAAAGATCGAAGATATTATGCAAAACAAACCTGTTCCCGCAGAATATTGATCATACAAAAAGACCGTTTAAAAGGCAGGGACTACCACCCTGCCTTTTGTTTTTAGCCTGCCTGAAAAAAATCCTACCTTTTTCCAACCTTTTCATCATTACCCACTCCTTTATAAGACGACTGATTGGAACAGGAACTGACCATACAAACGGCTGTTGTGAAAAAGGCCTGCAAAGGGGATGCAGCGGCCCGGGCATGGTTGTACGAGCAATACAGTAAAGCCATGTTCAACATTTGTATGCGGATGGCATCGGACAGATCCGATGCAGAAGATCTTTTACAAGACGCATTCATCATTGCTTTTAACAAGCTGCACCAACTGAAGGAAGCCCAACAGTTTGGCGGCTGGCTGAAAAGAATCGTGATCAATGAATGCATCCGCTACACCAAAAAGAAAGTACAGTGGCAAAACCTGGAAGAAACCAACCTGAACGGCTTAACGGAAGAAAGTACTGAATGGTGGAAAACGGTGGATCTGCCGATGGTTCACCGGGAAATCAAGGCCCTGCCCGAAGGGTGCCGGCAGGTGTTCAACCTGTTTGTGACGGAGGATTATTCGCACCGGGAAATAGCAGCCGAACTGGGTATTTCGGAATCAACCAGCAAGAGCCAGTATCACCGGGCAAGACAATTATTAAAAGAACGCATCACCAAAATGATCGTAGTACATGGATGAGTTGAAAAAATATATACAGACCAACAGGACACAGCTCGACAGCGACGAGCCGGCTCCAAAACTTTTGCAGGAGATTCTTGCCAAGGTTGAGCCCGCTCCCCAAAAATCAGTTCCGGTTATCCGGCTGATCCGCCGGGTTGCCGCAGCCTGCATTCTTGCGCTTGCCGGGGTGGGTCTGTGGACTATTCTTCAGCAGGATCAACCACAATTACCCGGCAAAAACGAGTCGCTTGCCCAAAACAACCGCAAGCCGGCCCCTGCAATAAAAGCAACTTTACCCGAAGCACGGCCGGCAAGCCTTGCAGGCAACACCAACAAGCAGCCAAACAGTTCACCGTTGCAGCATTCCCCCGAAATGAGCAAGGCTGCCGCTGCTTCACCTGAAAAGGGTAGCATCAATAATATGGCAGCATTCCGGAATATCCAGGCCGGTTTTATACAGGTTATCAACCTGCAGAAAGCCAGGATCAACACCATTCCGATGTATGCGGAATCAGCAGATTATTTCAAAGACTTCAGTATAGAAATCAGGCAGATGGAGAAAGAAGAGAAAATCATTTTATCGGCCATTTCCAGACGTGGAATCAACAATGATTTACTGGACCAGCTCATCAATCTCTATCAGCAGAAATTAACCATTCTGAAACAGTTGCAACTGGAAATGAATAAAACCAACAACCGTTACAAACAAAACCGCGGCCCGGTAGACACCGCCCGCACTTATTTCATCAGCATTTAAAACAGGAGTATATGAATCGTTCAACAGTACGGCAAGGCATGCTAGCATTTATCTGGATGGCCTGCGTTACGGCAGTGGGTGCACAAAACGTGAAAACCGTTACCCAAAGCAGTTCCCCAAAACAAAAAACAGTTACCAAAACAACCACCAGCACCTACAGTGCTTCCGGGAACAATACCGGCAGGGTATACTACGATCTGTCGGATATTCCCCCAACACCACCCACACCCCCTACTCCCGTAACACCGGCAACACCACCGGTTCCGCCAATGGAGCTATCCAACCTGGAAACATTCATGGAATTGGGGGAGGGGAAACAGTTCACCGATAAGGACGACCTGAAATCGAAGGAGGTAAGCCAGGAACTAAGCACTTCCAAAACACCGGATGTATTCATCAGCAATACCTCCCGCAACATCATCATCAAAACCTGGGACCAGCCAAAAGTAAAAGTGACCACCACCGTTTACTTTGAAGGAGAGGGCAAGCTCAGCGATGAAGAATGGTTCGAAAAAATGAATCTTTCCCTGAAAACAATGGGCAGTTCCATAAAAATAAAATCTGGCAATGTCGGCGGAGGCAGCTATACTTTCAATGGCAACAGCTTTGGCTGGACCGGGCAGGGCGGTGTGGCGGTATTCAATGCCGAAGGCATGAACATCGGCACCAAGAGCAATACCAAAAGACTGGTAACCATCTATGTTCCCGCAGGCAGTAAGCTGGATGTGGAAAGCAAATATGCAGACGTGCAGATCAGCGGTACGCTGGGCACTGCCAATATAGACCTGTCCAATGGCAACCTGGATGCGGAAAACTTCAGCAAACTGATGTTGCATTCCAAATATTCCAATGTATCGGTGGGCAATGTTGCCTATGCAGAAATTGAATTCATGAACGGAAGATTCTCTGCAAAAAACCTGGAAGATGCCGATCTGGACACCAAGTATTCCACCATTGAAGCGGTGCTTGTAAAAAAAGGCGTGTTCCGCAGCACCAACGACGAATATGAGTTTGAAGAAGCGCAGGAGCTGCGGGGAAGAAAAAATTACGGAAACATGCGCATAACCCGGCTGAGCAATTCTTTTGAACTGGACGGCACCAATGCCGATATCAAGATCCGGAATATAGATGCCGGCGCCAGCCTGATCAGGGTCGATAATAAGTACGCCGATCTCCGCTTGCCGCTGAAACAGGTGAAAAACTTCAACATCAGGTACAACGGTCCATTCAGCTCCGTTTACGGAAATTTTGAAAAAACAGCCATTCCGGAAGAGGCCAGAAAAACTGAAAAGAAAGATCCATCCATTTCAGACGCAATCTCCGGCCGGATTGCGCAGGAACTCAGGTTTGCAGGGGAGAGAAATAATATAGAAAACAGGTTCACCGCCAGCGGCGGCGATGGAAAAGGCCTGAAAATTGAAATGAATTGCCAGAATTGCACAGTTGATTTTAAATAAATAAGGAACTACAGCCGATTTTCTCATGTTGTTATCATCGGTATCGCACCCCGTTTCAACGGGGTGCTTTGTTAATGTATATCCCTTAACTTTGAAAAATGACACAACTCTATACCATTATTAGTATAGCTGTAACCCTCTTATTCATTGGCTTTTTTGCCGGTTATGAAATTGCATTTGTAACCGCCAACCGGCTGAGCATAGAACTGAAGAAAAAGCAGGGGAAAAGAAGCGGAACCATCCTGGCGGGGTTCATGGAATTTCCGGCCCGATTCATCAGTACCTGCCTCATTGGACTGAATTTTTTCCTCGTGATCTACGGGTTGCTTTTTGATGAACTGCTCAACACAGGGGTTTGGAATCCGCTTCATATTCAAAATGAATTCCTGAAAATGGTCTTCGACACCCTGTTGTCTACCCTGGTGGTACTGCTGATCGGGGAATTCCTGCCCAAAGCCATATTCCGGGCAAAAAACGACTCCCTGCTCACGTTTTTTTCCCCGCTGGCCAATTTCTTCCACAATATGTTCCTGCCGCTGACGAATATTTTTGTGAATATTTCCCAGTGGATCCTGAAGTATGTTTTCAATGTACGGGTGAGCAATAAGAACGAGGTTTTTTCGAAAGTAGACCTGGAGCATTTTTTTCAGCAAACCAAGGAGCAGGACGAGGAGAGCCAGGAACTGAATACCGAACTCTTCGAAAATGCCCTCAGCCTTCCCAGCATTAAAATCAGGCAATGCCTGGTTCCGCGGACCGAGATTGTAGCGCTCGATATCAACAGCAGCCTCGAAGAGGCAAGGGCCGAATTCGTGAGTACCAAACTGAGTAAGTTACTGGTGTACGAAGAAAGCATCGACAATATTGTGGGTTATATTCACCAGTTAGACCTGTTTAATAAGCCGGAGGATCTGAAAGCCATGCTGCACCCGATTGTGGCCGTACCGGAGAGCATGAGCGCCACCGACCTGATCAGCAAGTTTTCCAAGGAGCGGAAAAGCATTGCCTGGGTAGTGGATGAATTTGGCGGAACGGCCGGCATTGTAACCATGGAAGATGTGCTGGAAGAGATTTTCGGGGAAATCCACGACGAATACGATGTGGAGGAATTTGTAGAAAAACAGCTTGCTGAAGATGAATTCATTTTCAGCGGCAGGCTGGAACTGGATTACCTGAACGAGAAATACAACCTCGATTTACCGGTTACGGATTCGGAGACCCTGAGCGGTTATATCATTAACGAGCATGAAACCATTCCCAAGCAGAAGGAAACCATAATTATCAATAATTTCAAATTCGATATCCTTACCGTAAGCGATACCCGCATAGAAATGGTTAAAATGAAGGTTTTGCAATAAAAACTCCCCCTCATACCCCTAACTTTGCGGACTCAGTTCAGCAACCAGCAACATGGCATTATTTAACAGAACAGCAGGAGAAGGAAAAGAAGAGATGACCTTTATTGATCATCTGGAAGAATTGCGCATACATATTATCCGCTCCGTACTGGCGATCCTGGTAGGTGCCATTGTCATCTTCATTTACCGCAACTGGATCTTCGACAATATAATTGTAGGGCCCATCAACAAAAACTTCATCAGTTATAAAGTGCTCTGCGATTTCAGTCACTGGGCACATATGGGACAGGCCCTTTGCATGCCGCCGGTAGAAGTAACAATGCAGAGCACCACATTTGGCGGGCAGTTCCTGAGCAGTATCACGATGGCCATTGTGGGAGGAATCATCATAGCCTTCCCCTTCATCTTCTGGGAATTCTGGCGTTTTGTAAAGCCGGCATTAAAGGAGCGCGAATTAAAGAACACCCGCTTCATCATATTCTGGGTATCTTTTTTCTTCTTTATTGGCGCCGCGTTCGGGTATTTCTTACTAGGGCCCTTCACGTTCAACTTCCTGGCAGGATTCCAGTTGGGAACGGAGAATATGATTGTAACCAAGCCCACATTCTCCGATTACCTCGACAATCTGACCAATATTATTCTGGGCTGCGGGCTGGCCTTTGAGTTGCCGGTACTGGCCTTTATCCTTACCAAAATAGGGCTGATCACGCCCGCTTTTTTACGTGAGACCCGTAAATATGCAGTAGTGGTTATCCTGATCGTAGCTGCGTTCATTACCCCCAGCCCCGACTGGATGAGCCAGTTGATTGTTTTCATTCCACTGTGGTTATTGTACGAATTAAGTATCCTGGTGTCTGCAAGGGTTTATAAGAAAGACCTGGCAGAAGCGGATGCAGAATGGGATTAATACGATACCGGGGATCGCTAATTATTTAAACCTAGACGGATATGAGTTATGTTTTCGATGTATCAAAACCAATTGCGATTGGTTGCGACCATGCAGGGCTGGAATACAAGACTGCATTGATCAAATGGCTGAACGACAAGGAGTATGCCGTTACCGATTTCGGTACTTATTCGGCCGACTCCGTAGACTATCCCGATTTTGCGCACCCCACGGCTTCAGCGGTAGAAAAGGGGGAAGCGGCTTTTGGCATCCTGCTTTGCGGAAGCGCCAATGGGGTGGCCATCACCGCCAATAAACACCAGGGCATCCGTGCGGGACTTTGCTGGCAGAATGATGTTGCACAACTGATCCGTCAGCACAATGATGCCAATATCATCTGTATACCCGCCCGTTTTGTGGCATTGCCCCTGGCGCTGCAAATGCTGGAAATTTTTATGAATACCCCTTTTGAAGGCGGTCGTCACGCAACCCGTGTTGGCAAGATTGCCTGTAATTAAACCATCTATTGATTGCTTATGAAAAAAAATCTGTTACTGGTACTGTTGCTCAGTACCGGCGTTGCCGTAGCGCAAAAAGATGAAGCAGCGGCAAAACATGCGGAGCTCATCACGGTTTCTGCTATGAAAGAAAAACTAACCATTCTGGCGAGTGCAGAAATGGAAGGGAGGGAAACCGCCACCCCCGGTCAGAAAAGGGCAGCGGCATTCATTGAAGAACGTTTTCGCAAAATGGGGCTGCAACCCGGTAACGGAAACAGCTACCAACAACTTTATCCGGTGTACCGCGATGAGTTAACAACCAAAGCGCTTCGCGTAAATGGCCTTCATTTTGAATGGGACAAAGATTTCTCCCTTTCCCAGCGCAGCCTTGCTTATGGCGACTGGTCTTATACCCAAACAGTTTTTGCAGGCTACGGCATAGTAGATTCGGCCAACAATATCAATGACCTGAACGGTCTGGATGTGAAAGGCAAAATGGTTATTGTACTGGATGGTGCGCCGCAAGGATACAAAGCGCCGGAAGGCAGCGGGCGCAGGTTTTTCAGCCCGGCTTCTTTAAACGGAAAAATCACCGCAGCCCGCAGAGCCGGAGCAGCGGGTGTATTAACCGTAACCAATGATTTCCCCAAGAAGAGTGCATCTGCAACCAGGGGAGAAATGTACCTGAAAGCAAATGCATCTGCATTCCCGATCGTGAACATTTCCGCCAGGGTAGCTTCTGCCCTGATTGGCAGAACCGGTACACTCTCTTTTGAAGCGCTGAAAGAAGTACCCAAAAGAAATTACACCGCCGAGTTAAAACTGGTAACGGCAAAAATCACAGAAACCCTGGAAAGCAGCAATGTGATCGCCATTTTACCCGGTACAGATAAGAAAGACGAGTATGTATTCCTGACCGGGCATTATGATCACCTCGGAAAAAGAGGGGATGTAATTTATTATGGAGCCGATGATGACGGCTCCGGCACGGTGGGAGTAATGCAAATGGCAGAAGCTTTTACGGCAGCGGCCAAAAAAGGCAATCGACCAAGACGCAGCATCGTATTCATGACGGTGAGTGGTGAAGAAAAAGGATTGTGGGGTTCAGATTACTACTCCGAACACCCGATTTATCCGCTGGAAAAAACCAGTGTGGACCTGAACACCGATATGATCGGAAGGGTAGATACAGAGCGCAAAACAGCCGACAGCCTGAACTATATATATGTAATCGGGCATGATAAGCTGAGCAGCGAGCTGCAGGTGATCAATGAGGCGGTAAACAAGCAGTACACCAGTTTAACGCTCGACTATAAATACGATGATCCAAAAGATCAGAACCAGATATATTACAGAAGCGACCACTATAATTTTGCGAAGAAAGGAGTGCCGATCTTATTCTTTTATGATGGCATGCTGCAGGCCGATTACCACAAACCAACAGACACGGTAGACAAGATCAACTTTGAACTGATGGAAAAAAGAACCAGACTGGTATTCCACACAGCCTGGGTAATGGCCAATAAGGAAGACATGCTGAAGCGCGATACACCGCTGAACATGCCCAATTCCAGGTAAGAGCAATGGCTTCTTGTTCCGAAAACAAAAAACCTCACAGTAAGCACACTGTGAGGTTTTTTTATGAGATAATGATTGCGAACAGCCGCTGGAGGAATTACCAGCCCAGCAGGTAGGCAAAGATCAGGGGAACCACAATCGTTGCATCGCTCTCTACAATAAACTTAGGGGTATCGATGTCCAGTTTGCCCCAGGTGATTTTTTCGTTGGGAACAGCGCCGGAATAAGAACCGTAAGAAGTGGTGGAATCACTCACCTGGCAGAAGTAGCTCCAGAAAGGAACATCATGCCATTCCAGGTCCTGGTACATCATGGGTACTACACAGATCGGAAAATCACCGGCAATACCGCCGCCAATCTGGAAGAAGCCTACGCCCTTGCCACCGCTGTTGGCGCGGTACCATTCGGTGAGCCAGACCATGTATTCGATACCACTCTTCATGGTGCTGGCTTTCAGTTCGTTTTTGATAACATAGGAAGCAAAGATGTTGCCCATGGTACTGTCTTCCCAGCCCGGAACCACAATCGGCAGGTTCTTTTCGGCAGCGGCCAGCATCCAGCTGTTTTTGGGATCAATTTCATAATACTGTTCCAGTACGCCGCTTTTCAGCATTTTATACATGTATTCGTGCGGAAAATAACGCTCACCGGCAGCATCGGCCTCGGCCCAGATTTTATGGATATGCTTTTGCAATCTTCTGAAAGCCTCTTCCTCCGGAATACAGGTATCGGTAACCCTGTTGTAATGATTTTCGAGGAGGTCCCACTCTTCCTGAGGGGTCAGATGACGGTAATGAGGAACTCTTTTATAATGGCTATGGGCCACCAGGTTCATGATGTCTTCTTCCAGGTTGGCTCCGGTGCAACTGATGATGGCCACTTTATCCTGACGGATCATTTCGGCCAGGCTGATGCCCAGTTCGGCGGTACTCATGGCGCCGGCCAGGCTCACCAGCATTTTACCGCCATCCAGCAAATGGGTTTCGTATCCTTTGGCGGCATCCACCAGGGCAGCCGCGTTAAAATGCCGGTAATGGTGTTGAATAAACTGAGAAACAGGTCCTTTGCTCATATTGAACTGTATATAATTGTGTTGAGAAAATTAAATCTGCGGCAAAAGTAATTTTTTTGTGCGGTTTTAACGGAACTTCGATTGTGTAAGGTATAATTCTTTTTAATCAGATTTTAATTTAAAAAAAACGTATAATTACCTCATTTTATGCTGTTTTTACTTCAAAATATCAAAATTGGCAAGTGGAAGCTTCCATTGCCAGTGTTGCTGTGGTTTACACTTGCAACAGTCGCTGCACTGCTGGAAATGAGCCGAGGTTTGAGTGATATTAATAATTTTCTCATATATAGGGGTGTTTTTATTCATACCATTCATGAACAAAACCTCTATTTACCCTATCCCACGGAATATTCGGACATGAATCATTATGGTCCGCTTTTCAGCATCATTATAGGCCCATTTGCCTTGCTTCCGGTGTATTTGGGATGTTTTCTTTGGTGTCTTGCAAATGCCTGGGTATTATTTTATGCAATTAGCCAGCTACCTATCAGTAAACCGCAACAAAATATTATACTGCTGATTGGCCTGATTGAAATGATGACTGCAATGCATAGCGTTCAGTTTAATACAATGCTTACAGGTTGGATTTTACTGAGCTTTGTTTTTGTTGAAAAGAAACAAGTCTTTTGGGCTACGTTGTTTATAGCGTTGGGCATTTATGTAAAGCTGTATGGCATTGTTGGCCTGGCATTTTTCTTTTTCACCAAAGACAAAATACGGTTTGCCCTGAGTTTCCTCTTTTGGATGATCTTGTTATTCTGTTTACCCATGCTTATTTCCTCACCAGCTTATATTGTTCAATGCTATCAGGATTGGTATCACTCATTGGTAGAAAAAAATGGCACTAATATAGTACTCTACGAAACAGCGGGTGGCATGCAGGATATTTCGTTCATGGGAATGATCCGGAGAATATTCTATATAGAACAGCTACCCAATTATCTTTTTACAATTCCGGCTGCAATTCTGTACATGCTGCCTTTTTTAAAAACGAATCAATTTACAAATATAATTTTCAGGCTTTCTTATTTGGCTTTGGCACTTATAGGCGTGGTTATATTTAGTTCTTCTGCAGAATCACCAACCTATGTAATTGCCGTTATTGGTATAGCGATATGGTTTATTTCGCAGGACCGCCCATTATCCAAATTGACGATCGTCCTGTTAATCCTTACCTTTGTGTTAACGATAATCTCTCCAACCGACCTGGTTCCAAAAATAATCAGAGACAAGGTAATTATCCGATACTCATTAAAAGCATTACCTTCTGTGATTATATGGTTTGTATTGATCTATCAATTACTAAAGAAAGATTTCAGCAAAGCTAAAATAATCAACTAATGAAAATTCTTGTAACCGGCGCGGACGGATTTATTGGGTCTCACCTAACAGAAATGTTGGTGAAACAGGGATATGATGTACGAGCCTTTGTTTATTACAATTCATTCAACTCCTGGGGATGGCTGGATCAATGTGACCCTTCAGTTAAAGGTAATTTTGAGGTGTTTGCAGGTGACATAAGAGACGCATATGGAGTAAGGGCTGCCATGAAAGGATGCAACAAGGTTTTGCACCTTGCTGCTCTAATTGCTATACCTTATTCTTATCATTCTCCGGATACTTATGTAGATACTAATGTTAAAGGAACCCTGAATATTGTACAGGCTGCCAGAGAATTAGAGGTTCAAAAAGTGGTACATACTTCTACCAGTGAAGTATATGGAACTGCACGGTTTGTCCCTATCACTGAAGATCATCCACTTCAGGGCCAGTCCCCTTATTCGGCGAGTAAGATTGGGGCCGACCAGATGGCATTGTCATTTTACAATTCATTTAAAACACCCGTTGCCGTTTTAAGGCCATTCAATACGTATGGTCCGAGGCAATCGGCAAGAGCCGTAATACCAACCATTATTTCTCAGATAGCTGCAGGCAAGAAAAAGATATTACTAGGTGCTCTCACCCCTACCAGAGACTTTTCTTTTGTAGAAGATACTGCCTCGGGTTTTATTAAAGCTATGCAGTCTGACAATACAAATGGAACAGTTACAAATATTGGAAGTGGTTTTGAAATTTCCATTGCTCAAACAGCCGAACTGATTGCAGAGTTAATGGGTAAAGAAATGGCATTTGAACTGGATCCTGAAAGAATCAGACCCGAAAAAAGTGAAGTGGAGCGGCTTTTTGCAAGCTATGATAAAGCTAAAAGTATCATGGGCTGGGAGCCTGTTTATGGCGGACTGGAGGGTTTTAAAAAAGGACTGAAAAAAACAATTGAATGGTTTTCCAACCCTGAAAATCTGAACAGGTATAAAACAGATAGCTATAATATTTAACGTATAAATAAAAACTGCCCCAGGGCAGTATTTCAGCATGACAAAACACGCAGTAATTCTTGCAGGGGGAAAAGGTAAACGACTAAGACCATATACCGTTGTATTACCTAAACCATTGATGCCAATTGGTGAATATCCAATTCTTGAAGTTATAATCAGGCAGCTTTCTGCACTTGGGTTTACCCATATTACTCTGGCAGTAAATCATCAGGCTGAGTTGATCAAGGCATTCTTTGGGGATGGAAGTAAATGGAATATCTCTATATCCTATTCTCTGGAGGACCAGCCGCTCGGAACAATGGGGCCGCTGAAACTGATTCATGACTTGCCAGATAATTTTCTGGTAATGAATGGTGATATTCTTACTGATCTTCGTTTTGATGAATTCTTCAATAAGCATGTTGAACAAAATGTATTGTTCACTATTTCGTCGCACAAGCGCGAAGAAATGATTGATTATGGTGTATTGGATACGGCCAATGAAACTCTCACAGGATTTAGGGAGAAACCAAAAAATACTTACGAAGTAAGTATGGGCATTTATATGGTTAGTAAAAAAATACTCGAATTTATTCCCAACAATACTCCTTTCGGTTTTGACGACCTTATGCTATACTTATTGAAAAACAATCATAAGGTAGGCGTAAATACATACGAAGGACTCTGGCTAGATATTGGCAGGCCCGATGATTATATAGAAGCCATTGAAATTTTTGACCAGTTGAAAGACACCATCTTATATGCTTAAAATATTAATCACTGGCGCAAGTGGATTTGTGGGCAACTACCTTGTGAAAAAACTCACAGATCTGGGATATGAGGTAGTTGCGTTGTCAGGCAAGGACGGGCATATAGCTGCCGAATCAACCTGGTCCGGATTGCCATCTACAGACGTTGTGATTCACCTTGCGGCAAAGGCTTTTGTTCCGGACAGCTGGAGTTTCCCTGATGTATTCCTGGAAACAAATACCATAGGCACCCTTAGAGCCTTGGAATATTGCAGAAAATACAAAGCCAAAATGATTTTTATCAGTTCCTATTTATATGGGAATCCAAAAAGTCTACCCATCTTCGAAACGGATCCGGTATATACACCAAATCCTTATGCCTTATCAAAAAAAACTTCAGAAGATTATTGCAGATTTTATACTGAAGCTTACAATGTTCCTACCTTAATTCTTCGGCCATTTAATATTTATGGGTACGGGCAATCTACCTCATTTCTGATCCCCTTATTGATAGAGCAGGTATTGAAACAAAAGGAAATCCATGTAAAGGACCTTGAGCCTAAAAGAGATTATCTGCACATCAGCGATTTTATAGATGCAATTGTTAAATCAATTTCTTTTAGCGGCCATGATACTATCAATATTGGTTTTGGAGAAAGCTACTCCGTTAAAGAAATTATTGACAAAATTCAATCTATCTGCAGAACCAACTACCCGGTAAAAGCAGATGCGATAGCAAGGCAAGCCGAAATAATGAACACTGTTGCAGGAATCAGTAAGGCAAAAAGATTGCTCAACTGGCAACCCCGGTTAACCCTGGCAGAAGGCCTAACACAGATGATTGAACAACACAAGCTTGCAAACGATTAGAATGCAGCAGCATTCAATTCGTAAAATATGTTTTAATTTTACAAATATACACACGAGACATGCCATTAACCCCAACAGGAAAAACAATTACTATTCTTGTACCCGTTTGCAACGAGAGAGGTAATATTCCTGTGCTTTTACAGGAAATTGAAGAGGTATTCAAAGTATTACCGTATACCTATTCCATGTTATTTGTGGAAGATAGCAGTACAGATGGCACATTGGAATATATTAAACAAAGGGCTGCATCGGCTAACAATATTTATTATATCTCTCTTACAAAAAGTTTTGGCCACCAAAATGCTTTAAAAGCCGGGTTAGATCGTGCCGAAAGCGATGCAGTAATTATGATGGACGGAGATTTGCAGCATCCTCCAACTCTTATACCAGAGTTGATAAAAGAATGGGAAAGTGGAAATGATATTGTATACACCATCAGAGAGGATCATGAAGAAACAAACTTTTTAAAGAAAAAAACTTCTTCCTTTTTTTACAACATCATCAATAATGTATCCGATTTGGAACTGGAAGCTGGAACAGCAGATTTCAGATTAATGGACCGGAAGGCAGTGCACGTATTCCGATCTTTCAATGAATCAGAGCTTTTCATGCGTGGATTGATTAAATGGATGGGCTACAAACAGGTAGGTATTAAGTATGTGTCGGCCCTGAGAAAAGAGGGAAAATCCAAATATTCTGTAAAAAAAATGATTCGACTGGCATTACAAGGTATTACTTCATTTAGTACAAAACCTTTGTATATGGCTGCTTACCTGGGCTTATTCTTTTCAATTTTTTCCTTGTTGTATATTCCATATGTCCTGTACAGTTTTTATTTTGGACATGTTATTTCGGGATGGGCATCTATTATAGCAACTATTTCTTTTTTTGGTGGCCTACAGTTGATGATTCTTGGAATCATTGGTATGTACCTGGGTAAGTTGTTCATGCAAAGCAAACAAAGGCCACATTATATTGTAAAAGAATCCAATCTTGTCTGATGAATCATTTTGCACTCCTGACTTTTGATGTGGAAGAATTTGATATTCCGATGGAGTTTGGGCTAAATATTCCAATGAGTGAACAGATGCGAATTGGCAAACAGGGGCTGGATGCTATTGATCCAGTATTAAGCAGTGTGCATACTACCCTGTTTATCACCGCCAATTTTGCTAATGAATACGAACCTGATATAAAAAGACTTGCAGCTAATCATGAAATTGCTTCCCATACTTTTTATCATGGATCATTCAAAGAAGAGGACTTATCTTCATCCAGAAAAAGACTGCAGCAAATCAGCGGCCAGCCTGTGACCGGATTAAGGATGCCAAGAATGAGGCCAATTGGTATGGAAGCCGTGGCAGCAGCGGGATACCGGTACGATTCTTCTGTTAATCCAACCTATTTACCCGGCCGGTACAACAACCTGCACTTACCCAGAACCATATACAAAGACCAGGGAATGACCCGGATACCGGCATCGGTATCACCTGGATTGCGGATACCCTTGTTCTGGCTGAGTTTTAAGAACATGCCCTATTTTGTATTCAAATCACTTTGTTTACAAACCCTGCGCAAGGATGGCTATATCTGTTTGTATTTTCATCCATGGGAGTTCGCCGATATCAATAACCTGGGCTTGCCCGGCTATACCCGCAGGTGGTGCGGGGCGGCATTAACAGAGCGGTTGCAACGGCTGGTGAAGGACCTGAAAAAAGAAGCAACGTTCATACCGATCAACCAATTGCCTGCACTGCAGAACGTATTGTCATAAATGACGGCCGGCGAAGGATGCAAATATATTTCAATACCAAAAAGGTCAACATGAAGCGGTTCCTGTTCTGTATCATATCGTGCCTGCTGCTTGGCGGCACCCTCAATAGCCAAAGCATTACCGGAGCCTGGGGCGGAAAAATTGATCTGGGCAACAGAAAACTGTTGTTCATTATGAAAGTAGCGCAAAACGGAGTGCACTATACCAGCACATTCGACAGTCCCGAGCAGAATGCATTCGATATCAAGGGAGGTGAAACCACCCTGACCGGAGACAGCCTGGTGGCAAGGATACCCGTGCTGTCGGGCATGTATACCGGCAAATGGAACCGGACCGATACGATCAGCGGAACCCTTCAGCAAGGCGCATCCAAAATGCCCCTGGTACTTGTAAGGATGAATGAAAAAGATGTACCCAAAAAACCCGCAGGCCCGTTGCGTCCGCAAACACCCCGGCCACCATTTTATTACCGTTCGGAAGAAGTGGAATACAATAATGCAGACAGTACTATACATTTTGGCGCCACATTAACCCTGCCCACGAATAAAACGGATTTTCCGGTTGTGATCCTGATATCCGGAAGCGGAACACAAGACCGGGATGGAAACATGTTTGGGCACAGCAGCTATTGGGTACTGGCAGATTATTTAACCCGGCAGGGCATTGGCGTATTGCGGGTAGACGACCGGGGAATCGGTTCAACCACTATCGGCTCCAACCCGACCGGAGTAACATCGGAGGATTTTGCCAAAGATGTGGAAGCAGGCATTGAATACCTGTTGCGGAGAAAAGAAGTCAATCCGAAGAAAATCGGATTGATCGGACACAGCGAGGGAGGCATGATAGCGCCGATGGTGGCGGCCCGCAACAACAAAGTGGCATTTGTGGTATTGCTGGCAGGGCCCGGTATACCCGGCAACCAGGTCTGGAAATTTCAGATGAGAAGGAATTTTGTAAAAACAGGGCTATCACCGGAAGATGCAGCCAAAGCAGGCGCCATGGTAGATGCCATGAACGAGCCATTTAAACAATCCGCCGACTACGCCACCATCAAAAAGCAAATGCAGGAAACCTACAGTAACTGGAGCGCCGGCAACAACGCAGAAGAAGAAAGCAGGTTGCTGAACACCGTGGGCGATAAAGCCTACCTGAACCTGCTGGAACAGTTCAGAGCCGGATTAACCTGGCTGAACTATTTTATGAATTATCAACCATCCATCAACCTGTCCAAACTGAAATGCCCGGTACTGGCGGTGAACGGAGAATCTGATATACAGGTGTCCGCCAAAGAAAACCTGGAAGGAATCAGGGCCGCACTTACAAAAGGGAAAAACAAGCAGTTTACGATCAGGGCCTTCCCCAATCTGAATCACCTATTTCAAACCAGTAAATCGCCGGCAGAACCTTATAGCCGCATTGAAGAAACCTTTTCTACGGAAGCGCTGTTATACATCAGTACCTGGATCAACAACACGACCAAATAATTATGAATTACCTGGCCCATGCCTATTTTTCCTTTGATCATCCGCAGATTCTTACGGGGAATATGATCAGTGATTTTGTGAAGGGCCGGAAACAATACGATTACCCGGAATCCATACAGCAGGGCATCCGGCTGCACAGGGCCATCGATACATTTACGGATGCGCATCCTGTAACCAGGGAACTGAAAAAAATATTCGCCCCGGCGGTACGATTGTATGCAGGTGCATTTGTAGATGTGGCCTACGATCATTTTCTGGCGCTGAACGAGGCCGAACTGAAGGAGCCCGAGTGGATGGATTTCACGCAAACCACATATGGACACCTGGGCCGGCAACAGGAATATTTCCCGGAACATTTTGCCAGGATGTTTCCCTATATGCAGCAACAGAACTGGCTCTTCAATTACCGCTATACCTGGGGAATCGAAAACAGTTTTGGGGGGCTAACCCGGAGAGCCAGATACCTGGACAGTTCCGAAGAAGCGTTCCGGCTATTTACAGACAATTATCCGGAGGCGGCGGCATTGTCTGACCTGTTCATCAAAGATGTTAAGAAATTTGCCGCGGATCAATTTCAAAGCATGGTCAGGCAATAGCAGCATATATTTGTACAATCATTTCAATAAACAACATCGTATGAAAACGGCTACCAAATACATACACGCAGGATCAGAACCCGATCCATCCACCGGCGCCATCATGACCCCTATTTACCAGACATCTACCTATGTGCAGGAAGCTCCCGGCGTAAACCAGGGCTTTGAATACGCCCGCAGCCAGAACCCAACGCGTAAGGCGCTGGAAGAAGCCTATGCGCAGATCGAAAATGGTAAATTCGGACTGGCATTCGGAAGCGGCGTAGCAGCAACCGATGCGGTAATGAAGTTGCTGGCACCGGGAGATGAAGTGATTGCAGCCAACGATATGTACGGTGGCACATATCGCCTCTTTTCAAAGATTTATGAAAAATTCGGGATACAGTTTACCTATGTAGACACCACCGATGCATCCAATATACAGAAAGCCATATCTGCCAAAACCAAACTGATCTGGATTGAAACACCTACCAATCCGTTGATGAACATCACCGATATAGCAGCCGTATCTGCCATTGCGAAAGCCGCCGGCTGTTTATTGTGCGTAGACAATACCTTCGCCTCTCCTTATCTGCAGAACCCGCTGGACCTGGGAGCAGATATGGTGATGCACTCCGCCACCAAGTACCTGGGAGGCCACAGCGATGTGATACAGGGAGCGCTGATGATGAACGATGCGGACCTGCGGGAACAACTCTATTTCATACAAAAAAGCTGCGGCGCCGTACCCGGACCCATGGATTGTTTCCTGGTACTGAGGGGCATTAAAACCTTGCACCTCCGCATGGAGCGGCATTGTGAAAACGGCCGGAAAGTGGCACAATGGCTGCGCAATCACCCAAAAGTGAAACGCGTGTACTGGTGTGGATTTGAAGACCATCACAATCATGCCATTGCCAAAAAACAAATGCGCGATTTCGGCGGCATGCTTTCTTTTGAACTGAAAGACGACAGCATGGAAGCAGCCAAAAAAGTACTGTCCTCCACCAAACTGTTTTCACTGGCAGAAAGTCTGGGCGGCGTGGAAAGCCTGATCAATCATCCGGCCTCCATGACCCATGCATCCATCCCGAGAGAAAAAAGAATCGCCAACGGACTGAGCGATACCCTCATCCGATTGAGTGTGGGTGTGGAAGATGCAGACGATCTGATCGCAGATCTGGAGCAGGCGCTTGTGTAAATCATGATGATGAAATATACCCTTATACTGCTATGTTGCATTGGCTGGAATACAGCCAGCGCACAAGCCGGTAACGACTGGATTCAACAGAAAATTGACAGCCTTGTAAAAAGCAAAGCCATCCCCGGCATCATGGTGGGCATCAGTGATCAGGGTCTACGCCGTTATTACAGCGGTGGCTTTGCCAATAAAGACACCAGGCAATTGTTTGATACGGCAACACAGGTAGAAATAGGCAGCATCACCAAAACAATGACGGCCTATCTGCTCACCGCTGTATTGCAGGAGCAAAAGATCAGCGATACAACCGCAATCGGGCCCTACCTGCCAGACAGTGTACGCACCAATCCGCATATAGCTGCCATACGGTTTGTGGAACTGATGAACCATACTTCCGGGCTGCCAAGGTTACCGGAAAACATCAACCCTACATTCCCGAATCCCCTGCAACCCTATGCGGCATATGGTCCGGAACAATTGTATGCCTACCTGGCAAAAGCCATTCCCGACAGCAACCACAAAGTAAGTTACTCCAACCTGGGAGCCGGCCTGGCGGGTGTACTGGCAGCAAGGATCAGCGGCATACCTTATGAGCAATTGCTGAAAAAATACATTACCCTTCCTTTCGGTATGCAACATACCGATACTTCAGCGGCGCCGGGACGTCCGTTCAGTACCGGTTATTATAATAAACGGCCGGCCGAATACTGGACCATGCATGTATTGAAGCCGGCCGGAGGCATAAAATCAGATGCAGCAGATATGCTGAACTACCTCGAACAACTGATCCGGAACCAGCAATCAGCAGTTATCAGAAGTATTACCACCCCCACTGCCTCCATTAATAACAGGTTATTGGTAGCAAAAGGCTGGCATATCCTGATCATGCCCAATCAGTCCTCCCTGTTCTGGCACAATGGCGGTACATTTGGATTTTCCACCTTTTGCGCTTTCCACAAAGAGAGCGGCAAAGCCCTCTTCCTGTCTGTTAACGCTTTTAATAAAAACAATATCGGGGATGCGTTCGGTATTGAGATCATGACCAAACTGTTACAGCATCCATAATGACGGAATTCAATCAACTGAAGGATTTCTTTAACGGAAAGGTGGAGCAATACAACCAGCCGGCGTTTATTGAAACGGATCCGGTGTGCATACCCCATCTGTTCACTCAACAACAGGACATTGAAATAGCCGGATTCTTTGCGGCTATTTTTGCCTGGGGCAACCGCACCACCATCATCAACAAATCGAAGGAACTGATGGAGCTCATGAACATGCAGCCTTATGCATTTTGTTTGCATGCATCCGGGGGAGCGCTTCGGAAGCTGGAGGGATTTAAACACCGCACATTCAATGCAACCGACCTGTATTACTGTATAGAATTTTTCAGGCAGCATTACCGGCAATCGGATACACTGGAAACCGCATTCTGCATCAACGGAAAACCACCAGTGTCTGTGTACGAAGCCCTGGTACAGTTTCACCGGTATTTTTTTTCGCTGGAAGATGCGCCGGAACGCACCAGGAAACATATTTCCAACCCTGCCAAAGGCTCCACCTGCAAGCGGCTGAACATGTACCTGCGGTGGATGGTCCGCAAAGACAAAAAAGGAGTAGATTTTGGTATCTGGAACCGGTTCAGCCCGGCGCAACTGATCTGCCCGATCGATGTGCATGTGGCCAGGGTAGCCAAACGCTTTCATTTACTGGACCGGAAACAGATAGACTGGCAGGCGGCGGAAGAGTTAACGGATTACCTGAAAAAAATGGACAAAAAAGATCCGGCAAAATATGATTTTGCGCTGTTCGGACTGGGGGTAATTGAGAAATATTGAGTAAATTACAGAAAGCGAATTCCCATGCACGAACACAATATTGATATTGCCGCATTTGAGCAACTAAACAGACAGGATTTAGTGAATACCATCAACGACCTCATACTGCACGATTTTGAAAAACTGGTATTTGTGTTGTACAGAATAGATGTGAATGAAGCAAAAATCAAGAGCCTGCTTGCCACCAAAACCGATACCAATGCAGCCGAATTAATTGCGGATGCCATTATAGAAAGACTCAAACAAAAGAAAGCAGCCAAAGAAATTTTTAAACAGCACAATCATATTGAGTCCGAAGAAGAAAAGTGGTAATCAGTTCAAGAGCTCATCTAAGCGCTTGATGGTGTATCCCCTCTGTTTGAGTAACAGAATCAGTTCGCCCAGGCGGTGATAAAATTTATCTGTTCTGCGCGGATCGGTACCCGCATGAATCAACAGAATGGAGCCGTTCAGTTTGTTGTCTTTCAACAAGGTATGGATCTGATTCATCAGGTCGTTGCTGCTGCGGTAAGCTTTCCCCATTTCCGGCCAGGTATAATCGGCATTGGTATAAGTACCGGGCGTAAAGCTCACCAGTTCCATGCTTCTCCAATTGGTCCAGCTCGCAATGCTGTCGTTCCACCATTCGTAAGGCGGAATAAAATAGCGCAGGCGATCCGTTTGGATACCGAGCGCTTCCATCGACAGGAGGTTCCGGTTAAGGTCATCGCTGAACTGCGTATAGCTAACCAGCAGGCTGTCGCGCTTGTTCCAGTCGGCATATAAGAGATGCCGGTCGCTGTGCGGACCCAGGTAATGGCGGCCTTTGATCAGTTCCTGGATGTTTTTGGTAAAGGAAGGGTTGCGGTAAAAACTTCCGGTAAAGAAGAAACTGCCCTGCACATTTTCTTTTTTCAGGGTTTGTGTAATAGAAGGCAGGCCCTCCCCAAATTCATCTGCAGTAAACACCAATGCAACAGATTTGCCGGTAGCGGGAACGGCTTTCACCACAGCGCCCCTGCTGCTGATGCGGGTAGCAGGCGTTATATTGCTTGCAGCAACCTTTGTACCCGAAGCAGCTTCCTGCGCAGCCAGCAAATAAATTAAGGAAGCCGTACCATCCATGGTAGGTTCATTGGTACTGTAGTCACCGTAATCGTCGTGGTACACGGCCAGATCGCTCTGAAATTCGGCGTACTCATCCGGATCGCTCAGGCGGATTCCAATCAGGTTTTTGTAAATACTGGTGTACACCGGGCCATCTACCAGGCCACCGTTGATGGGGTAGTTCTTCAGGTGCGTAAAAGCGGAATGCGGATCCACCGGAGTATCCCCTTTGGCAGGCAAACCATATACCATGCCGGAGCCCCAGGGGTTGCAACCAAAAATCCAGTCGATATTGGCCTGTTCCAATTCCTCAAATTGTTTACTGCCGGTGAGGGACTGGTACCATTTGCATTGCATGGCAAAAGCAACGGTGAGGTTGTTGCTGCACCAGATAAACGGAACGCCCCTGTAAAAAGCGTTCTGCGAAGCTTTATTCCAAACCGCTTCAATCCCTTTTTTGTAAAAACCAATTACCGTATCTCGTTGAGGGCCTTTTAACTGTTTGGCCAGTTCGTAATGACCCAGGTTAATGAAGGGATACCATTGATAATGGCTGGCCGTGTCTTTGCCCAGCCAGGGTGTGAGCGGTTCCTGTTTAGCATAACCAAAAGAACGGCTTAAGAAATCGGTTTTATTATTGGAGTTGAGGCGGGCATGGGCCAGCTCCATATCGTCTACCCAGTTGTCTTCGGCATAGATATAGGGCGATACCACCGACACGGTTTGCGTAACACCGGGTTTGCGATAAGCAAAATCCAGGGCAGATTGGGCTTTCCCGCGGTAGAGATCTTTAGCCTCCGGAAGCAGTTGGGCGGCCAGCGAAAAAGCGCTGCTGAACTTGGCCGCAGTAGAACTGGTGCCCTTGGTGTTGTTCAGGAATTTACCTCTTTGCTGCACTTCGCCGTTGATATAATATACAGGGCGTTCAAAACCCCTTCCATAATAGGTGTCTTCTTTGGGAATCCGCATACCCCGGTGGTCTCTGTCGTCTCCCAGTTGGTTGAACAACCAATCGGGTCTGGGATGCATTTTCAGCAGCCAGTCCAGCCCCCATTTGGCTTCATCCAATATATCCGGTCTGCCGTTGCGGCCATGTAACCCGTTGGCGCCATGCCAGTCGGAAAACACACCGGGAAAATCCCTGTAGGCCATCAGTAAATGATCAATGGTATTGGCCGTGGTGGTGCTGTACTGCAGGTAGTCACTGGCATCGTGCCATCCGCCGGTAGCATCCATATGGGTACTGTCGGGCAGACCGGCAGAAGCGCCATACATGGTGTATCCGTCGTGGGTATGGCAACTGTCGTTGAGGAAGGGATTGAAGCCGCTGCGTTGTTGTCTCAGATATTGTAAACAAAAATCCGCAGTGCCAGCATACACATTCCGATCAATGGCAAATACCGGAGAAACCGTGTTGCCCGCTCTTAAAAAATACTTGCCAGGCCGAATAAAGGCAGAAAAGTTCAGGCGATAAGATTGCAAGAAGGGACCGTATTTACCAAAGGGTTTTCCTGCAGGCCTGGTCAGTACGGTTTTGCCACTCGCAGCATCCACCAGCGAAAAGGTACGGATCTGCAGATCCTGTTTGCTCACCCACACAGCCACTTTGGAGCTATTGGGTAAATAGCCCAACTGGTTGATGCGAATCCAACTGCTGTCTGGTGCAGCAAAGCAGGAAACCGTTAACAGTATAAATACGCTTAGGAAGAAATTGCGCTGCATAGCTTTGTAATTGTCTATAAATATAGGAACGATAAGGCAGTCATTTTTCACCTAAATTCGTGCGGTAAAACAGTAACGATGAAGCTTGTTTCTTATCTGTCCGAAGGACGGGATCAATTGGCATTTTTAGTAGACGGAATGTTGTACGACTGCGACCTGATGCATCCGGAATTACCCAACAGCATGAATATGTTTTTGCAATACTGGGACGATATGTTTCCGATAGCAAAGCAAACGGAAGCCGCCATTAAATCGGGCAGGATCAGCAGCGACAATGGTGTGCCTTTGGAAGGCCTGCACCTGCTTGCACCGGTACCCTTCCCCACATCCTGCAGGGATGGATACGCATTCAGACAGCATGTGGCGGCAGCGCGCAGGAACCGGAAAGTGGAGATGATTCCGGAGTTTGACCAGTATCCTATTTTTTATTTTACCAACCACCACAGCATACAGGGTCCCGGCGATATCCGCTGCATGCCCGATCATTTGGAGAAACTGGATTTTGAACTGGAAGCGGCCATCGTTATTTGCCGACAGGGAAGAAATATTCCGGCAGAGCAAGCAGACCAGTATATCGGCGGATTGATGATCATGAACGATATGAGCGCACGCCGCTTACAAATGGAAGAAATGCTGCTGAACCTGGGGCCTGCCAAAGGAAAGGATTTTTCTACGGTTATCGGGCCATGTTTGGTAACACTGGACGAACTGGAGTCTTATGAGATCCCGGCCAAAGAAGGTCATGTAGGCAAAAGCTGGAATTTAAAAATGACCTGCAAGGTGAACGGCATACCCGTAAGCGAGGGTAATGTCGGCGACATGGACTGGACCTTTGCAGAAATCATCGAACGCTGCGCATATGGTGTAGACCTGCATCCGGGCGATGTGATCGGAAGCGGAACCGTAGGTACCGGCTGTTTCCTGGAACTGAACGGAACCGGCAAACTCAACGATCCCAACTACCAGGAACAATGGTTGCAACCAGGCGATGAAGTGGAGATGGAAATAGAAGGCATTGGAACACTCAACAACCGGATCATCAAAGAAGACAGCGAATTTTCTCTCCTGGCAAAAAAACACATCAAATGAAACTGATCCTCTCCGATTTAAACATCATGCAGAGGCAGGCCTGGCTGCAGCATGCCATAGCGCCAAGGCCCATTTGCTTTGCCAGCACGATCGATCGGGAAGGCCATGTAAACCTGAGCCCATTCAGCTTTTTTAATTTATTCTCTTCCAACCCGCCGATCGTAATTTTTTCCCCATCCAGAAGAGGGCGCGACAATACCATCAAACATACGCTGGAAAACGTGCTGGAAGTACCGGAATGTGTGATCAATATCGTGGACTACGATATGGTGCAGCAGATAAGTTTATCCAGTTGCGAATATCCCAAAACAGTGGATGAGTTTGTAAAGGCCGGATTTACCAAAGAGGCCGCCAGCCTGGTAAAGCCGCCGATGGTAAAAGAAGCAAAGATCAAACTGGAGTGCAGGGTGAACGAGGTGAAGAGCCTGGGCAATGAGGGCGGAGCAGGACAACTGGTGATAGCGGAAGTGTTGTGTATGCATGTGGATGAGGCCATCCTGAATGCAGACAAAACCATGATCGACCAGGAGAAAATGCACCATGTGGCCCGCCTCGGCGGCGACTGGTATTGCAGGGTCAACAGCAGCAATTTATTTAAAGTAGCCAAACCCAATACCCAACTGGGCATTGGTATAGATGCATTGCCCGCAAGCATCCGCAACAGTACCATATTAACGGGTAACCATTTGGGGCAACTGGCCAATGTGCACGAAGAACCCCTGGTTGATCCGGCCTTTGAAGACGACCGGCTGCGCAACATCATTGGCTATTACGCCATCAGTCCGGCAGAAATGGAAAAGGAACTGCACCTGTATGCTGCCGACTTACTCAACCAAAACAAAGTGACCGAAGCCTGGCAGGTATTGCTGGCCGGGGAGAATTAGTACAGCAGGAAATCTGTAGCTGGAAAAATCAGCCTCAAGAGCAAATTACACTCCGATCGCCTGGTTATTGCAGGGTAATAAAATCTTCTTCAGAAATCCAATCCGCTTCGCTGGCAGGTTGGGTACGGATACTACGGGCCAGTTCAATGGTATGTTGTACAATCTCGTAGGTATTCTGTTGCAGAACCAGTTGTTGCTGAGCAGGTGCATCCAGCCATTGCGCAACGGTTGTTGCAAAAGCAACATCGATCTTCTCCGTGATGCGAACTCCCAGTTTTTCCAAAGCAGCCGCGTTGCACCATTGTTCATATTGGCCGCGGATGGGTAAGCAAAGCAGTTTCTTCCCGAGATAGAGCGCTTCCGCAGGCGTTTCAAAACCGGCACCGGTGATAACACCGGCACTGTGGATCATGCTGTTGGTGAACCCATCGTTGCTGATGGGATGCAGCGTGATGTTGCCGCAACGCAGCGGCTCTTTTACTTTTTTAGAGAAGAGCTCAAAGCGGATGCCCTCAAGTTGTTGGAGCGATTGCATCACCACCTCATCGCTGTAATGCGAAAGATACACCGTAATATGGCCTTTGTTCACCGGAATGGCCCGCAGCACATCGCTCTTGATTACGGGAGAAAAAATAAAATCGTCGTAAGGCGCAAAATGCAACCCCGTATAAGCAGTGGCGGTGGCGTAGTTTTTAAGGACCAGTTCACCAGCCAGATCCTTCTTAGCAGCCCTGGGCGTGGCATCGCTTCTGAACGAAGCCTGGTGTCCGAAACCCACACAGGGAACCTTTTTCAGCTTACAGGCCAGCGAAGTAATGCTGTCGAAATCATTCAGCACAATATCGTAGTATTCAACGGGTAAGGAATGGGCTTCGTTCCAGATGCGGCGGATGCTGAAATCTTTCAGCATCTTCCAGTAATCCAAACCACCCTTGTTGCCATAGAACAGGCTCAGCCCTTTGCTCCGGAATTTAACCGGGAGCGCCGGTTGAAGGTGGCTGTTGTTGCCGCTCAGGAACACATCCACCGTACCGTATTGTTCTAAAAAGGGCAATAACTCCATGGCACGGCTGATATGGCCGTTGCCTGTTGCCTGAACTGCGTATAGTATTTTCATGATTGCAGGGCTAAAGAGTGAATAAACAAAGCAACTTCATCCGTTAACACATTCAGCTTGGGAAGTTTTTTATCCATGGTTACCACAGGCGCTTTTGTTTTTACAAAATCCTTTTCGTTGTACTGAAAAATGGTCCATTCATCCTGCCTGTATTCCAACGCAGTAAGATTCTCGATCCAGTCGCCGCTGTTGAGGTACATAACAGAACCATCATCGGTAACCACTTCCCTTTTCTGCGGTTGGTGAATATGGCCGCAGATCACATAATCGTATTTCTTTTCGATGGCCAGTTCGGCAGCGGTTTGTTCAAAATCGCCGATCCAGGAAACCGCTTTCTTCACGCTGTTCTTTACTTTTTTACTGAAACTCATTTTTTCCTTCCCCATTGCTTTCAGGCACCAGTTGATGAAGCTGTTGATCAGGATCAGCAGGTCGTAGCCATGACCACCCAGCTTGGCCAGTAATTTGGCGCTGCCCTTGGTGGTGGCGTCGAACACATCGCCATGAAAGATCCAGGTCATTTTACCATTGATCTCCATCACCACTTTATCGGTGAGTTGAAAATTACCCATCTGCATGTCGCTGTACCTGCGGAGGGATTCATCGTGGTTGCCGGTGATGTAAATCACGCGGGTGCCCTTACTCAGCATATTCATGATCTCTTTGATCACCTGCATATGCGAAACGGGAAAGTATCTTTTGTTGAACTGCCAGATATCGATGATATCCCCGTTCAACACCAGGATCTGGGGCTGGATACTTTTGAGGTAGTTAACGATTTCAGTAGCGTGGCAACCGTAGGTACCCAGGTGCAGGTCGCTCATTACTACAACATCAAGCGGACGTTTGTCCATAGATTGGAGTTTAGCAAAGTTCCAATCGGTATATGAAGTGAATGTTAGGGAATGATTACGCTATTGTTAAGGGCGGGCTTCTTACAAATCCTTACAGATCGCCCAGTTGCGGACGCAGGATGATGTCTTCCACCACTGCCATCGGGGAAAGGGATGCAGCGGCAAAGATCATTTTGGCCACATCAGCGGCTTCCATGATGCGTTTGGGGTCGATCTCAAAGCCATCCCAACTGCTGCTGAGGGTGGCGCCCGGACAAACCGCCGAAACCTTGATGCCGTGGGGTTTTAATTCTTCCCGCAGGTTTTTGCTGAAGCCCAGGAGGGCAAACTTGCTGATGCTGTAACTGCCGCCATTGGCATAGGCGTTGAGCGAAGCAATGGAACAGATATTGAAAATATGACCGGATTTGGCAAGGATCATATTGGGTAAAAGCGCCCTGGTTAAATAATAGGCGCTGTAAAGGTTCACTTCAATCATTTGTTCCAGGATGCCATCGGCCTCGTTGTGGATGCTGCCCGGAACAAACTGGCCTGCATTGTTCACCAGAATATCCGGCGTGCCCTGCTGCAGGCACCAGGAAGCAAAATCCTGCACATCCGCTTTATTGCTCATGTCGCAAACACGGCCCTTAACGGAGGATTCCGGAAAGCGGGTTTGCAGATCGGCCACCGTATCGTATAAAGATTTTTCGCCCCGGCTGCAGAGCAACAACTGGTGTTTGGCAGCGGCAAACTGTTCGGCAATGGCTTTGCCAATTCCTTTGGAAGCGCCCGTAATAACAACGATCATACAAAATAGTTAAGGGTTCAAACAGGTCAAAGCTACAACATATCCCATTTACCGGTCAAGGCTTACCTTTGCGCCCATGCAATACAAGCACCTCTTCTTCGATTTAGATCATACGCTTTGGGATTTCAACACCAATTCCAAAGAAGCCATGCAGGATGTATACCATAGCCAGGGACTGGACAAGAGGGGCATCAGCGACTTTGATCCATTCTTTGAGCGATACAATTACCACAACCACCGGTTATGGGACAAGTATTCCAAGGGGCAGATGAAGCAGGAAGAGCTGAGGTGGAAAAGGATGTGGCTAACGCTGGTAGATTTCAAAATAGCCGATGAAGCATTGGCCCGGGCCATGGGTGCGGTATTTCTGGAAGTGCTGCCCAATAAGAACGGGCTGTTTCCGTATACGCATGAAATTTTAACCTATCTCCGCAATAAGGGATACGCGCTGCACCTGATCACCAATGGGTTTGAGAAAGTGCAATACAATAAACTGGAGAAAAGCAATATCGGCCAATACTTTAAGGAAGTGGTTACCTCCGAAACCAGTAACAGCCTGAAGCCGAACAAGGAGATCTTTGATCATGCATTGATGCGGGCCGGTGCAGAACGCACCGAGAGCATGATGATCGGGGACAATATAGAAGCGGATATCCTGGGCGGAATGAATGCGGGGCTGGATACGGTATTTGTAAACCATATCAATGAAGTGACGGATGTGCAGCCCACTTATACCATTTATCATTTGAAGGAGCTGGAGGGGATATTGTAGGGGGGATCGGCTAATATATTGAGCCCACCTTAAGCCTGTTGACTCAACTATGATCGTTCATAATCGAAGGCTTTACTTATTGCCACCTTTGATAGAAACGTTGTCTTATATTATTTGGCTCAACTACTGTAAAAGCGCCTAATAGCGTAATATTTGAATTGGCGAGTAAAGAGATAAGTGTTAACCCTGCAAAATCAGGGCCGCGGCCCTTTTCTCTAAAATAAACTACAGATGGAGGGTTTTCTTTTGCATACTTGAAGATCAACTCTCCATAGTCGCTATCGAATGTTAGAATAATTAAATTTTGATTTAGGGCAATTTCAATTACCCTGGAGTCGCTTATACCAGGAAAATCTTCTTGGATACTCTTTACAATTAATCCATTGTTGCGTAAAAGAACAGTGCTTGGTCGAGGAAAATTTTCGTTTGCTAAAAACATAGTTAAGCTGAAATTGGAAAATACAATTCTTGTTTTATGCAAGCTTGTAGATAAGCAAAAACAGCCCTCAAAGACTCAGCAGAAATTGTAGGATATGACTCCAATATCTGGGTTTCAGTCCAACCTTTGGAAAACAACTCCAAAATCAGTTCAACAGAAATCCTCGTCCCTTTGATGGTAGGCTTTCCAAGTAAAACTTGATTATCAGAAACAATATAATCTTGCCAATTCATGCTGTAATATACAAATTTTAAGATTTATACTGATCATAATACACAATGGGCAGCGCTTGAACTATTCACGTATGATGCTTAAAAAAGCTAGATAGCATATATTTACAATATAAGATTTGTACATGAAGACAGAATTTGTGAGTTTTTAAATGAAAAGGAAATATTCCCTTCCAGGCGTCCTTGCTCCAGAATCATTGTGTACGCTGTTTTACCAGAGTACGTGAAACGGAACGGCCCACAAGTTTGTACCAAAAGGAACTACGTCCTTTCCGGCATACAATACAATACCGCCGATAAAATCGGGCCCGGCAATCGTTTCGAACTGTCTGATTATTTTAAAGTCTTCGCTGGTAACCTTTTCATTCTTTTTCACTTCAATGGCCAGTACGGTGCCATCCGGTTTTTCCAGAATAAAATCTATTTCTTTACCATCACTAGTTCCATAATAATACAAAGCTGCTTTGGTATCGCCATTGGCCAACTGTTTGAGTAGTTCTGTAGCCACGAAGTTTTCTACCATATGGCCATATAATTCAGGCTTTGTTTTGGCAATTTCTTCCAGCTTATAGTCCAGGATATGACAGGCCAGTGAGGTATCAACAAAATAGCCTTTGGGAGATTTAACCAATCGCTTAGCAATATTACGCGACCAGGGTTTGATGTCGAACGTGAGAAACATCATCTTAAGGATGTTGCGGTACGATTTACCCGTCACAGAGTTCATGCCTACCTCTCTGCCGATATCAGATTCATTGATGATTCCGCCAATGCGAGACGCCAGTACCTGCAACATATGCGGCAGCAAAGCGCTTTTCTCTAAGTCTGCAATCTGCTTTACATCCCTTTGAAGAATAGAAGTGATATAACCATCAAACCAGGTTTTTCTTTCATCATCTTCCGCCTTTGATATCTCAGGGTAGGTGGCCCATCTGATCGCATTTTGTAAAGTAAGTCCGCGATCCTGTATTCCCCTGAAATTCATCGTTAATAAGCGGTCTATTCCTCCGGAAATATTATAGGTGGCTTCGCTTGCAGTAAAAGGATACAAAGTAAGAATACTCATCCTGCCAACCAACGGGTCTGCCAGTTGTGGAAGCGCCATAATATTGGCAGATCCGGTAAGAATGAATTTCCCGTTTGCGGTAGACTTATCCGATAAACGCATCTCATCCACCACTACCTTCAGCGCTCTGAAAAGACCAGGTACCAGTTGTACTTCATCAATGATCAGCGGTAGCTGGTAGGCTTTCAAAAATGCTTCCGGAGCGGCAGAAGCAGCAGCCATGATGGTGGGACGGTCGAAGGTTAGGTATTCCGCGGGATGTTTCGCATCTCCCAACTCCGGGGCCAATTGTTGCACCAGGCTGCTTTTTCCGGTTTGCCTTGCACCATTGAGAAAGGTTACCGGGTTCGCCTTGAGCGTTCTTTTGAGTTTTTCAGTGATATGCCTGTTTACAAAGTCCATCATATCTTGCAAATTTAAAGTATAACTTTAAAAAATCTAAAGTATAACTTTAAAATTTCATGAAATATTAAGGATTTAGTGGCATTTAGACCTCATTCTGCTCAGACATAATATATATTTACATCATATGAGTAGTACACGAAGACGCAATTTGGAACTTTTTAATCAGGAGAAAATATTCTTTTCTAGGGTTCCTCCTTCTTGAATCATTGTGCAGCAGGGCTTTTTCTTTCTTTAACCTGGAAACGACTTTATTGCAGTAATTGTATTTTTTGTTATTCCTGCTGTTGTTTATGCATTGGCGTTTTGGATTATTGAAAAGAGGCTCGTGAAAAATAAGTAGCGAATGCCCCCTTTTTAAAACAGCCTATTCCATAAATAGTTGCTGAAGCATCTTGTTAACCGCGGCCATATGCTCTTCTCCACCCCCTCGCCAACGGCCAATGATTACACCTTGTTTGTTAATGAGCACTTTAACCGGTATTGCAGTTACAAAGTATAATTTTTCTATAGGGCTGTTGTTTTGCTTTACAGAAAAGTGCTTCCATATTTCCACACCGTCCTTTTTGATAGCATCCCTCCACATATCAAGGTCTTCATCTCTTGATATATTTATCATTTCCAATCCTTTGGGATGATATTTTTGATACAACTCTTTCAAAGATGGAAAATCCTGTCTGCAGGGGGCGCACCAACTGGCCCAGAAATCTAAGAGAACATAGTTCTTGTTTTGAAAAGCTTTTAAACTCAGTTCTTTGCCATTGATGTCTTTTCCCTGAAAGTCAGGGGCTATTTTACCAATTGAGCTGTTTTTAAAATCGGCCAATGCCTCCCGCAGTTCAATGCCTTTTTGTGTCTTTTTAAGTGCAGGGTTGAGTGCATTATATAAGGTATATATTTCTTTATAATAGTTTTGACCTTCATATTTTTTTAACCTGAAAAGCAAGGTCGTAACAGAAATTGGGGAAGAGAGATGTTTTTTAACGAATTCAAGATCCACTAAAAGTCCCTCAAGGTTGTACCTGTCTGCTACCTTGTCTAAACTATCTAATTTACTTTGATAGTACCGCTTTTCCAAAGTATCCTCCGCGGCCTGAAATTTTGCTAAAAACAATTGAAAAGCACGATCAAGAGAATCTCGCATTGCTCCAGTTGCTTTAAGATGCATATCCGATCTTACTTGTTCCAAAGGGTCTTGTGATTTTGAAGCGTATGCAATCGTTAGTGAAATACACAACAAGGTCAGTAACTTAAAATTCATAGTTTATTTAGGTTGTGGTTGGTTAAAAGTATGTTGTGGGGTAGCAATCCCCCCTAATCACCCATCCCCGATGAAGCGGTGATGTTGATGTCTGCATATTTCCAGGCTTGATTGAAGGCGGTTCGGGTGGTTTTGGCGGGGGCGTCTTTTTTTGTAAGCGCTGGGAATTGTATAACCCTATCAATGCCCATCCGTTTTTCTTCCAGATTTGTAAGTCTTGTTGGTACACCTGTTCACTATCCTTTTGCTTCTGCAGCTCATTTAATACTTGTTTCCTGGCAGTTTTGTCCCGATAACAATATGACTAAACAAGAAAGCTTTGATCCGGCTGTAGATTTACTTGAACCGACAGAAACAGCCTACAACTATAATGAAATGGAGGATATTCTACAAAGACAGCTATGAAAATTAGCGGGCCCGGGATACCCCCGGTATGCAGACAGTTGCCGTTTATTTACAGGCGGTAATATAATCAGAGGGGTGTTATTTATCCGGTCTGATTTTCGATATTTTTAATTATTCCCTTCAGCATTATTGGCACAATTAACTTATGAAAAGGCCGGACAAGTAGAAAATATAATCGTCCAAACCAGTTATTAAATTTTACAGTTGTTGAAATGATAATTTTTTTATTCTCACAGTAGTCACTTTGCCGGTTTATTAATAATGAAACTCTAAAATTCAGGTGTTTATCGTCTTCTCCTAA
>DATFAP010000039.1:0-31280 GCA_035254545.1 Sediminibacterium sp. | reverse complement strand
TTTTAAAACACTAAATTGACACCAACTTTTGACACCACCTTTTGACACCAACTTTTGACACCAACTTTTGACACCAACTTTTGACACCAATTCATAAAAAAACCGTTCAAACGTAATGTCTGAACGGCTTCTTGTTTCTTGGTTGTGATCCCGCTGGGACTCGAACCCAGGACCCATACATTAAAAGTGTATTGCTCTACCAACTGAGCTACAGAATCTTAACTTTATCGTGACCGATATCGTTAATTGGGTTGCAAAAATAAGAGAAATTAAACTTTCACCAAATTTTTCTTGATTTTTTCCCGGTTTTTTTTGAAGAAATATCCATTTATGGCGATTCCCTTCTGCTTACATTTGCCATGTCTATAAAATGAACGCAAAATGTCAGATTTCAGAAACAAGGTTGTGGTGATCACAGGAGGCTCGGAAGGGATCGGTAAAGCCCTCGTTGATCATTTTTTACAGCAGGGGGCGAAAGTGGCTACCTGTAGCCGGAACTACGACAAGCTTTACAGGCTACAAGCCCTGTATCCGGGTAAGCCACTGGTGATTCACAGCGCCGATGTAAGCAAGGAACAGGACTGCGTTAATTTTATCAATACGGTACTGAAACAATTTGGCACCATCGATATACTCATCAATAATGCAGGTGTTTCCATGCGTTCCGTGGTTACCGAAGTGGAGCTGGATACCATCCGCAAAGTGATGGACATCAACTTCTGGGGCACCGTGTATTGCACCAAACTGGCATTGCCGCATATATTAAAAAATAATGGCACTGTTGTTGGCGTATCATCTATTGCCGGCTATAGGGGATTGCCTGGCAGAAGCGGTTATTCTGCTTCCAAATTTGCAGTGAACGGATGGCTCGAAGCGTTGAGAACGGAATTGTTGGAAAGCGGTGTGAATGTGATGTGGGTTTGCCCGGGATTCACCACCTCCAATATCCGTAATGTTGCGCTGAACAAAGATGGTCAGGCACATGGAGAGTCTCCAATGGATGAAGGCAAAATGATGAGCTCTGCGGAATGCGCCAGTCATATTGTAAACGCTATCAGGAAACGCAAGCGTACACTGGTACTTACCTTCACCGGAAAACGTACTGTTTTCATGAATAAATTCTTCCCGGGTCTTACCGATAAAATGGTGCGAAAATTTTTCTTCAAAAACGGACAGTTGGTGAAATAACTTAACTTGTTTGGCGTTATGCTATCAGCATGCCCATTCTTACTTTGTCAACTGATATTGGCCAGCGGGATTATATCGTTGGTGCAGTAAAAGGTCAGTTCCTGCAGTTAATGCCTGCTATGAATATGGTAGACATTACCCATTATTTATCGCAGACCAACTATCCTTTGGCTGCATATACCTGCAACAACGCTTTTAAGTACTACCCGGAGGGCACCTACCACCTGATCCTCATTAATGTATTTGAATCTGCCTTTGACCATTTTTTGATAGCCGACTACAACCGTCAGTACCTGATTTGTCCGGATAACGGGCTGATTACCATGATAGCGGGGGAGAAGCCTGCCAGGGTGGTGAAAGTGCCGGTGACACAGCAGGCCAACCTGCTGACCATTACGGCCGGCCTCGCCACTGCCGTGCAGCAGCTTGAAGTAAGTGGGGATATCAATGCCGCTGGTACTCCTGCAGCCGAAATAGTGGAGAAATACCCGCTCAGACCTACTGCCGGGCCCGACTGGATTGAAGGGCAGATCCTTTTTATCGACAATTTTGAGAATGTGGTGATCAATATCACCAAAAAGGACTTTGAAGAGCATGGCAGGGGCAGGCGCTTCAAAATCATGTTCAAAAGGAACGAAACCATCGAAAAACTCAGCGATAACTATGCCGGTGTGCCGGAACATGAGAAAATGGCCTGGTTTAACTCTGCCGGCTATCTCGAAATTGCCCTTCGCAACGGGAATATGGCCGGTCTGTTTGGCTTACAGGGCTACAGCGAACAGATGCAGAAAGCCGGTGCGTCTGCGGGAAACAAGTGGTTTTATCAGACCATCCGCGTTTTCTTTGAATAAATCCCCTTTATTCTCTTTTTTAGTTTGCTGAATTGCGAGTATTTTCGCATTCGCAATTGTTTTATTACACAATCAATTAATACTTGTAACATGGCATATGATGTAATTGTACTAGGTAGTGGTCCTGGTGGATATCCGGCAGCGATCCGCGCTTCTCAATTGGGCTTTAAAGTAGCTATCATCGAAAAAGAAAATCTGGGTGGTATCTGTCTGAACTGGGGATGTATCCCAACAAAGGCCCTGATTAAAAGTGCACAGGTGTATGAATACATGAAACACAGCACCAATTACGGTATCAATGCCACAGGTGTTCAGCACGATTTTGGCGCGGTGGTGAAAAGAAGCCGCGGCGTAGCAGATAAAATGAGCAAGGGTATCCAGTTCCTCATGAAGAAGAACAAGATTGATGTGATCATGGGCTATGGTAAAGTAAAAGCCAAAGGACAGATTGAAGTAACTGCTGCAGACGGTTCCAAGCAGGTGGTAGAAGGTAAATACATCGTGATTGCAACCGGTGGCAGAAGCCGTGAATTGCCCAACCTGAAACAGGATGGCAAAAAAGTAATTGGTTACAGAGAAGCCATGTCTTTGACTGAGCAGCCTAAAAGTATGATTGTGGTGGGCAGCGGCGCTATCGGCGTTGAATTTGCCTATGTATACAATAGCATGGGAACCAAGGTAACCATCGTGGAATTCCTGCCACGGATTGTTCCTGTGGAAGATGAAGATATTTCCAAAGAACTGGAAAAACAATATAAAAAATCCGGCATAGATATTATGACCAACGCTTCTGTGGAGTCTGTTGATACTTCAGGTGCAGGCGTAAAAGCGACTGTTAAAAAACAGGATGGCTCTGTCGTTGTGCTTGAAGCAGATGTGGTATTGAGTGCAGTAGGAGTAGTGGCCAATATTGAAAATATCGGCCTGGAAGAAAACGGAATTAAAACGGAGAAAGGAAAAATTATTGTAGACAAATACCAGCAAACATCTGTGCCGGGCATCTATGCCATCGGAGACTGTTCTCCCGGCCAGGCCCTGGCACACGTAGCTTCCAAAGAAGGAATTACTGCAGCAGAACATATTGGATATAATGAGAAAAAATTCCACCACTTACCAGAAGCACTGGATTACAACAATATTCCCGGATGTACCTATTGTGTACCGGAAATTGCAAGCGTTGGCTTTACGGAAAAAGCGGCGAAGGATGCAGGCTACGAAGTTAAAGTTGGCAAGTTCCCGTTTGTAGCCAGCGGTAAAGCAAGTGCTGCGGGCGCTACCGAAGGCTTTGTAAAAGTGATCTACGATGCCAAATACGGCGAGTTCCTGGGTTGCCATATGATCGGAACCAACGTAACCGAAATGATTGCTGAGGCCGTTGTAGCCCGCAAGCTGGAAACCACCGCACACGAAATCCTGAATGCAGTTCACCCGCACCCGACCATGAGTGAAGGGCTGAAAGAAGCTACTGCAGCAGCCTATGGCGAAGCGATTGATATTTAATTGAAAATCAAAATCATCTATATGGAAGGGCTCCTGATTCAGGGGCCCTTTTTCATGCACTACCCACTAGTTTGTATTTTATAGTGGAATCACTATATCTAGGGAGATCTTGCTATCTTTAACGATGATTTGTTGTTGTTTTCCCGTACGAACAGATCAAATTAATCCGTCGAAAGGTATTTTAGCAAAACTTAAATACGCTCCCGGCATATTGGACTGAAACCCTATGGATCATTTGAAAGCTGATCGGCTGTTCCCGGAACAGTTACTGAACTCATTGGTTTTCTCCGTAGTCATTACTGACCTGGAGGGTAGGTTCATGTATGTTAACCCCCTTTTCCAATACAAATTTTCGCATGTTGCTCCCGATTTAAAGAAGGTTCATTTTGCAGATACTGTTTTTGCAGATGATATCAGGTTGTGCAATGAAGCCGCCAGGGAGTGTATTCAGCACCCCGAAAAGCATGTTACGGTAACCGTAAGAAAAGCTGCCGAAGAAGATGATTATTTCTGGACCACTTGGGAAGTGTCTGTGCTGAAAAATGAACATGGCTACGGAGTAGGAATCGTATCCATCGGGCATGATGTGACCAGTACGGATTCTGTGCACAGTAAAATGCTGGAGCTTTCCGGCGAACTGAAAAAAAATCAGCAGGAGCAGTTTCGCTCCATGATTGGGCATATCCCCGGGGTAGTATACCGCTGTAGTGCAGATGAACCGCTTACCGTAGATTTTTTCAGCGACGCAATTGAGCAACTTACGGGCTTTGATGCACACAACCTGCATACTACCCGGGAAGACGGGTATGATACCCTGATCGTTGAAGAAGACCAGGCTATGGTAAAGGCCAGTATTCGCCAGGCGATTGCACAAAAACATCATTTTGAAATTGAATACCGCATCCAGGACCGGGATGGAAACATCAAGTGGGTATTTGAAAGGGGCGGCGCTGTTCATGCTACAGAGGATGGAAAAATATATGTGGACGGGAGTATCTTCGATATTACTTCCCGCAAACAGGTAGAGGCGGCGCTGGAAAGGAGTGAGGATGAGGTGAAACGGCTGGCGCTGGTGGCGCACAATACGACCAACTCTGTTTTGATTGCAGACATGTCGCAGCAAATCATTTGGGTGAACGAAGGATTTACCAGGATCAGCGGCTACACACTCGATGATATCCGGGGTAAGAAAATTGGTTTTTCCCTCGATGGTACTAAGGGCGATGAAAAGGCAAAAATCCGGCTGAAACATGCACTGGACAACAAACTCTCCTTTAAGGATGAATTCCTGAGTTATACCAAGAACGGCACTCCCATCTGGCTGGAAGTGGACTGCCAGCCATTATTTGATGAAAGCAATGCCCATATCGGATTTATGGCCATAGAGAGCGATGTGACCCGCAGAAAAAATGCCCAGATGCAACAACAGGAATTACTGCAGCGATTAACCCTGGCTACCGATTCGGCCAAGATTGGCATCTGGGAGATCGATCTTGCAGAAGACAAGATCATCTGGGATGATAAAATGTTTGAGCTCTACGGTTATGAGAAAGATACACCGCTTCCTCCGTATAAAATCTGGAAGCGCGCCGTGCACCCGGACGATCTTGAAATGATGCAGCGCATCATCGGCCAATTAATAGAAGGACAACGTGAAATTGACGCTGCTGTTTACAGAATCATTACCCCGAGCGGAAAGGTCCGGCATATTGAATCCCACGCCATTGTTAAAAAATCTCCTACGGGCAAAGTGCTTCGCCTGATCGGGACCAACCGGAATATTACCGAAGATATACTGGTTCAGGAAAAGTTGAAGACACAGAACAAAGTGCTGCGCGATATCGCTTTTATCCAATCACATGAAGTTCGCAGGCCACTGGCCAATATTCTTGGTGTGATAGAGGTGCTGAACAACAGTGATTCCGTTCACAATAAAGAAATTTTTGATCACCTTATTGAGAGCGCCAATGAACTCGATATGCAAATCCGCAGCATTGTGAAGAAAACCAATAACCTCGATGGCCTGATAGCCAGCTAACATTGGCTGCCTAGCTTCCCCCGAATACTTTCTTCAGCAGATCCGTAGTTCTTGCCACGGGGTTCTTACGGATATCTTTTTCTTCAACGGCAATCTGTTTGTAGATACCGCTCAATGATTTCTCCGTAACATAACCCGCCAGATCGGGGTTTACTTTCTTCAAACTGAATTTATTATAGGTGGTAACCAGGGTGTTCCAGTATTTGGTGGCATTGGTTTTCTTTAACGAACCGTCGATGACCGGCCTGAATGCGGTGGTGAGCGAGGCAGTGGTTTTCTGTTGCAGGTAGGCGGTGGCGGAAGTATCGCTTCCTTTCAGAATGCCGAGGGCATCTGTAAGGGTCATCTCCTTAATGGCGCCTACAAAGATGGGAGCTGCACTTTTACAGGCATCTTCTGCAGCCCTGTTCATGCTTAAGACCGCATCATCCACCAGTTTACCCATTCCTATTTTTCTGAGTGTGGATTCAATTTTCTGCGCCTCGGGTGGAAGCAGGATTTTCAAGGCCGCATTGGCAAAAAAACCGTCTTTGGCGGAAAGCAATGCACTTCCTTTTTCTGCGCCAATGGTCAGGGCCTCTTTTAATCCGTTGGCAATTTCATTGGTGCTGAGTTGAGCGCCGGAACCAGTAGCGCCGCCCAGGATATCTTTTAAAACAGCAGTAGTCGTTTTCTTAGTGGTGTCTGTTGTTGCTTTCTTCATCTTCTTCAACAGGCCGCCAAGATCCTGAGCATCTGCCTGTACAAAGGAAAAAGAAATAAGGAGTAAGGAGGCTATGTATTTCATGTTCATCACTTTGATGCAAAATTACCCATAAAGAAAAGATTACTGCCTGTACGGCAATACATTAACAAATTATATAGGCCTGCTACAGCGAATGCTTCACCACTGTTTCTCTCAGGCGTACCAGTTTTTCCAGCAGGCCCGGGAGCAGGTGAAGAGGAAGCATATTAGCGCCATCGCTTTTGGCAACAGCGGGGTTTGGATGTGTTTCGATGAAGAGACCAAGGGCGCCTGTTGCAATGGCTGCTTTGGCAATTGTGCCGATCATTTGAGGGTTGCCTCCGGTTACGCCACCCGGCTGATTGGGCTGTTGCAAGGAATGTGTGCAGTCCATGATCACAGGAACACCGTGCCCTGCCATAATGGGCAGGTTCCTGTAGTCCACCACCAGGTCCTGGTAACCAAATGTATTGCCTCTTTCGGTGAGCATCACTTTGTTGTTACCAGCCTTACTGATTTTATCCACGGCAAACTTCATCGATTCTCCGCTGAGAAACTGTCCTTTTTTTACATTGACAATCTTATTGGTTTCTGCGGCAGCCACCAGCAAATCGGTTTGCCTGCAGAGGAAGGCCGGAATCTGTAAAATGTCTACATAAGGGGCGGCCATGGCCGCTTCTTCATGCGCATGAATATCGGATGTGGTAGGGAGTTTGAAAGTATCGCCCACTTTTTTAATCAGGGATAAACCATTGTCGTCTCCGATACCTGTAAATGAGCTGGCGCTGGTGCGATTGGCTTTTCTGTAGCTGGCTTTGAATACATAGGGAATATTCAGTTCCCGGCAGGTGGCGGCCACTTTATCGGCAATTTCCATCACCAGATCCTCGCTTTCCACCACACAGGGGCCCGCAATCAGGAAAAAGGATTCGGGATTGTATTGTTGGTTGCTGAATAATTCCTGTAAGTATTTTGGTAACATTTCGAAAAGTTTATGTGGCGAAATTAATCAATTTTAGCTCCCTTTTTTTCGTTTCTTTGACCTTCTAAACGATTGAACATGCCCGCAAGAAAAGATAAAATCCTGGTGATTGGAGCGTCCGGACAGATTGGAGTTGAATTGACACTGGCTTTGCGCAAACAATACGGTAACAACAATGTAGTGGCTTCGGATCTTCGCGAAGAGAATCCCCTGCTGCATGGAACAGGCCCTTATGTGAGCCTGGATGTGATGAACAAGGAAATGCTGCACGTACAGGTGATCCGGCAAAATATTACCCAGATCTATCTGTTGGCTGCGATTCTTTCCGCCACAGGAGAGAAGAACCCCAACCTGGCCTGGCACCTGAATATGCAGGGACTGCTGAATGTGCTCGATATTGCCCGGGAAGAAAAACTGCACAAAGTTTACTGGCCCAGCAGTATTGCGGTGTTTGGCCCTACTTCACCCAAGGTAAACTGTCCGCAAAAAACCGTTATTGAGCCGATTACGGTATACGGCATCAGCAAATATGCAGGAGAGTTCTGGTGTAACTATTATCACCAGCGTTTTGGGGTGGATGTAAGAAGTATCCGTTATCCGGGATTGATCAGCTATAAGTCTGCCCCCGGTGGCGGCACAACCGATTATGCAGTGGAGATTTATACTGAGGCGCTGGAAGCAAAGCGGTACAATTGTTTCCTGAAAGAAGATACCTATCTGCCGATGATGTACATGCCGGATGCCATCCGTGCCACACTGGAACTGATGAATGCACCTGCGGATCAACTTACCGTAAGAACCTCCTATAATATTTCGGGCATGAGTTTTTCTCCGAGTGAAATTGCTGCCAGTATTCAGGCGCATATTCCGGAATTTACCATCAACTATAAACCCGATTACCGTCAAAACATTGCCGATAGCTGGCCTCAAAGTATTGATGACGGTATTGCAAACAAAGATTGGGGCTGGAAGCCCCTATACGATTTGCCTAAGATGACGGCAGATATGTTGGAAAATCTTCGTGGCCGTTAAACCACGAAGATGATTTCTTCAGAAGAGAAATGCTTTTAAAAGCGAATTCCTAAACCTAAGTTCAGACCGCGGATTCCGGCCCATGGACCATCAGAAGTGATTTTGGCGCCATTTGCATCTACTGTGCTGGTGAATTTGAATGGCTTGGCATCGATGCTGTTCAGGTTATCCCTCAATGCCTGTTGCTCGTAATTGTTCAATGGTGTGGCAAAGTTCAGGTCTCCGTTACTGCTTCCGTAGTGACCACCCACAATCTGGAAGTCCAGTACGATCTTGGTGGCGATATGGAACTGGTATCCCAATAAAATACCCGCACTGGTAGATTTGATCTTGCCATCCATCATGGCTTCCTTGGTAGTTGGAGGTATAGTTGCATTGCTGCTGTACTTCACGGGTACAGTAACATCGAAGGTCGCAAACCTCGCATAAGGTGCAATATAAAATCCCTTCATTCTTTTCAGGCTAAAGTAAAAACGCAGCTCAGGCGTAATGGCAGTGTTGCCAACCTGAAAATTGTCGAAATTGATTTCATTACTGTTAATCTGGTCTCTGACGAGGTTCTGGAAAGGCAGGGATCCCTTAGACATGCTTCTGTAACTTACAGAGAGGGAGATATTCTTAACAATGTTGCGCTCATAAGTAAAGTTTAAATTCCGGAGGGCCATGGAAGACAGGTTCCATTTAATAATATTCTTTCCCCCGATCAGGCTTTGAGCCTGCGACAACAAGGGCATAAAAAGGGCAATCAACAGGAATTTTTTCATGATGTACTTTGTTTTATGGTGTATTCAACTAATAACTAACGAGGTCCTGTACAGTACGGTTTTCGAGGATACTAAGGGTATTGTCTCTGACTTCTTTCATGATTTTATTCAACCCGCATTTCTTTTCGTTACAATCTGAACATTTCTTATAAAAATTGAGGCTTACGCAGGGGAGAAGCGCTATAGGACCTTCAATCAGGCGCATCACAGCGGCCATGGTGATGGTAGAAGGGTCCTGGTTAAAAAAGTAACCGCCGCCCTTGCCTTTTTTGCTGTTAAGAATACCTGCTTTCTTGAGTTCCAGTAAAATGGATTCCAGGAATTTTACCGGGATCTTCTTTTTCCTGGCAATATCTGCAATTAAAAACGGTCCTTCATTGTTTTGCTCGGCCATATAGGTCAGTGCTTTCAATGCATATTGTGTTTTTTTAGCGAGCATACTGTCTTGTTATGATGTGCCGGATTTGGTTGCAAGATATTGTTTTTTTTACTGATCTCTTAAAGTCCCAATACTTCTTTCATGCCGAATATCCCTTTTTTCCCGAAGGTGAATTCCGCAGCTTTTACGGCGCCGCCGGCAAAACCGATCCTGTTATGCGCCGTGTGGATGATTTCTATATCGTCTACAGCGGAACTGTACTTCACATGATGGGTTCCCGGGGCCGGATCTATTCTTTCGGAGAGTATCTGCAGATCGGCGCCGGGTGTTGCAACCGTGGTATTCACCCATTGTTTTTTGCGTTCAATTTTTTCCAGTACCTGTTCCGCCAGTGTAATAGCCGTGCCGCTCGGGGCGTCCTTCTTTTCGGTATGATGGATTTCCCGGAGCATTACATCATATTCCGGGTATTGGTTCATCAGGGCAGCGAGGTGTTTATTGACTTCAAAGAAGAGATTTACGCCAATGCTGTAATTGCTGGCATATACCAGCGTTCCGTTTCTGGCTTCGCAGCAGGCTTTGATTTCGTTCCATTGCGCCAGCCAGCCGGTTGATCCGCATACAACGGGAATCCCGGCATCCAGGCATATTTTCAGGTTGTTCACCGCGCTGTGCGGGCCGGTGAATTCAATGGCCACATCGGCTTTCGATAGTTGCGCTGCGGTTAAGTCTGCCGCATTGCTGATATCAATTTTCAGCACAATATTGTGCCCTTTTTCAATGGCAATGGATTCAATGGCTTTTCCCATTTTGCCGTACCCGATCAGTGCAATGTTCACGATGTTTGATTTATAGTTTTTGGTCTATGTATAATAACCGGATCTGCACGGGGCCCATCTTAGCGGGCCATAACCTTTGCCTTGCGGGCAGGTTCCCGGAGATTCAGGCTTAAAGATAGGGAAGGCATTTTACTTGCCGGGTTGAATTGCGGGTGTACCTGCATGCTCAGGTCGCTGCTGATATTGAACTGGCGCAGGTGCGCAAATACCGTTGCATCCACTACCTGCAGCCCCCAGGCCAGCAGGAACCAGAGTATGGAATAGTCCCGGTCTCTTCTGAAACTGTTCCGATAGTTTTGCAGGGAGCCCAATCCCAGCCCTTTTAAATCCGGATCAATCAACGGTACATCGCTGCTGTCTCCGTTCTGCTCTTTCAGACGGGCTTCGAACGCAAACCTGGTTTTCTTATAGTAATTCTGGTTATAGATATAAGCTACCGTAGGAATGGCCAGTACGCCATATACAATCGGGATCTTCCAGTATTCGCGGTTATAAGCCTGTCCCCATCCGGGAATGATGGCCGAGCGCCTGGTGGCTTTCCGGGGTATATGGTTGGCCCTCAGTACAGAGTCTTTCTGTTTTTTTGTCAGAATCACCGTATCGGCAATACGCTTTTTACTGGCAGTGCGCAATAATGCATTGCCGGCAACTGTTGTATCCGTTTGTGCAAATGAAACAGTAGAACCACCTGCCAGCACAACCATCAAAACCACTACTACTTTTTGCAGTACATTCATCAGTTCACAGTTACGTTCATTAAATCCAATAGCTTATTCAGTTCATCCAGTGAATAGTATTCGATATTAATACTGCCGTATCCTTTTTTATTATGGGTCATTTTTACCTTGGTGCCAAAATGAGAAGCCAGGTTGTCTTCAATCTTCTGGTAGGCAGGTGGGAGGTCGCTTTTTGTGCCGGAAGGTGCTGCACCCTGTTTGTCTCCCTTGTATAATTTCCTGACCAGTTCTTCCGTTTGGCGAACGCTCAGCCCTTTCTGTTGTATTTCCTTAAATACGTACAACTGCTTGTCGATGGTATCAATATTGACCAGGGCCCTTGCATGCCCCATACTCAGGGAGTTGTTGCGAACGGCAGAAAGGATATCGGGCGGAAGTTTCAGCAATCGGATATAGTTGGTAACCGTACTTCTTTCTTTTCCCATTCTTTCAGCCACCTGCTCCTGGGTATAGTCCAGTTCTTCCATCATACGCTTAAAGCTTAATGCCATTTCCACGGCATTCAGGTTCTCGCGCTGGATATTTTCCAGTAAGGCCAATTCCAGTAATTGCTGATCGTTGGCCTGTCGGATATAGGCCGGCACATCTTTCAGTCCGGCGAGTTTGGCTGCCCTGAACCTTCGTTCACCGGCAATCAACTGATACTTTCCATTGGGAAGTTTGCTGACGGTTAAAGGCTGAATAATATCATGCAGTTTAATGGATGTGGCCAGTTCCTGCAGGGCCTGTTCGTCAAAATCCCGGCGGGGTTGTTTGGGGTTCACCTGGATATCCGAAAGGTTGATCCTGCTGCTGGTGGTAGCCTGTTCCACCACTTCAGATTTAAGGGAGCCTGTTGTGTTTTTGAGGTCTGTATCAATATTCTGTAATAAGGAACGGAGTCCCTTACCGATGAGGTCTTTATTTTGCTTGGGTGTACTCATAGTTATTCAATTATTCTATCCTCATTGGATATTTTGGTCATGCCATTGTTCTGAAGAATTTCTTTGGCCAGGTTCAGATAATTAACAGAACCCTTGCTTTCGGCATCGTATAAAATCACGGGCTTACCAACACTTGGCGCTTCACTCAAACGGGTATTGCGGTGGATAATGGTAGAGAATACCATATCGTCAAAATGCCTTCTCACTTCGCTCACTACCTGGTTGCAGAGCCTCAGGCGGCCATCGTACATGGTCATCAGAATGCCCTCAATCTGTAAGGCAGGGTTCAGTCTGTTCTGAACAATTTTGATGGTGTTCAATAATTTACCCAGTCCTTCCAGGGCAAAGAACTCGCACTGTACAGGAACGATCACGCTGTCCGATGCCACCAGGGAGTTTACGGTAATCAGGCCCAGCGATGGGGAACAGTCAATAATAATAAAGTCATATTTATCCCGGACTGCATCCAGGATACCCTTCATCACATTTTCCCGGTTGGGATAATTGATCATTTCAATTTCGGCACCCACCAGGTCTATATGCGAGGGGATAATGTCGAGATTGGGTACATCACTTTTCAGGATCACTTCCGGGGCGGTAACATTGTTTACCATACAGTCGTATAAGCTGTTGGTAATATTATGCAGATCAAAGCCCACACCGGTGGTGCTGTTTGCCTGGGGGTCGGCATCTACCAGCAGCGTTTTGTACTCTAAAACAGCCAAACTGGCCGCCACATTGATAGCGGTGGTGGTTTTTCCTACTCCTCCTTTCTGATTGGCTACTCCAATAATTCTTGCCATAATACTAGGTTCTTATTGCTTTTTGCAAGCTTCCAAAAATAAGGCATCGGCTGTTAAAATTGTCATTATTATCTTTATCCCTTATTTATTGTTGATATATGAGGAATTCCGGAGTCTTTTGGGTGATAGCCCTGATCATGTTATTGCTGGATTATTATGTGTTCCAGGCAGTTAAAGTGGTAACCCAGCCGCTCAGCGAGCGCTGGAGGATGCTGGTGTATTACAGTTACTGGGTGGTGTCTGTTCTGACCATTGCCGCCCTGCTGTCCTTCCCCTTTATACAGGCATTGCAAAGTTCCAGAACTTACCGGAACTATGTTTTTGCCATCCTGGTGGGCCTGTTTCTGGCCAAACTGGTGGGGTCGCTTATTTTCTTTACCGATGATATCCGCCGGGTACTGCCCTGGGCGGTGAACAAAGCCATCAAAATCAAGGGCAATTCATTTGTAGGGGAGAATGGGGATATGATGTCGAGATCCACTTTCCTGAGCTGGGCCGGCCTGGGGCTGGGCGGAACCCTGTTTGGCACCCTGTTGATGGGTTTTGTAAACAAATACAACTACCAGGTTAAAAAACACACCCTGCATTTCCCGAATTTACCCGGAGCCTTCAATGGCCTGAAGCTGGTACATATCAGTGATATCCACAGCGGAAGCTTTCAGGACCCGGCCGCCGTTATGCGCGGAGTAGACCTGATTCTTCAGCAAGAAGCCGACCTGATTTTGTTTACAGGCGACCTGGTAAACGACCGGGCCAGTGAAATGGACGAGTATAAAGCCATTTTCAGCCGGTTGAAAGCTCCGATGGGTGTTTACAGCACACTGGGTAATCACGATTACGGAGATTATATACAATGGCCCGGTGCCGCGGCCAAGGCGGCCAATCTCAACGCACTGAAGCAGGTACATGCAGATATGGGTTGGAAGTTATTAATGAACGAACACGAGGTATTGGAAAAAGACGGAGCACAAATTGCCTTGCTGGGCATTGAGAACTGGGGCGCCAAGGGGCGTTTCCCCAAATACGGGAAAATGGACCAGGCTTATCCGGGTACGGAATCCATTCCATTCAAAATATTGTTAAGCCACGACCCAAGTCATTGGGATGCGCAGGTTAAAACAAGCTATCCGGACATCGATATCATGCTGTCGGGGCATACACATGGCATGCAGTTTGGATTGGAAAACCCTTACTTTAAGTGGAGTCCGGTACAATGGATGTACAAGCAATGGGCCGGATTATACGAAGACGGGAAACAGAAATTGTATGTGAACCGGGGATTTGGTTTTATCGGCTACCCGGGAAGGGTGGGGATACTCCCGGAGATCACCGTACTCGAATTAAAAAAGGCTTAACTGGTACGATGCAACTAGTTTGGCATGGTGCTTGTCATATGAGTAGAAAATTAAACATTATGCGTAAACTACTTTTAACTTTATTGAGTTTCACTGTTATTGGTATAACAGCAAATGCACAGGGAGGATTCAGATTGGGGGTGAAGGCTGGCGCCAACATGAACAAGATTTCCGGGCAATCGTTTAAAGACGGATATGATCTTTCTTATCATGTGGGTGCTTTTGCCGAGATCGATATCACCAAAACAATCGGTATTCAACCTGAAGTATTGTGGAACCAGACAACCACGAAGCGTGCAAATAGTTTTGATGCTATTTACGCAAGCCTTCCGCAGGACGTTAAACTGCAGTACCTGGCCATCCCTGTATTGCTTCGCATCAACGTAACCAATTTGCTCACGCTGAATGCGGGACCTCAGTTTGGAATCCTGATGAACAAGGATGATAACCTGATTACGAATGGTCAGGCAGCTTTCAAAAGCGGAGATTTTTCATTGGTGGCGGGCGCTCAGTTGAACCTGACCGCTTTGCGTATTTACGGAAGATACAATATTGGTCTGCAGAATGTGAATGATGTGGCCAACCAGGAAAAATGGAAGAATCAGCAGATCCAGTTAGGGGTCGGGCTACGCTTTTAAGTGAATTGAAATACCTGTGATGAATCTACAAAACCCTGCAATCAGCAACTGCAGGGTTTTGTATTTTAGACCAGGTTATCCCTTGATCTTGAATTTTTTCTTCAGGGCCTGTATTTCTTTTTTGAAAGCGGTTAATTGGATGGTCTGGTCTTTGATGAAGCTGTTGTTTTCCAGTTTGCCCACCACTTCATTCATTTCTGCAAAGCTTTCATACACCATTTTGCGGAAAGGATTGGAATAATCCTTGGCCCTTGAATCGTGTATGCCTTTGGTGATCCACTCTTTAGTAGTCATAGCCGCATTCAGCAGGTAGCCCAGTTGGTGTTCATCCAACCTGTTCAACGGAATACCGCTGATATCCTTCAAAGCAGCCAGTGCATGCAATTGTTTTTGTTTGGCGTAGGCCTGTCCCTTGATCCGGTATTGATCGTGCAGGTCGTCCCAACTCCTGATTTTTTGCCGGGTAATTTTTTGTTTGATGTCGAGTAGATCGGTTTCCTGCATGAGTTGTCCGCCAATATTCACCCAGTTACCCCTGGCATTCCTGGCAGGGATCAGTTTGCGCAGTTCGGCCAGGCTGGCGGGCTGGTGTTCGCGGATCAGTTCCAGCAGTTGTTTTACACCGTAAAAGAGCACAATATCTTCAAATACCTGGTAAGCTGCCAATACTTTAACGAGTACGGTTTTGCGCTTGCTGTTTTCCATATCGCTGGCGGTAATTTCCAACTGATTCACCAGCTTGTTATTGCTTTTTAACAGCAGGCGACCCACTTCAATGGCTTCCTGCGGGTCCGTTTCACTTTTTTTCTGGCTACGTAAATAGGCTTTACCGGTACACAGTTCCAGTTTGGTTAAGGCGGAAAAAATTTCATTGACCGAATCGGGTGCCAGGTAATCGTATTCCAGCACCTGTGTTTTGTCAAAACGTTTATCCCGGTCCTGGTACTTCCAGGCATTCCTCGATAAAGCATACATGTTGTAAAGGAACCAGTATGCAGGCATGATGGTCAACTGGTCGTTGTGCACATCATTGCTGATTAAGCTGAAGGGAATATCAATGTTCAGTTCGGCAGGGTAATCTCCTTTACTCACCATACTGAAGGAAGCAAAAACAGAATTGTGTTTGAGACTCACACAGAGACCCGGCCAGAAGCCTCTCCCCATAATGATTTCACCGTCGGCACTCCGGCTGTTGTGGTTGGAGCCGATGGTGGCGCCGGCCGCGATATTGCTTTGTCCCATTACGAGCGCAGCGCAGAGAAATGAATTGTTGTGGTGCTGCTCATGTGCGGGAAAGATCAGCGAATTCAACACTTCGCAGCAGGAGATCGTGGCATTCTGACCCAGGTAGGAGTTGATCAGACGGGCGCCGTATTTTAACTGGGAATGATCTGCCATGATAAATCTTACGGCTTTAACGCCATAGAAAACCCGGCAACCATACCCGACAATGCCGTTCACCATTTCGCAACCCTCCCCAATCTGCGTTCTTCCGGCTTCACCGGAATTTACGGTAAGGTTTTTGAGTTTATTGGCCCCTTTAAAATAAGCATCCGGGCCCACCCATACATCTTTGATAATCTTACAATTTTTAATAACAGTGCGGTCGCCGATCTTGCCGTAATAGCCCCTTTTGTTGTCGCATTTCTTTTCGGTAAATTCTTTGAACTTATCCTGCAGCAACTGATCATCCCTGAAGCGGCTCCACAGAAAGGCATCCCCGGGAAGCATGCCATTAAAAGGCATGACCCTGCGGCCCGTGTTTTCATTGCAGATTTCCATCCAGATCCTGACCTCTTCTTTCTCATCCGTCTTCAATACCCCGGTGCCGAATTTGGCGTGATTGGTAGTTACCAGTTCGTTTACATTGGTGATCATTACCTCACTGCCAATAATATAGTGAGAGAGGTAATCTACGTTGTTGATGACTACATTATCTCCGAAGTCGCAACTGATGATGGTGGAATTGTACAGGCCCACCGGCGCTTTCAGGTCGCTGAAGGTTAAACAGAGCGGTTCCAGTTTTCCAATCCGCACCAGTCCGTAAAAAGTGCAGTTTTTTACCAGTGCAGGATTAAATGCATCTGAAACGAGGATATTGTTCCAGTCGTCGGAAGTGTTGCCGTTGCGAACCAGTTGCTCAATTTCATAAGCAGATAATTTCCGGTAATGGATCCCGTTTTTCAGTTGAATATTCCTGAGGTAATATTCATCCTTTCCTTTGGGAACATGATGGTCTTTAATGAAATTGTATCCTAATGAATCAAGCGGTGTTTTATGGATAATATTTTGCGCCATTCTTGGTGATTTATTCAACGGTTACGCTCTTCGCAAGATTGCGGGGCTTATCTACATCAAATCCTTTGGCCAGTCCTGTGTAGTAACTCAATAATTGTAATGGAATAACACTTAAAAGGGGGGCAATGATTTCATCTGCATCCGGAACCAGCATTACATCATCGGCCATACCAGGAATAATATCATCCCCAACGGTGGCAACCGCAATGACTTTCCCTTTTCTGGCTTTGATTTCCTGCACATTTGAAACAATCTTTTCGTAATAGGAATCCTTGGTGGCAACAAATACCACCGGAAGATGTTCGTCTACCAGTGCAATGGGGCCGTGTTTCATTTCTGCCGCAGGATAGCCTTCTGCATGTATATAAGAGATCTCTTTCAGTTTTAAGGCGCCTTCCAGGGCAACGGGGAAATTATATCCTCTTCCCAGGAATAAAAAGTCGCTGGCGTCTTTGTATTTTTCTGCGATGCGTTTGATGTTGGATGTATCAGCAAGGATTTCCTGCACTTTAGCCGGAATGGTATCCAGGTCAAACATCAGTTGCATGTAGCGGTCCTGGCTGATGCTGCCCTTTGCATAGCCGATCTTCAGGGCCATCATCATCAACACCGCCAACTGTCCGGTAAATGCCTTGGTACTGGCCACGCCAATTTCGGGTCCGGAATGCGTATATGCACCGGCATGGCTCAGCCGGGCAATACTGCTGCCTACTGCATTCACCACCCCAAAAATGAAAGCACCTTTTTCTTTGGCGCTTTCCAGTGCAACCAGGGTATCGGCTGTTTCACCGCTTTGCGATATGGCAATGATCACATCCCCCTTATGAATCACCGGGTTCCGGTACCGGAATTCGGAGGCGTATTCCACTTCTACCGGAATACGGCAAAGGTCTTCAATTAAATATTCCGCCACCAGGCCGGCGTGCCAACTGGTGCCGCAGGCAACAATGATGATGCGGTTGGCATTTACAAATGCATCCATATTGTTTTCAATACCCCCCATCATGATCTGCCCGGTTTGGGGCAGCAGGCGACCCCGCAGGCAATCAAAGATGGTGCTGGGCTGCTCATGAATTTCCTTCAGCATAAAATGATCGTAACCACCTTTTTCAATTGCGGCCAGTTCCATGTCCAGTTTGGTAATGAACGGGGTCTGCTTTTCGTTTCCGAGATTTTTCAGGATGAGTTCATCCGGTTTCACAATGGCAATCTCATAATCGTTTACATAAACCACTTCTTTGGTGTATTCGATAATCGGAGAGGCGTCGCTGGCCAGGAAATGTTCTCCCTTGCCAATGCCAATCACCAGGGGGCTTCCCTTACGGGCAGCAAAGATGGTATCGGGGTCGTCTTCGGAAATCAATAAAATACAATAGGCACCGACAATTCGCTTCAGGGCGATGCGCAATGCTTCTTCGAGGGGGCAATTGTTGTTGACCTTGATATCTTCAATAAAGTTTAGCAACACTTCCGTGTCGGTATCACTTTTGAAGTCGTACCCTTTTGAAATCAGTTCCTTTTTAATCTGTGCATAATTCTCAATAATGCCATTGTGAATCATTGCCAGCTTACCACTCTGAGACTGATGCGGGTGAGCATTACGGTCGCTGGGTTCGCCATGTGTAGCCCAGCGGGTATGACCAATTCCGATATGGGCATGTGTATCGAGTCCCATTGCAGTTTCTTCCAGTTCGGACACTTTGCCCTTCTTTTTATAAACTTTAAGCTGATGGTTGTTCAGTAAGGCAACGCCTGAGCTGTCATAACCCCGGTATTCCAATCTTTTCAGCCCTTTTAAAATCACAGGATAGGCTTCTCTGGGCCCGGTATAACCAACAATTCCACACATAATTTTTATTTAGATTAGAAAGTTTACGATTTAAGATTGTTATATATGCTGATTTCTATATGCTGATAAGGCATTGTTTTACAGGACCTGGGGAAGCCGGGGGGAGGAATCCTGCCGATGAAAAACAATGCAATGCTAGCTAAAAAAATACAAAAAAAATAGCTGTGCAGGTTGTTGCGGTATTTGGTGCGCATAGTTGCAAATTATTGAATAATATTTCGCGGTATTGTATGTTAAAGAAGCTAAATCCTGCAAAAGAAGAACCTGCCACCCGAGGCAGAATGGATTGCTCAAAGAAAGAAATCCTTAATTTTCAGGAAAATGATCCGGATGAAAAAGATTGCCGTTTTTAAGTTTACCAGCCTGTTGGCCTTATTGTTGCTGATCGCAGGGAACCTCCGCGCCCAAAACACCACCATCTGGATTGTTCGGCATGGTGAAAAAGACACTGCACTGGCGCAAAAACAGGATCCGGATCTGAGTGAGGCCGGGCGGCAAAGGGCAAAGGATTTGTCCCAAAGAATTGGCAGGGAAACGCCTTCGGTCATTTATTCCACCGACAGAAAGCGAACCCGCCAAACGGTGGTGCATTTCAATGCCTCCGGGCAACTGGTTATCTATGAATCCAAAGCGTTAAAGGCATTGGCCGAAAAAATACTGGCCGAAAACAAGGGGGCAACCGTTCTGGTGGTGGGGCATTCCAATACCCTGCTGGAAACGATCGAGGCATTGGGAGGTAAAAGACCGGTGCCTGAACTGACCGAAGACGATTATGACTACCTGTTTAAAGTGGTGATCCGCGAAAATGGCACGCTCCGGGTGAGTTATGAACATTACGGAACCCCACATCATGGGGGCGGTGGTACTATGATCAGCCAATAGCCGTTCGGATAAAGTAATAGTTCAACAGTATATAAATGGCCATGCAGATTACGGCTGCAATTTTGTCCATCCGGTCTGCTTTGGGAATATTGTTTTGCTTGATCAGCGAAAGTGAATAAACCGAAAAACTCACCATGGCAAAAATGAAAAAGAGGGTCAGCCCGTGGAGGGTGTCTACCAGTGTGTATGTAGTAGACTCGGGCAATGCCGAATCAATGATATACTTATTGCCAATTGCAGCAAACAACGCACCCACACTCAATCCAAAGCGGGAATCAATACTGTCTGCGTGAATAAAAAAGCAGATAAAGGAAATCAGGAAAGCCACATACATGCCCAGGAACATCTTCCAGAATAAACCTCCGGCATCCCTGGTAATACCGACTCTTACCTTGAGGTTGCTGTATTCGGTATGAGGAGTGTCCAGGCTGGCATCGCCGAATCCTGTTTCATACATTTTGATGCCATTCGACATGCTGAAACTATCTATGTTCCATCCCCTTAATGTAAAGCGGGGATCGTAGTGATTGCCTAAAGTATCAGCTATGAATATCAGCGACTTTGAATCGAATTGTGAATTCTCAAATGAAAGCCGCAGCATTTGTTTGTCGAAAGGGAAGTTGCTGATTTTCCAGGAGTCTTTCATCAGGCACTGTAATTTCATCAGCATGTAAATTTCCCCGCCGGTTGAATCAATGGTTGTATAGAGTTTGCTGAAAGACTTGGCCTGGGGGATTTCCAGGTTCTGCACAAAGTCAAAATCCCTGTTCTTGTATTTTAACCAGAGCCAGAGATTGATAGCATATTCGTTTTGCTTGAAATCAATATCATGGATACTGGTAATATAGATGCCCGCTTTTACTGTATCCGGGGATTGCTTTTCCTGCGAAAGACCGGTGGACACCGCCAGACTGAACAGAAAAACTGCAGCGCAGCGAAATAATATGGATTGCAGCATGGGAAGATATTTACAACAAGGTAATTCATGAGGATTAAAATGAAAAATCTGCATGTCCGGCTAGTCCTTTTACCGGTTTCAAACGTCTATACTGTATACTATTCCGCATCTTACCATGAATTGGTCCAAAAAATCCCTGTATGGGGTATTTATACTTGTTTTGCTGTCGGGACTACTGGTGTACAGCAGTTTCCCGGAAACCTATTACCGAACCGATACGGGTCTGCGTTACAGGCTGATCAACGGTAACAGCAGAGGGCCGGTAGCCCGGATGGGGTATACGGCTAAAATTCATTATTGTCAGAAAGTGGGTGAGCGGGTGATTGATCAAACCTACGATATTATGCCATTGTACTATACGGTGATGCCGGGCTACGGTAATCGGTACAATCCGCTGGAGGTATTTGATTACGGGCTAAAGAAGGGGGATAGTGTTGTAACCGTTCAGTTGGTAGACTCGATGATCAGGAAACATATTCTAAAACAGATTCCTTCCTGGATGAAGCCTGCAGACGAATGGGTTACCTCTTTTAAGGTTGAAGAAGTATTTACGAATGACAGTCTCCTGCAGGCAGATAAACTGAAAGAAATGGGAAGGGTAAAACAATTGCAGCAGGTATTGGGAATGGCCAGGATACAGGCTTATCTCCGGGAACATCATATTAGAGCAGTGCAACAGAAAGACGCCTGCCTGCAATGGATCAGGCATGGTGCGGGAATGCAGGCAGATACGGGTACTGTTATTAAAGCCGTGCTGAACGTCCGGACATTGAAGGATACCCTGGTGACCAGGCAGGATACGGTTTCATTCATTACCGGGAGATCCTACTGGCCATATCCGATAGAACAATTGACATATAGGTTAAAAGCGGGCAGTTTAATGCGACTGTACCTGCCGGCAGTCCTGGTAACAGGAGCAACACCTTCTTCAGAAAAGATCAAAGTCAATGATGACCTGATTATAGATATGGAAGTACTGGAGATGAAAGGGAAGAAGGTAAATACAACGCCATGAATAGAGCCTATGCCTATATCCTTGATGGAATCATATCCGTAGAAAACATAGTATTCTATAACAACCACGGATACCTGGTAGCGCCGGGCATGGTTTCAGTGCAGGAAGTAAATGCTTTGAAGAAGGAACTTACAATGATCTGCAAGGGAGAAAGGGGAATATTCAAAGGATTTATTCCTGTGGAAATGGGGGCATTGGATGGAACATTGACCGGCAGGTATAACGGATTACTGTTTCCGCATAAAATGTCGAGGGTTTTTCAGAATTTTCTTTTTCACCGAAAAATAACAGCTACAGTTACCCAACTGATTGGCCCGGATGTGAAGTGCATACATTCAAAATTGCATATTAAGAGACCGGGTTGCAAGGGCCATGCCTGGCACCAGGATGAAAAAAACATTCCAACCAGAGATACGTCTTTAACGGGCGTATGGGTTGCACTGGATGATGCATCTGTTGAAAATGGATGCCTGTGGGTGATACCACAAAGACAGGAATCTCTTTTATCCACAGTTCCCCAGCATTCACCGGAGTATGTAGAATCGGCAACAATTGATGTGTCGGCATATGAAGATCAGATGATCCCGATTGAAGTGAAAGCAGGAACTGTCTTATTCTACCATGGGCTCACCATCCATGGCTCCAGGCCAAACAAAACCATGTATTGCAACAGAATGGCCCTGCAATGTCATTACATGAGTGCAAACGCCGGGTTGTCCTGGTCTGCCGGTGATAAGCTTGTTCCGACAGCCGATATACGTGATTGTGTAATGATAGCGGGAGAGGATTCCCATCAATGGCAAGGGCGGACTCCTGTTGATTGCCCCCGATTTGAACCTGCAAGTGCTCTGGTGCCGGAGAATGACCGAAAGAAAACTATCCTGCTGGTGAAATAACACACTTTGAATAACACACCTGAAATAGCACTGGTGAATAAATACGGGCAAAGCTGCACTGCTGAAATAACAAAGTTGAAAGCACTTGATGCAACGGGCTGTTGAAAGATATAATCCAGCCAGGGGATTTAATAAAAATAAATGAGCACCCCTGAAAGCAGGGGTGCGTGGTTTTAGAAACTGCACATGAGAAAAAAGGTGCTGTACATAATATGATGTTACGGCTTTATTATCTATGGCTGACTTGTAGGTGAATCATTACAATGGCTGTTTTAAAAGCGCCCCACGAAGGACTCAGCCTTGTGAAGCGCCTTAAACCAACTAGTAATTAAACTCTCCTAGTATAAGACGATTGAAAAAGGAAAAAGGACTATCCGGAACAAAAATATTTTTTACTTTTTTCATTAAAGAATAATTAACAAATTGAACTAGTCCCTTTTTTGTTCACAGGCGTCTTATTAAAAAAATTGCCTGATGAAGAAACTATTGCTTGCCTTGTTGTTTTTTGCGGGTGCAGATCTGCTGGCTGCTCCTAACCCGGTGCTGTGGACATATAGCGCAAAAAAAACCGGAGATAAGACTTATGAACTGAAATTTGTGGCGACTGTGTCTGCGCCCTGGCATATCTATTCACAGTATACTCCGGCAGGAGGGCCGGCGCCAACCGTGATTACAATGGCAAAAAATCCATTGTTGTTGAGTGTTGGAGGGGCTTTTAAGGAGGAAGGAAAGCTTGTGGAGAAATATGAGGAAGTCTTTGGGATAAAGATTAAATATTTCAATGGTAATGTAGTGTTTACCCGGAAAATACAACTGAGGGCAAATGTAAAAACGATTTTGACGGGAACAGTTGAATACATGGCCTGTGATGATACACAATGCCTGCCGCCTATGTCCGTCCCTTTTTCAGTGAAACTGAACTGACCGGATCTGCTCATTACCAATTTGTCACAACCTGCTAACAAATGCTGAGATTATTGTTTTTTCTTACTTGCTTTATATGTACTGATGTAGGAGCGCAGCCGGAAGATACTGTTCGCTTTTCTTCGGGAATTGTACAGGGGAGTAAAGGTGATTTTCAAATTTTACTGAAAGCGGTTATCCGGAAAGGGTGGTGGCTTTATGCGGATAACCCTGCCAGTGAAATTAATGGGCCGATCATGAGTATTTCCGCAGGTAAACTACTGGTGAAAGGGAAATCCAGTGCGATTGATAAAGCTGTTTTGATGGATGATCCTGTTTTCGGAAAAGCTGTCCGCGTATATAAAGATAAAGCCGATTTCATTCAGCAATTGTCTGCGGTTGATTCCACGATCAGTTTTATTAGCATTCACATTGAATCATTTGCCTCCAATGGTAAAATAATGCTTCCGATTGTTCAGGATATTCAACTCCGCATTCCTGGCAGAGCGAATAGTGAAACTAAAAAAGAAATTGCGCTATCTCCCGGGTTTGATCAACCCATGGCTGTATGCGGAGATACCCCCAATCAAAAGAAAGGCTGGTTTGCCATATTCATACTGGGAATTGGCGGAGGATTGCTTGCGCTGCTAACCCCCTGCGTGTTTCCAATGGTACCGCTGACAGTTTCTTACTTTACCAATAAGGCCAAAAACAGGAAGGAGGGCATCCGGAACGGGCTTCTTTATGGTTTGAATATATTGGGGATTTATTTATTGGCCAGTTTGCCTTTTCATCTGTTGGATAATATTAATCCTCAATTATTGAATCAGATTGCCACCAATGCATGGATCAACATAGGATTCTTTCTGATCTGCCTCTCTTTTGCATTTTCACTTTTTGGTTGGTATGATATTTCATTGCCGTCGTTTATGGTAAATCTTTCCGGAAAACGAAGCGGGGCTTTTTTCATGGCATTTACCCTGGTACTGGTTTCATTCAGTTGTACCGGTCCCATTCTGGGCTCATTGCTGGTCAGTTCTTTAAGCGGTGGCGCATGGGAACTCACCGCGGGTATGGCCGGCTTTGGATTTGCGCTGGCCTTGCCTTTTGCCTTGTTTGCCATGTTCCCACAATGGCTGGCCCGGTTGCCCAAAAGCGGCGGCTGGCTGGATACTGTAAAAAAATCACTTGCATTCATTGAACTTGCTTTGGCATTTAAATTCTTAAGCAATGCAGATATGGTGGAGCATTGGGGCATTTTAAAAAGGGAAGTATTTATTGCAGTATGGGCCCTGATTGCATTTGGACTGGCCGCCTATCTTTTTGGCCTTTTAGATATCCGGATGATCAGCGGATTTCATGCGGATATCTGGACCTATCCGCCCGTTTCCTTCCAAAGAGCCCTGCTTGGATCGGGTGTTGTTGTATTTGCGGTTTACCTGATCATGAGTATTGTTCAGCCGGAATACGCAAAACTCTCTTTGTTGAGTGGTTTCCCTCCTCCAAAGAGTTATAGTATTTTCGTCACCGATCATTCATTTGCCGGAGAACTGGAGCCTGATGTAGTGAATGATTATGAAAGGGCTGTAGCGCTATCCAGGGAAACCGGTAAGCCATTGCTGATTGATTTTACAGGCTGGGCTTGTGTGAATTGTAGAAAAATGGAAGAGCAGGTTTGGACAAAGCCGGAAATTAAAGCATTGATCAGAAGTAATTATGTGCTGCTTTCGCTTTATGTAGATGACCGGGAAAAACTGGCCGGGGGAGGAACCCTGGGGCAGAAATGGGCAAGGTTTCAGGTGGTTTATTTTAAGCAGGCCACCCAGCCGTTGTATGTGCAACTCAGCCCGGACCAGCAATTGATTAACCGTCCTATCGGATATACTCCGGATGCGAACGAATATGGAGCATGGCTGGAGTGCGGAATAGAAACAATGAAAAAGCTGCGGGATGGCCGGAGAAATCAAACCGGTCATTATCGTACAGTCGTCCATAAAACAATAAAAACAGACGAACCCTAAAGATTCACCTAAACAGTAAGATGAAATGAAACGAGTAATATGGATAATGGCGGTCATGGCTGCAAGTACACTACAGGCACAGGAGAATGCACTCGAATTGGATCCGGTAACCGTAAGCGCGTCCTTGCAATCCATGCAGGCCTCTGTTACCGGGAGGAATATAGTCAGTATCAGGGGAAACGCCTTTGAAAAACTGCCGGTTCATTCGCTGGATGAATTGCTGCGTTACCTGCCGGGTATTGAAGTTCAATCGAGGGGGGCGTTGGGTGCACAGAGCGATATTGTGGTTCGCGGGGGCACTTTTCAGCAGGTGTTGATACTCCTGGACGGTGTTCGGCTCAATGACCCGAACACGGGGCATTTTAACAGCTATATTCCCTTGTCGCCGATTGAAATTGATCGCATCGAGATTTTGAAAGGGGCGGCTTCTGCAGTTTTTGGCAGCGATGCCGTTGGCGGAGTGATTCATATAATCACTAAAACCTTTGCAGCAAAATTGAACCAGCAAAGCAGGCAATTAAAGCTTCAAACAACTATTGGGCAGTACGATTTAACCGGCGTAGACGCCGGCGGGGTTTATCAGAAAGGGAAAACGGCAGTGAGCGGAGGCCTGATCACCAATGACGCCAATGGTCAGCAGCAGCGGGGTACCTGGGGGTATGTTCACAACTATTCAGCATCTGTTTCTGTATCGCATTATCTCAACCCCAACTGGCGCCTGAGTGCAAGAACCGCTTTTGACAAAAGAGATTTCAGCGCACAGAATTTTTATACCGGTTTTGGTTCAGATACGGCAAAGGAAAAAGTAACCGGTTACTGGAACCAGTTTAGCCTGGCTTATGATAAAAACAACAGCAGGGTTCTGTTAGATGCAGGTTATAAAAAGGTAGAAGATGAATACCGGTTTAACCCTGTTTCCGGCGCCAATAAAAATATATCATCACTCTATCAGGTAAACGGCCGTTATGAACAGCGGCTTACTGCATTGACCAGCCTGGTTGGCGGCTTGCAATTGCAGGATAAACAAATCCGGTCGAACGACAGGGGAAACCACCAACTGACCAATATCGCCGGATTCCTGGTACTGAACCAGGGAATTGGCCAATATATTACAACATCCGCAGCCATCCGGGTGGATCATAACAATAACAGCAGCACAGACTGGTCGCCTCAGATCAACCTGTCTTATAAAAGAAAAACCATTCAGGTTAGGGCCAGCGCCGGAAAAACATTCCGTCAGGCCGATTTTACGGAACAATATAATAATTATAATAAGCCATTTGTTACAGGTGGAAGTATTGGGAATCCGGACTTACTAGCCGAACGTTCCTTCAGTTATGAAGCCGGAGTAGATTTTTTCATTGGTCAATCCTGGAAAATTTCTACGGGACTTTTTCGGCGCGAACAGGAGATGTTGATAGACTGGGTGCCGACTGCTTATGCAGATATGCCCAGGAAAGATAACCTGTCCCCCCTGGGAAATTATGCCCTTGCCAAAAATATTGGAAAGGTAAATACCTCCGGTTGGGAAACAGATGTGCAATTCTCCCGTTCAATTAATCAGCAGCAACGGGTCTGGGCTACGGTTGGACTGGTGTGGCTGGACAGCAAAATCAGTGATGCGGCTCCTTCCTTCTACCTGTCATCCCACGCAAAGTTCCTGGCCAATTTTAATCTGGTGTATACCTACAACTGGTTGGGCATTCAATTGAACGGATTATATAAGACCAGAACGGCGCAGCCGGGAACGGCCAATTTTGCAGGGGTCTCCCGTGATTATTTTGTAGCGAACATTAAGCTAAGCGCAAGCCTGATTAAAAATAAAGCAGGAGTATTTGTAGAGGCAGATAATGTTTTTGATCTGCAGTACAGTGATTTGCTGGGTGCTCCCATGCCAGGAAAATGGTTCAAGGGGGGGATAAAACTGGATTTGTAAAAAGTTTGTAGGTTCCCCAATTCGGGGGATGTTGTCTAACATCCCCTTCCTCGGTATATTAACTCTTTCTCATAAGGGCCCCTTCAGCAAGGGCCGGTTTAGGTAAGCAGGGGAGGGCGTGAGCAGCTCTCCCCATTTTTTTCGAAGTTATATAATTCCGGATAAATTTTAAACAATGCTTCTACTTGGTATTGATCTGGGAACATCCTCGGTTAAAGTTTCTGTAGTTGATGCAAATAGCCAGGTGTGTATAGCATCGGCTCGTTTTCCTGAGAGAGAGACTGCTACTGTTTCTTTAAAACCCGGCTGGGCGGAACAGTCTCCTGAAATGTGGTGGGATCATGTACAGAAAGCTATTCTGAAATTGCAGGAAGATCTGGTATATAATTCATTGGACATCGGCGCCATTGGCATATCCTATCAAATGCACGGACTGGTGATGGTAGACCGCAATCATAAAGTGTTGCGGGATAGTATTATCTGGAGCGATAACCGGGCGGTTCATATCGGTAAACTTGCTCTCGAAGCCATTGGCAAGGAAAAATGCCTGAAACAATTATTAAACGCCCCTGGAAATTTTACTTCGTCCAAGCTGGCATGGGTACGACAGTACGAGCCGGAGATTTACGAGAAAACTTTTAAAATAATGTTGCCTGGTGATTTCATTGCTATGAAGCTTACCGGAGAAATTACCACCAGTATTGCTGCTTTATCTGAAGGGGTATTCTGGGATTTTCAGCAAAATGAATTGTCGAAAGAACTATTTGATTATTACTGGCTGGATATTTCCCTGATCCCTAACATTAAACAGGTATTTGAAGAGCACGGCACATTAACTACTGAGGTGGCCAATAAGCTTTCGCTGCGTGAAGGGATTCCTGTGTCTTATAAGGCCGGGGACCATCCCAATAACGCACTTTCGCTCAATGTAATGCAACCCGGTGAAATAGCAGCAACGGCAGGCACTTCGGGGGTAATTTATGCAGTAAGCGAGCAACTGATTTTTGATCAGGGGGGCCGCATCAACAGCTTTGCACATGTGAATCATCAGCCCCAACGGCATCGCATCGGACTCTTGCTTTGCATCAATGGAACAGGAATATTAAACAGATGGGTGCGGGATATTGCAGGAACGCACCTGAATTATCAACAGATGAATGAAGCTGCCAGGCAAATTCACCCCGGTAGCAACGGGTTGATGGTGTTTCCTTTTGGAAACGGGGCAGAACGCATGTTGCACAATAAAACACCCGGCGCATCCGTGCAAAATATTGATCTGAGTCTGCATACACCGCTTCATCTGTACCGTGCCACACAGGAAGGTATTGCCTTCGCATTCAGGTATGGCCTGGATATTATGCGTCAAAATGGGCTTTATGCGAATATTATTCGTGCCGGCAAAGCGAATATGTTCCTGAGCGGGATCTTTACGGAAAGTTTTGTGAATACCCTGAATGTTTCCCTAGAAATGTACAACAACGAGGGTAGCATCGGCGCCGCCATCGGTGCGGGAATAGGGGCGGGCATTTACAAATCGGAGCAGGAAGCGTTTACGCATATAAAACCCATTCAGTCATTGGAGCCCGACTGCCATAAAATATACAATGAGCATTACGCTAAATGGAAGGAGCAGTTGGAACACCTTCTGAAACAATAACCGCTCCTATTCCTGCATAGTGAACGGGTTGGCTGAATTTACTCCGTCCAGAATTTTTCAATCTCTTCCAGACTTTTGCCGAATGTCATTATTAAGTATCTTACCGGAGGATTGGAAAATTATTACCAATAAATCAATTAACTAAGGGAAAATGAACAATCATGCAAAACTGGAAGTGTGTGCATTTCATATAGACTCCTGCATCATAGCAGAAACGGAGGGGGCTTACAGGGTAGAATTATGTGATAATCCGATAGAGGGTGGTACCACTCCCAGTTATGGAACAATTAAGCTGGTTAGGGAAAAGATCGCCATAAAGCTATATCCCATCATCAGGCCAAGATCCGGCAGCTATTTTTATACGGATGAAGAATTTGAAATTCTTAAACAGGATGTGCTGCTCTGCCGGGAGTTAGGCTGTGATGGTATTTCCGTGGGAGTACAATTGAAGGATGCAACCATCGACAAAGAACGGCTCAGGCGTATTGTTGAGTGGGCCGGGCCAATGGGAGTAACCTGTAACAGGGTATTTGATTGCACCCCGGATCCTTATAAGGCGCTTGAAGATATTATTGACTGTGGCTGCGAGCGCGTGTTGACTTCCGGTTTGAAAACGGCAGCGCCAGATGCTGCCGAATTATTAGGAGCACTGGTACGGCAGGCAGGCAGCAGAATTTCGATTATGCCAGGCGCAGGTGTAAAATCGGTAAACCTGGCAAAACTGAAAGCCGCCTGTGGCGCCAGCGAATATCATTCTTCTGCCAGGATGATTGCGCCCAATCCGGTCTCTTATGTGAACCCGGAAGTAAATGATTATGGTAACGTATACATTGCTGATGCGGAAGAAGTGCGGGCAATGGTAAATATTCTGCAAGCGTAGGTCTGCAAGATTATGAATCGGGTTGATTATAACTGATTGATTATTAATGTTTTTTGCTTTTCCCGCAAATGCGCCGGGGAAGCCTGATTGTCAGTTTTATATCAGTATAGGAACTTTAAAAGTCTCCAAATGAATATAAAACATAAAACGCTTTCGTCAAAGTTGTAGCCTTATTTGATATTTCCCTAGCTGGCGCAGCGCTGTTCAATATCCGGTTAGCGATACTGCTTACTATATCGGCTATTTTAAAATATAGATCATCGGGGCAGCAGTAGAAAAACTGCTATACCTGGCTGGGACGTGTAAGTGAAATTTTTTCCTGAAAGTTAAGTTAGCAAGTTTCGGGTTGTCGTAACTAATTAGACAAAGCATTTTTGCATAAATAAAATCAATAAAATGAAGCAATTTAAAATTGTTCCTCTAAGTGAGGAATTTGCGGCCAAAGTAAGAGAAACAAAAAAGGACGAGTTTGGGCATACAGTTATTGAAACGCTGGCAACTGGAAAAGGACCTTGCAGGGTTTCACTAAAACCTTTTAAAGTTGGTGAAGATTATAGGTTACTATTTTCTCATAGCCCTTTTGGTATTGATAATGCCTTTAACCAAACAGGTCCAGTTTTCATAAACAAGGACGCAGTGGAAGCCTACTCTGATATTCATCAATTCCCGCCTGAAATAAAAGCTGATAGAGAAAATTTTCCTTTGTCATTAATAGGTTATAACAAAGAACAAAGAATGATTTTTACGAAATTAGTTGGTGATGATGATGTGGATTTGCTAATACCAAAAATATTTGAAACAGAAACTGAAGTAGAATATCTCCACGCAAGAAATGCTGAAGCCTGTTGTTTTATATGTAAAATCGAAAGAGTATAAAGCGGCGTAAATAAGGGCTATTTGTAAATAATATACTCAATGATTGTAAAACCACAACTGAGAGTGTAAAATAAACTGTGTCAAAGGTTAAAAAAATATTTAGACCTTTAATACAGTTAATTATGAGTAACAAAAACAACTTCGATTACGATGCCTTAAAGTCAAAGGCATTGTCCCAATTCCGTTCAGGTAAATCCCTGTTTGGCAAAGATGGAGCCTTCGGACCTCTATTAAAAGAGTTTTTAGAGGCCGCCATGGAAGCCGAACTTGAAGAGCATCTGGATGATGAGCAACGAGATAACGGCAATCGCAAAAATGGCCATGGTACTAAAAAGTTAAAGACCGCCGATGGAACC
>DATFAP010000038.1:0-26377 GCA_035254545.1 Sediminibacterium sp. | reverse complement strand
CGGTACGATTATTTTAAAAAATTTGCTACACAGTTAAACTCTACGTAAAAAAGATATAATTGCAAATATTAAACCAAGCACTCTATATATTGATAAGAATATCTCTGAATGGTTTTTTAATCCACTTATTAATATAAACTTATGCTGCTATGCTTACAACAATTGCTAATATGAGCTCTCCATCATAATTATACGTAATAAAAGTGCGGGTAATTCAACTAAGCTCTTGTCAAAATTTTTCCGCAACATTTGGATATTGTGTGAATTGCTTTTGCAAAGTAGATTAACCAATTCTGATGATTTGATTACGTGTCATTAACTGTATTCGGATTGACAATAATTTTTATTAAAGTCAAATATTCTACCATAGCCCTTAGGTTTGGCTCAAACTGATTAAACATACAATTACGTCTTTCGTCGTTTAATATTTATCTGTAAACAATTTGGGGGAGTTTGCTAGCAGTCTCTGTAAAGAGAAATTAATTTTTCTATCTATAAAAGGGGCATACACCCCTTTTATAAAACAAATTGCCCGGTTTAACAAATAACAGATACCCTTTGCGAAACAGGTTCAAAAGGATTGGCTTTTTTTATACTATGTGTGCCAAAACCGGGCACAATGAAACCAATCAGACTGGGTATTGCTGAAGATCACAGCTTTGTTAGAACGGGCATTATGAACAATTGCAGGGAATCTCTCCGTTGTGAGTTCGTTGCTGAGGGATCCAATGGAAGAGAGCTCATTAATGCTTTAGAAAAAACTTCAAGCTTGCCGGATATTGTTCTGCTCGATTACTATATGCCTGTTTTAAATGGTTTAGATACCATTAAAATACTCAGGGCCAAATATCCTTCCGTTAAAATTCTGGTTTTATCGGCGCTGGAAGACAGGAATGCGATAACCAATCTCTTTAATCTTGGAATCAACGGGTATATATCAAAGGCAGATTCTAAAATATCTTTTTCAGAGGCCCTATTGGAAATACACCATTCCGGTTATCTCGTCAACAGGCATTTTGTAGCCAGGGAAATAAAAAATATAGATTGGGATAAGGTTGCTTTTGCGGGAAATTGTATACTCAAGCATAAGGAATTTGAGTTCATTGCTCTCTGTACATCGGGCCTGTCGTATAAAGCCATTGCCGGTAAAATGAATATTTCTGTAAAAACAGTCGAAAACTACCGGGACTCTATTTATGAAAAGTTGCAGATCAGCTCCAGGGAAGAACTGCTCAAATTTGCGATGAAAAGCGGGCTGGCCGTGTTGTAAATGGGCTTTTTCCTGTAAATTGATCCCATAATCTTTTGCTGCCATGATCCAATCGATTGTTGATTATTTCAACACCATTCCCAGTCTGCATCGTGCCCTGATCCTTGCCGGTGGGATTACTTTTTTCTGGGTAATAGAGGGGGCCGTTCCACTGTTTCGCTTCAAATACGATAAATGGAAACACGCGGCCATCAATATTTTTTTCACACTCACCACCATTGTCATCAATTTTGCCTTTGCGTTACTGATGGTCAAAACCAGTGATTGGGCCATTGAGCACCATTTCGGTATTCTACAGTTGGTGGCGCTGCCTGCATGGGTAATGCTGATCGGCGGGCTGATGCTGCTGGACCTGGTGGGTGCTTATTTTATTCATTTCATTGAACACAAGATTAAATGGATGTGGAAGTTTCACATGGTGCATCATGCCGATACGCATGTAGACACCACTACCGCTAATCGCCACCATCCCGGTGAAAGTGTGTTCCGCGCTGTTTTCACCATTATAGGCGTGGCCATCTGCGGTGCTCCCATGTGGCTGGTGATGTTTTACCAGAGTATGAGCGCCGTGCTGTCTCAGTTCAATCATGCCAATATGCGCTTGCCCCTCTGGCTCGATAATGCCATCAGTTGGCTGATCGTTTCTCCCAATATGCATAAAGTTCACCATCACTATAAACAACCCCAAACCGACAGCAACTACGGCAATATTTTTTCTATCTGGGACCGTATGTTCGGGACATATAATGACACCCCAATCGAAGAAATCCGCTATGGATTGGATGTACTCGACGATCGCACCGATGAGCAACTGGGTTACCAGTTAAAAATCCCCTTCGATCATACCATTAAGACCAACTATTGAACCCTGCCGGCTCCATGTTCTTTTGAACGCCTGCCGTTTGACGTGTAGTATTGTATCTTTGTTCAAAGCTTTTGTATGAAGACTGTTGCAATGATTCCTGCGCGCTATGCCGCCTCCCGCTTTCCAGCCAAACTGATGCAGGTGCTGGGTAATAAAACGGTTATCCTGCATACCTATGATAATACAAAAGCAACCGGGCTATTCGATGAGGTGGTGGTGGTGACCGACAGTGCAATCATCTTCAATGAAATCACCTCCCATGGCGGCAAAGCCATCATGAGCAAAAAAAACCATGAGAGTGGAAGCGACCGGATTGCCGAAGCTGCGGAAGAGCTGGATGTAGACGTTATTGTGAATGTACAGGGTGATGAACCTTTTGTACAAAAAGCGCCTTTGGAAAAACTGCTTGCGGTTTTCCAGGAGGAACGGGTACAGGTGGCTTCCCTGATGCAGGAGCTTAAAGATCCCGAGCTGATCGAAGACCCGAATTATGTAAAAGTTGCTGTAGACCGAAACTGGAATGCCTTGTTCTTTTCGCGCAGCGTAATCCCTTACCCCAGAAGCAAAGACATTGCCATCACCTATTACGAACATATTGGCGTATACGCTTTCCGCAAACATGCCCTGCTTAATTTCAGCAACTGGCCAATGACTCCGCTGGAAGCCGCTGAAAAAATTGAATGCCTTCGTTACCTGGAATATGGTGTTCCGTTAAAAATGGTCCTTACCAGTTATATGGGTGTGGAAATTGATACGCCGGAAGACTTGATTAAAGCAGCTAAGCTGTTATAATTTCTCGAACAGGGCCCGCAGTTTTTCGCGGGTCATGATTTTTTCCCACTCCTTTCCCAAGGCGTTTTCCCATAGGGGTTTCATGCCCATGGATACGCCGATCATGGTTTCGAACTGTTCATCGGTAAGGCCTTTGCAGATGCCCCGTGGAATTTCTATTTTGTTCTTCTCTACCATGTATTTGAATTCCTTCACACCTGCAGGATAGTATTCCTCCAGGTGATCCATCACAATACAGTTTCCAATACCATGTTTGGTACCCAGTAAATAGCTTAATCCATAGCTTACCGCATGGGCCACTCCCACCTGGGAATATGCAATGCTCATGCCCCCTGCGTAGGATGCCATCATCAACTGGTCATCGCTCTCATCGTCCCAATGGTCTTTCTCCACAAAAACTTTCTGGCAAAGCTGCAATGCTTTTTCGCCGTAGCTTTTGCTGAACTCATTGAGGTAGGTTCCTTCCAGGCTTTCGATGCAATGGATATAACAATCCATGCCTGTATAAAAACGCTGGTTGGCCGGGGCGTCTTTGGTTAATTCCGGATCCAGTACAATCTGATCAAAAGGCGTAAAGTCGCTGTTCATTCCCAACTTGCGTGTTGGTCCGGTTAATACCGTGGTTCTGCTCACTTCGGCGCCCGTTCCGCTGAGTGTTGGAATACCGGCCTTGTACACGCCCGGGTTTTTCACCAGGTCCCATCCCTGGTAGTCGGCAGAGGAGCCCGGATTGGTCATCATCAGGGAAACCGCTTTGGCCAGGTCCATCGTAGACCCCCCACCGATCCCGATTACACCACTGATGGTGCCGAATTCCTCTTTCAGTGATTTTGCCAGTGCATCCACCTGGGAGGTTTTGGGTTCGTAAGTAACATCTGCCAGGATCACTTTGTCTTTCCCGCGCAGTGGAATACGCGACAACAGTGGTTTCCCTTCAAAAAAATGATCCACTAAAAATATCATAGGCGCATCGCCCTTGCGCTGCGGTGCTAAAATTTCGTCTAACTGATTAAAACTTCCGCGGCCATACACCACATAGCTTACCATCTTAAAATTCCTAAAACTCATACGGTCAGATTTTCAAGTGCAAAGATGCAACTTATTTCCAGATAGATTTCATTGGCCAAAACCAAACATTTTCGAAAACAGAGATATTCCCATCGCTGAAAAACTCAATTCCCGTGTCTTTCTCTTCCGGAAATACCTGTGTGGTAAATACCAGCTCCCCGTTGTTGGCATATACTTCCACAATACTCTTATCAAAGAAAACCCGCAAGTGTACGAGATCGTTCACTGTTTTGAGGTAGGCTTTCTTGGTATTGTAGTAGGGATATTGTTTACTGAATCCGGAAGGAGTATTGGTTCTGTCGATGTACAACTGCTCCAGCGTAGCATCATATCCAATGGTAAAATAGCGGTTAGCTCCAACGGCTATTTTCAATCCGCTCACACTGGTAGTAGCGGGGCGCAGGTCAAATTCCATTTCAAAACAATTTCCTTTAAAGGGCAGCACATGTCTGTATTTAACCGGAACACTATTTTTTAATACCTGCGCGGTGGAACGCAGGCTGCGCAATGCCTTAATGGGCTCCTGTACCAGCACCCATTCGCTGCCGGCTTTTTTAACTGCCAGTTTTCTTGGCAGGGCCATCGCTCCTTTCCATGGGCTTGTTGGAATTTCATTGGCATATCCCCAGTTATTCACCCAGCCAATGCTGGTGGGCTGTTTATCCGGAGTGGTTTTATAAGTAACCGCCGCATAATAATCCGCGCCATAATCCGGTCGCATGATTTTGTTCTGCGGATTTTCATTGTAAAATTTTGCCCCGTCAAATTCACCTACAAAATATTGCATGGCGGCATTCTGTGAAACCATCAGTACCCATTTTTTCTTATTGGGTTCCCCCGCAACCGGCAGTTCTACCAAATCAGGACATTCCCATACTCCGGATGTATCTGCGTAAGGACCAAAATCGCTTTCAAATGTCCATTGCTTTAAGCTGAAGGAACTGTAAAAGGAAATCATTTTCTCATTGGGCATGGCCACGGCCATGATCCATCGTTTGGTGGGTTCATGCCAAAACACATTCGGGTCACGAAAATCCTTCATCTGCAGGTCCAGCACCGGATTGGCGGAATACCGTCCCCAGGATTTTCCATTGTCCAGACTGTATGCCAGGTTTTGGGTTTGCAGCAAGCTGTCGTGGGCGGTATAAACAGCCACCATGGGCGCATCTCCTTTTTTCTGCCCAAAACCTGTTTTGTTTTTAGGGTCTGTTACAACAGATCCCGAAAATACCATTACCTCATTTTCTTCCCTCAATGCAACCGGCAGTTGTTTCCAGTAAACCAGGTCGCTGCTTACGGCATGTCCCCAGCTCATATGCCCCCAGATATTACCATAAGGATTGTGCTGGTAAAACAAGTGATATTCTCCATTGGTATAGATCAGTCCATTGGGGTCATTGATCCAGTTTTTCTGAGAGGAATAATGGAATTGCGGGCGGAAGCGCTCCTGGTAATAAGGTTGCTGCGAGTACGATCTGATTTGTATCAGCAGGGCAATCAATAATAGCACTCTGTTCATCATTCTAAATTAATCATTTTGTTCAAATTACCGTACCCTGTTATTTCATGGCGTCCAGCTCTTTCTGCAGTTTAAACATTTCATCACGAAGGCGGGCCGCTTCAATAAAATCAAGGTCTCTGGCCGCTTTTTCCATCTCTTTTTTGGTACGCTGAATCGCTTTCTCCACCTGCGGAATGGTCTTGTATTCTTCCTGTTCCTCTGCCACTTTAGGCGCCACCAGGTCCTGATCCTGCTGCATGGCATAAGGATTAGAGGGATCATAACCTTTAATATCCAGCACAGCCGTTTGTGCAAAAACCTGCTCTTTGCTCTTGGAAATGGTAGTTGGTGTTATGTTGTGTTCCAGGTTATAGGCAATTTGTTTTTCTCTTCTCCGGTTGGTTTCATCGATGGTGCGTTGCATGCTCTCCGTCATTTTATCGGCATAAAAAATGACCAGGCCGTTAACATTTCTTGCAGCCCTTCCGGCTGTTTGCGTCAGGGATCGTTCGTTGCGGAGAAATCCTTCCTTATCGGCATCCAATATAGCCACCAGTGATACTTCGGGTAAATCAAGCCCTTCTCTCAACAGGTTTACACCCACCAGTACGTCAATAACTCCAAGGCGAAGATCGCGGAGGATTTCTACGCGTTCAAGCGTGTCCACATCGCTGTGTATGTATTTGGATTTGATGTTGATTCTGCCCAGGTACTTATCCATTTCTTCTGCCATTCGCTTGGTAAGCGTGGTTACCAATACGCGGTCTCCCAGTTTTACCCGTTCATCAATGGCATCCAGTAAATCATCTATCTGGTTTACACTGGGACGGATTTCAATCGGCGGATCCAGCAGACCCGTAGGGCGAACCACCTGCTCTACCACCACGCCGCCGGTTTTCTCCAATTCATACTCGCCGGGGGTAGCGCTTACAAAAACCGTCTGGCCGATCATACTTTCAAATTCATAAAAATTGAGCGGGCGGTTGTCCATGGCGCTGGGTAAACGAAACCCATAATCTACCAGCACCATTTTTCTGCTCCGGTCTCCGCCATACATACCCGCAATCTGCGGAATGGTCTGATGACTCTCATCAATCACACATAAAAAATCTTTGGGGAAATAATCGAGCAGGCAGAAGGGTCTTGTTCCGGGTTTTCTTCTGTCGAAAAAACGGGAATAGTTTTCGATGCCGTTGCAATAGCCCAGTTCGCGGATCATTTCCAGATCATACTCCACCCGTTCTTTTAGCCGGGAGGCTTCTATGAATTTTCCGGATGCTTTAAAGTATTCCACCTGTTGCATCATTTCATCCTGGATCTCGTGCATCACTTCCGTAATCATATCCTTGGGTGCCAGGTAAAGGTTGGCCGGGAAAATAGCCGCATTGTCCATCAGGCCAATCCGCTTGCTGGTAGCGGTGTCTATACTTTCAATCTCTTCAATCTCGTCTCCGAAGAAAGTGATCCTGTATCCAAAATCCACATAAGGAAGATTGATATCAACAGTATCGCCCTTTACACGGAATGTTCCCCTGGTAAAATCTCCCTGCGACCGGTTGTACAAAGAATTAACAAGTGCATGCAGAAATCCCTGACGGGAAATTACCTGTCCTTTCTCTATCCGGATGATGCCATTTTCATATTCGGTAGGGTTACCCATACCATAGATACAGCTAACGCTGGCTACAACAATAATATCCCTTCTTCCGCTCAGCAATTGCGATGTTGCCTGCAAACGCAACTTATCCAGTTCCTCGTTAATGCTCAAGTCTTTTTCAATATACACACCGGTAACCGGCATATAAGCTTCGGGCTGGTAATAATCGTAGTAGCTTACAAAATAACCAACCGCGTTTTCAGGGAAAAACTGCTTGAACTCTCCATAAAGCTGCGCCACCAGTGTTTTGTTGTGGGTCAGCACCAGGGTAGGCCGCTGCACGTTTTGTATTACATTGGCAATGGTAAAGGTTTTACCGCTTCCCGTTACACCCAATAGTGTCTGAAACTGTTCACCATCATTGATCCCATCTGTTAACTGCTGAATGGCTGATGGCTGATCACCTGCGGGTATGTAGGAGGAATGTAATTTGAACGGCATTCTGCAAATATCAGGGCTTTTTCAGTTTGTCGATAATTGCTTTTACACTCGCATCAATCTGTTTCTCAGAAATTTTCTTTCCGTAGATCTCCGAAGTGGTCCAGCCCTGCCAGATGGTTTTATCGGTTTGTGGATTCATCATAGTCAGTGTGAGTGTTCCTTCCCGAACTACCTGTGTTCTGGTATCGTAACCCCAAAAAGTAGGTGGGTAATAGATGGGTACCCATCTTCCGCCCCTTGGATTATAATACCAGCGGGTCATCGGCTGGCTGTACACAGGGGTGCTCAGATCCCTGACTTCTTTTTCAATCACCACATCAAAAACCAGGAATACATCGGGATTTGTTTTGGTTTCGGACCATCCCAGTTCCTGCAGGTATTTTTCTACGGCTTCATGAATTTTCTGGTCGCGCATGCTGTTGAGATGCGGCCGATTGGTGCTGGAGTCTTTGTCTGCATCACCGTCTGCCCAGGCATAGGTTTTAATGGTAGAAAAATCTACTGAATTGTCTTTTTGTACAAACGCCTTTTGAGAACAGCCAAGGAAGAAAAGGGAAGTAACAATGACTCCTGCTAAAATGAACTTTTTCATATACTGGCTTTTAAATTGATTAATACAATCTTTTAAACAGTGCCAATTCTCATGCCAGATCAATTGGCACAAAGCGGGGGTACTCAAAGTTACTTATTATTCTGCCTGTGCGGCTATTTTCTGTCGATGGAGAAGATGGTAATCAATGGGTCGAAATATTGGTTTCTTTCGCGCTGGCGATAGATCTTTCTGACCACATCCATGCCTTTTACCACTTTACCAAAGGCAGCATAGCCCTGCCTGTCTGCAACATTCTCCCCGCCATAATCCAGTCCGGGTTCATCATCCACACAAATAAAGAACTCTGTTCCGGCTGTTCCCGGCTCCGCCCTTGCCAGTGAAATAACGCCGGTCTTGTGCAAAATGCCGGTCTGGCGGGTAGTTTCATGGGGAATCCCTCTTACAGATACAGCCAGCGGGTTGTTGCTTTTCCAGATTCCTCCCTGGATCAGCTCCGATTTGGGAGCGTTGGAAGGCTGGTTTTCAAAATGCAGTACACGATAAAAATTGGACCGGTTATACCAGCCCGAATCTACATATTGCAGAAATGCGGTACAGGTGAGAGGGGCTTTTGCGGTATACAATTCCACTTCAATATCGCCAAAGGCGGTTTCAATGACCACCACCGGATTTCCGTTGGCTGTTACAGGCTGTTTACAGGCATACAACATGGCTATTGCCAGCAGCAGGCTAAAGAATATTTTGAAAGGCCTCCGGTACAGCATCATGGAATAATTTCAAATAAAAATACCTGCGACTGCTGAAGGGACGAAAAATTATTATCCGCCACAAAAAGCAGGGTAGAATTTCCGTTGCGCAATCTTGGGCCAAAACTAACCCCTTCAATATTGTCGGTAAAAACCCCGAGGTCGTCCATGTTCAGCAACAACTTTTTTTGAGCAGGGATAAAGCGGGTATCGGCTTTCAGGGAGGGATTGCTGGTGATATCTGTTGCGGAATTCAGATCGGCAATAAAAACTTTTATTGTGCAGGGGATCCTGCCGGTAGAATAAGATCTTTCCAACACCAGCAGTCGGTTATTTCCCAGGCTAAGCAGATCGGGGATGCCATTGACCTTAAATGAGCCGGCGGGAGAGGGTGGATAAGCAACCGGATCCAGCTCATATGCATATTGGGCTGTGCTTTTCCGGGTTGCGACATCAAACCTGTAAATACGCACAAATGCCTTATTAGGAATGAGTTCTGCCCTCGGGCCATCTTCATAGAGCGGCTCTTCCACATTCACATAAAGGGTTTTGTAATGGTCCGCAAAACTCATTCCTTCCAATACTCCATTCTGTCTGGGACCCTTTTCTGTTGCCCGCATAGTCAGGTTGAAGGGCAGCGTAAAACTGTCTGTCCGGTTTCCGGAGAGGTTGATCCGCGTAAGGGATGGGTTGGTCAATACCGTATCTTTTGCCCGGACAATTCGCTCTCCTTCACTACTCCAGATCAGGTTCCCCTGTAATGGGTTATAGCGCATTGCTTCCGGATCCGGTGTCCGCGCCGGATCGGTTTTACTGCCGGGATATAGCTGATTGTTTTCATCTTTCAACAACACCAGATCCGTAAAAATAATGGTGTCAATTTTGTTGTCCTTTATGGGAATTTTTGCGGTATAGTATCTTGCGGGGTTGATCGATGAGCGGTCGTCACAAATCATGAAATACCGGTCCTCTGCTGCATCATAATCAATACCGGAGAGTCCGCCCACATTGGTTCCTTTAAAATTCAATGCGTGGGGAATGGTATACATATCCAACAATTTTAACCGGCTAATCTGTACAGAAGCTCCGGTTTTACTGATCCTGGAACCAGTGCAGGAAACCAGGAACATGGTAAGAAGGCAAAAAGAAAAAAACCTGGATAACATGAAACTAAGATTTTTGAAGATTAACGAACGAATATAGCACTTCCGCATCTTACCTGTTTCTGGACCCTGCATACTACACTATCATGGCGGTGTTTTTTAATTCCGGCTTGCGGAGTATATTTCGTCTGTTTCCCGTTTGCTGATACTGTTTTCCGGCGGTTGTTTGCCTGTCGTCGGTTCTGCCGATTCTCCCGAAAGCGGGGCGAAGGCCTGTTGCGCAACAGGTAGAAGCGGAAGAAAGGACAGATCAAACAGTTTTGCTGCTGAAGTAAATATCGCTTTTAGAGAGTTTGTCCTGCGCTATGAGGTTCAGTGTGCTGATTACACACAAAGAAAGAAATAGTTGACGCATGCTTTGTTAATTGATGAAACAACAAACAAGCTACAGGGGCAGCCCTGATTTTCAAACATCATTCCGTGCAAATAAAACCGCTGCCCTGGCCAAAAAAGGATGTATTAAAATGATCAATGCCGCAAGTAACGGTTGAAGCCCCGCTGTAAAGAGGAAACAACCCATCAGGAACAAATAGAGGGGATATATCAGTAGGAGTATGGCAAACAGAACGGAATCGTAAAAGACGGTTCCCCTTGTTTTATTCCGGATAATGGTACTGGTGATCCGATAAAGCGGAAAATGCAAAATCCATCCGGTTACAGCAATGAATTTCACCGGAAAAGATGGTTTTTTGGCCCTGTTTCCCGGAATTTGAATCAGTGATTCCAGTTTTAGATGGATCTGCTGATTAAAAAAGGTATAACTCTTAGCCGTGTCTTTAAAGGGGAGAAGGTCTTTTGCAGGAATTGGCTCCCCGGCAGCAATCCGCACTTTCTTTCCAAATCGGGTTAAGGAGTCATACGCAATAGCTACCGGCAGCACCGGTAGCGGCTTTTGGAGGTCCAGGCCCGAAGCAATTCTTGCGGCTCCTTTCCTAAATGGTTGAAGCACATGGCTGTTCACGCAGATACCTTCAATAAATATCAGAACAATACCTCCTGCAGCTAAAATGCGACGGCTTTCCGTAAATGCAGATTCGTTCAGGTGAAGATTTTCCCTGCCCTCGCTCAAACGGTAAACGGGAAGCATATTGAGCAGTCGGAGCAAAAAACGGTGGTGTTTTTGCTGAAACGCGTCTCCCCTTGCCAAAAAGTGCATTTTTCCGGAAAACTGTGCGCCGATCAATATGGCATCGAGAAAAGAATTTGGGTGATTCGCCACTACCAGCAGGGGGCCCTTTGTTGCAAAGACCGCCTGGTTCACTACAATCAACTCTTCACAAAACAGCCAGATGGCCGCTTTAATAAGTTTTCTGAATAGTTGATAGATCAAGCTGGTGGGATTAAATGAATCAAAAAACAGGAAAATATTAGTTTTTTTCTATTTCTAATTAGTATTTTTTATGCTATTTATGGCAATCTGGTAATTAATGACAATCCCAATCCAACACCTCCTCCGGCATTCCTTCCGTAAACTACGGATGAAACCTGGAACATCGGCATAATGGTTCGGGTAATCCTTCTGCCATAAGAAAGGGTAAGCCGTCCGTTGGTAAAACTGGTATTGGCAAAAATGTTGGGGTTAAAACCGGTATTGCTGCTCACTGATTCCTGGTGCATAAAACTGATGGTAGCCAGGCTGAACATGTTGAATTTTCTGCCATATGTAGCAGTATAGGTATACTGTTTAGGGCCTTCCGGGTTATCGAAAAAATGGGTATATGCCGCTTGTACAATGGCGAATGCCGCCTTACCCGCCGCAAAAGAATAATTGACCTCCAGGCTGTATGCTCGGGAGGAATATCCGAGAGAAACCACACTGTCTTTCTGGTACATGGGAATCATGAATACCGCTTTGGCTGTAAAATGCCGGTGCTGGTCGTTGGAAGAAAAATGTTTGGCAAGCCCGATCGACACGTCTCCAATTCCGGAATTTCCCCGGATCGAGTCTTTGTTCACTCTTTTTTGAATTATATATGGAACATTGATCAGCAAATCAAGGCTTCTGCCCAATCCATGATTCAACGACAGATTGACGATATGTGTTGTAAAATAATTGTTGGAAGGAAAGGGGTTTCTTTTCCAGCTTCTGTCGTAATTGGAGGCGGAATAAAAATAAGTGTAGCCCGGAAGCAATGAGGTTCTGCCTTTACCAACCGGCCAGTCGGCACTCGCTTTTTGCAAAAACGCGGTTAATAATATCAGGATGATGATTCCCCTTCTCATTTGCCAATGTTTTTTCGTTTCCGCAACAATTTTTCACTCATCCAGATCATTTGATAATGCCGGTGTTCCATCGTGATTTCGTGCCCGAGATGAGGGGCCACATACATTTCACTTTTTTCGACGGTTGCCGGATTCAATTTATTGAATGCCGCTATCACCGTTGCAGCCGGCGCCAGCGGATCCAGCAAACTCACCGCGTACAACACCGAACAATTGATCATCGGCATGAAGTTTTGTACTTCAAAATAACTCAGGTTATCCAGTAATTGCTCAATGGTAACCGGTGGATTGTCTTTTGCATAATCCACTACATGCTTAATGGGGAAATTATCATACAACGGATTACTCAGCAGTTTATAACTCTCGTGAAAGTCACAAAAAATCGGATTATCCACAATCAGGCTGTTGACACGATTGCCTGTTAATGCAGCAGTTACCAGCGATAAAGTAGCGCCCTGGCTGCCGCCAAAAACCATAATTCTCGACAAATCAAAGCCCATTTCCTCGTGGGAATAAATGAAGTCGATGGCCCTGACACAATCCATGTACATTCCTTTGTACATATAGTTATCCCTGTCGGCAATATTGATCAACAACGGCTGCTCATTCTCCGGATTAAAGGATTTCCAGTTTTTTTCAATGCCTCTTGTATTGAGGTTAAAGCCAATATAGTTCTCATACAATAAGGGTTGCAGTTCTACCCGGTATCCCTGCAGGCCCACAATCACCGGGTATTTTCCGGGCAACCTTGGAATGGTCAGCCATCCGAAGATTTTTACCCCGTTAAGCGAAATCATCTCCACTTTGTACACTTTATGAAAACGGGTAGTTCTGGCAGGATCGGGTATGATATTGTATTGGGGGTTAATCGCGGCCAGTTCGGCTTTTGCTGTTTCCCAAAAAACTTCGAAATCCGGCGGTTTATGATAGGGTGAAGCAATACCGCTTACTTTATATCCGAAAGCATATTTGGTGGTGTCATCATAAGTGGTGAGATTCAGCGCAACCGTAATACCATAAACACCGGGAGCCGATACGGGCGGAATTTTAATTTTAAATTGCCTGCTTGCTTTTCTGGCTAGTTTGATGGATACCACCCTTGTTTCCAGTATTTCTCCATTATCCGCTTTAAGGATATAGGTGAGGGTGCCCTCCTGTTTAACCTTGTATTTATTGGTAAGGCGAACCTGGTAGCCAATATTGTCCGGATCCCAGAATACACCATCTTTATTGATGGGCTTGATTACCGTAATAATTTCTCCTTCGTCGTGAGATTCTTCCAGGTCTTCCGCTGTATGTTCCTCCGGATTTTCGGGAATATCTTCCGCTGATGCAATCTTTTCAAAATTTGCTGCGGTATTATTGAGTTCATACGGGTTTCCGGGCTTATCCTGTTTTAAAGATTTAGGATCCCTGTAGGTAAACTCACTGATCAGGTCTCCCGTAAAATCGTTGAGGGTAAGATCGAAGTGAATAGTGAATACACCGTTTTCTTCAAAGGGAATTACAAAAGCAGATTCAAATGTTTTTTTAGCAGCAACTTTTACAGCATAAGAGCCGGTTGAATGAATTTCCTGCTGATTATTCCTGATGGTGTAAAACAGGGTCCCCTCCTGATCTGTTTCCAGGTTATTTTTAAAACTGGCACGATACTTCACGGGATTTTTTTTTCCGAAGACCGCTTTCGATTTTGCCGGAAGTATTCTGATTTCAACAGGATCCCCTGCAACAGAAGGGGCGCTTTCGGCAGTTATCAATAACGGATTATTGATCAGCAATATTCCCAACAGCAGCAATGCCTTAAGCGTTGAAAAATATGTTCTTGTTTTTGGTATAACAGTCAGCATTAAATAAATATGAGAAGACTAAGGAAGTTTCATTACTAAAAAAATGCTTGCGCTCATTCCAAGACCAATATTCTTTCCATAAAGCGTATAAGATCCCTGCAAATAGGGTGTAAGGGTTCGGCTGATTTTTCTGCCATAAGCGAATGTTAGTAACCCTGAGCTGAAATTTCTGGTAGCCTGTGGATTAGGGTTAAAGGCAATATTATTGCTTTCTGATACCTGGTGGGCAAAATTGAAAGTAACCAGACTGTATTTATTCAGCGACCGTCCAAAAGTAAATGCGCCCCTGTACTGATTTGGGCCTTCGGCGTAATCAATGAATCGGGTGTATGAGCCTTCAATAACGGCAAATGATTGCTTAATGGGGGTAAATGAATAGTTAATTGTTGCCTGCAAGCCTTTGGAAGCATAACCCAATTCAGGTGTTTTATTGTTTTCATAAGCGGGTATAATCACCTGTGCCTTAATGGTAAGATGCTTCTGAAATTCTGCAGAAGGAAAATGGTAAGCAAGCCCCACCATTATATCACCTACGCCGGAATTGGTTTTCCGGATACCATTCGAAACCTGATCCTGTACAATAAAAGGGAGATTGGCCACAACATCCAGTCTTCTTCCCAAACCATGCACCATAGTCAGCCCGTAAAATTGCGATTGAAATTTATCGCCGGGGTTGAATGAAGCCAGCTTGCCGTTTGCATCAAAATACTTGGAGGAATAAAAATAATTAAAGGAAGCAATCAGGGATGTCCTTCCCTTGCCCACAGGCCAGTCTGCCCTGCAGGTAAAGACCAGCAGGGACAATGCAGCGGAGCATATTATTTTATTGATTGCTGAATTCATTCCCTATGGATTTTCTTTTTTTAACTACTTTCTCCAAAAACCATTTACTCACAAAAGCATCATGACTTCTGGGTACTTCGTGGCCCAGTGTCGGAAAAACATACAGCTCGCTTTTAGCAATGGTTTCCGGGCTCATTTTATTATAGGCGGCCAATGCGGTTCCCGGCGGCACAAACTCATCCAGTAAACTTACTGCATAAAGAACAGGGCAAGCAACGGCTGGCATAAAATTCTGCACTTCAAAATACTGAAGTGTATGAATCATGTTATCGATGGTTATTTCCGGATTCTTATCCTGAAACCTGCGCAAGTCACGTATCGGAAATTGAGCGTTGGGGTTCGATTGGGTGATTTCAACATGCCTGACCCAATCGAAAAAAATCGGGTTGTTGGCCACCACGGTATTAATTTTATCGGGCATCATGGCCGCTGCCACCAGCGAAAGCGACGCACCCTGGCTACCACCAAAAGCTACCACCCTCCGAAGATCCATTCCCATATCTCCGTGTGCATGGATGAATTCCACCGCCCTTATACAATCCATATAAATGCCACGGTATATATAGTCGTCTTTGTTTTCTATGTTCACCAGGAGCTGCTCCCTGTTTTCCGGGTTAATCTGTTCCTTCACTTTTTTGTCGATTCCCCGAACATTTACGGTAAAGCTGACAAAGTCGTCGAAGTAGAGCGGGTTGAGCTCAATTTTATATCCTCCGAATCCGATCAATACCGGATACCTGCCTTTTGGCTTGGGAATACTCAGCCAGCCAAAGACTGTCACATTTCCCAGTGATTGAAATTCCACCCTGTAAACCGTATGGAAATAAGTGCTTTTACTTTCATCGGGAATAATTCTGTACTGAGGGGGGATGCCTGCCAATTCGTTCCTGGCGGCTTTCCAGAACTCATCGAAATCGGGTGGAAGATGGTATGGTGTTGCAATATTATTAATCCTGTAACCAAATGCATGTTTGGTGGTATCGTCGTAAGTGCTCACATTCAGCGCGGCATCAATATTGTAAACACCGGCCTGGGTTATCGCCGGTAATTTAACCGTGAATTTCCTGATGCCCTTTTTCCGCATTTTAATATTCACCACCGTTTCGCCCACTGGTTTTCCCTCTTCCGTTTTTACAATCAGTTTAAAGGTTCCTTCCTGCTTCGTCTTGTACTTATTGATCAGCGTAACGGTGTAGCGGATGTTTTTCCCGTTGTAGAAAAGACCGTCTGCATTGTAGGGTTTTACCTTTGTAATGATTTCTCCCTCTTCTTCTTCAGACTCCTCATCGCCATGCGCTTCTTCTGTCGCCACCTTCTTATCAGACTCGGCCACCAATGCTTCGCGGGTGGCTGCATCCGACTGGTCTATATTATCTCTTGACCAGTTTTGATCGTATGGGTTAGGGATATTTCTCCGGTCATTTGCTTTTCGGGGCGGGCCACTATAAGAGAATTCCCTGGTGATCGTTTCGGCGTGATCGTTCAGTTCAATATTGGCCTGCAGGGAATATTCGCCCTCTGTATCCAGTGGAACCTCAAAAGAGGATTCGATTTTTTTTCTGGCATTTACCCGAACATCCAGGGAATTTCGAAGAATGGTTTCTCCGCTGTTGTTCTTTACGGTATACACCAGTGTTCCTTCCTGGTCGGTAGTGAAATTGTTTTTGATGGAAATTTTGAATCTTACCGGCTTTCTCGCACTAAAGCCTGCTCTTTTATTAGCGGCGTTTAGAAGCACTGTCACACCCTCTTCGTTTCCCCTTTTCTGAAACGCCGAGCCCCTGGAAGGCATAAAAAACAAACCGATCAGCAAAAAGCCAAGCAGGTTGATTTTATATGTAGCGGCAGATTTCATAGGCCTATTCTTTTGACTGGTTACCTGTGGCAAACTTTTTTTTCTCCAACAGGGATGACTTTCTGATATAAAGATTGACCGGTTCTTCTATAAACTTATAAAGAATAATGGAAACAAGGTTTAATATGATGAATATCATGCCTACCAGTACCACGGTGTAATTGATATGCTCCGATAACCACCAGTATTCATTGGCATCCAGCCATGCATAAAAACGGTCTGTATTTTTTTCGCTGAAATCGCTGGCCAGTTTTGAAATGAATCCAATGTGGATCAGGTAAAAAATATAGGAGCTCTTACCAAGCAACTGCATGAGCGAGCCCGATAAGAAATACCGAATCAACGATTTTTCTTTCATTAAACCATAAAAGAACAAGGCAACCCCGATGGGTAAAAGAACATTGTTGGAAAAAATACCAACTGGTTGGTAGAGGCCGTAGGGGGTTTCGGGAGAAAGCGGCTGTATGGCCATAATGCCAACACTACCGGCCATTACAACAATACCCAGTAAGGTAAACAGGGGATATTTTTGAACGGTATTGTTGCTTTTTAAAATAACAAGCGCCAATGCCATACCAATGAAAAACTCCACACAACGGCCAAAAAAAGTATAGAGGAACATGAACTTGAGGTTGCCGAAAAATCCAAAAAAATTCAGGTTGCCGAAAATAAGTACCAGTAAAACACCAATGCCAAGCAATATCAGCGGAAGATAAACAAGGGCCTTTTTAGATTTTTTGATGTATAAAAAGAAAAAGGGTGCCATAAAATAGAAACATTCTTCTACGGTAAGGGACCAACCCTGACTTACGCCGGTAAATTTGAGGTCATCAAAAAAACCGCGGATAAAAAATATATTCAGGAAAATCAATAAAACCGGGGAAAAGAAGTTGTTGTATACCGACTGATCTCCCATCCACCAGGCAAATGCAAAAGTGGCTACCGTAAGAATCAGGTACATTGGATAGATCCGGGCAATCCTGTTTTTGATGTATTTTCGAAACCAGGTACCATTGATTTCACAGGTATCAAAATACCTCAGACAGATCAGGAATCCACTCAGTACAAAGAAGAGCGTAACACCAATATGAAACTCATTCAGTATTCTGAAAAGCGGATAAGGAAATTCGGCCTGGTTAAAATGATGGAAAAACACCAGAAAAGCTGCAACTGCTCTTACACCAGTTAAGGCCGGGATATATACATTAGACTTCATATGCTGTTTTTCTTCCGCTATAATTTGGCAACAATCGAAATAGAACCACCGCCACCCTTACCGGTGTTTTTTCCGGAAATATCTGTGAAGATGTTAATAAAGAGCTGGTAATTCTGGTCGATCTTTCTTCCATATCCCGCCGTTAATCTGAAATAAGAAAAGGAACGGATAGCAGCAAGGTTACCATAGTTGAATATGGATTGGGTACTGTTCGATTTTACACCGCTCATGGCAAAAGTAAACTTATTCATTTCATCTACGGGTACACCCAGCAGCGCATCAAAGAACAACTGGGTTGGTCCTTCGGGGCTAAAATACTGCTTCAAACCGGCATTGATGTCGTAGTAGGTATTTCTCAATCGCTCCCTGTTGGTTCCGGAAAAAGACATTTTTATTTCCCCGCCCACCTGTTGAAAACCGGTATAGGGTTGTTTGGATGCGTTGTTCTGGTAAAGCGGAACAATCAATGATCCGGATACCGTTAAAAATTTATAGTAGTCGAAGCTGTTGAGCAGATATTGCAAACCAATACTTGCGTCGCCCAGGCTGGCATTCTGTTCGGTAAGATTGGTTTCCATTTTGCGCTGAATGGTATAGTTGATATTACCAATGAAATCGAGGTTTTCTGTTAACCCGAAGCCGCCATACAAACCAAAATAATGTGATGAAAAACGACCGCCATTGGCATAGTCTACATAGGTACCGTCGTCTTTCCAATAACCTTTTGCCTGATACAGATTATAAGACGGCACAATCAGATACTTTCCTCTTCCAATAGGGAACCCCGCATAAACGGCACTGGAAATCATTGCAAAAAGAAGGAGAGAAAGGAGCTGTTTCATTGGTTTATTTTTGTTTTGTGATCAGAGAATTTTTTTAATCCAATAATTCTGCAGCGAGTAATAGATATAGTTCATACCCTCTGCATCGGGGCTCATAAATATTTCCCGGTTATCGATGCGGATCTGATTATATAATGCGATAGCGGCCTGGGGCGGGCAGACCGTGTTTTTAAGGTTGTGGCCAAACAATACCCTGCACCGTATATTGGGCGCAAAATTCACCGGGTCAAAATAATCCCATACCCTGAACAGCCCCTCTTTATTTAACCTGTTGCGGGGGTTGGCAATATAAGATTGAAAATTTCTCACCGGCCAGGGTTGAACCTTTTGGGTTTCAGCCATCATGAACAGGGTCCGCATATCCGCGTATACCGGCCTTTCCAGGATACAACCCTGCGGTCTGCTATCCATTGAAGCAACTACTGCAGCCAGCACAGCACCCTGTCCTTCGCCTTTCACCACCACTTTCCTGGTATCCAGTTTCAGGTGTTCGTGCCGGTAAATAAACTCCAGGCCCCGCAAGGCGTCCATGTACACCCCCCGGTAGATGTACCTGTTTTTATCGTTAAGACCGATTACATTAAACGTATTATAATCGGCATTTGTATTGTCTTTACTGTTGCCATGTCCTCTTACATTCAAACGGAACACGGCCATATCTTTTCTGAGTGAATCCGGCCGCATATCTTCGAGATAACCGGGAAGCTCATATAAAACCCTGAACTTCCCTCTTTCTTTGGGTACAGAAAGCCAGCCCCTGATGGTTTGCATGTCGATAGACTGAAACTCTACCAGGAACACATCCACTTCCCTTGTGCTCTGATCACCCCTACGGGTAACGCGGAATTTCGGATCAATATTGATCAGATCTCTTCTGGCGTCGTCCCAGAATTGATCAAAATCCGCAGGGCGGTTTACATTGGAATAAATCTTCTCCGGATCCACTCCGTAACCAAAGTACAGGGTATCAGTATACCTGTTTGCTGAAACAATGATCGACAGTTGGTAAAACCCGGGTACGGTTCTGTCGTTCTCCAGTTTAAGGTCCGTAGCAAACCCTCTTTTGGCATCTATTGTGAATCCCAGTTCCTGGTTAAAGGTCTGTTCTCCTTTGTAATTCCTGACTTCCACCTTCATGCTTCCCCTGATCTTCTCTCCGGTATTGTTTTTGAGTCTTACGTCATAACCCACTTTATCATCGTTCCGGAAAATGGCTTCTTTTTTAAAAGGGCGAATATCATAGGAAATCCCTTTCTGCGCCAGGCACGGGGTTGCGGTACTCAAAATGAGTACAAGGCAGCGCATAAGAACGCTACTCAGGTGCAAAACTCCGGGTACCCTTGCATTCATGTGGATGGATATATTAACCTCTGTGGGTAGAACGTTTAAGGTGGTCTTAATATTATATTGAATGCTAATAATTTAACGGGAAAGACCTTGAACCGGTTGACAACAGTCGGCAAAAAAAAGCCCCGGCCGAATGGCCAGGGCGGATAGTTACTAACCCATCTAAAACTTTTATTTTTCTGCTTCTGCTGCCGGCTGTGTTTCGCTGGCCAGTTTGGCGCGTATCTTTCCTTCAATCTCATTGGCCAGTTCCGGATTATCATGCAGGAGTGTTTTCACCGCATCCCGGCCCTGACCCAGTTTATTGCCTTCATAACTAAACCAGCTACCGCTTTTTTGCACAATGCCCAGTTCAACACCCATATCAATAATTTCTCCCACTTTGCTGATACCCTCTCCAAACATGAGGTCAAATTCTGCCGCGCGAAATGGAGGAGCTACTTTGTTTTTAACCACTTTAACCTTTACATGGTTTCCGATAGCCGCATCTCCATCCTTGATCTGGGTCATTCTCCTGATATCTAAACGAACGGAGGCATAAAACTTCAGTGCATTACCACCAGTGGTGGTTTCGGGGTTGCCAAACATCACACCAATTTTTTCCCGAAGCTGGTTGATAAATATGCAAACCGTATTGGTTTTATTAATGGTTGCGGTCAATTTACGCAGCGCCTGGCTCATTAACCTTGCATGGAGACCCATTTTACTGTCTCCCATTTCGCCTTCCAGTTCACTTTTGGGAACCAGGGCCGCAACAGAATCTATGACTACTACATCGAGTGCTCCGGAAAGAATCAGCCTGTCGGCGATCTCCAGCGCCTGTTCTCCATAGTCCGGCTGTGAAATCAGCAGATTGTCTACGTCCACGCCCAGTTTTTGTGCATAGGCGCTGTCAAATGCATGTTCGGCATCGATAATGGCGCACATGCCGCCTTTTTTCTGCGCTTCGGCAATTACATGAATCGCAATGGTGGTTTTACCGGAAGATTCCGGTCCGTATATTTCAATGATCCTTCCTTTAGGTAATCCGCCTACACCCAGTGCGGTGTCCAGGCCAATGGATCCGGTAGAAATAACCTCCATCGGAGCGGTGCTTTTTTCATTCATGAGCATCACACTGCCCTTTCCATAATCTTTATCGATCTTATCAATCGTCAGTTTCAGCGCCTTCAGTTTTTCTGCATTACTCATGTAATTAAGGTTTAGTGGTCAAATTTAATGGTGATGTAAAACTAATGGGTTTTTATTAATTAACACTAATTTTTTTAGTATTTTTTTACTAACGGCTTTAGTTTTGCTTTTATTGCACTAAAAATAATACGCCGCCATTTTGGATGGCAGCGTATTAACACTGTTTTTGGGTCTTTTTTCACGGTTTTTACCAGCCAATCCCGTAATCTTCTCCATTATTGGAAGATCCGCCCCAGATTGAGCCATGCTTTCTATCAAGGAAAATAGCATTAATAGGGCCGCTTGTCCGATCACCAAAACTGAGTTTATAGCCCATTCTCTTGAGCGCTTCCCTGGTAGACTCCGGTGTTTTATCAGATAACAGAATATTGCCCGGTCTGGGTTTACGGTCGCCGATTTTGGTACCACCGAGCGATAACCATAATTGATTTGTATTAATATTGGCCGCTTCACAGGCCTGTTGAACCGTCATTCCAAATTCGTGCATGTTTAAAAAGAACTGGATCAGGTTCTGGTCCTGTGTGTCTCCCCCCTGCACCGCAAAAGACAGATAGGGTTTTCCCTCTTTAAGCGCCATAGAGGGGGTAAGGGTAACCCTTGGCCGCTTACCCGGTTCCACTACATTAAAAGGGTTGAGACTGGCATCCAGCACAAAGCTTTGCATCCGCTGGCTCATGCCCACTCCCGTGTTGCCGGCTATACAGGCAGGTAACCAGCCGCCACTGGGGGTAATGGATACAACCCAACCTTCCGCATCTGCAGCTTCCACACTGGTGGTTCCCCTCCAGAGACGATCCATATATTGCTCTTTTTCCAGCATAGCAGTTGCCGTACTGTCGTGTGCGGGTACAAAATTTCTTTTACCTGTACTGTCTTCTTCCGGTTTTCTTTTTTTCAACAGTTCCGTATAGGGATTCACGCTGCCTTCAAAAGGATACGGGTCGCCCGGACCCATGTTGGCTACGTTTTTCTCCGGATTTATTTCTTTGGCCCGTTGCTTTGCATATTCCTTGCTCAGCAATCCGTTCATGGGTTGTCTGGTTGGTGCATATGCGGGGTCTCCGTAATAAAAATCCCTGTCTGCAAATGCAAGACTCATGGATTGGTACACGGTATTGATGTATTGGGGAGAATTATATCCCATGCTTTTCAGGTCGAAATTTTCCAGGATATTCAGCGACTGCAACAACACGGGTCCCTGGGTCCACTGGGATAACTTGTAAACATCTACGCCCTTGTAATTGATTTTCATCGGTTCTTCCTCCTTCACTCTCCAATTGGCCAGGTCGGCTCTGGTAATCAGACCACCCTGCTCCGCACTGCCTCTTACAAATTCATCTGCAATGTCTCCTTTATAAAAACGATCGTAGGCTGCCTGAATCGCCTGCTTGCGCGTTTTTTTTGCTTTCAGGGCAGCCTGTTCTGCTTCCACCAGTTTGGTCAGTGTATTCAGCAGGTCCTTTTGCACAAAAATCTCTCCCGCCTCCGGCGCTTCTCTTTTTTCGCCAGGGTGCGTGAGAAAAACTTTTTTACTATAAGGCCATTGCTTAACCCGCTCCTTTCCCCTTTCGATGCTGTTAGCCGTTTGCGCCTCTATGGGATATCCCGCTGCCAGTTGCATGGCCGGGGCCAGCACCTGTTGCAGGCTCATGGTTCCGTATTGGGCCAGCATATGGCAGATTCCGCCAACTGTTCCTGGTGTTACCGCGGCCAATGGGCCATATTCAGGAGGGAAATTGTACCCCTTGCCTTTAAAAAATGCAGCGGTGGCTCCTGTTGGCGCCATACCAAGTGCATTAATCCCAATCACTTTTCCTGTTTTTGGGTTATAAATAAGTGCCTGGGTTTCCCCGCCCCAACTCAGTACATCCCACATAGTGCAGGTGGCGGCCAGCATGGCACATGCCGCATCCACAGCATTTCCGCCCTGCTGAAATATCATGGAACCGGCAGTTGCCGCCAGCGGTTTTCCGGTAATGGCCATCCATTTTTTTCCATGTAATGGCGGCTTTTGGGTAGGTTGGCTAAATGCCGCTGTTGTTAATAATACGGCGGTTAAAAAAAGCAGGAGTTTTCTCATGACAGTAACGATTGTGGAGTGGGGTGATTTATTCAATTATTTATTGTTCATTGGCTTTCAGTACCCTTAAAAAGTTTCCGCCCATGATTTTGTAAACATCTTTTTTGGTGTAGCCCCGTTCAAGCAGGGCTTTTGTAATAAGGGGGTATGAGGTAATATCGTCCAGTTGTTGTGGAGTGGAGGTGATTCCGTCAAAATCGGAGCCCATACCAACATGATCTATGCCAATGCGCTGAACAATATAATCCAGGTGATCCAATAGTGCACTTAACGGTGGGCGAATTGCGGGCGAATCTTTTTTAAGAAAATTGCTGTCTACAAATCCGGAATAGAAATTCAATTGAATCACACCGTTGTTTTTTCCAATGGCATCTATCTGGTCGTCCTTCAAATTTCTGGAAACGGGGCATAGGGCATAGGCATTGCTATGCGAAACCAGCACCGGCTTAGTAGTAATAGTTATAGCATCTTTAAATGTTTGCTCTCCCACATGGCTCAGGTCTACCAGCATACCCAACTGGTTCATTCGTTGCACCACCTTTTTTCCAAAATCTGATAAGCCGTATTTAGGATGGGGCAGTGTCTGATCGGTTTCATCTTTTGCGGAGCTGGCCCAATCGGTAGAGTTATTCCAGGTAAGGGTCATGTAACGAACTCCGCGGTTATAAAAGTACTGAAGGCGATCAATATTGTTTTCGAGCATATGTCCGCCTTCCACACCATACATAGCTGCAAGTTTATGGCTGCGGATTGCTTTTTTGAGCTGGCCCGGCGTTTTAACGAGCATGATTTTATCCGGGTTTCTTGCAATAACCGCATCGAGGGTGTCCATTTCGCGATTGGCCCGGTCAAAAGGATTTTGCTGATCTCCATCGCACCAAACCGAAAAGAGTTGAACATCAATACCAGCCTCGGAAAAGCGATTCAGGTCCGAATGGGTTTTCCCGCGCAGATCCAGATCTATCTGCACATTTTTCTCGATAGAAGCAGTTAAAATATCGTTATGTGAATCTACCAAAACCGCTTTTCGGTGAATTTTCCGGTAGTTCTGTCCATATACGGCAGAACAGGTAAGGAACAGCAGACCCAGCAGAAGTCTCATAGATTTTGGTTGGTTGAAGCTAAAGCTAAAAAAAATGCAGGTACTCCGGGGGGGATATTTTATAAATGTATCAAATCAGAAAAATCTTTAATAATCAGGTCGGCTTCGGCTAATTCGGGTTCCGTTTGTGTAGTTGTTAAAGCTACCACTTTCATCCCTGCAGCTTTGGCGGCTTTAACACCCACGGCAGCATCTTCAAAAACCAGACAGGAACCGGGAGAAACATGCAGGGCTTCCGCTGTTTTTAAAAAAATTTCCGGATGGGGCTTTCCGTGAGTGATATGTTCGGAGTTTATTACTGCGGAAAAAAATTTCCGGACAGGAATATGTTCGAACATAAAATCAATATTGACCCGGATACCGGACGTGGCAATACCCAGTGGTATGTTTCTCTGTTCCATGAATTTCAGTAAGCTGGTTAACCCCTCCACAGGTTGTATAAAAGGCTGATACATTCTCCGGTAAAGAGCTTCTTTTTCCAATGTATAGACCATGGCCTCCTCGTTACTCATGGTTCGTTTGTAAATATATTCAATGGCGTCTTTGTTGGTTCTGCCATTAATGTTTTTCCTGTATTCCTCTTCGGTAATATTTATTCCAAGATCAGTAAGGTATTGTCGCCAGGCGGCAAGATGATAGGCATTATTATCTATCATTGTTCCATCCAGATCAAAAATCACCGCTTTAATATTCCATTTACTGACGATTTGATTGATAGTTTGTTTCATTTATTTTGCGCGAATAAGGTTATACTATCCTGTTGAAACTATATAATTCCCTGTTTCCTGCTGATCTCCATCATTCTATCCATGGGCTTTTTAGCAGCAAGGCGCAGTGTTTCATCCATGGTAAGTTCCGGAAGTTCATAGCGGAGACATAGATATATTTTTTCGAGGGTGTTTAGCTTCATGTGCGGGCAATCATTACAGGCACAATTATTATTAGGGGGTGCAGGAATAAATGTTTTTTGTGGAGACTGTAGATGCATCTGATGAAGGATCCCTGTTTCGGTAGCTACAATAAATTCCTGCGCTTGATCCGTTGCGGAATATTTTAATAACTGCGTAGTACTTCCGATATAATCGGCTACATTCAGCACCGCCTCCTCACACTCCGGATGAGCCAGTACTTTGGCTTTTGGATGCCTTAATTTAAGTTTGGTTATTTTCTCGAGACTGAAAATCTCGTGTACCATACAGGCACCGTTCCACAGAAGCATATCTCTTCCGGATTTTTTATTCAGATAAGCGCCTAAATTCCGGTCTGGTGCAAAAATAATCGGCTGGTCTTTGGGTAAGGAGTCAATGATTTTTTCAGCATTACTGCTTGTACAGATAATATCGCTCAGGGCTTTAATTTCAGCAGTACAGTTGATATAAGAAATAACCAGATGATCCGGATGTTTTTCCTTAAAAGCTTTAAAAAGGGGTGTTGGGGCGCTGTCTGCCAGGGAACAGCCCGCTTTTAAATCTGGCAGAACTACTTTTTTGGAAGGATTTAAGATTTTTGCGGTTTCTGCCATGAAATGTACACCGGCAAAAACGATGATATCTGCGTTGGTCTGTTCCGCCTGCTGAGCCAGGCCAAGGCTATCCCCGATGTAATCGGCCACGTCCTGAATATCTGTTTCCTGGTAGTAATGAGCGAGCAGTATGGCATTTTTTTCTTTTTTGAGTTTTTGTATCTCAGCAAAGAGATCGATTTGCGGATCAATTTCCAAATCTAAAAAACCTTTATCGATGATTTGTGATTTTGCAATGTTAATATCCACGGTA
>DATFAP010000037.1:0-56904 GCA_035254545.1 Sediminibacterium sp. | reverse complement strand
TGAATTAATTATAATATGTTTTACCCCTAAGCGCAGGCAAATTATTTTTTTCCGGGATACTGCCGAAGGGCTATCTCCAAACAATCCATTGCTTTATCAATATCCGAAAGATTTAATACGTATGCCAGCCGAACCTCCTGTCTGCCAAGTCCCGGGGTTCCATAGAATCCGGAGGCGGGAGCCAGCATCACGGTTTGATTTTCATGGCTGAAGCTTTCCAGTAACCATTGGCAGAAATGATCGGCATCGTCAACGGGCAGCCTGGCCATGGCATAAAAAGCGCCGCCAGGATTGGGACAGAAAACTCCTTCCATGGCATTCAGTCTTTTTACAATCAGGTCCCTCCTGGATTTATATTCGGCCTTGGCCGTGTCAAAATAATCTGCCGGCAGGTCAATAGCTGCTTCGCCTGCAATCTGGGCAAAGCTGGGCGGGCTTAATCTTGCCTGGGCAAATTTCATCACGGCATCCAGCACACGTTGATTTTTGGTTACAAATGCACCAATCCTTCCCCCGCAGGCACTGTATCTTTTACTGATCGTGTCCATGATTACCACATGCTCGTCTACTCCGGTTAAATGCATGGCGCTGACCTGTTCGCCGCCGTAGCAGAACTCGCGGTATGCTTCGTCTGAAAACAGGTATAGCTGGTATTTGAGAACAAGTTCTTTTAATTGTTCCATTTCCTCGCGACTGTAGAGATAACCGGTAGGATTGTTGGGGTTACAGATCACAATGGCTTTTGTTTTTGGGGTGATCTTTGCTTCAAAATCGGCAATGGGGGGCAGGGCAAATCCATTTTCGATGCGGGATGTAATCGGCACCACCTTCACGCCTGCAGCTACTGCAAATCCATTGTAGTTGGCGTAGAAAGGCTCGGGGATAATGACTTCATCCCCCGGATCCAGGCAGGCCATAAATCCAAACTGTATGGCTTCACTTCCGCCGGTGGTAACAATAATCTGCTGATGATTCACGGTGATGCCAACCGATTTATAATAGTCCACCAGCTTTCTGCGGTAGCTTTCGTTTCCGGCACTGTGGCTGTATTCCAACACTTTGAAATCACTGTGTCTTACGGCATCTAATACTACTTTGGGCGTTTCAATATCGGGTTGCCCGATGTTTAAATGATATACTTTGATTCCTTTTTTCTTGGCTGCCTCCGCATAAGGTACCAGTTTCCTGATGGGTGAAGCGGGCATTTCAATACCCCTCTGACTGATTGATAACATGTTGCTTATTTAATCTTTGGTTCCACTACTTCTCCGTCAATGGTCAAAGTGTATGGTTGATTGGAATGTGCAAACTTCACATCCACATTCTTTTTGAATGTGCCGGGTGTAGCTGCATTATACGTTACTTTAATGGTGCCCGTTTGGCCTTTTACAATAGGTGTTTTAGGATATACCGGCGTGGTACATCCGCACTCTGCATTTGCAAACTCAATCACAACAGGCTTGTTGGCCTTATTGGTAAATGTAAATATGTAGGTGGCCGGAACACCTTTTTTGATCTTACCGAAACTGTGTTTGCTTTCCTTGAATTGGATATCTGCCTGTGCAAAGAGGCTCATTCCGGTGAACAGGCATACTGTCAGTAAAAATGATTTCATATGCATTATTTATTATTTGTTTTAGGCGTCGCGGGTTCCTGTACACCTTCTCCACTGAAGCTGACCTGTTTAACCATACCTCCGGTAAAAACAATGTCCGTAAAACGGGTGAAGTTCCCCAGTACACTTCCGTTGAAGAGTATGTTTACTTTAACCGACTGGCCGGGGCCGAATTTCTGGTTGGGGGTGAAATTGGGCGTGGTGCAGCCGCATCCTGCGCGGGCCGTTTCCATGGTAAGGGTGTCCTTTCCGGTATTGGTGATTTCTACTACATACTCAACAGGCTTCCCGTAAGGAATTTTTCCCATCTGGTATTTCTCGTTTTTAATGGAAACGGTTTGCGCTTTCAGGCCCGAACAGAGGGCAAAAAGCGCAGTTATTAAAAATAATTGTTTCATACACATTCTTTAGCCGATAAAATTACACAATCTTATGACTAAAGAATTATCTTAGAATAAAATCGGGAGAATTTAACGATTCGGGAATCTCCGGTTCTTTAAACGGAATAATTGCAGGCTATTCGCCTCCTAATGTTATTTTTGCCCTATGGAATCACCAACCGCTATTCAGTACAAAGAAGACATGCTTTCCTTTGAAGGGTTTCGTAATACCATTCTGGAAGATTATAAAACGGCTGTCATCAGCCGTGAAGTAAGCCTGCTGGGCAGAAGAGAAGTACTTACCGGCAAGGCCAAGTTTGGCATTTTCGGAGATGGCAAGGAAGTGGCGCAACTGGCAATGGCAAAATTTTTTCAACCAGGTGATTTCCGGAGCGGTTATTACCGCGACCAAACCTTCATGTTTGCCGCAGGGCTGGCTACCGTTGAGCAATATTTTTCGCAGCTCTACGGTGATCCCGATCTGAAAAATGATCCGTTCAGCGCCGGCCGGCAGATGAATGCGCATTTTGCCACTAAAATTGTAGACGACAACGGCAACTGGCTGGATCTGGCCAACCGTAAAAATATTTCCGCCGACATGGCGCCCACCGCCTCTCAAATGCCCAGGGCGCTGGGATTGGCGTATGCTTCCAAATGTTTCAGGCAGGGGCTGCGCCTGCGTGAATTTGATCACCTGAGCCATAATGGAAATGAGATCTGTTTCTGTACCATTGGTGATGCCAGTACATCGGAAGGGCATTTCTGGGAAACCATGAATGCGGCAGGCGTACTGCAGGTTCCCCTGGCAGTGTTTGTGTGGGATGATGGATACGGCATCTCTGTTCCCAAAAACTTTCAGACCACCAAGGGTTCCATCTCCGAGGCATTAAAGGGGCTGGAAAAGCAGGAGGATACCAACGGAATCCGCATTTATAAACTCAAGGCCTGGGATTATGCAGGTATGTGCCAGGTGTTTGAAGAAGCCCTGCAACGCATCCGCGAAACCCATACACCGGCTTTATTCCATATTGAAGAAGTTACACAGCCGCAGGGACATTCTACCAGCGGAAGCCATGAACGCTATAAAACACCCGAAAGGCTGGCCTGGGAGAGAGAGTGGGACTGCATCAAGAAGATGAAGGAGTGGATGTTCGAAAACAGCCTGGCTACCGAAGAGGAGGTGGCAGACATCGAATTTGCCGCAAAGGAATATGTTAGAGACTGCAGGTTAAAAGCCTGGGAAAAATACATTACCCCTGTTAAAGAGCAGGCCGACAATGCGGCTACTCTGTTGCGCGAACTGGTAGTGAACGATATGGAGAAATACAATCACCTGCAACAACTGGCCAAAGACCTCAGCAGTTCAAAAGAGCCGCTCCGCAGGGATGTGTTGCGTGCCCTTTGCCTGGCAATAGAAACTGCTCCGGATTCTCCTTCCGTAAACGATGTGAGATTGTTTTACGAAGAATTGCTTGCCGAAAATAAAAAACTGTACAATTCTCATTTATACAACCAGGGTCCCCGGAGTGCGCTGCTGGTAGATGAAATCAAACCCCTGATTTCTTTTGACGCGCCGATGGTGAATGGCTATGAGGTACTGAATAAATATTTTGACGCGCTCTTTACGCATAATCCCAAAGTATATGCTTTTGGTGAAGATGTTGGTCATATCGGCGATGTAAACCAGGGGTTTGCCGGCTTGCAGGATAAGCATGGCTCCGACCGGATTTTCGATACAGGTATCCGCGAACTGACCATTGTAGGACAGGCTGTAGGCCTTTCCCTGCGCGGTCTGCGGCCCATTGCCGAAATTCAATATCTCGATTACCTGTTGTACGGGTTGCAGGTGCTTAGCGATGATGTGTCCACTACGCATTTCAGAACCAGGGGACAGCAAAGTTGCCCGCTGATCATCCGTACCCGCGGGCATCGCCTGGAGGGGATCTGGCACAGCGGTTCCCCGTTGGGTATGATCATCAACTCCCTGCGTGGTATGTATGTTTGTGTGCCAAGAAATATGGTGCAGGCGGTTGGTATGTACAATACCCTCTTATCCGCGAATGATCCCGCATTGGTGATTGAATGCCTGAACGGCTACCGCCTTAAAGAAAAAATGCCTGCCAACCTACTGGAATACACCGTTCCGCTGGGCGTACCTGAAGTGATTAAAGAAGGAGCCGATCTTACGATCGTATCTTATGGCTCTACCCTGAGAATTATACAGGATGCCACTGAACGCCTGGAGAAGGAAAACATCAGTTGCGAAGTGATCGACGTGCAAACCCTGCTGCCTTTTGATATCCGCCACCTGATCCTGGAATCGCTGAAGAAAACCAACCGGATTCTTTTTGTAGATGAGGACGTACCGGGTGGTGCGGCTGCGTATATGTACAACCAGGTGATTGAAGGTCAGCAGGCATTTAAATGGCTGGATGTAAGCCCCAGAACCTTAACATCTCAGGCGCATCGTCCAAGCTACGGCAGTGATGGTGATTACTTCAGCAAGCCCAATGCAGAAGATATCATCCGGGTGGCACGTGAAATGATGAGTGAATAAACAAAACACTGGCATATGAAAATCAAACCGGTGGTTCTATCATTATTGGGATTGATCTGTTGTTGAAGGCCGCAGAAGATGCAAAACTCCGTGCCGAAACAATTGCCAAAGGTTCTGCGGCTGATCTGAGCAATCTCAAAAAAACTACAATGGGCGTATTCCGGAATACCGGGAAAAACGATAATGAGGACTTTAGTTATTGGGGGGCCTTTAATACTTCTTCCAAACAAAAACAGCTTCCATTACGTTGAAGGTGGAATACCAGGTCAACTGATCAGTTGATGAATAAATCCTTTAACTGCTGTGATGGAACCATGCAGTTGTCTCTTTTTCCAAACCATTTATACCGGTTGCGTGCAATCAGTTCATATATCGGGTTGCGCAGGAAGGCGGGGATTATGGTTAGCGCATACAATGCAGGCCAGGCGCCCGATAATTCTGCGGCTATCTGCAATGCTGCAGTTGATTTCCGGTAAATCCTTCCTTTCTCAAGCAGGATTAGTGTATTCAGCCGGTTTGCCGGCAAATTAAAATGTTGGAGTACCTGCTGGCCAAATTTACTTTGAAGAGATGCAAACCGGAATTTTCGCGCCGGATCATGCCGGATAATAAACTGCACACTTTGGGTGCACAGGTTACATACGCCATCAAAAAGTATAATCGGATGATCCGGGTTATTGATCATGAAGATCCGGCCTTATGCCATGTTGTGGAATACTTTGTTTACGTCTTCGTCCTGCTCAAGTCGTTCAATCAGTTTGCTGACATCTTCGGCCTGTTCATCTGTAACGGGAACCGTTGTGGTAGGAATCCATTCCAGTTCTGCGCTGATGGGGGTGATATTCTTCTCCTCCAGGGCTTTCTGCAAGTTACCAAAATCGGTAAATGCACAACGCAGTACAAGGATCGGATTGCCGTTATCATCATTGCTTTCTCCCAACTCGTCCAGGCCATGGTCTATCAGTTCCAGTTCCAGGTCGTCCATGTTCAGCCCTTCCGGCTTCAGTTTAAATACACCCATCTTTTTGAACTGGAAACTTACGCTTCCGGTGTTACCCATGGCGCCATGTCCTTTATTGAAATGACTTTTTACGTTGGCAACGGTACGAACGTGATTGTCGGTAGCTGTTTCTACCAGCAGGGCAACTCCATGGGGAGCATAGCCCTCATATAAAATTTCTTCGTAGTTGGAAGTGTCTTTACCCTGGGCCCTTTTAATAGCGGCTTCCACGCGGTCTTTAGGCATTCCTACGCTACGGGCATTCTGAAAACAACGACGTAACGCGGGGTTGATGGCCGGGTCGGGCCCACCTGCTTTTACCGCTATAACAATTTCTTTACCTACACGGGTAAACTGTTTTGCCATTCTATCCCAACGGGCAAACATGGTCGCTTTACGTACTTCAAAAATCCTTCCCATAGTTCTGATTGATTTCGGAGGGCAAAATTAACGTTTACAAACTTAGCTGCCAACGATCGGTATAAAAAAACCGCCCCTATGGTGTTTGGGGCGGTTTCTGCAATATATCAGCAATATTTAGTGCTTCTCAAAATCCGACGCATGCGGAACAATTTCACCGGGATTGCGGAGTTTACTTCTTTTACGGCTGTAGCCAAAATAAACCACCAGACCAAGGGCCATCCACCCAAACGCCACTTTCAGGGTTTGCTGATCCAGGGCTACAATCATGCCCAAGCATACCAGCGCGCCCAGAATGGGAACAATCGGAACCAATGGTGTCTTAAACGGCCGTTCAATTTCAGGTGACTTAACCCGTAATATCCATACGCCAATGCTTACCAATACAAATGCGAACAGGGTACCGAAGCTGGTCAGATCGCCGGCAACACTACCCGGTACAAATGCCGCAAACAAGCCCACAAATACGAAAAGGATCCAGTTGGCCTTGTAAGGGGTTTTGTATCTGGGGTGCAGTACGCCGAATGCTTTAGGAATCAGGCCATCATTACTCATGGTATAGAAGATCCGGCTCTGGCCCATCAACATGACGAGAATTACAGAGGAGAATCCTGCAAGAATAGCAACGGTAACGCTGGTCCCCAGCCACTCATAGCCCTTCATATAGGTTTGGATTGCATAGGCTACAGAGGCTTCCTTGCCTGCGGTTTTAAACTCACTGTAATGCGCTACGCCGGTCAATACGTGGCCGAATAAGATATACAATATGGTACAAACCACCAGGGAGCCGAGGATACCAATCGGCATATCTCTTTTAGGGTTCTTGGCTTCCTGCGCAGCAGTAGAAACGGCATCAAAACCAATAAAGGCAAAGAATACGATGGCCGCACCTCCCAATACACCACCCCAGCCCCATTTAAAGAAGCCTTCGTGTCCGATGGTTCCTTCCGGAATCAGGTACGGAGTGTGGTTTTCGGGTTTAATGAACTGCCAGCCAAATCCGATGAATAACAATACTATGGCCACTTTAATAAATACGATGATCATGTTTACGATGGCTGATTCCTGAGAACCTTTGATCAGCAACAGGGTCAGCAGCAACAGGATGATTAATGCAGGTGCATTCATGAAACCCCTGGTGATCTCAACAGAAGAAGCCAGGTCGGCAGGAAGGGTTTTGAACTGGTCGTTGCTCAGGATCAGTACTCCGTTCTTCACCGATTTAGCGGCTTCAGGAATGAAAGCGGTAATCTGTGCAATGGCATCTCCGGTTACCCTGTGCAGCGCTTCGAACGGCGAGTGGCACCATTCATAGGGGATCGCCCCCCCTAACAGATTATTGAGGTATTCGCTCCATGCAATAGAAACGGTAGCTGCTCCTAAAGCATATTCCATGATTAATGCCCATCCGATAATCCAGGCAATCAACTCGCCCATGGTAACGTAACTGTAAGCATAGGCACTTCCTGCAATAGGAATCATAGCTGCGAATTCTGCGTAACACAAACCGGCAAAAGCACAACCTATTGCAGCAACAATAAATGAGAGTGTAACGCCCGGTCCGGCTGCTTCCGCAGAGGCCGCGGCAGTTCTTACAAATAACCCGGCGCCAATAATGGCCCCGATTCCAAGTGCAACAAGGTTGCCTGCACCCAGGGTCCTTTTTAGCCCTTTTCCCGAATCATCGGTCATGGAAAGCATGGCAGACAATGACTTTTTTCTGAATAAACTCATAAGTTAATTAATTGGGTTCTGATAGAAATGTTCTGGCAAAATAGGCATTAAATTGCTTTTATTCATGAAAACTTTATACAAATGCAGAGTGCCCATTTTCCAAATTTAACGGTTATATTGCCGCTTCAAATATTGCCGGAATGAAGAATAAGCTAACGATGTATATCCTGATTGCCATGGTATTAGGTATTCTGGCAGGGTATATAGTGCATGAGACCGCCTCTGTGGAAACGGTTGGATCCTTCTCTAAAAATATCAAATTACTGGGTACGATCTTTATCCGATTGGTAAAAACCATTATTGCGCCGCTGGTATTTACTACCCTGGTGGTAGGGATAGCCAAACTGGGAGATATGAAAACCGTGGGCCGTGTAGGCGGGAAAGCCATGCTTTGGTTCATCAGTGCCTCACTGGTCAGTTTACTGGTAGGAATGCTCCTGGTGAATTTTTTCAAGCCCGGCTCTTATATAGATCTTTCGCAGGCGGATAATTCCGGATTAAAGGACCTGATGGGGAAGACCTCCCAATTCTCCATACAGAAATTCATTGAACATGTGGTGCCTTCGAGCATATTTGAAGCAATGGCTACCAATGAAATCCTGCAGATTGTTTTGTTTTCCATTTTGTTTGGTGTGGCCGCCGCCAGTATGGGCGAATATGCCAAACCGCTTATCAGGGCACTGGATGTGGCAGCCCATATTATCCTGAAGATCGTTGGCTATGTGATGAATTTTGCTCCCTTTGGTGTGTTTGGTACACTGGCTGCCGTGGTCGCGGAAAAAGGGTTGTCCATCTTCAATTTCTATTTTATTTACTTCGGCTATTTTGTGATGGGGATTGCTTCGCTCTGGCTCCTGCTCTGTACCGTAGGGTACCTGATCCTGGGCGGCAGGAGAATGAAGAGCCTGCTTCGTCATATTGCCAATCCCTTGCTGGTTGCGTTTAGTACAACCAGCAGTGAGGCGGTATTTCCCAAACTAACGGAGGAACTGGAACGATTTGGCTGTAAGAATAAAATTGTATCCTTTATCCTTCCTTTGGGGTATTCCTTTAACCTCGATGGAAGCATGATGTATATGACATTCGCCAGCCTGGCCATTGCGCAGGCCTATGGCATTCATATGCCGTTGGGCGAGCAACTGACTATGTTGCTGGTGCTCATGCTTACGAGCAAGGGAATCGCCGGTGTGCCCAGGGCTTCCCTGATTATTGTGCTGGCTACCTGTGCCATGTTTAAAATTCCACCGGAAGGTGTGGCCCTGATCCTGCCGATAGATCACTTCTGTGATATGTTCAGGACCGGTACCAATGTATTGGGGAATGCACTTGCTACCAGCGTGGTAAGTAAATGGGAGGGGGAACTTGGGGCGGAAACACCGCATCAGGCAGAAGTTGTGTAAATTTAAATAAGAAACCAGAGAGTTATGTTAATGCAGATTTTATTGGATTTTCACTGGTCGCAGTTATTGCAACCGCAGTTTTATATAGAACACGGTGGTTTATGGCTGATCCTGTTTGTTGTGTTTGCGGAAACCGGGTTGTTCGCCGGATTCTTTTTACCGGGAGACAGCCTGCTGTTTGTGGCGGGTATTTATAGTACCAATATTGCCAATGAATTTATTCCTACGGGAAATGAATACCTTGATCTGTTGCAACTGATGATCCTCATTTCCATAGCAGGGATCCTGGGTAATGCAACCGGATACTGGTTCGGGAAAAAGGTTGGCCCCGCCATGTACGAGTGGAAGGAAAACCTGTTCTTCAAAAAGCATTACCTCGTTCAGGCGCACGATTTTTATGAGAAACACGGAGGCGGCGCCATCATTGTGGCAAGGTTTATTCCCATTGTAAGAACATTTGCACCGATTGTTGCGGGCATCGTTCAGATGGACCGGAAAAAATTTTCCTTCTTTAACGTGGTCGGTTGTGTGGCATGGGTATCCAGTATGCTTATTGCAGGACATTTCCTGCAAAAGTGGATTCTTTCACAGTTCGGTTTTGATCTGAAAGATCACCTGGAAGTGATTGTATTGGGCATTGTACTGGTAACCACCGCTCCGGTGATCATTAAGCTGGTATTTAATAAAAAGAAATAATCAATGACTCATCAGGCATCCGCTCATCACCAGAAGGCTTACGGGATCTTATCCCTGCCGGTCATTGTTGCAGCGCTAGGCTACTTTGTAGACATCTACGATTTGTTGCTCTTTACCATTGTGCGGGAACCGAGCCTGCAGGGTTTAGGCATTGAGCTCACCGATAAGGTACAGGTACTTGCTGCCAGTACAAAGATTATTAACTGGCAGATGGTGGGATTGTTGATCGGGGGGATTATTTGGGGTACGATCGGAGATAAGAAGGGAAGGCTGAGTGTTTTATTCGGGTCAATTGCTTTGTACTCCATAGCCAATTTCTTCACCGGCTATGTTCAGACCGTGGATCAATACGCATGGGCAAGGTTCATTGCAGGTGTTGGTTTAGCGGGAGAACTGGGGGCTGGTATTACACTGGTGAGTGAATTGCTTCCTAAAAATAAAAGGGGGGTAGGTACTTCCCTGGTAGCCGGTATTGGATTATTCGGCGCCGTATTTGCTTACTTTGTTTACAAGTTTACCGAAGACTGGAGACTCTGTTATAAGATTGGTGGTGCATTGGGAATCGGCTTATTACTGCTGCGTATTTCTGTAGTGGAGAGCGGCATGTTTACCAATGTAAAACACCAGGCGGATGTGCAGCGGGGTAATTTCCTGATGTTCTTCAACAACGGAAAAAGATTCAGGAAGTATATGCTGGCCATCCTGATCGGGTTGCCTACCTGGTATGTGATTGGCATTCTCGTGAACCTGAGCAATAGGTTTGCCACGGAAATTTATGGCGTCAACCAGATAGAGAGCGGCAGGGCCATCATGTATGCATATGTGGGCATTGCCATCGGAGATATCCTGATCGGTTTTGTGAGCCAGTATTTTATGAGCAGGAAGAAAGCCCTGCTTTCCTTTTATATGCTGAGCATTGTTGCACTGGGGCTTTTCTTCAGCAACTTTAATAACAGCGATGTACGCATGTACGGTATCTGCGGATTGCTGGGATTCAGCACCGGTTTCTGGGCCATTTTTGTAACAATGGGGGCAGAACAGTTCGGTACCAACCTGCGCGCCACCGCCGCCACCACTATTCCCAATATGGTGAGGGGTGCATTGCCGTTTATTAACCTCATGTTCCTGAACCTGTTTCAGAAAACCTGGGGTTGGGGGCTGCTGCAAAGCGGTGTAATCACCGGTTTGGTGGTTATGACCATTTCATTGATTGCTTTTTATTTTACGGAAGAAACCTTTCATAAGGACCTGAACTATGTGGAGCAATAAAAAATTCCTGGTTATCCGCTTCTCATCCATCGGGGATATCGTGCTCACTACCCCGGCTATCCGTTGTTTGAAATTGCAGGTGCCCGGTTCCACCGTTCATTTCTTAACCAAACGTTCCTTTAAAGCTGTAACTGAGGCAAATCCCTATATAGACAGGTTTCACTATTTCGACAACAACCTCAATGAACTGATCAGCGAATTGAAGCAGGAGCGGTTCGATTATATTATAGACCTGCATAAGAATTTCAGAACGTCAATGATCCGTTTGAAACTGAGGGTTCCGGTACTGTCTTATCAGAAGCTGAGTTTCCGGAAATTCCTGCTGACCAGATTCGGCATCCATCAAATGCCGGGAAGGCATATCACCGATCGTTGCCTGGACGCCATTGCTCCAACCGGTGCTGTGAACGATGGAATGGGGCTTGATTATTTTATTCCGGACGATCAGCATATCAGCGGAGATGATATTCCGCTTTCTCACAGCGCCGGTTTTATTGCGGTAGTGATCGGGGCTTCCTACTATACCAAAAAACTTCCGGTGGAAAAGTTGCAGGAGCTCTGCAGTACCGTCGATTTCCCGATTATCCTGGTAGGCGGAAAAGAGGATCGTACAGAAGGGGAGGCCATTGCAACCATTGATCCGGTTAAAATATACAACGCCTGCGGTAAATTCAGCCTGCACGAATCCGCGGATATCGTGCGCAGGTCTAAACTGGTTATTTCGCACGATACGGGTCTGCAATACATTGCCTGCGCCTTCAATAAAAAAGTACTGGCCATCTGGGGCGGAACCTCGCCCTTACTGGATGTGGAACCCTATTACGGCGAGAAGCAGTTGCTGCAGCATGCCGGTGGAAGGGCGTATGAGAATTTCATTGTACCAGGCCTTTCCTGCCAGCCCTGCTCCAACTATGGTACCCGCAAATGCCCCAAAGGACATTTCAGGTGTATGCTTAACCAGGATATTCCGCGGATCAGGGAAACGGCGGAACAATTTTTACGTTAAGTTCCCGTTGGTCTACACATTTTGGGGATTGGTCGTATTTTTTGACCAACGAACGCGCGGGTTAACTAGCTTTATGTAACGCTAAAAAATAAAGCGGAACATCATTGTGAAAAAAACTTGGTATCTGACCAAATGGGGCGGCACATTGCTGCATATTTCCGCATGGGCGCTGCTGTTTTCTTTGCCAACCCTGCTTAGTTCCTCCCATAACGATAACAGGCCTCCTGTACGGGAAGCGGAAGAGGAAACCCTGGGTATGGTGATCGTATGGATCATGAATTTTTCCTGGATCGCTTTTTTCTACCTCAACGCATTGGTGCTGATACCCCGTTTGGTGAATACCAAAAAGTACTGGGTCTATGTAGCCGTCCTGTTGATTTCACTGCTGGCGTTACTCATGGAAAGCTGGCTGCTGTTCCGGCTTAGAACCGGGCCGGAACAATTTAATATTGGCCGGCATATCATTTTCAACTTTTTTATTTACCTCTTCTTCTGGTCTTCCAGCACGGCTTATCAGATGGTCAAAGATAAACTGGAGTCTGAGCGTATTCAGGCAGAGAAAGAGAATGAAAATCTTAAAACGGAATTGTCCCTGTTGAGATCACAGGCAAGCCCGCATTTCATGTTTAATGTGCTGAACAATATGGTGGCGCTGGCCAGGAAAAAATCCGACCTGCTGGAACCCTCGCTGATCAAACTTTCTGCCCTGATGCGTTATATGCTGTACGAGTCCGATGAAGAGAAGGTATCCCTGGAAACAGAAATTGAATACCTGGAAAGTTATATAGATTTACAGCAACAGCGGTTTGGAAATAAAGTAAAAATTGATAGGGAATTTGAGCAGACCGATACCGCCTGTCAGTTGGAACCCATGCTCCTGATTCCCTTTGTGGAAAATGCTTTTAAGCATGGTGTCGGCATGATAGAGGATGCAGTGATCAGCATCCGGCTGAAAGTGGAAAATAACCGGCTCCTGTTTACCGTAAAGAATAGATTCAACCGGAATATTACCGATCAGAAAGACGATACGTCCGGAATTGGCCTGACCAATGTAAGGAGAAGATTGAACCTGCTATACGGAAACAGGCAGCAGCTTAACATAACAGAAAAAGACAACTGGTTTATTGTTTCATTGCAAATTCAGCTCAATTGAAAAAGATCCGTTGCATAGCCATCGACGACGAACCGCTGGCACTGGAATTACTGGAAGATAATATCAGTAAAGTGCCTTACCTGGAGCTTGTTGCCAGCTACAGCAGCGCACTGGAAGCGATCCCTGTTTTGCAACAGGAACCGATTGACCTGATTTTTCTGGATATACAAATGCCCGGCATTAACGGGCTGCAATTTATTCAGAGCCTTACCAGCAAACCCATGATCATATTGATTACCGCCTATGAAAAGTATGCACTGGAAGGTTTTAATCTGGATGTTACAGACTACCTGTTGAAGCCTGTTCCCCTGGACCGTTTTATAAAAGCCTGTGGGAAAGCCCTTGAACTGTACCAACTGAAACAAAAAACAAAAGAGGGAACCTCCGCTGTTGCAAACGGATTCTTTTTTGTGAATGTAGACTACAGCATGCTGAAGGTGGTAACAGCAGACGTGGTTTGGGTGGAAGGCTTAAAAGATTATGTAAAAATTCATCTGGCGGGCACTGCAAAGCCCATTGTAACAAGAATGAGTATGAAAAATATGGAAGAGCATCTGGTGCCTCCCGATTTCATCCGGATCCATAAATCTTATATCGTTTCAGTAAAATTCATCACTGCCATCCGCAAAAACAGCGTGTTCCTGAATGACCTGGAATTACCTGTAAGCGAGCTCTACAAAGATTCCATCGCCCATCTTACCGGAAAGCAGACTTCCTGATACTCCGGATATTCCCTTTTCGTCGCAAGATTCTATCAAGTCATCTCATTTGTAAAAATGCCGCCATTCCCCGGTATAGTTTTACATCATCAAAAATGAGATTATGAAAACAATAATAGGAATCATATTAATTGGGGTAATGGCCTATACAGCTAAAGCCCAGCCTCCCGGCGCAATGCCACCGGCCGCTATGTCCAAAACAACCACCACCGGGCATATCTATGGTAAAGTAACGGATGCGGGCAACAAGGCGCTGGCAGACGTTTCTGTAATACTGCTGCAGAAAAAAAATGATCCGGTGTTGAACACCAGTAAAGAAGTTTTGCTAAAAGGAGTTGTTACAAAAGGGAAGGGCAGTTTCGACTTTGAGGAGCTGCCTGTTACGAGCCCGCTGGTGTTGAAAATTACCGCTTCTGGTTTCGAACCATATGAGCAGGAGATAACATTCCTGCCTGCAGCAGGCGCAAGCCCTGGCACCATGCCATCCTTCGAAAAGGACCTGGGGAATATCCGGCTTACCCCTGCAGTGAACCAACTGGAAGAAGTTACCGTGGTATCTACCAAACCACTTATGAAACTGGAAGCCGATAAAAAAGTATTCAACGTAGAAAAGAATATGGTGAGCGTGGGTGGAACAGCAGTGGATGTTATGAAAAATGTACCCTCCGTGCAGGTGGATATAGATGGTAATGTAAAACTCAGAAACAGCGCCCCGCAATTATTGCTCGACGGCAGAGTTACTACATTAACCCTTGAACAGATTCCGGCAGATGCCATTGAGAGCGTGGAGGTGATGTCCAATCCCTCTGCTAAATACGATGCTTCCGGCGGTGGTGGCGGTATCCTGAATATAGTGCTGAAAAAAAATAAAAAGCAGGGGTACAACGGGTCTGTGAATGCCGGGGCAGACAATTACGGTGGCCTCAACGGGGGGATAGACCTGAACCTGCGTCAGCAGAAGTTCAATATTACCGCCAGTTTTAACGGCAGGCAGATACAGGATAAAAGTACCGGTACAACAACCCGGTTGAATCTTTCCGATCTTCCAACAACACAAATAAACCAGTTGAACAATGGAACAACCAGTGGCGGCATGAACTTCAGCAGATTGGGATTTGATTACCTGGCTACCAGTAAAACCACGTTCTCGCTGAACGGGTTTATGATGAATGCCAATTTTAAACCCAATGATGTGAATGATATTTATACAGACACCCTTTTTCCTTCCTATAAAACCACCAGTTACAGCCAGCGTGTTTCCGGTATGGACAGGGGGTTTAACGGCCGTGGCCTGGCATTGGGGATCAAACATCTTTTCCCTAAAGAAGGGGAGGAATTGACCGTAGATGCCAACTATTTCACCGGAACCAGTTTCGGCGATGCACTATATACCACCAATTACTACAACGGCAGCAATATCGTGAACCAACAGGTGCAGAAGATCGTGAGCGATGGTGTGGACCGGAACCTGATGTTACAGGCAGATTATGTAAAACCTTTTTCTGCAGTAACAAAGCTGGAAACAGGCGTGCGTGCGGCAATAAGGTCGAGGGAGAACAACAACTACAACTACATGATGGATCAGGCAAGCGGAACCTTTGTACTGATCCCTGCTCCTACCAGTAACTATACCAACAAAGACAATGTGTATGCTGCGTATGCGATGTTGAGCAGTAGCGTTAAGGATTTCAGTTACAAGATTGGCTTAAGGGCGGAAAGTTCCGACTACAGCGGCTTGCTGCAGCTAACCGGTCAGGAATACAGCAATAAGTATCCTGTAAGCCTGTTTCCTTCCGTCTTTCTGAGCCAGAAACTGAAATACGACCAGGATCTGCAGTTCAGTTATTCCCGCAGGGTCAATCGTCCTAACTTCTTTCAACTGATTCCTTTTGCGGATTCAACTGATAAGCTCAATATAACCAAGGGTAATCCCAATCTGCTGCCGGAGTTTACCCAGTCTTTCGAGCTGTCTTATATGAAGCGCTTTAAGGGCAGTAACAGCATCATGGCGTCTGTGTATTATAAAAACTCCAACAACCTGATCACCAGGTATGTGGATCAGCAAACAGATCCGGTTACAGGATCAACGGCCCTGATCAATACCTATATCAATGCCAATTCGGGTTATTCAACAGGCCTGGAGCTTACATCGGTGAACTATCTGAGCAAATGGCTCGACATCAGCACCAATATTAACCTGTATAATTCAAAAGTGAATGCCAGTAATGTTTCCAATTTGCAAACCGATCCCATGTGGAGCTGGTTTGGTAAATTCAACAGCAATTTCAAAGTAGCTTCCGGCTTAACACTGCAGTTGTCGGCTATGTACCAGTCAAAAACAAATCTGCCGGTAAATTCCGGTCAGGGAATGTCTGGTCCTCCCGGAATGCAGGCGCAGAGCTCCTCTCAGGGATATATCAAACCCTTTTACGGAGTGGATCTGGCTATCAGGAAAACATTCCTCAAAAACAATACAGCATCTGTTACATTGAGCGTGAATGATATTTTCAGATCAAGAACCAATGAGCAATATTCTTACTCCGGTTATTTTACACAGGACTACAGCAGGTTGCGTAACCCGCAGATGTTCCGGTTAACACTTTCATACCGCTTTGGTAAAATTGATGCCAGCCTGTTCAAGAGAAAAAGCAGCGGCTCTCTTCAGGCCGGATCAGATATGATGCAGCAATAGATGTCGCAATAAAGATTCGGATATTCAATAAAAAAGCTCCCGGTTAACCGGGAGCTTTTTTATTGAAATGTTCTGGTGGAGCGAACTCCTTTAAATTATAATGTGCTCAGCACTTCATTCATATTACGAACGGCATCTGCGCTTTTGTTGAAGGCAGCCTGTTCTTCTGCATTGAGTTTGAAGTCGATGATTTTTTCCCAGCCATTTTTACCAATGGTTACGGGTACACCCAGGCAGATATCTTTCTGACCGTATTCGCCATTGAGGCTGACACAGCAGGTAAATAATTTTTTCTGATCGCGAACAATGCTCTCTACCAATGCAGCTCCGGCAGCGCCAGGTGCATACCAGGCAGAAGTACCGATCAGCTTGGTTAAAGTAGCGCCACCCACCATGGTGTCGTTAACGATCTGCTGTTGCTGTTCCGCACTCAGGAAGTCGGTAACAGGAGCGCTGTTCCAGGTTGCATAACGGATCAAAGGAATCATGGTAGTGTCTCCGTGTCCACCAACCACCACGGCATTCAGATCGGAAGGGCTGCATCCAAGATGCTGGCTCAGTTGATATTTGAAACGGCTGCTGTCTAAGGTACCACCCATACCAATGATTCTGTTCTTTGGCAGACCTGTTGCTTTCAATGCCAGGTAGGTCATGGTATCCATTGGATTGCTGATCACGATAATGATTGCATCAGGAGAGTATTTTAAAATATTTTCTGCTACACCTTTTACAATACCGGCATTGGTACCGATCAGTTCTTCCCTGGTCATTCCGGGTTTACGGGGAATCCCCGACGTAATGACCACTACGCTGCTACCTGCGGTTTTGGAGTAGTCGTTGGTGCTGCCTGTTACTTTGGTGTCGAAACCCAGTAAAGCGGCAGTCTGCATCATGTCCTGCGCTTTACCTTCTGCCAAACCTTCTTTAATATCCAGCAGAACAAGCTCAGTACACAGTTCTTTACGGGCAATATTATCAGCACAGGTTGCTCCAACGGCACCGGCGCCTACTACGGTAACTTTCATAGATGCAATATTTTAAGTGATTAAATTTTTTGTGCTGCAAAGGTAGGGCCATGCCGTTACTTTTAGCGAATAAATTCCTTCAATTCGGATATTTCCACACCCATTTCCCAGGCTTTTACAAATTGCCGGTCTTTGTTGTACAATGCCACAAATGGGGTGTACCTGGCCTGGAAGAAGGATGGGAGGAAATATTGGGGATCGCGCCCCATCCTGATATTAGGAAATTTGTTGAATTGATAATGATGGTAAAAGTTCCGGATATCGGTGAGGTCGCGGTAGCTGGCCCAGATAAAGAAGACCTGTTGCAGGCTGTCGATGTTTTTGGCAATCTCTTCCGCCTCGTGCTGGCAATGCCCGCATTCGGGACTGAAATAAATAATCGCCGTGTATTTGTCTGCCGGGAGTTCCTTCTGCGTAAACCAGGTACTGTCTGTCTGGAGTATCCTGAACTCGGGCAGTGCAGGGTTCTTTTCGTATGGAGGGCGGTTGTCGATGGCAGACTGCGCCGATCCAAAGAGAACAAGTGTGCTGAACAGTGAAACCAGTAATAATTTATATTCCATATTAGAAGATTGATGCAGAAACGCTGAACTATCTGCCGGCTTTTCCTTCCGCTTCCATCATGCGCAGTTGCTTGGCATCGTGCAGGAATTCGGAAGCGAAAATGAAATTATTGAGTAATTCGTCTTTACTGAAGATAATGTCTTTGTTGGTGCCTTCCCATTGTTTCCTTCCCTGGTGCAGGTAAACAATATGGTCACCGATTTCCATCACACTGTTCATATCGTGTGTTACCACAATGGTGGTGATATTGAATTCGACCGTGATTTCCTTAATCAGTTTATCGATCACCAGTGAGGTTTGCGGATCCAGCCCGGAATTGGGCTCATCGCAAAAAAGGTATTGTGGATTCAGTACAATGGCACGCGCAATACCCACTCTCTTCTTCATACCCCCGCTGATTTCGGCAGGGTATCGTTGATGGGCTTCCTGCAGGTTCACTCTTTCCAGCACTTCTGCCGCCCGTTTCTTTTTTTCTGCCAGTGTAAGGGTGGTAAACATATGGAGCGGGAAAAGCACATTCTCTTCTACGGTCATGGAGTCGAACAGGGCGCTTCCCTGGAACAGCATGCCGATTTTCTGGCGAAGGTTTTTCCGTTCCTTTTTATCCATCGTAATCATATCGTTGCCATCGTAGGAGATCACTCCGGTTTCGGGTTTAAATAACCCTACCATACACTTGGTCAGTACGGTTTTTCCGCTGCCGCTGGCGCCAATAATGAGGTTGCATTTACCGGTTTCCATTACTGCGGTGATACCATCCAGGATGGTCCTGCCCTCAAAACTTTTCCTGATATCCTTTATCTCGATCATGTAAATGCAAGCTACTGATTAGTGATCAATCCACTACTATCTGGTTTCTTAACAAATCCTCAAAAACATCCCTTTTGCGAATCAGATGGTCTTCGCCGCCACGGACCATGACTTGTGCGGGAAGGTACCGGGAATTGTAATTACTGCCCATCTCAAAGCCATAGGCCCCGGCATTGTCGAACACCAGCAGATCGCCTTCTCTTACTTTGTTCAGTTCCCTGTCCGAAGCAAAAGTGTCTGTTTCGCAGATATTTCCGGTAACGGTATATTTCTTCAACGGTCCTTCGGGATTGCTGATATTTCTGATCCTGTGATATGCCTCGTAGAACATAGGTCTGATCAGGTGATTAAAACCGCTGTTCACCCCCGCAAAAGTGGTGGTGGCGTTTTCCTTGATCACATTTACGCTGGTAATGAAACTTCCGGATTCACTCACCAGGAATTTTCCGGGCTCAAACCATGCCTGGAAAGTTTTACCGTAAGTGGTTTGCAACTTTGCCAGGACCTCGTTCACGTTGGTGGCCAGCAATTGGATATCGGTGCCTGTTTCATCGTCTTTGTAAGGCACTTTAAAGCCACCGCCGAGATCAAGAAAGCGCAGTTCGGGGAAATGTGGCACCAGATCGAAAAAGAGTCCGGCTACCTGCATAAACACGGCAACATCTTTGATTTCGCTTCCGGTGTGTATATGCAAACCGGCAATATGCAAATTGTATTGGGTTACCAGCGACAAAATTTCATTGAGCTGTTCAATCGGAATACCGAATTTGCTTTTTTCATGACCGGTGGAAATCTTCAGGTTGCCACCCGCCATGATATTCGGGCGAAGCCGGATACCAACAGGGTAGCTGTGACCGAATTTTTTTCCAAACTTTTCGAGGTTGGATAAGCTGTCTATATTGATATTGATGCCTAGCCCGGCCGCTTCTTCAATTTCTTCGAAGGCAATGCCATTGCTGGTGTATAAAATATTCTTTGGATCAAAACCGGCATGTAAAGCCAGGTGAGCTTCGTTTACAGAGCTGCAATCAATATTGCATCCGAGGGAACGGATATGCTTCAGGATACTGATATTGGTTAATGCTTTACAGGCATAAAAGAAACGGGTGTTTACGCCTGTAAAAGCGTCCTGTAAAAGCTGGTATTGCAAACTGATCCTGTCTGCATTGTACACATAGAGTGGTGTGCCGTATTTAGCTGCCAGTACAGCCAGTTCATTGTTGCTGAGGGAGGTAGACATTCCGCAAAGATAACATCCAGAATTATTCCGGATTATTTTCTTCTGCAGGTGCTTCGGACGAATCGGTTGAATCGGTTTCGGATGAATCTTCCGAGCCTGATTCGTTGTCTGTTACAGGTGCTTCTTCCTGCTGAATGATGAGTTCTCCTTCTTCATTGACGGTAAGCTCAGAGACGTCTTCCGCCTCTTTTCCCGTCATCTCTGCAACCGGCTGGTCTGTAAAGTCTTCCGGACGGATAAGGGTTCCTTCTACCAGTTGATCTGCCAGTACTTCCCTGATTTTAGGCAGGTCTGATGTAGTGTTGAGGCCAAAATAATCCATGAAGGTTTTGGAAGTAGCATATACCAGTGGTTTGCCGGGCAACTGCTCATTTCTCCCGCTGATGAGGATCAGTTCTTTTTCCAGCAATTTCTGAATACTGTAATCACTGTTAACACCCCTGATGGCTTCGATCTCTCCCTTGGTGATGGGTTGTTTATACGCAATGATGGCCAGTGTTTCAAGCGCAGCGTTGGATAAACGCTTCAGAAACTTGTCGCCATTCAGTTGTGCAATGGTTTTATGGTAATCTTTCTTGGTGAGAAACTGCCATCCGCCGCCGCTCTCACGTACTTCAAAAGGATAAAATTCAGAATTGTATTTCTCCCTGATCCCTTCTACGGCTGTTTCAACCTGGTCTAAGGAAATGCGCTCTTCCAGAAATCCGAAACTATTGTTGATCAGTTCAACAATATCCAGTGATGTCAACGGTTTCTCACTGGCAAAAATAAGGACCTCTATATGAGGGATGATTTCGCTTAATTCCATGCTTGGGATAATTAGTAATTGTTGAAGATAAAAAATACTCCGGATCCTTTTCAGAAATTCCGGAGAGGGCTTTATCCCTGTAATGCAGCAGCACCACTCACAATCTCGGTCAACTCGGTTGTAATGGCCGCCTGACGTGCACGGTTGTAACTGATTTTGAGTGATTTGAGCAGCTCATTGGCATTTTCACTGGCCTTATCCATTGCGGTCATCCTTGCACCGTGTTCGCTGGCATTGCCATCCAATACGGCTTTGAATAACTGGGTATTCAGGATTTTCGGCATCAGTTCGGCTATCAACTGTTCTTTTGCCGGCTCAAATATGAAGTCGGATTTTTTCTTGCCTGCAGATTTGCCAACTTTAGGAATAGGGAGGAACTGTTCGGCAGTAAATACCTGCGTAGCGGCATTCTTGAATTCGCTGTAGATGATCTCCACAGCGTCAAATTCCTTGTTCTCAAAAGCTTTCATCGCGGCCTGTGCAGCAGCCTGTACGGCTTCGAAGTTCAGGTTGAGGTAAATGTCCTTATAAGTGGGGTTGGTATTGAATCCCGCCTTGCTTAATCCTTCGTAACCTTTCTTTCCGATATTCCAGATAGTGATATTTCCTTTTTTATGCTGCGCAACGTACTTTTCGGCAACGGTGCTTTTGGCCAGTTTGATCAGGTTGGCATTGTATCCTCCGCACAACCCCCTGTCGCTGGTTACTACGATCAGCAATACTTTCTCAACCGGTCTTTCTTCTGCCAGCGCCAGAGTGGCACCGCCTTCAATATTGCTTACAATATTGCTCAGCATCTCCTGTAATTTTTGTGCATATGGGCGCATTTGTGTAATGGAATCCTGTGCACGACGGAGTTTTGCCGCACTTACCATTTTCATTGCCTTGGTAATCTGCTGGGTACTTTGTACACTCTTAATTCTGTTTCTAACCTCTTTTAATTGACCGGCCATATTGTAGAAGTGTTTTGGGGTGCAAAAGTAGCAGAAAGGTGCATAAATTCCAATTCGGAGTTGGCTTATTCAAAGTGATAGGCCAGGCCAATCCCATTGCGGGTAGGGCCAAATTGCAGGTTTCCCATTTGCTGCTCCAGTATTTTGCCGTTCCGGCGGTGATTTCCATACTGAACCAGGTCAAAAACCAGTAAAAATGCGCCCTGCAGAATCAGGCTGTTGCCAAATCCGGCTGGTTGTTCCCTGTTCAGGCGGGCGCCCCGTTCCTTCAGGTAAAGCCCGGTAGCAATATAAGCCAGGTCCAGCCCGCTGTTCAGGAGCAGTATTTTCTCCAGTTTCTGCTGTTCCAGCAGGTTTTGACTGTAACTGTATTTTCTGGCCAGGCCTTTCTTTATTTTAATCAGCCCGTAGGTCGCAATCCCCATGTTGATCAGGTTCCAGTAAGCGTTCATATTAAAAAAATGCCGGTCGCGGCCCTGGGCATTGTTGGCAGAAATGCTTCCCTGGATGATGTTGACCCCGGCCCAGGCGGCCAGAATGGTCAGGTTGGTCTTGTGCATGTTCAGCCGGTCTGCCGCCAGCGAGTCGCTGATGCGCAGTATGGCAGTGTCGGAAAACAGGGTGGCTGCGGCCGTTTCACGGGTACTGTCTGCAGGGGGATGTTCGGCGGAATGCTTCTGCCCGATTGCGGTTCCGCATAAAATGGTACCTAAAACTAAAAGAGATGTTAGAATCGTATTTCGGCTCATCCTGGTCTAAAATCAAAAGCTTACATTTGTCCGCCTTCAGGCGGAGTGCCAAATTGACTAAAAATTATCTTTCGCACGCTGTTTGACTGTTAAATTTTTCATACCAGAGCTAAAATTATATGTTGAAGTTTATTTCTAAGTTATTTGGTGGCAGTAAAAGTGAAAAGGATGTGCAGCAACTGATGCCCATTATTCAAAAGACCAACCAGTTCTTCGAGCAATACCAGTCTCTCTCCAACGATCAGTTAAGGGCAAAAACGGCTGAATTCAAAGACCGAATTCAACAGCATCTCACGGCAGCGGATGCAGAGATCGCGGCCAAAAAAGCGGAAGCGGATGCTTTGCCTGAAATGGATATTCATGGAAAAGATGCCATTTATCAGCAGATCGATAAATTAAAAAAAGAGCGGGATAAAAAGATTGAGGAAGCCCTGGCAGAAATTCAGCCGGAAGCTTTTGCCGTTATAAAAGAGACCGCCCGCCGGTTTAAAGAAAATCCGGTACTCACCGCTGCAGCCACACCGCTGGATCGCGAACTGAGTGTAAGGAAAGAATATGTTACCATCAACGGAGAACAGTCCGAATTTAAAAATACCTGGACAGCCGGCGGTGGCACCGTTACCTGGAATATGGTTCACTACGATGTGCAGTTGATTGGCGGTAGCGTATTGCACCAGGGTAAGATTGCCGAAATGGCTACCGGTGAAGGTAAAACACTGGTGTCTACCCTTCCTGCTTACCTCAATGCATTGGCAGGAGAGGGGGTGCACATCGTAACGGTGAACGACTACCTGGCCAAAAGGGACAGCGAGTGGAACGGCACCCTCTTTGAATGGCTGGGCCTTACCGTAGACTGTATTGACAAACACGAACCCAACAGCGAAGCAAGAAGAAAAGCATATCTGGCCGATATTACCTATGGTACCAATAACGAATTTGGTTTTGATTACCTGCGGGACAATATGGTGCATAGTCCGGAAGAAATGGTACAACGCAAACACCATTTTGCAATGGTGGATGAGGTGGATTCCGTATTGATCGATGATGCCAGAACACCGCTGATCATTTCTGGCCCGATCGGTTACCAGACCGGCGAACAGCAGTTCTTTGAGCTGAAACCAAGAATTGAGAAACTGGTGGAAGCGCAGAAAAAAGCCACCCAGCAATTCCTGACAGAAGCCAAGAAAAAAATTGCAGAAGGCAATGATGATCCCAAAGACGGTGGCCTGGCCCTGTTCCGCGCCCACAGGGGTTTGCCGAAGAACAGCGCCCTGATCAAGTACCTGAGCGAACCGGGCATGCGCGTAAAACTCCAGAAAACAGAGAACTATTACCTTGCCGACCAGCAACGCGAGATGCCGAAAGCAGATGCAGAGCTGTATTTTTATATAGATGAAAAGAACAACTCGGTAGAATTAACCGATAAGGGTATTCAGTTGATTACCGGTTCCGGCGAGGATCCCAACTTCTTTATCCTCCCCGATATCAGTTTATCCCTGGCGGGAGTGGATCAGGATGCAACGCTGGGCGCCGAAGAAAAACTACACCGGAAAGAAGCCATTATTAATGAATATGCCGTTAAAGCAGACCGGATTCACACCGCACAGCAATTGCTGAAAGCCTACACGCTTTTTGACAAGGATGTGGAGTATGTGGTAATGGATGGCGGCGTTAAAATTGTGGACGAACAAACCGGTCGTATCCTCGACGGACGCCGTTATTCCGATGGATTGCACCAGGCAATTGAGGCAAAGGAAAATGTGAAGATTGAAGCGGCTACGCAAACCTATGCAACAGTAACCTTACAGAATTATTTCAGGATGTACCATAAGCTGGCCGGTATGACCGGTACGGCAGAAACCGAGGCTGCTGAGTTATGGGATATCTATAAACTGGATGTTGTCAGCATCCCCACCAATGTGGTGGCCATCCGTAAGGATGAACAGGATCTGGTGTTCAAAACCAAGCGCGAAAAATTCGGGGCGGTGATCGATGAAATTGTGAAAATGCGCGAGGCGGGCCGGCCTGTACTGGTTGGTACCACTTCGGTGGAAGTGAGTGAATTGCTGAGCCGGATGTTGCGCCAGAAACAGATCCCGCACAATGTATTAAACGCCAAACAGCACGCCCGCGAAGCGCAGATTGTTGCTGAAGCAGGTTTGGCCGGTGCCGTTACCATTGCTACGAACATGGCGGGTCGTGGTACCGATATCAAACTGGGGCCGGGGGTAAAAGAAGCCGGTGGCCTGGCCATCCTGGGCACAGAGCGCCATGAATCCCGCAGGGTAGACCGCCAGTTGCGCGGTCGTGCAGGCCGTCAGGGCGATCCGGGTTCATCCCTGTTTTTTGTATCACTGGAAGATGACCTGATGCGTATGTTCGGAAGCGAGCGTATTGCCAAAGTGATGGACTTTGCCGGATACAAAGAGGGCGAAGTAATCCAGCACAGCATGATTACCAAATCCATTGAACGTGCACAACGTAAAGTGGAGGAAAATAACTTCGGTATCCGTAAGCGTTTGCTGGAATACGATGATGTAATGAACAAACAGCGTACTGTGATTTATACCAAGCGTAACCACGCATTGTTTGGAGAACGCCTGGCGCTGGACCTGGACAATGCCATATATGCGGTTGCAGAAGGGTTGGTGAGCTCCTTTAAAGAACAGAATGATCATGAAGGATTCCGTTTGGCATCTATTGTCAATTTTGGTATTGATACCGCTATTACTGCGGATGAGTTATATAAATCCAATGAAAACCAACTGGCGGAGAAACTGTATACGGAAGCGGTTACCAATTATGAAAGAAGGAAGCAGGATCTGATGACGCAGGCAGTTCCTGTGTTCAGAAATATCAAACAACAGCAGGGATCACATGTAGACAATGTAATTGTTCCGTTTACCGATGGAAGAAGGCAGATGCAGATTCTGGCCAATATGAACAAAACCCTCGATACCAATGGCGCCGAGTTGGCCAATGCGCTGGAACGTTCTGTAACACTGGGCTTTATAGACGACGCCTGGAAAGAACACCTTCGGGCAATGGACGACCTGAAGCAGAGTGTGCAAACCGCCACTTACGAGCAGAAGGACCCGTTGGTGATTTATAAAATGGAAGCTTTTGACCTGTTCAAGAAAATGGATGGTGAAGTGAATAAGGATATTGTGCAGTTTTTATGTCATGCAGGCATTCCATTGGCAGAAGGCGACGAACTGAAAGAAGGGCATCAGGAAAAAACAGACCTGAGCCGCTTAAGTGCTAATAAGGAACAGATAGATGCAGCAGGACAGGAATATGCAGCTAACGAAAATGATTACTATGACCCCACTCCTGTAAAACAGGAACCCATTAAGGTAGGCCCTAAGATCGGAAGAAACGATCCATGCCCTTGTGGAAGCGGCAAAAAATACAAAGCCTGTCACGGCAAAGACCTGTAAAAGAAAAACCCCGGAAAATCCGGGGTTTTTTGATGCAGTGGATTGGAAGTCCCCCACTTACAACACACACAATTCAATCGTCCAAACCTGTTCGGATTTCATGGAATTGGCCGACCATATTTTTATTTCTTTCAGGTACAGATGAACAGTTGTTTCTGTATTGCCGGCCTTATTGCTTTTGAGGTTCCATACCTGTTCAATGGATTTCTCGTTTTCTACGACAGGTTTTTTTTGCAATACCCCTTCATTGTATTTGCCCTTATCGATATATGCAATGAGTTTATTGAAATTGGCCCTTGCGCTTTCTTTGGTGGGGTAGTTACCAAATACTGCATAGAACTGGTGATATTCCTCCAGGAAATCGTCCAGCGCATCTTCCATGTAACTGCTGTCGGCCAGCGGCAACTGTACTTTTGAATAGTAGGCAGAGAGGAAATCATCTTCGGAGCCGGGCTTGATTTGATCGATGGTATTTTTGAAATCAAAACGCGCGTCTGCCAGTAACCTGTTCAGTTCTGTTGCAAAGGCCGATGGCGCATTGTCTGGCAGGAGCTTTAATTTTTGAGCTGCAGCAGGATTATGCAGCACACCTGCTATCAGCAAAATCAGTATTGTTTTTTTCATGTGATTGCTGTTTTATAATTTATAACTCAGGCCCATTTCCATACAAAAAGACTTGATCTGCGAAGTGGTGGAGCTGGCATTGGTCCAGGTGTATTTCCTGGTGCCAAAGTTGAATTTAAACCGGAGCCTGGCATCCTCTTCAAGGTCATATACGGAAACACCCCATCCAAAGAATGTGGGAGAGCGGGTAACATCCGGATAACCTTCTTCCGTCATTTTTACACCCGGAGAAACACCGCCTTCCAGGTAAAACCCTTTCAGCAGCCACAGGCCCGCATACTGAAACAGGTCCAGAAAGGGAACGCCTCCGTCTTTGATCTTCACAGATTCAAGTCCTTTTCGAAGCACCAGCGGATAGAACCTTCCTCCGATTGGCTTCTGGGTCATTTTTACGATAGAAGTGTAAGTTGTTATATTGTTGAAACTCTGTGGCTCCAGGCCGGCAATGGCGGCAACCCGGGCATTCAGCGCCTTGCTGTAGTTGAGGTTCACCAAACCGTATTCCAGTGTGATTCTGGGCTGAAGCCCTTTCGACTTGTAGTACTGAGCAAAGGTTTGCCGGGCGGTGGGGTTGGCAAAACCAATCGAGAAGTCCAGTCGGTTACCATCCGGATTGTCAACCTTTTTTTGTGCGTTGGCTCCGATGCAGCAAAGGCCAAGTAGGGTAAGGAGGATGGAGAAATGTCTTTTCATGATGAATGATTTTTTAGCAAAAGAAAATTTTTCAGGCGCTTATCCTATACCCTTCGCACGGTATGCCGAATGAAGAGCAGATGAAGGGCGGGTGAACTGCTTTGATTATCTTTGCCTTGTTAAAATTGAATTATGCAGATAGCCCAATACATTGATCATACCATTCTGAAGCCCACCACCCTGGTGGCTGATATAGAGAAACTGTGCAAGGAAGCGGCGGATTATGGATTTGCCGCAGTCTGCGTGCCGCCAAATTTTGTTAAAAAAGCAAAAACGCTGCTGGCCGGAACACCGGTGAAAGTGGCCACCGTTATTGGTTTCCCGTTTGGTTATTCGGCTGTGGAGGCAAAACTGGCCGAAGTTTTGCTGGCAATTGTAGACGGGGCCGATGAACTGGATGTAGTAGCCAATATCAGCGCCATTAAAAACGGTGACTGGCAGTACCTGGCCAATGAAATCAATCACCTGATGCCGGTGATTAAGGGAAAGGGGAAACTGATTAAAGTCATCATTGAAAGTGGGGTGCTGACCGATGAGGAGATTATTAAATGTTGTGAGTTATATGGTGTGGCGGGTATAGATTACCTGAAAACCTCCACCGGGTATGCCGAAAAAGGCGCTTCGGTGGAAGCCGTGAAGCTGTTCAGAAAGCACCTGCCTGCGCATGTGCAGATCAAGGCTTCTGGTGGAATCCGCGATTATGCGTTTGCCAGGGAATTGGTGGAAGCAGGGGCTACCCGGTTGGGTTGCAGTGCGGGCGTGGCTATTGTAAACGGGGCACCGGCAGGTGAAACTACGGGGTATTGATCCTTCTGCCCTGCTCAACAAGGGTTTTTGTACCTTTATCGTCCATTTGATACCTTTAAAAGAACCCATGATAAAACTCGTTCGATATTGGCTGCTCTTTATGGTTGCCCTGGTGGTAACAAAAGTGCATGCAAATGACACGGTCATTGTGGTAAAAGATGTGCGGATGGACCTGCTGACCATTAAACAGGCACAGGTGAATAAGCGCAGTTCTATGATGACCAGTTCCGGCCAGTACAAGGGATACCGCATACAGGTGGTGAGTACCAGCAGCAGGGGCCGGGCGCAGGAGGTAAAAACAGAAATGATGAACCGGTTCCCCGACCAGAAATCTTACCTGCTTTTTCAATCGCCTAATTTTAAAGTGCGGGTGGGGAATTTCCTGAAAAAAGAAGATGCGGAAAAATTCAGGAAGCAGTTGAACAAAGTATATCCCGCGGGAGGATATGTGGTGGAAGATGCGATTGAATATGTGCCGAAGGAGGAAGAATTTTTTTGAATGAATTCATATACATGCTGAACGGAAAAATAAAACAACTGGCAAAGCAGTATGCGCCTGAGCTGATCAGCGTGAGAAGACACCTGCATGCCAATCCTGAGTTGAGTTACCAGGAATTTAAAACTGCAGAATATGTGAAAGCCCGTTTAACCGAAATGGGTATTGCTTTCGAAACCATTGCCACTACCGGAGTGTTGGGTATGATCAAAGGAAAGAACCCCGACAGCCGCGTGATAGCGCTGCGTGCAGATATGGATGCTCTGCCGATTGTGGAGGAAAACGATGTAACCTACAAATCTGTTAACAAGGGCGTAATGCATGCCTGCGGACATGATGTGCATACCACTATTTTGCTGGGGGCTGCAAAGATCCTGAACGAGTTGAGGCAAGAATGGGAGGGTACTGTAAAACTACTGTTCCAACCGGGAGAAGAAAGAAATCCGGGGGGCGCCAGTTTCATGATACAGGAAGGTGCATTGGAAAATCCAAAGCCGGCCGGCATTGTAGGGCTGCATGTACATCCCGGATTAAATATTGGTCAGTTGAGTTTTAGAAAAGGACGTGTCATGGCCAGTGCAGATGAGATTTATATCACCATCAGAAGCAAGGGCGGCCATGCTGCTGCGCCGCATCTGACGGCCGATACCATCCTGATTGCATCTCATTTAATTGTAAGCCTGCAACAAATCATTTCAAGAAACAATAACCCCACTTCTCCATCCGTACTTTCTATTTGTTCCATCCAGGGAGGAAGTACTACCAATGTGATCCCCAGCGAAGTGAAGCTGATGGGCACTTTCAGGGCAATGGACGAAGCGTGGAGGTACAAGGCGCACGAGCTGATCCGTAAAGTGGCCACAGGTGTGGTGGAGAGTATGGGCGCCGAATTAGACCTGCACATAGATGTGGGCTATCCAACCGTAGACAACGATCCTGCTTTTACTGAGATGGCCTGGAAGCTGGCCGATGAATTCATGGGGAAGGAACATGTGGAGGAAACGGAACTGAGAATGGGGGCAGAAGATTTCGGATATTATACACAGGTAATACCCGGTTGTTTTTACCGGTTGGGTGTGCGCAATGAAGCAAAAGGAATTATTCACCAGGTGCACACGCCTAAATTCGATATCGATGAAAATGCCATTGAAACAGGCGTTGGGATGATGGCTTTTATGGGCGCCAATCTGGCAACAAAATAGATATATGAGTAAACAGAAGAATTTACGCAAAGAACAGGCATTGGAATATCATTCCCAGGGACGTCCGGGAAAAATTGAAGTAATCCCTACCAAGGAAGCCAAAACCCAAAGAGATCTTTCACTTGCTTATAGCCCTGGTGTGGCAGAGCCCTGTAAGGAAATCAAGGAAAATCCGGAAGATATTTATAAGTATACCGCCAAAGGAAATCTGGTGGGTGTAATTACCAATGGTACGGCAGTATTGGGGTTGGGTGATATAGGCCCCGAAGCCAGTAAGCCGGTAATGGAAGGGAAAGCGGTGTTGTTCAAAATATTTGCCGACATTGATGTGTTCGATATAGAGATCAATGAAAAAGATCCTGAAAAATTTGTACAGATTGTAAAATCGCTGGAGCCAACATTCGGCGGTATCAATCTGGAAGACATCAAGGCGCCTGAATGCTTTTATATTGAGCAGCAGTTGAAGGAGCAGATGAAAATTCCGGTGATGCACGATGATCAGCATGGAACTGCTATCATCAGCAGCGCTGCCATGCTGAATGCACTGGAACTGCAGAAGAAAAAGATTGACAAAGCCCGTTTTGTAATTAATGGTGCAGGTGCAGCCGCCATGGCCTGTATTCAGTTATACGTAGCCCTTGGCGCCAGGTACGAAAACTTTATTGTATTTGATAAAGAGGGTGTATTGCACGAAGGAAGAACCGATCTCGGGCCCATCCGTGAAAAATTCGCCGTTAAGAGAAGCGACTGGACGCTGGAAAAAGCCATGAAGGATGCTGATTGCTTCCTGGGGCTGAGTGTGGGTAATGTACTTACCGGAGCCATGGTGAAAAGCATGGCAAAAAATCCGATCGTGTTCGCCATGGCGAATCCCGATCCGGAGATCAGTTATGAGGAGGCCACCAGTGTACGCAAGGATATCATTATGGCCACCGGCCGCTCGGATTATCCCAACCAGGTAAACAATGTATTGGGCTTTCCGTATATTTTCCGGGGAGCGCTGGATGTTCGCGCAACACAGATCAATGAAGCCATGAAACTGGCGGCAGTGAGGGCCATTGCGGAATTAACCAGGACGGCGGTTCCGGATATTGTGAATATGGCCTATAACCAAAGCAATATGAGTTTTGGTCCGGAATACATTATTCCCAAACCACTCGATCCGAGATTGCTTTGTACCATTGCGCCGGCAGTAGCCAAAGCTGCCATTGAAAGCGGTGTTGCACAGAAACATATTGCCAACTGGGAAGCCTATGCACTGGAGCTGAATAAACGCCTGGGTCTGGATAATCAACTGATCCGGGTAATCGGTAATAAGGCCAGGAAAGATCCGAAACGATTGGTGTTTGCAGAGGCCGATAACCTGAAAATATTGAAAGCTGCCAGCATTATTTATGATGAAGGAATCGCTTATCCGATTCTGCTGGGGGATCCTGCTAAAATTAACCGCATTGCAGAACACAATAATATAGACCTGGCAGATATACCCATTATTGATCCGCGCAGCGATGAAATGGAAGACAAACGGGAGTTTTACGGGCAACTGTTTTTTCAGAAGCGTTGCCGCAAGGGCATGAACCATTACGAGAGTATTAAGATTATGAAAGACCGCAACCATTTTGGTTGTATGATGGTGGAAACAGGAGATGCCGATGCCATGTTATCCGGGTTGACCAAGAACTATGCAGAAGCTATCAGACCGGCATTGCAGATTGTAGGTACAGACGAGGGGGTGAAAAAAATTGCGGGCATGTACCTGCTGCTTACCAAGAAGGGGCCGCTGTTCCTGGCAGATACCACGGTCAACTTCAATCCAACAGCAGAGGAACTGGCTGATATTACCATGATGGTAGCCAAAGAGGTTCGCAATTTCAACATCACCCCACGCATTGCCATGCTGAGTTACAGCAACTTCGGAAGCAGTGATTCTCCTGAAGCAAAGCTGGTAGCCCAGGCAACTAAAATTCTTAAACAGCGTAATCCTTCGCTGATTGTGGACGGTGAAATGCAGGGAAGCCTTGCATTCAATAAAGAAATCCTGAAAGATAATTATCCGTTCAGTGAACTGGTAGATGAAGATGTGAATGTGCTGATGTTCCCGAACCTCACATCGGGTAATGTAACTTATAACCTGTTGAAAGAAGTGGGGGGCGCCGATGCAATTGGTCCGATTCTGTTGGGATTGAAAAAACCGGTGCATGTATTGCAACTGGGCAGCACCGTACGAAGCATCATTAATATGGCCATGATTGCAGTGGTGGATGCACAGATGAAATGCAGGACAGATACAAGAGAGGAAGTACAGCGCAGCCGTTGGTGGAAGCGTCGTAAGAAAGTGAATAAAGGATAAAAGAAGCGATTATTTTTTGGCTTATAATTTAGAATAATGACATTTCTCACTCACCTGGGCACTTATCTGCTGATGCTGAAAGGCATGTTTACCAAGCCGGAAAACTGGCGTATGTACTGGAAAGAATTCATGCACCAGTGTGTGGAGATAGGGGTGGGAGCCCTGCCGATTGTAGTGGTGGTTTCCCTGTTCCTCGGAGCGGTGACCACGGTGCAAACCGCTTACCAGATGGTGAGTCCGCTGGTGCCGCAAACCACTATTGCGCAGATCGTGCGCGACAGTATCATCCTGGAACTGTCTCCTACGGTAGTCAGTATTGTATTGGCCGGAGTAGTGGGCAGTAAGATCGCAAGCGAACTGGGGAATATGCGGATCAGTGAACAGATTGATGCGTTGGAGATCATGGGGATCAATACCCGGAATTACCTGATCATGCCCAAAATCCTGGGCGCATTGGTGGTGATCCCCTGTTTAATTACGATCTCTGCAGTACTGGGTATCTGGGGCGGACGTACGGCCGGAGATATGGCAGGAATACTGGCAACCGATATTTTTGATATGGGCCTTCGCCAGAATCTGAACTACTATAATATCACTTTTGCTTTTTATAAAGCCTATTCATTTGCCTTTATCATCAGCAGTATTTCTGCTTATTTCGGGTACAATGTAAAAGGTGGCGCATTGGAAATTGGCCGGGCCAGTACCAGTGCCGTTGTGGTGAGTTGTATCCTGATCCTTGTAGCAGATTATCTGCTTGCCGCATTGTTGCTGTAAGCGGATATTTGGTTAACTTACAGTATGAATCCACAGTTTCCCCGGTTCCAGCAACTGGTTACCAATCCCTTTCGTTTTGCCCTCTTTAAACTGGTAAAATTACCCGCCGGCTTTGTGGCCGGATTACGGGTTGAAAAGCTCAATGCAGCAGAAGCCGTGATATTGGTTAAGCATGGATGGCTGAACCAGAATCCTTTTCGCTCCATGTATTTCGCCGTACAGGCGATGGCTGCAGAAATGAGCACCGGCTTGTTTGCAGTGGGGCAAACCTATCAAAGAAATCCGCCCGTAAGTATGCTGGTGGTGAATATAGAAGGAAAATTTTTCAGGAAAGCAACAGGAAGGATTGTGTTCACTTGTAAAGACGGAGCGCTGGTAGACCAGGCCATCGAGGCCTGCATTGCAGATGGGGAAGGCAGAACATTGCAGTGCCGGTCTGTAGGAACGAACGAACAGGGTGAGGTGGTTTCGGAATTTATCATTACCTGGAGTTTTAAAGCAAAGAAAGTATGAACATAACATTTCATGGCGCCGCAAGAACAGTGACCGGTTCAAAACATGTGATCAACCTGGCGAATGGAAAAAATATCCTCCTCGATTGCGGATTGTTTCAGGGGTTGGGGAAGGATACCATTACATTGAATACCACCTTCGGATTTGATCCGCAAACAATCGACTACCTGGTTTTGTCGCATGCACATATTGATCATTCCGGGCTGATCCCCAAGCTGTATAAAGAGGGGTTCAGGGGAGTTATTTTTTCTACCCCCGCTACCAAAGAGCTGAGTTGGATTTTGCTGGAAGATTCTGCAGAAATACAGAGAGATGATACCAGGTTCATCAATAAGCGGAGAGCGAAAATGGGACTGCCTCCCTATGAAACCCTGTACGATCTGGAACATGCGGCAGAAGCGATGGAACTGTTTAAAACCATTCCTTACGATAAGTGGTTTACCATCGAAAAAGGGCTGGAGCTTCAGTTTACGGATGCCGGCCATATTATTGGAAGTGCAGCCGTACATCTCCGGATTAACGAAGCGGGTAAAACCACGAGGATCACTTTCAGCGGTGATGTGGGCAGGTATAATGATGCCATCCTTCGCTCACCGGCAGTGTTTGAACAGGCCGATTACATTGTTCTGGAAAGTACTTACGGTAATAAATTGCACAATGAGGTTTTTGGAACGGTGGATGCCATTGAAAAATGGATCACCCATACCTGTATAGAAAAGAAAGGCAAGCTGATCATGCCGGCTTTCAGTGTAGGGCGCACGCAGGAAATTCTCTATGCAATGAATCAACTGGAACAGGAAAACCGGTTACCGGCGGTCCCTTATTATGTAGATAGCCCGTTGAGCAGGGAAGCCACAACTGTGCTTAAAAATTATCCTGCTTATTTCAACAAACGAATCAGGAAAGTGATGGAAAATGATGAGGACCCCTTCGATTTCAAAGGGTTGAAATTCATCAAAACCGTAGATGAAAGTAAGTACCTGAATGAATTGCCGCAGCCCTGTGTAATCATTTCAGCCAGCGGTATGGCCGATGCGGGAAGGGTGAAGCACCATATTATGAACAACATTGGGGATGCCAGAAATACCATTCTCCTGACGGGTTATTGCGAACCACGTTCATTGGGCGGCAGGCTGGTAAGGGGGGAAGCGGAAGTCAAGATATTTGGGGAGTTTTATAAGGTGAAGGCAGAAGTAGGAGAAATCCGAAGCATGAGCGCCCATGGCGATTATGATGATCTTTGCCAGTTCATAGCCTGCCAGAATCCGGAGTGGGTAAAACAGTTGTTCCTGGTGCATGGCGAATATGATGTACAGCAGGATTTTGCCGTACGACTGCGCCGGAAACATTATAAACAGGTCGTTATTCCGGACATGCACGAAACTTTCCGGCTGGATTAGCATCTGGCTCCGGCGTAAAAACAGGGTTGTTCTGCTCTCAGGCGCCACTCATCTATTAATAACGGCCGGTGATCTACTATTGCCTTTCGCACAGATCAATCTCCGCTATCTTCGAAACCTTCTTCTACAACTGAGAACCAAAAATATTTGGTGAATTTTACATCAATGTCAGAGGGGGTATATCGGGGGATTGCACCTTTTGAATCTGTGAATCACCATATCAGTCCGGCTAATTTTAGCCGGACTTTTTTATTGGCAAAAAAGCCCTAATTTTAAAAGTGGTGCCAATTTTTATTGGCATCATGTATTAAAAAAAACTGCCATGATTACCTTGAACATCAATAACAAAACTTACGAAGTGGACGCCAGTCCGGAGATGCCCCTTTTATGGGCTATCAGAGATATGGTTGGGTTAACCGGAACGAAGTTTGGTTGTGGCATTGCCCAGTGCGGGGCTTGCACAGTGCATGTGGATGGCCGCCCGGTTCGCTCCTGCAGTTTTCCTGTATCGGCTGCAGCAGGAAAAAAAATCACTACCATTGAGGGGTTGAATGAACGGATTGCGGAAGCTGTACAAAAGGCCTGGGTGGAATTACAGGTACCCCAGTGCGGATACTGCCAGTCGGGACAGATCATGAGCGCAACAGCCCTGCTTAAAACCAAACCCAATCCTACAGATGCAGATATTGACACTGCCATGCAGGGAAATCTCTGTCGTTGTGGAACTTACCAGCGCATACGCAGCGCCATACACCGTGCTGCAGAAATGATCAAGTAAAACCACTAAAACAACAACAATGAATCAGTCAACCAGTCAGATAAACCGCCGTCATTTTCTTCGCCTCACCGGTATTACCGGTGCAGGTTTGGTCATGGGGCTTTCCTCCAGGGCCAATGGAGTGGAAATGGTAGAAAACCTCACCAACGCATTGGAGTCTTTTGAATTGCATCCGTTGGTAGTAATCGAAAAAAGCGGATTGATCACCATTTATAATTCCAAACCTGAAATAGGCCAAGGGACTTTTCAGTCCATTCCTGCATTGATTGCAGAGGAACTGGAAGTGTCGCTGGATAAGGTTACCATCAAACAAACCACCGGAGAAAAGAAATTTGGCCCCGGGCAATCTGCCGGAGGAAGCGCGTCCGTTCGTACCAGTTATATGAACCTGCGCAAAGTGGGAGCCGCCGCCCGGGAAATGCTCATTAAAGCAGCAGCGCAACAGTGGAATGTTCCGGTAGAAGAATGCTATGCCGCCGATGCGTCCGTTATTCACCGCCCTTCCGGTAAAAGCCTTTCCTATGGTGCATTGGCCGAGGCTGCTTCCAAAATAGAAGCCCCAAAGAATCCTACCCTGAAAGACCCTAAAGATTTTAAGATACTGGGTAAATCTGTTCAGCGTCCTGATATACCATCCAAATCTAATGGCTCTGCCAAATTCGGAATCGATGCATCTGTTCCCGGCATGGCCTATGCCTCCATAGAACGCTGCCAGGTTTTAGGCAGCAGGCTGGTGAGCTTTGATGCCACAGCCGCTAAAAAAGTGAAAGGAGTGATTGCAGTTGAAACCTGCGAAAGAATTCATGGCGTTTATAAAACAGAAGGCGTTGCCGTGATTGCAGAAAACTATTGGGCAGCCTTGCAGGGTAGAAAAGCGCTGGCGGTGAAATGGGATCACCAGGGCTTTGATCAGTTCAACTCGAAGGAATACGAACAAAGTTTACGCGCTGCAGCAAAAGAAGAGGGCGCTATAGATCACCAGCAGGGAAATTTTGACAAGGCCTTTACCGAAGCCCCGGTTAAAGTGGAGGCGTTCTACGAAACACCGATGGTATCTCATTCTCCGATTGAACCCATGAACTGTCTGGCCAGTTGGCAGGAAGGAAACAAGGTAGAGATCTGGACATCTACCCAGGTGCCCGGAAGAGTGATCGGCGATATCTCTTCCACCTATGGTGTACCGGCAGAAAATGTAAAAGTGAATATGTTTTTCAACGGTGGCGGATTCGGAAGAAGACTCTATCCCGATTATGTACACGAAGCGGTGCAATTGTCTAAAAAAGTGGGCAGGCCGGTAAAAAGCATCTGGACGAGGGAAGACGATACCCGGCAGGGACCATTCCGCCCGGTAACTTATTCTGCATTGAAGGCAGGGTTGGATGCGAACGGGAAGGCAATTGCATTTCAGCATAAGGTGATAGCACCAACGCTGGATATGCAGAAGAACTACGATAAAACCAAGACCAACGGCACTATGACCGAAGGTATCAGTGAGCAAAAATATGAAATAGAGCACATGAAGAACCTTTATGTGCATCATTATGTTCATCTGCCACTGGCTGCATGGAGAGCGGTAACCAGTACTACGCTGGCATTTTCGCATGAATGTTTTATAGACGAAATGGCTGTTACTGCAAAGAAGGATCCGATGGCGTTCCGGCTGAGCATGCTTACCAAAGACAGTGATACTAAAAATTTGTTGAATAAACTGAAGGAAGTATCTAACTGGGACAAACCGCTTCCTGCGGGATGGGGCAGGGGTGTTGCGCAATATGAATTCTTTGCAGGCCTCGGAGGCTTTGTGGTGGAAGTATCTAAGAAAGGCGCCGGCGTAAAAATTGAAAAAGTATTTGCAGTCATAGATCTGGGTACGGTGGTGAATCCGGATAATACCAGGGCGCAGGTGGAAGGTGCGGCAGTAATGGCTTTGACCGCTGCCATCAAAGGAGGTATCAGTTTTGATAAAGGGAAAACCGTTCAGTCCAATTACCACAATAATCCGTTGGTACGGATCAACGAAATGCCAAAGGTAGAGGTACATATACTGGCCAATGGCGGACCAACCATTAAGGGCGTGGGAGAGCCCGGTCTTCCTCCGTTTGCACCGGCACTGTGCAATGCAATTTATGCGGCCACCGGAAAGCGAATCAGGAGATTGCCATTTGATATCAATAAAATTGTTTAAGACCAGAAATAAAGAGCAATGATGCGTAGTATCAGGTTGATGGGTGCATTGGTGGCACTGTTGTTCACCGCAAGTGCTTTTGTACAAAATGATGGGTTGCCTAAAAGTATTGCAAGGGGGAAAGACTTATATGTTACCAATTGTATGAACTGTCATATGGACGATGGTAAAGGAATGGCGGGTGTGTATCCGCCCCTGGCGAAGGCCGATTTTTTAAAGCGACCTGCAAAAGATATTATAGAAACGGTGCTGAAAGGACAGTCGGGCGAAGTGAAAGTAAACGGTGTTCTGTACAATGCGATTATGCCTGCGCAGGATTATTTAACAGATACCGAAATTGCCGATATACTGAATTATGTTAATAATAGCTGGGGAAATAAAAGCCCCAAAGCCATCACACCTGCACAGGTTAAAAAGCTACGGCCATAGGTGGTCGGCCTCCTATGAAAGAAATCAAAGACATTGTAGACGCTTTTGATGAAGCGGTAAAATCCGAAAAGAAAGCTGCCCTGGCTACTGTTGTTCATGTGGCCGGCTCTTCTTACAGAAGACCGGGCGCCAGGATGCTGGTAACAGAAGAGGGAAAACTCACCGGAGCCATCAGTGGCGGCTGCCTGGAGGGAGATGCTTTGCGCAAAGCAGTATTGGCCATCACTCAGGATAAAAAAAAACTGGTGATCTACGATACCACCGATGAGGACGATGCCCGACTGGGGATACAACTGGGCTGTAATGGCATTGTAAGCATATTATTTGAGCCTTTGGATGCAGACAGAGCCGAGCCCATCGAAATTTTAAGAAGGGCAGTAGTGCAGCGGAACGCCGGTGTTATCATAACCGGTTATTCGCCCGATAACAAAACGCACCTCGGAACAATTGATCCTTTTCAATGGGAAGGAGAGGCTCAACAGGAAATGAGGGAAGCGGCTGCAAACGTTATGAAAACCGGAAAAGCTGCACATTGCAGTATGACCATTGACAACAATCAGCAGCAACTTTTTGTGGAATATTGTTTACCATCTATTGCATTGATTGTTGTTGGCGCCGGCAATGATGCTATTCCGGTGGTACATATGGCGCACCTGCTGGGATGGGATGTAACAGTGGTAGATGGCAGGCCCACCCATGCCAACCGGCAAAGATTTCCCGAAGTGAACCGGTTGCTGGTAGGGAAGCCCGGAGAGATCATTGCATCGCTCCTTTTTGATCAGAGAACAGCCATTGTGCTGATGACCCATAATTACAATTACGATCTGGAATTGCTGGGTCTGCTGAAAGCACATTCCATCAATTATACAGGCTTGTTAGGACCGGCTGCCAAAAGAGACCGGATGTTGCAGGAGCTCTCCGAAAAAGGGATTCATTTCACAGAAGATCAATTGATCAGCATTTATGGCCCCACCGGACTGGACCTGGGTGCAGAAACGGCAGCAGAAATAGCTTTGTCCATGTGTTCTGAAATCATGGCTGTTTTGCAACAGCGGGATCCGGTGCACCTTAAACAGAAGTGCGAACCCATACACCGCCAGGTATGAAAATTGGCGCAATGATATTGGCTGCCGGTGCCGCTTCCCGCATGGGGCAGGCAAAAATGTTACTGCCCTTTAACGGGCAGAGTATACTGGGGCATATTATAGGCGAACTGAAAGCATTACAGCCGCAGACCATCAGCCTCGTAACCGGAAAGTATCACGAAGCTGTTACAGCAGCAATCGCAGACCCCTCACTGGAAATCGCTTACAATGATCGCTGGAACGAAGGGATGGCCGGTTCCATACAAACAGGGATGAAGACCCTGTTGCGCCAATGCCCCGATCTGGACCTGGTGTGGATTGTAGTGGGAGATCAACCCTTCCTGCACCGAAGCGTATTACAGGAAATGTTGCGTCTGCAGCAGGAAACACAAAAGGGCATAGTAGCGGCACAATACAATGGCATAACAGGAACACCGGTATTGTTCAGCGCCGGTTATTTTAGTGCGCTCCAGAAATTATCAGGCGATAAGGGCGCGCGGGTTATATTGCAGGAACATCCGGAGGATATTGCAACAGTGGCATTCCCGCTGGGAGAACTGGATATTGATACACCGGAGGATTATGCGCGGTTCCTCCAACAACTAAATCAACAAGATGCTGAAAGACCAATACAACAGGGTTCATAATTATCTCCGGATATCACTGACCGATAACTGCAACCTTCGTTGCTTTTATTGTATGCCCGAAGAGAATTATGCGTTCATGCCTTCTCAGCAACTGATGCAGCAGGAAGAGATCATGGCACTGGCAAAAATCTTTATTGCCAACGGGGTGAATAAGATCCGGCTGACCGGTGGAGAACCATTGGTGCGTAAAGATGCATCCGAAATTATCCGGGCATTGGGTGGGTTGGGCGTAACGCTGACCATCACAACCAATGCAACCATGGTGCATCATTTCATTGATGACTTCCGGGACGCCGGCATCCGTTCCGTGAATATCAGCCTGGACACGCTGCAACCGGAGAAGTTCCAACTGATTACCCGGCGCGACCAGTTTGCTACCGTTATGGATAATATTCATTTATTACTCGGGCAGGGGTTCAACGTGAAAGTGAATGTGGTGGTGGTGAAAGGCCTGAACAACGGGGAAATATTGGATTTCATTGAATGGACAAAGGAACTGCCGATACATGTGCGTTTTATAGAGTTCATGCCATTCGATGGTAATCGCTGGAAAAGTGATAAGCTGGTAACGCTTCAGGAGATGATTGAGCTGATTGCGTTGAAGTATGATATTACCGCCGCAGAAAATGATCCGCACGATACCAGTAAACATTTCAATATCAAAGGACATGCAGGAAGCTTTGCAGTAATCAGCACCATGAGCGCGCCGTTCTGCAGCACTTGCAACCGGATTCGGTTAACGGCGGATGGAAAAATCAAGAACTGTTTGTTTTCGGAAGAAGAAACGGATTTACTGCAGGCATTGCGCAACGGAAAAAATGTACAGGAACTGATTGAACAATCCATACATGCCAAACATAAAGAACTGGGAGGCCAGTTCTCCAAAAATTTTGAACTGATCAATACCAATGACCTGCACAACCGTAGCATGATTGCCATTGGTGGTTAAGTATACTTATGAAAACGGTTTCAGCAGCAAAACATATTGTACAGGAAAATACCTCTTTGTTAAACAGCATTCAACAGCCTGTTGCAACAGCAGCAGGATATGTATTGTCCGCTGCTGTTTACAGCAAGGTATCCGTGCCGGGCTTCCCACAATCTTCCATGGACGGATACGCACTGCGTGTTCAGGATAGCGGAGCCCTGTTGCCGGTGCAGGATGAATTACCGGCCGGAAGTTCCCGGCAATTGCAACTGAAAGCACAACAGGCCATCCGGGTGTTTACCGGAGGCCCTGTACCGGAAGGTGCAGATACCGTGGTACAGAAAGAATGGGTTACGCTTACAGCAGCGGGAATTAGTATACAGGAACCGGAACGGGTAGAAGCGGGAGCCAATATCCGGATGCCGGGTGCAGACATTAAAGCAGGTGATCAGGCCATTCCGGAAGGAACCCTGGTTCATCCATACCTGGTATCTTACCTGGCCGGAGTGGGGATAGCAACTGTTGCAGTGTATCGCCAGCCAATCGTTTCGCTGGTGATCACCGGAAATGAACTGGTGCAGCCGGGGAATCCCCTGGAATACGGGCAGGTATATGAATCCAATTCTTATGGACTAACCGCCGCATTGCATCAGGCGGGTATAGAACAGGTTCAACAATGGAGGGCCAAAGATACACTGGCTGCAACCGAACAGGCCATCGCTGCGGCAGTGAAGGAGGCAGATGTATTGTTGTTAACAGGCGGGGTAAGTGTGGGGGAATACGACTATGTGGTGCAGGCCTGTTTGAACCAGGGTGTGGAGCTGTTGTTTCATGGAGTGAAACAACGACCGGGTAAGCCGCTCTTCTTTGGAAGAAAGGGAAGGCAACTGGTGTTTGGGCTTCCGGGAAATCCGGCATCTGTACTGAGCTGCTACCAGCAATATGTGTTGCCTGCATTGCATCAGATGACGGGAAGAAAAACGCCCGCGCCTCAAATGGCCAAACTGGCGCATGCCTATGAAAAGAAAGGAGCATTGACGGTTTTCCTGAAAGGATATTATGAAGCAGGAATCGTTACTGCATTACCCGCACAGGCATCTTTTCAGTTGAGCGCATTTGCAACGGCCAATTGCTGGATAGAATTGGATGAAGCCGTGGATTGTTTTGCCACATTGCAGCAGGTGCCGGTTCATTTGTTTTAACCCATTGTATTAAACCCATAGCAGAACAGCATATGCAGGAACTGATACTATACGGACTTTGCTTTTTTACGGTCGCATTTTTATATGCTTCCGTAGGGCATGGAGGCGCCAGCGGTTACCTGGCACTGATGGCATTGTTCGGATTCAGCGCCGCTGTGATGAAGCCAACTGCTTTGTTGTTGAATGTACTGGTATCGATGATTGCATTTATTTCTTTTTACCGGGCCAAACATTTCAGAAAGGAATTGCTCTGGCCATTGATTGCCGCATCCATTCCCTTTGCCTATATCGGCAGTGTAATGCCGCTATCCGAAACACTATATAAGAAAATACTGGGGGCTGTACTATTGATTTCTGTGTTGCGCCTGCTCTGGAACAGTGCAGAACGTCCTTTGCAGCCGGCTCCACGGTGGTATGTGCTCAGTGCCATCGGGGCATCCATCGGATTGCTGTCGGGAATGATTGGCATGGGAGGAGGAATTTTATTGTCTCCGGTTTTATTGTTAATGGGATGGACCACGCAAAAACAAACGGCAGCAATCAGTGCCATCTTTATTTTTCTGAACTCAGCTTCCGGTTTGCTGGGTCAGTTAAAAACCGGATTCAGCCCCGGGCCGCAGATCTGGGCTATTATTGCTTTTGTGCTGGCAGGCGGATTCATCGGCGCTTACCTGGGGGCACAGCGATTACCGGCAAAAAACATGAAATTTATACTGGCAATCGTATTGATGCTGGCTGCCGGCAAACTCTTTTTTGTAAAATAGTGAACATGGGAATCAATGTGTTGTTTTTTGGATCATTAACAGACGCAACTGCCGTTGTGGAGTTAAATGGAGTAGCCGCGAGTAATACGGCTGCGTTGCAGGAATTCCTGCATCAGCAATATCCGGCGTTGCGAACCGCCAGATATTTTATTGCGGTGAACCAGCAGATGGTCCGGGAAAACACTGACCTTAAAACGGGAGATGTGGTGGCTTTAATGCCGCCTTTCTCCGGAGGATAATATGGCCATGAACGATCGATATATAAGACAAGTAATCCTACCGGGATTTGGGATGGCAGCGCAGGATAAACTGTTCGCTGCCAAAGTGCTGATTGTGGGCATGGGCGGACTGGGCTGTCCTGCGTTGCAGTACCTGGTGGCAGCAGGTGTGGGAACCATCGGCATCATGGATGGCGATACCGTGAGCATGAGCAACCTGCATCGGCAGTTGTTGTTTCATGCAGGCGAAATTGGTGTGCCCAAAGTGAAACTGGCGGCAGAAAAAATGAAGGAACAGGATTCCTCCATCCTGGTACAGGCCTATCCCTATGCATTAACGGTCGGCAATGCTGTGGAGGTGATTGCAGATTATGACCTGGTAATAGACGCCACAGATAATTTTATGGCCAAGTACCTGATCAATGATGTATGTGTATTGTTGAACAAGCCCTGGATCTATGGAGCGGTTTCGCAATACCAGGGGCAGTTATCGGTGTTCAATTGGAGGGAAGGAGTTCCTTCAGCTCAATCGCAGCCAATCAATTACCGGGATCTGTTTCCGGTATCACCTGCCCCGCATGAAATAGCCACCTGCGAAGAAGCAGGCGTGATTGGTGTGTTGCCGGGAATCATCGGAACCATGCAGGCGGCAGAAGCCATTAAAATCATCACCGGCCTGGGCCGGCCCCTCTATGGCAGGTTGTACAGTTATGATCTGTTGCAGGCCAGTGGATATGAAATAAATATTGTAAAGCAACGCGATCCCGTGAAAATAGACCAGGCATTTTTTGAAGCGATGAACTACGACCCCTTTTGCGGACAGCCGGAAGAAGATCCGGACATGCATGATATTGAAGAAATAAATGTGGATACCTTTATGCAGTTACGGGCAGATCCGGATGTGTTTGTGCTGGATGTGCGGGAGAAACATGAGTATCCGGCAATCGATTTTGCAGATGCGCAGATTCCCATGTCTGAATTGCAAACCGGGATGGCGGCCTTACCCGACAAAAGCATTTGTGTAATTTGTCACCAGGGTATCAGAAGTGTGTATGCCGCACAGTTGATTAAGGCAAGACGGAATTTAACCGTATACAGTCTGAAGGGCGGGCTGACCGCCTATTTTAAACAGGAATCCTGATGAAAGAAAAAAAAACGCATAATATATTTATAGAAGGTCCGATACCGGCGCAGAAGATCACGGATGATGTACAGAAACATTCCGGAAAAACAGGCATCGGCGCACACAGTATATTCCTGGGGCAGGTGCGGGCAGATGCAAAAGAAGGTGGGGCTGTAAATGGTATTGAATACACGGCTTATACAGAAATGGCACTGGCGAAAATGGATCTTATCCGCGAAAACCTTTTTGCAAAATACTCCCTCACCTGCATGCATGTATACCACAGTCTGGGAACTGTTGCCGTGGGTGAAATCTGCCTGTTTGTATTTGTTTCCTCCGCACACAGGAAGGCAGCCATTGATGCCTGCGAAGAACTGGTGGAACAGATTAAGCAGGAACTGCCCATCTGGGGAAAGGAAATTGTAAGCGGACAGGTGAGTTACTGGAAAGAAAATCAATAAAGCACATCAATTAAGATCATGGTCAATATCACCCATAAATCCAACACATTGCGAAAAGCCATTGCCGGTGCAGTGGTAGCAGCGTCTTCCCCAAAAACCATTGAAGCAATTGAACGTAAACAGGTTCCCAAGGGAGATGTATTTTCCTTTGCCAAAGTGGCTGCCTTGTTTGCTGTAAAGAAAACCAGCGATGTGATTCCCGATTGCCACCCCTTGCCGGTAGAGTATACCGATGTGCGTTTCAGGATCAATGGCCTTCAGATTGAAATTGAAGTGGAAGTACATACCATTTACAAAACGGGGGTAGAGGTGGAAGCCATGCATGGCGCATCCGTTGCCGCACTCACCTTGTATGATATGTTGAAACCAATTGATTCGCATATAGCCATACAAAATATTCACCTGATCCAAAAGAAAGGCGGTAAGAGTTCTTATCCGGTGAAAGAAGGCCGCAGCATCCGTGCAGCAGTAGTGGTTTGCTCGGATACCGTGTTTGCGGAAAAAGCAGCAGACAAAGCTGGCCTTGCTGTAGTGGAACAGCTTGGTACATACGGCATTGAAACCGTTCATTACGAAGTGATACCGGATGAAGCCGCAGCCATTGAGCAACAGGTGGAAGCCAATACCAACGAACAGGTGCAGTTGCTTTTGTTTATAGGAGGAACAGGTGTATCACCCCGGGACATTACACCAGATACGGTGCGGCCATTGCTGCAACGTGAACTGGAGGGCGTTACGGAAGCGGCAAGACGCTACGGGCAGGAACGAATGCCTTATGCCATGTTGTCCAGAAGTGTAGCGGGATTGATCAACCAAACCCTGGTGTTAACCCTGCCCGGTTCCACCCCGGGTGCCAAAGAATACCTGGATGCATTGTTCCCTTCCATCCTGCATGTGTTTGAAGTAGTGTTGGGAGAGCGGCATGAATAATCCGGTTTTTCCTGAATCCGCCGTTCAATAAATTTAACCTTACCAATTTAATTATGCACCAGTTTATCATCAACGCAACCATCCAGGTTATTCCAATTGTACAGGACAAGCATCCTTATGAATGGGTGGATGAAGCAATTCATATTATTCAGGCTGCCGGTATTCAATATGAAGTACGCCCTTTTTCCACAGAGTTGGAAGGAACCTATGAACAAGTGATGAAAGTGGTGAATGAAGTGAATGAGCATCTGTACGCAAAAAAGTGCCACGAATGGATTACCAATGTGCAGTTGCAAATCCGGAGCGAAGGCGATATGACTGCGGAAGAAAAAGTGGGAAAGTATCAGCGTCCTGTTCTGAAATCATAAAGTTAGTCAGGTAGCGTACCCTTCTGATCGTTCCATACTATTCGCTTTTGACTGTCGGCCAATCACCTTTCACATCGGAGGTAAATTCCTATATTATTGCCGATACCGGCAATAATATAAACAAAAAAAGGTTTGTTTTCCTTATTTTTGCCGATAACGGCAATAAAATAAGAGAAATTATGAACTATATCTCTGTAAGCGGGTTTGCAAAAAAATGGAGTATTCCGGAAAGAACAGCACGGAATTACTGTGCTACCGGGAAGATTAAAGGAGCTTTCCTAACTGGTAAAACATGGAATATTCCGGAGGAGGCCACCTTACCCGAAAAAGGGAATAAGAAAAAATTCAGTAACAACTCCTTACTCAATCATCTCAAAGAGCAAAAGGATATGAGGCTCAAAGGCGGTATTTACCATCGCACGCAGATTGATCTTACTTATAATTCAAATTGTATAGAAGGAAGTAAACTAACCCACGATCAAACCCGTTATATTTTCGAAACCAACACCATTGGCGCATCCAGGGAAAGTGTGAATGTAGATGACATCATAGAAACAACCAATCACTTTCGTTGTATTGATTTAATCATTGATCAAGCAAAAGTCAAACTAACTGAATCTGTTATTAAAGAATTACATTTTCTTTTGAAGTCAGGTACTTCCGATAGTCGAAAAGATTGGTTTAATGTTGGTGAATATAAAAAGCTTCCAAACGAAGTTGGAGGTAATGAAACTTGTCCGCCTAAAGAGGTGGCTGCAAAAATGAAAGAATTACTTTCTTACTATCACGGTATTGAAAAGAAAACTTTTGAAGATATTATCGACTTTCATTATCAGTTTGAAATGATTCATCCTTTTCAAGATGGTAATGGCCGGGTGGGTCGATTGATTATGTTTAAAGAATGCCTCGCCAATAATATTGTACCGTTTATTATAGATGAAGGACTAAAGCTTTTTTATTACAGAGGGCTACAGGAATGGGCTCACGTAAAAGAATATCTACTGGACACTTGTTTTGCCGCTCAAGACAGTTATAAGGCTATTCTTCAATATTTTGAAATAGACTTCGATTGAAATCAGCGCGGCCTCCGGATAAACAACGAATTACCTAAAAACTAAAACAGGAAAAACGATTGGTATAATCATTTTTCCTGTCTGGTAGCCGGTACGGGATTGCCAGCTTCACTTCGTTCAGCTGTCTTCCCTTTTGTGTGGCCTTACCCAAAGCCTTTGCACCAGCTTCGCTGTTGCAGGCGTCCTCCATTTGTCTACTCCCTCAAGCAAGCTTGGGTCGTCTCCAAATGAAGAACGCCTCTTCAACTTCGTTGAAAAGGCGTTTGTAGCCCCTATCGAGCAATTCTCGAACAATTTTTTGAATGACTTAGCTCTTTTGTTACGACTACGGGATAAAAACCAAATTTTTATATGAATGGATAGGCTGTAATACATTTAAACCCTATTGTCTCAAACCTATATTTGGCCTGCGATCCGGATTAGATTCGAACCACGATCACTAGCTTAGAAGGCAGGTTTAGGTTGCAAACGTGTTCGTTAACTTTCACTCCGTGGATAACGATTATAAATGCGAATCGTAACTGCTTAAAATAAGTACAGCTAAAAAAATTTGAAAGTGGTGAATTGAAAGGCCCAAATGTTCGACCCAAAAGAAAAAGCGACTAAGAGTGTTGCCTCATAATCGTTTGCTTTTCTGTGTGGAGTCCCCCGACAAAATGTTGAACCAACTTGTACATTTTTTTAGACATTTATTGAAATCGTACTGATTGTTTCAGGCTGATAGCGTATTCTGACAGGTAGTAAATATCTACAATATTCATCTGTTCGGAATCAACAGCGCTGATTTTTTGCATAAAAAGCCAATTCTTTATCTGCTGTCAGAAAAATCTGCTCCGTAAAATTTGGCATCTGATTCCAATTTGCATAGCAATAAACCTGTCAAGCGATACGACGCAGAATGATCGCTTTAGAAGTGCATTTCGGCACTTTACCGCCAAATTTCCGCATGTCAACTATAAAGTCAAAATTTGACTTTATAGTGGTACATAGCTTTGTTTTCGAATCAGAAGATAAAGACCAGGCATGAACCAAACAACATATATTAAGACTGGCAATGTACTATTGCTTTTAGCAGCCGTTCTGTCCATTTTGAGTTGTCAGGGAGAGCGCAATGCAGACCAGGCGCCGCGGGCAGAACCCGTTGTGGCGGAAGTGATGACCATTCGCCCGGAAGATGCGGTTGTGGAGCAATACTATCCCGCCAGCCTCCAGGGAAAAGACAACGTACAGCTGCGACCGCAGATCAGCGGGTATATTGACAAAATATATGTCGATGAAGGTGCTTATATAAAAGCCGGACAGCCTTTATTCCGGATCAATGCGAGTGTTTACCGGGAGCAGAAAAATACAGCACTGGCTGCATTGGGAATGGCCCAATCCCAACTCGCATCCGCTAAACTGGAACTGGATAAATATAAAGTCCTCACCGAGCGTAAAGTTGTTGCAGATTTTCAGTACCGGAAAGCAAGCGCCAATTATGAAAATGCACTGGCTGCAGTAAAACAACAACAGGCACTTGTTGCGTCTGCCGATCTGAACCTGGGTTTTTCCATCGTCAAAGCCCCCATCAGCGGCTACATTGGCCGTATTCCCAACCGTGTCGGCGCACTGGTAGGTCCTAATGATGCCCAGGCGCTGACCACACTTTCCGAGGTAAGTGAAATCTACGTTTATTTCTCCCTTCCAGAAAAGGAGATATTGAACATCAATGCTACTTATCCCGGGAGAACTTTAATGGAAAAACTGAAAGGTTTTCAGGACATCAGCTTAGTGCTTGCCGACGGCAAATTGTACAACCACACCGGGAAAATCGATATGATGGATGGACAGTTTGATCCCAATACAGGTTCCGTATCCCTGCGTGCCTCCTTCCCGAACCCCGAAGGCTTGTTGCGTAGCGGCAATACCGGGCGTATTGTTTTAAAAGGCACGGAACATCATGTCTACAAAATCCCGTTGCTGGCGACCTATGAAGTTCAGGACAAAATATTTGTTGGGGTCGTAAACCGTCAGAACAAAGTGACCAGAAAAGTCCTTAAGGATTTTACCAAATCCGGAAATTTCTACCTGTTGAAATCAGGTTTTGCGCCGGGCGAACGGATCATCGCCAATGAACTCGCTTCTATTCCCGAAAATTCGATTGTTACGCCCAAAGCCCTTCAATAAAACCTTTCGGATATGCTACATAAAATTATTAAGAGGCCCGTTCTGGCAACGGTGATCTCCATCATACTCGTACTGTTGGGTATTGTCGGGTTGCAGCGCATCCCGATGACACAGTTCCCCGAAATTGCGCCGCCTACCGTTTTTGTATCCGGCGTCTATCCTGGCGCTAACGCAGAAAGCGTAATCCGTTCAGTGACCACACAACTGGAACAGGCCATTAACGGCGTAGAAAACATGCAGTATATGACCTCTACTGCCTCCAACGACGGAAGCTTTTCTGTTACAGTTGTTTTCAAACAAGGTGTGGACCCAGATCAGGCCGCAGTCAATGTTCAGAATCGTGTGGCACAAGTGAACGCACAGTTACCCGCAGAAGTGATTCGTCAGGGGTTGACAACTACTAAACAGCAGACCAGTAACCTGATGGTGGTTAATATCAATAGTGAAAAGCCAGAGTTATACGACGAAGCCTTTCTGCAGAATTATGCCAACATCAACCTGGTTCCCGAACTGAAGCGGATACCGGGAGTCGGCAATGTAAGCTTATTCGGTGCAAAAGACTATTCCGTCAGGGTCTGGATCAATCCTAACAAACTGGCAGCATACGGCTTGGTTCCTTCCGATGTGGAAACTGCCATTCAGAACTATAGCTTTGAGTCTTCCCCGGGAACCCTGGGAGAAGAATCGGATGCCCAATTGCAGTATGTGCTGCGGTACAAAGGCAAACTAAACAAACCTGAAGAATTTGAAAAGATCATCCTTCGCTCAAAAACAGACGGCTCCGTATTGCGGCTGACGGATGTGGCAAGGATTGAATTCGGGTTGTCCAATTATTCCAGCGATACCTACACCGATGGCAAACCTTCAGTGGTCTTTTCTGTAATTCAGGCCAGCGGTTCCAATGCTAATGAAATCGCCATTAAAGTTCAGGAGTCGTTAAAAAAGTTCCAGTCAGGCGTGCCTGATGGTATCCGGTTCGAAATCATTCAGAATACGAAAGACCGGCTGGATGCTTCCATATCGCAGATGAAATCCACCCTTATCGAGGCCTTTATACTGGTATTTGTCGTAGTGCTCGTTTTTCTGCAGGATTTCCGGTCGACGATTATTCCGGCCATTGCCGTTCCGGTATCGATCATCGGCACTTTCTTTTTTATGTACCTGATCGGTTTTTCGGTAAACGTACTAACGCTGTTTGCCTTGGTGCTGGCTATTGGGATCGTGGTGGATGATGCCATCGTAGTGGTTGAAGCAGTCCATGCAAAAATGGAAGAAACCGGTGAGCCTGCAAAAAAGGCTACAGCTTCGGCGATGAGTGGGATCAGCGGAGCGATTGTTTCCATTACCCTTGTGATGTCTGCTGTGTTTCTTCCCGTTGGATTTATGGAAGGCCCGGCCGGTGTTTTTTACAAACAGTTCTCCTACACGCTGGCCATTGCTATCCTGATCTCGGCAGTTAATGCCTTGACACTTAGTCCCGCCTTGTGCGCATTATTGCTAAAAAATAAACATGCCTGCGATGAAGATAAGAAAAAGGGTTTTACCCAAAGATTTGCGCGTGCTTTTAATGCCAGTTTCGAACGTCTGACTAATAAGTATGTTGGCGCGATACGATACTTCGGCAGGAAAAAAATCATTGCGCTGGGTGCTTTGGCGCTGATAGCTTTCGGCGCGTTCTTTTTGATGAACAAAGCTCAGAAGGGCTTCGTGCCGGAAGAAGATGATAATATCCTGAGTTTTGTGGTCAACCTTCAGGCCGGTGCCAACCTTCAATACATTACAAAGGAAATGGAAAAGGCTACGGAAATCATCCGCCGGATGCCCGAAGTGAAAAGCATCAGTACCGTTTCCGGCTTTAACCTGTTCAGTTCCGCGGCTTCCTCCAATTCTGCAATGGGATTTATTACCCTGAAAAATCCTGGAGACAGGGGGAAAGTAGCTGATATGAATCAGATCATGGCAAAGATCCAATCGGCAGTGAAAGGGAAGATCAAAGGTGAATTTATGATCTTCAGGAATCCTGCAGTGGAAGGGTTCGGAAATGCCGGTGGTGTCGAGCTCGTATTGCAGGACCAAGCGTCGGGAAGTATTGCTGATTTTGAAAAGGTCAGTAAGAAGGTAATTGAAGCCTTAAGCAAAAGACCGGAGATCGGGACGGCGTTCACCAGTTTCCGGAGCGATTATCCGCAGTATGAAGTGGTGCTGGATGAAGACAAAGCCCAGCAGCTGGGACTTACCCCGAAAGAAATCATGGATGTAATGCAGCTCTACCTGACCGGTTCGCAAACCACGGATTTTATCCGTTTCGGAAGGCTGTATAGGGTCAATGTTCGATCCGAAGCGGAATTCCGTAAAGATGAAGCTTCCTTGAGCAATATGATGATCCGCAACCGGGACAATAAAATGGTTCCTGTTGCTACATTGGTCAGCCTTAAAAAAGTATATGGTCCGCAGGTGATCAGCCGGTATAATCTTTACAACAGTATCGCTGTGAACGTGAGTGCCGCCGGTGGTGCCAGTACCGGGAAAGTAATGGGCGTAATTGATGAGGTACTTCAGAAAGAACTGCCGAAAGGCTACAGTTACGAATATGGCGGGTTAAGCTTACAGGAAAAAAAATCGGGTTCGCAGATGATCTTTATTTTCGGACTGAGCATCCTGTTTGTTTACTTCCTGCTGGCTGCCCAGTACGAAAGTTACCTGCTGCCGCTGGCTGTAATGCTCTCATTGCCCACAGGAATTTTAGGCGTTTTTATCGCAACAGGATTGGGGGGCATCGAAAACAATATTTACGTACAGATCGCGCTCATCATGCTCGTGGGGCTGCTGGCTAAAAATGCCATCCTGATCGTTGAATTTGCCATACAGCAGCGCAAAGCAGGCCTGTCTGTGTTTGAGTCAGGCATTGCGGGAGCGAAGATGCGTCTGCGTCCGATCCTGATGACCTCGTTTGCCTTTATTGCCGGATTAATACCGCTGATGTTTGCCAAAGGAGGAACCGCCATGGGTAATCGCTCCATCAGTATCAGTGCAGCCGGGGGCATGTTAAGCGGGGTTATCCTCGGTGTGATGATTATCCCTGTCTTGTATATGGTGTTCCAATGGTTGCAGGAGAAAGTATCAGGAACGAAAAATCAATGGTCATGAAGGTAATGATAAAATACAGCCTGGCATTTTTGTCGGCTGCAGCAGGCTTGCAGTCCTGCAAAGTGACAAAAGAGTATAGCCGACCGGAACTTCAGCTTCCGGCATCATTTAACGGAGCGCCGGATAGTTTAAAAACAGCAGAGATACCAGCCTACAATGATTTTTTCAAAGATCCGGAACTGATTACTCTGCTTGATCAGGTAATGGTAAAAAATCCAGACCTGCTGATCGCTTCGGAAGAAATACTAGTTTCACAGGCACAGCTGAAGGGTGTAAAGCTCAATTACCTTCCGGACATTAGCCTGCAGGTAAACACAGGAGTCCAGCGGCTGTCCCAAAACAGCATGCTCGGATCATTCGGTGGCGGACTGATCTTCCAGGAATACAATTTTTCACCGGTGGTTTCCTGGGATATAGATTTCTGGGGCAAGATGAAAAAGCAGCGGGAAGAATCGTTGGCGAATTACCTCAGTAAGGCTGAAAACCGGAGGGCATTGCGGGTACAGCTGATCACCCAGGCGGCCCAGGCTTACTACAGCCTCCTGAGTTTGGATGAACAATTAAAGATCACCAGGTGGGTTGAAAAGTCCATGCAGGAAACTGCCAACATGCTGAACACCCAATATGAGGTTGGAGATGCAACCACACTGGCCATTAAGCAGGCAGAGGCGCAACTGGCAGAAACCCGTGCGCTCATTCCGGAAATTCAAGCCAGTATCAAAGCCCAGGAGAATGCTTTGCAAACCCTTGCAGGGAACTACCCTGATTCTGTAAAGCGGTCAAGACAGATCAGTGATGATATTTTTAAAATCGATTTGCAAGCCGGTATCCCCGTGGACCTTCTCGGCAATCGCCCGGATGTGAAACAGCAGGAACTATTGCTACAGGCGGCTTCCGCGAGGGTAGGTGTTGCCAGAGCCGAATTTTACCCAAGCTTGAAAATCACGGCGCAGGGCGGTTCCAATGCTACCCAGTTTACCAACTGGTTTTCCATTCCCGGATCTTTGTTTGGCAATGTAGCAGCAGGATTAACGCAGGCCCTTTTTAACAGGAGAAGTATCCGGTCTGGCTACGAACAGGCTATTCACCAGAGAGCAGCCGCAGAACATTCGTTCCGGAAGTCGGTTATAACAGCAGTGGAAGAAGTCAGCACGGCTATGAGCAATATTATGCAGGTAAAGGAGCAGGTAAAGGAGGTGAACAACCGAAAAAATGCAATGCATAAGGCTATAGCCGATGCGCAGCTGCTGTACGAATATGGTGAGGCTACTTACCTGGAAGTGCTTACGGTACAGCAAAGTTCCTTCCAGGCTGAACTGGCCCTTACAGCTACCCGGCAGAAGGAAATAAATAGCTATATTGCTTTATATAAATCTTTAGGTGGAAATTAAGGTGGAAAAGAATAACAAGAATCCTTCAGGGGGGATGTGGAAGACTATTGTTCAATGGAGCGGCGTACCGGTTTCGCTGGCGCTGGCTAATGTAATACAGTACCTGCTGAACCCGAAAAGCAGGTGGTGGAACTTTTACACGGAAGCACAATGGACGGAGATCGGGATTACGATTGCCGGCGGCATTACGATGTATGCGATCCTGTTTGGCATCATTCGTATCCTGTCCGGATGGATCAACAAAAAGCCCCTTCTAAAAAACAACGTCTTGGTTTACTTTCTTTTGACAACCGGCGTAGTGATAGCTTGTATGTTCCTCTTGCTGATGCTCGAAAATGTCTTTTATGAGCAGCTTTGGCCGGAATCTGCCAGCGGAACTGGAGAACTGGAAACTGACGTCCGGAATTACCTTGTAGTCAATATGGTAGTAGCGGCCTTTGTCAATAGCTTTTACAGTTCCTTTTTCTTTTTTGAAAAATGGAGATCGGAAGTTACCGAAACAAATAAGCTGGAAATACTGTCGCACCGGCTGAAAGAAAATGCGCTTCAATCCGAACTGGAAGTATTGAAGCTGCAGTTGGACCCTCATTTCCTGTTCAATAATTTCAGCATCCTGACCCAGCTAATAGACATCAATAAAGATGCAGCGCAGGAATTTTTGTCCAACCTTTCCAAAGTGTACCGGTATATCCTTACCACCGGTAAGAAGGACATAGTAAGCCTCGACGCGGAATTGAAATTTGTGGAAACCTATTTTCATCTCATTAAGATCCGGCACGGCGAAACGATCCATCTGTCCGTCAATGTACCTGATACCGACCGGAGAAAAGGAATTCCGCCGGTTACATTGCAATTGCTACTGGAAAATGCCATCAAGCATAATATTTCAACGCTTAAGCAACCATTGCATTTATCAATCGTTAGCCTGGGTGAAGATAAAATCATCGTAAAAAATAATCTCCAGCGCATCAATATCAATTACAACAGCACAGGGATGGGGCTGAAAAACATTAAAGAACGCTACCAACTGCTGGAAGGTGAGGCGCCGGAAATTATAGAAACCGCCACTTCCTTTGAGATAGTGTTGCCGTTGTTGAATATATAAATGAAGCCAATGAATTACCTGATTATCGAAGACGAAGCGCATAATGCGGGGCTGCTGAAAAGCTTGGTCGGGAAGATCTACCCATCTGCCCAATTGTTGTCGGTACTTCCTACCGTACGGGACAGCGTAGAGTGGTTGCAGTCCCATCCGGAACCGGATGTTATTTTTATGGATATACGGCTGGCGGACGGACTGTCTTTTGAAATATTCAGTCAGGTAAAAATACAATCACCTGTTATTTTCACCACGGCTTACGATGAATATGCTTTGCAGGCATTTAAGGTCTATGGAGCCGCTTATCTACTTAAACCCATCGAAAAGGACGAATTGCAGGAGGCGTTGGAAAAGATCAAACGTCTTCAGCCAAAACTCTCCGGGGAGGATGTGGGTGCTATTATGGAGATGTTCCGTACGCGGGAGAAAAAATATAAAAGCCGTTTCCTTTTGCATTACAGGGAAACTTATAAAGTGATCCCGGTGGAAGAGATCGATTACATCTCTCTGGAACATAAAAATGTCCATCTTCACTTGCTGGACGGAAGCTCGATTGTCGTGCCTTATACACTGGAAGAACTCGAAGAGCAACTTGATCCGCAGTTTTTTTTCAGGGTGAACCGGCAGTATATTCTACACATCAACAGCATTGACAGCATCCACAAATATTTCAATGACAAGGCAAAGATTTTCCTGAAAAGAGACCGCAAAGCGGATGTCATCGTCAGTCGAATTAAAATGCCGCAGTTTAAATTGTGGCTGGATAAGTAACCACCTTTCCGAATACAATTAATATCTCAGTTTACACAAATCGATATAATATGAAAATTACTGAAAGTACCAGACTACAAGATTTTGGCCTGCTGGTTTTAAGACTATCAATCGGCGGATTGCTGATCTTACATGGTCTGGCAAAACTGTTTCACGGACATGAATTCATTAGAGGAATGTTAGCTGAAAAAGGTTTGCCTCAATTTTTATGGTTGGGCGTTCCAATTACAGAAGTATTAGCTCCCTTGTTACTCATTCTCGGTGTATTTAGCAGAATGGCAGGAGCAAGTATAGCAGTTTTGATGGTTTTAACTATTGTACTGGCGCATTTGCCCAATGCATTTACTATTACAGAAACTGGCGGTCTGGAAATCGAACTGAACTTGCTTTACCTGTTCGGTGCGCTGACCATTTGCTTTACAGGGCCGGGCGGTCTTGCCCTGTACAGACCCACCAGGATTTGGTTGCAATAGACAATCAAGAAATTATGAGACATGATGCAGTCCGATTCCACATATCAACAGCATTGATGGCATACATAAATATCTCAATGAACAGCGATTTAATCTGCAACCACTCTTTATCCATCTCCCTAGACAAAAAAACTCTCAAGGGTGTTGAGAGTTTTTTTGTCTAAAAAATTGAAATTATGTAAAAATTTTAGACAATTTGTGGTGCGGGCCGGGATCGAACCGTCGACACAAGGGTTTGCAGTCTGCTGTCTGTTGAATGGCTATTTATGCCATTTTCTAATAAAACTAATGCTCTCTAACCTGAAGGTCGTCACTGTAACTTTTATATAATTCTACAACCTCTTCAGGGGTAATGGGTGGTATATCTTCCCCCATATTGTTGTAATCAATGTCAAATTTTCTGGTCAAAATAGAGATGTACGGAATCGAACCCTAACGATATTGGCAATCACTTTTTTACAAAAAAATAAGAGTCAACAAGTATTTAAAACTTATTGACTCTTAGTATATTAAATATTTCGGTAGCCGGTACGGGATTGCCAGCTTCACTTCGTTCAGCTGTCTTCCCTTTTGTGTG
>DATFAP010000036.1:0-17998 GCA_035254545.1 Sediminibacterium sp. | reverse complement strand
ATTTATCTAAAAAACAATAGCAATTATATTTTACCATATCGCTTCAACTATAACAGATGCTAATACATTTATAGGATTCCCTTTTAGTGGAATTGGGGTAGCAGCGCCCCTGTTATTGTCATCGCCAGGTACATAAACGCCTGTTTCAAAATTGACATACCATTTGTAGTTAAGCACTCTTCCGCGTCTAAATGTCAACATCCTACTTAAAGCATTCGTTTCACCGACACCAATATCATTCTTCCTCCCTTTCGGCATTATTGCGGTCGATTTTTTAATCCATTGTAAGCCGACAAAAAAAGAGTTTTTTCCCAAAATAATATTTTGATCTTTTATATCAATTTGAAGAATACCATCTTTATAGTCATTTTCGGAAATAATGATTTGCTTCTTTAATAGTTCTTCCCCAGGTAAACCACTTTCATCTGAGGAGTAAATATGCAGTCTTAAAGGCATATCCGGAGAATAGTTTTTCTGCTTGAACAGTATTTTTGAAATCCGATAGGTGTTAGTTGTATTGGGTATTTCCATCAGAGTTGCAGTTTCGTAGCTGTCCGACAGAGACTCTCCGCTAAAAGACCTGGTTTGTTTAGTGTTGATAATACCAACTTCTGTAAAAGTAGTGTTCCTGACCACCACATTTTCTAGAGTGTATATCTTTTCTTTCAGAAAAATTGAATCTCTATTTCTATATAAAGAGGCTTCTATTGAAAATAGATCATACCCTATGCATGTAAACAATACTGTATCAGCCAAGTTAACATCTATTTTAAATCGTCCATTTTCATCTGCGTCAATCAGCAGATTTGATCCGATTACACGAATACTTACATAAGGAATATACTTTTTGTCTTTTGAACTAAATACTGTTCCCGAAATAGATAACTTTTGACAATTACCTATAATATGGAAGTTTATTAGCATGAGTAGTAACAACGGTTTATTTTGCATAGCTATTTTTTTTAAGAAAATTCCTTCCAAGAAGGTAATTATCCAGATTAATGTATGAATAATTGCTACATTTCCCTAATTTAGGATACCTGATGCTACAGTAAGAACATACAGCTGCAAAAAGAACAAGGCTTGAATCGCTTTGCCTGGGATTTCAGGGGCGAGAATATTCAGCCGGATATCAGCGGGGTGTATGTAAATGGAGATTACAAAAGCTACAGGCTTGCACCGGGTACTTATAAGGCGGCCGTACTGAGCTTCAAAGGCAACAGTACAGAAACCAATTTCACGGTTCTTTCCGATCCAAATCTTTCTGTTACACAGAACGACTGGGATGCGCAGCAGGCCTTCCTGCAAAAACTGGCTGTCAATATCAGCGACATCCATACCCATTTCAATAAGACCAATCAGTTGAAGAAACAGATTGAGCATTACAACAGCCTGCTGAAGGAAGACAACAAAGCATTGATTGATGCCGGTAAGGGCCTGATCAAAAAAACACCGACTGGCAAAACAATGTGGTGGAAACCAGGCAGAAAAACGGCCAGGATGTGATCAACTGGCCAGCCAAGCTGAACTCCGAATTCTTCAACATGAAGAAACTGGCAGACAGTCATGACCCGCGTATTACAGAGGGTTTGAAAGCAAGAATGGCCAACAGTGAGGCCGAGTGGAACAAGTACAAGGCAGAATATGAAACAGTGATCAAAAAGGCAGTTGCGGCTTATAATGTGCTATTCAAAAAAGCCAACTTTCCTGCTTTGATCTTATAAAATTAAAATTCAACGGACGCAAACACATTGTTTCCGTTGCCCCTGAGTGAAAGTGCAACGCTGGTGTTATTGTTGGTTTTACTGATTTGTATCAGTCCAAAATTAACAGGATACACCAGCGTTCCTTTTCTAAGTACATTGGTTTCGGGTCTGGGCTTAGACCATGGATTGGTTAAGCTGCTGCTGGTAATATCAATCACCGGATGCGCAATTCCTTCGATGGTTGTTTCTGCAATTTCTCCGATATGCCGGTCGCCACTGATAAAGAACATTTTTTTAGCGGGATATTGTTTCAGCAACCGGAATAATTTTTCTTTTGAAGCCGGGAAATTACTCCACTTCTCAAACCGGTGGCCGGTTGCCAGCACCTGGATTCCCGAAGCAACAACGGTTACATCTGCTGTATTATTTTTCAACTCCTGCTCCAGCCAGTTCCACTGGTCTGCTCCCAGCATATCGCCTGTAGGATTGGGAACAATGGAATCCTGCTGATAAATCAACGGGGCCCTGAAATAACGGGTATCGAGAAAGATCAGTTTTACCTGAAGTTTCTTTTCCCGAAGGGTCTTGCTGTAATAAACACCTCCTCTTGTTCTTCTGGGATCATTTTCCGGAACATGCAGAAAGTCCAGCAACATTTTTTTGGTGCTGTCTTTATAAATATAATCTGCTCCGCCGTTATTCGGACCATAATCACCATCATCCCAGATTCCGTCTACTGCCATTGTTTGCTGCAAACGTCCGTAACCGGTATCGGCCAGCAGTTTTGCGTAATTGGTCTGGAAAACAGTCAGGTTCTTTTCATTTCCATAAATATTGTCTCCCAGCCAGATCCATTGAGTTGGCCGATTCGCAATAATATCGTCCCACAACAGGTTGGGATTCTTTACATCGTTGCAGGAACCAAATGCAATGTTCATGATAATGGTATCGCCGGTTGCTTTACGTGTTGTAAAACAGGCTGAGCCAAGTAACACCAAACAGATCAGGAGTAAATTTTTCATATAGCTTATTCAAATTAATACTGCCCTGTACTCAGCATCACCAGTGTACAGGCTTCCACAGCTTCAATACCATTTTCTTTGGCCAGCGCTTCCAGTTCTTCGTTCTCCGTTCCGGGATTGAAAATGATGCGCTTGGGACGAAGCGATAAAATATAGTTGTAGTAATCTTTCTGGGCAACAGGATTCAGGTACAGCGTAACCGTATCCACTTCCTGCTCATTAGGGGGCGTTGTAATGATGGGAATTCCACTCACTTCACCTGCCTTTCTCCCAACGGCCACCACAGGGTGCGCATGGGCGGCAAGCCGTTGGATAGCCATATTACTGTAGCGTTCCGGATTTTCAGAAGCGCCTAAAACCAGTGTCTTTTTCATACATTGATGTTTGGATCAACGGCATTCAGCGTTTTGTGCGATCCATCGCAAAAAGGCTTTTTGGCAGAAGCGCCGCAACCACAGAAAGAGGTTTTCCCTTTGCGGAGTTCTGTTGTACCATCGGGTTTTGTAATCAATAAATCGGCCATTACAACAATTGGTCCATGTGGTTTGGCCAATACTTCAACCGGTTCTTTTTCAGGCAGCGTGTGCTCCATCGTTCTTTATTTAGTACGAAGATAGCAACTGTCTATCTAAACTTCGGGAACGGATCGGTAAAGCGAAATCCATACTCCATATCCCTGATTTCCGATTCGGTACAAAGACAGGCTTCCAGTTCGCTTGCGATCAGTTCCTGGTTCAACTCCTGACCAATAATCACCAGTTCATTATTTCGGTCGCCAAAACGCTTATCCCAACCAGCTTCAATCTCAGCCTGGTGCTCTACAAATGCTGCATACCGGATACGATCCTGGTATGGCATACTGCTCCACCAAACGCCTGCATAGTCTGCCTTCAGGCTCCCGCCTGCCTGACTCCAGTTCAATGCATCGTCTTTTCTGCTCGCAATCCAGAATAAGCCCTTGCTTCGGATAATATTGGCATGCCAGTTGTTGTTCAGGTAGTTCCAGAAACGTTGCGGATGAAAGGGTCGTTTGTTTCTGAAGACAAAAGAAGCAATGCCATATTCTTCTGTTTCCGGGGTATGCGTTCTGTTGAGCTCCTCTATCCATCCGGCAGCCTGCGAGGTTTTTTCAAAATCAAAAAGGCCTGTATTCAGGATATGCTTCGGCATTACTTTTCCCATTTCACTGGTGATGATCATTGCCTCACTGTTCAGTTTTCGGATTAGCGCCCTGATCATTCCAACCTGCTCTTCACACACCAGGTCTGTCTTATTCAATACAATCACATTGGCAAATTCAATTTGATCGGTCAGCAGGTTTACGATGGTCCGGTAATCTCCGTCAAGGTCACTGAGTTTCCGCTCCTGTAAGGTTTCCAGGGAAGAAAAATCTTTGATGAAATTGAAACAATCCACCACCGTAACCAGCGTATCCAGGCGGGAAATTTTACTCAGGTCAATCCCATTGGCTTCGTCCTGGTAACTGAATGTTTGTGCAACCGGAAGCGGCTCACCGATACCCGTACTTTCAATGAGCAGGTAATCAAATCTTTGTTCGTTGGCAAGCCTTTCCACTTCTTTCAGCAAATCTTCGCGCAATGTGCAACAGATACAGCCATTGCTCATCTCCACCAGCTTTTCCTCTGTTTTGCTGAGTGTGTTTTCATTTTTGACCAGTTGTGCATCAATATTCACTTCGCTTATATCGTTCACAATCACAGCAACACGCAAGCCTTCTTTATTATGCAGTATATGATTCAACAAGGTGGTTTTCCCTGCCCCTAAAAACCCACTCAATACAGTAACCGGTAACCTGTTTTTGATCGCATTCATTTGTAAATAATTTACTTCCGCCCAAAACAGAACGGAAAGCAAAATTACAATTTTGCATCATTGTTGCAAATAATATTTATTGAATACTCACCCGAATCCCGAAAAAGAAACGCATTCCCTGATTGGGAGCGTACACGTAATTTGGATCAAACGTAAGCCCATAAGGGTTATCGGGCGTAGCCATCACCTTACCCGAAGCATCGTATTGCACCCTTTTATCAAAAGGATCATCGGCGCGGGCAATCAGGAAGGGGTTTCCCTTTGCAGGGGTATAGTTCAGGAAATTTTTAACCCCGGCATACAATTCCACGGCATGCCAGCGATGAAAACTCAACTGAATATTCTGGATACTCCACCAGGGTGAATTGGCTTTTCGCGGGTCCAGGGGACCCAGCAGCGGCAAACGCATGGGACTATATACATTCCCCGTATAATCAATATCCAGATGCAATTGTTGCAACTTATACGAAACCGACCAGGTGGCGGTTAGTTTCTCCGTTAACAACTGCTGTGTTTTCCGGCCGTTTTCCATCAGTGCCACATCCATATAAGTACCGCCGGCAATGAATTTCCAGCCACCTGCCGCCGTGAAATCAACATTGGCAGACAAGCCCTTGCTCACGGCATGGCCCTGCAGATTTTTATAAATGATCTTATTGGGGTCACTGTCAAAATCGCCTACAATACGATTGTTGAACCAGGTGTAAAAGGCGGTAAAATCAAGGTTTAGCTCCGACGAAGCAGAGGTGAATAGCTTATGGATATAATTCAGGTTTACATTGAACGACTTCTCCGGTTTCAGCGCTTCGGTTATTTCCACTTTACGTGCACCGGTTAATGCTGCATGGTCTTCTGTAAAAAGATTGACCACCCTGAATCCGGTTCCGGCATTCAACCGGAGCATACGCCGGTCGTTCAGCGTCCATTTATACGCCAGCCTTGGCGTGAGGATGTTTCCGTGAGACGAATGATAATCATACCGGGCGCCCAGCAAAAGTTTATGCTTTGGTGTAAGCGTTATTTCATCCTGTATAAAAAAGCCGGGTAGCCAGGTACGTTGTGGCTGCAGGCCCATTTTGGATGAATCCGGCGAACCGGTTGCGGGTGTATTGTCGTTGTAATACGTATAACGTGCTGCAAGCCCCAAAAGTAAATCGTGCCTGCGAACGGTTTTATCCCAGGTAAGCTGCGCAAAGGATACCCGCTGGTGTGCGTTGTAGGAACTGGTGCCGTAACGACTGTCCTGTTGATGACTGTTGAACGAAAAAGCCAGCATCAACTTTTCAGTCGTTGGCAACTGATAGTGGCCGATCAGTTCCCAGCGGTTGGTATAAATGCTTTCTGCATAAATACTGTCCCCGCCACGGAAATGCTTATTCCAGTTTGTTTGTCCGCCCCACCTGTCCTCATTAAAATAGCGGGCAGCCATATTGAATACACGGTTTGCGGTCCGGTCGAAACTCCATTTCTGAAACAAGGATATCCTTTTCTGCAAAGCCATATCTGTAAAACCATCCTTGTTCTCATCAAATATCCTGTTGAAATTAAAATGATTGATGCCTGTTAAAACGCTTGCTCTTTCTCCTGCTTTCAGCTTAAAGCCAAGGTCTGCATTCCACTCACCCCAGGTAGTCCCCATCAGATCGGCCGATACACGCGGTGCACCGGAATTTTTTTTAGTGATGATATTGATCAGCCCGCCAATGGCTTCGCTCCCATACAGCGAAGATGCCGGCCCTTTCACAATCTCCACTCTTTCGATCAATGCATTGGGGATTCCGGATAAGCCGTACACGGTGGAAAGGCTGCTAACGATGGGCATCCCGTCTATCAACACCATGGTGTAGGCCCCCGGCAGGCCATTGATCCGGATATCACCGGTATTACACACATTGCAGTTGGTCTGGGGCCGCACCCCATTGACCTGTTGTAAGCCGTCAAAAATATTACAGGTGGGGTTTTTCCGAAAAAAAGCCGGACTGTACACTTCTACCGGAACAGGGCTCTCCATGCGACGTACCTCTTTTAACGTGCCGGTTACGACTACTTCATGCAGTATACGGTCGATGGGAGACGCATGCAGGTATAAACTGTCCGGCTGCTTTCGCACCGTATCCTGTTGCATTCCCCAACCGCTTGCTGCAAAAAGCAGCAGGAATCCTATCGATAAGCATATACGCATCTTTTAATGTTATGCTGGTAAAATTATAATTGTTAGGCTAACCTAACAAATTAAGTTTTACAAATATGCTTATATTTGTTCTAATGCTTTCATTTACAGAGGAAAACTACCTGAAATCTCTTTTTCAACTTACTGTTGAAACGGCCCTTAAAGAGGAAGCCGGCACCAATGAACTGGCCGCTCACCTGGGCGTTAAGCCCGCCACGGCCAATGATATGCTGAAAAAACTGAAAGAGAAAAAGCTGATTAAGTACGAAAAATACGGGAAGTCCTCTCTTACCAAGGAGGGAAAGAAGATTGCCATTGATGTAATCCGCAAACACCGGCTGTGGGAAACCTTCCTGTTCGAAAAATTGGCGTTCAGTTGGGATGAGGTACACGAAGTAGCCGAACAGTTGGAACATATACAAAGCAAAAAACTGATTGATAAACTGGATAAGCTACTGAACTATCCGGTCTCCGATCCGCATGGAGACCCTATTCCCAATGCAAAAGGGGAAATGATGATTCTGCATCAGCAAACACTCGCAGAAGAATCAGTAGGACACCAGTGCAAAATGACCGGGGTGAAAGACAACAGCTCCGCCTTTTTAAAATATGTAGATCAACTGGGGCTGGCCATCAACAAAACCATCAAAGTGCTTGCCCGTCACGAATACGACGATCTGATAGAGATTGAAGTAAATAGCAAAAGAGTCAGTATAAGCCCCAAGTTTGCCGAAAACATTTTCGTTGTTTGCACTACATGCAAAAAGAAATCCAGGCGAGAATAGATGAATTGTTTTTTGCAACATCATCAATAATCGATTTCCAAACGCAGTTTCTCCTTTAGTTCACGAAGCAGCGGAAATTGTTCAGCAATCCGCTCATATTTTTGTTTACTGTTCAGTTTCATATGCAGAGGAACGTCCTCCCTTTCACCCGCTGCAACCAAAACAGTGAAGTTAATTGCCCTGTTATTGAAGAGTTTATGAATCTGTTCCAGCAATTCAAGCTTTTCCTGTTCCACAAATTTCTGTGCAGTAACTGCAGAAACTGATACGGTAAAATGAATGTCTGATTCAATTTCCAGGCTGGCGATTTTGAACGTACCTGCAGCAGAATGCTTCAACTGTTTTTCCAGCACCGTGGTATATTCGTCCCAGAATTTTTGCAGTTTGTCTATCTCCAGCACTTCTGCTTCTTTCACTTCCTGGATATCATAAGCGGAACCAGCTTTTTCCCGCAATGCCTCAAGCAGATTCTTTTTCCCCCCCGTGCCGGCGATTGGCCTTGCCTGTGCAGCCGCACTATCCGTTGTTCCATAATTTCCGCCTACTGCTGCCGGGGTCTCCATATAAAGCTTCGCTGCCGGTTGAGCTGGAACACGGGATTGGGCCGCTATTTTAGGAAGTGGCGCTGCTACGCCTGCAGGAACAGGAGGCGCCAGTGGCTGAATGGATTTGGTGCGATAAGCTATTGGCCCGTCAATCCGTTTTTTTTTTACAACGGCTCCCTTATCGGTTGCCAGTTCAATGGCCTGCTGCAGAAAGCTGAGTTTAATCAGTGCGAGCTCTACATGCAGTCGCTTGTTGCGGGCCATTTTAAAATTGATCTCCGCCTCGTTCAATATATTCAATGCACTCACCAGGTAGGAGATGGACGTTTTCTCTGCTACGGCAACATATTTTGACCGCATGCCTTCCACCACTTCCAGCAAAGCTGCAGACTTGGCATCTTTACATACCAACAGGTTGCGGATAAATTCTGCAAACCCGTTGAGCACCAGATCGCCTTCAAAACCTTTGCGATTGATTTCATCATATAATACCATTGCCCCTGCCATATCCTGTTGCTGCATGCAATCCAGCAGCTTAAAGAAATAGTCTTCATCGAGGATGTTCAGGTGCTCCAGTGTATTCTGGTAAGTCAGTTCTCCGTTGGTAAAGCTTACGATTTTATCCAGGATACTTAAGGAGTCGCGCATACAGCCTTCGCTCTTCTGTGCAATCACCTGTAAAGCGGCCTTTTCTGCACGGATATGTTCTTTATCTACAATTTCCTGCAGGTGTTCTACCGTATCATTGTTCGTAATTCGTTTGAAATCAAAAATCTGACAGCGGCTCAATATGGTCGGGAGAATCTTGTGTTTTTCTGTGGTAGCCAGGATGAAAATGGCATATGGTGGCGGCTCTTCCAGTGTTTTCAGAAATGCATTGAATGCACTTGCACTGAGCATGTGTACCTCATCCACAATGTATACCTTGTATTTACCGGCCTGTGGTGCAAACCGAACCTGTTCCACCAATGCACGGATATCGTCAACGGAGTTGTTACTGGCGGCATCCAGCTCATGGATATTCATGGAAGTTCCGGCATCGAAAGACAAACAACTGTTGCATTCATTACAGGCTTCCCCATCGGGTGTTTGATGGGTACAGTTGATGGTTTTGGCCAGGATCCTGGCACAGGTTGTTTTACCTACCCCCCTTGGGCCGCAGAATAGAAAAGCATGCGCCAACTGATGATTTTTAATGGCATTCTTCAGGGTTGTGGTAATATGCTGCTGTCCCACAACCGTACTGAAGTTCTGGGGACGGTATTTTCGTGCTGATACAATGAAATTCTCCATAGAAACAGGTTGCAATATAACTTATTTATAGTCCATCTCCGGATGTCTTTCAAAAGGATAACGGTCGTTGAATATTTTCCGGAAAGTAATCATCCGCCTGCTCTGCTTACCTCCCAGGCTTTTGTAAATATTCACCATTTTAGGGTTCCAGTCGCCTGCCCAGCCCATTTCATACTGTAAATACCAGCCCTTTCCCTGTAACAACAGGCTGGCTGCATAAATCAGGTAACTGTCTACTCCCAGCGCCTGGTATTTGGGTACCACGCCAAAAGCCAGGCCGGTCAGTCGTTTATTGGCCCCCCTGTACTTCATCCATAGAAGCTGCAATTTCTGCAACCAGCCCAGCTTGCCATTGAAATGCTTAAAGTACTGGTTCAGATCAGGAATATTGATGAACATGGCAATGGGATCCTCTTTATAATAAGCAAACCATACTGCCCGCTCATCCATGATGGGTTTCATTTTATGAAAAAGCTTCATCACCTGTTCCTTGGTAATTTCCTTCGCCTCTCCATGTTGCGCCCATGCGGCATTGTATACGGTTGCAAAATCTCCTGCATACTTATCCAGCTCTCCCAGCTTCACATGCTTTGCACTGTATCCGGGCTTGGTATTGAACTTGGCGTAACGCTCCGGAAATTTTTCGGGCAGGGGATCATCCACGTTCATGTAATAGTAATATTGGTTGTAGTAATCCCGGAACCCATACCCTTCAAAAAGCGCCTGGTAATAAGGTGGATTATACGACATGCCATACATGGGTTCGCTTTCAAATCCTTCTACCATCAAACCCCACCATTTATCGCGGTCGCCAAAATTAATTGGCCCGTCCATGGCTTCCATCCCTTTTTCCTCCAGCCAGTTTTTGGCTGTATCAAACAATGCATTGGCAGTGGTCTGGTCGTTGATGCAATCAAAAAAACCAATACCACCGGTTTTAAATGCAGTTCCTTTATTAATATACTTTTCGTTGGTAAAGGCGGCTATCCTTCCCAGCAAAACGCCCTCTTCAGACCGGGCTATCCAGCGTTTTGCCTCTCCGTATTTATGGCTTTTGTTCTTAGCCGGATCAAATACATCATTCACTTCATGATCAAGCGAACGGATATACGCAGGGTTGCCTGCATTCATGATCGCATTCACTTCCAGAAATTCGCGAGCGGTTTTTGGATCGTTTACCTCAATTATCTTCATCCTTTACCTGTTTATTTGTTGAACAGTTTTTTCATCATCTTTTCATCATGACCATAAAAGTCTTTCCGGAAATTCAGCACACCGTCCTGATCCACCCATGCTGTAAAATAAACTAAAAATACAGGTAATGGTTTTTTCAACACTACCCATTTTTCTTTGCCCAGGTGCATAAGACTATCGATCACTTCGCTGGTATAATCCGGCTCATTGCGGAGCAGGTATTCGGCAAACTTCTTAGGCTCTTCGATACGGATGCATCCATGACTAAAACCTCGTCCTGCCTGGTTAAACAGGTGTTTGCCCGGTGTATCATGCAGGTAAATATTATAGTTATTGGGAAACAGAAATTTCACCAGGCCCAATGAGTTGTGTTCTCCCGGCTTCTGCCGGATTTCCGGAAGGCCGTTCACGTAGCCGGTAATCTCCATATGATTCCTGCTCAGGTAATTTCGGTTTCTCCTGATAGCCGGCAATATTTCATTCCGGGTAATACTGGGTGGTACATTCCAGTAAGGGCTAAACACAATGTATTGTAACTGTGCGGTGAAAATAACCGTATTGTGCAGGGCAGAACCAACAATCACTTTCATCTCCAGTTCCTGTTGGCTGTTATTCAGTACATGCAGTTTAAATTCCGGAATATTTACCATTACAAAATTAGATCCGCGTTGAACCGGCAGCCACCTTGCACGTTCCATATTTACCAGGATCTGTTGCACCCTTCTTTTCAGCGGTACGTTCAGTTCTTCAATTACATTGTTGCTAATGAGCCCGTCTTCCGTCAGGCCATTGCGGCGCTGGTAAGTTTTCACCGCCTGCTCCAGGTCTGCATCATAGAGGTTGCTGTTGTTGGCAAACAGTTCATCCTGCAATAAAGCCAGCCGGTTTTTCACCAGGGGAACCACTGCAGAAGTATCTCCTTTTCTCAAAGACTTCTTTGCTTTAGGGATTGTTTGGGTTATTTCCTTTTTCTCCAGTTCAATATAGCGCGCCAGTTCTGTTTCCAGCGACTTGTACAACCGATTGATATGAACATATTGTTCCGGATCTTCTTTTCCGTTATTGATCACCGAATCCAGCAACGCAGTAAGGTCTATTTTTTTTCGCGGTATGTACCAGCCCAGCTCTGCAGGGTTGATCTCCGCCCCCTTGTAGAGTTTGGCTGCATACCGGAAGAACTGACCGGTAAGCAACATCTCCAGTTGCAGCACCCGCTGCTTTTCCGAATCCGGAATGATTGGATATGCACCAACGGAATCGTACAGGCTGTGCAGTGCATCATTGTAAAGTGCGCTGTCTCCCGTTGTAGTAATATGATTGTTTTGCAGGTTATAAAAGTTGTGTGCCTGTTCGGTCAGGCCGGTAGAATCGAACCAGGCAAATTCATAATTCCGGCTGCTGTAAAGATCCCTGTACTGCTTATTGAATGCTTTGTACTGATTCGGAGATAACAGGAAACTGTCGAGGTATACACTATCTATGAATAATTCGTTAAAAGCAGTGGTTACAGTGATGGTTGTATCACGCTCAACCATTGGCATTTTATTGTCTGCACAAGCACAGGTATACAATAATATGGTTATGCAAATGGGTGCTATCAGAAGCTTTCTAAACATGGCACAAAATTACAGATTCTTTACCCGATTAAAGGTTTTGCAACAAAACAGCAGCGGTTATTCCAGCGGTTTCTGTTCTGAGCCTTGTGTTACCCAGGCTAACCGGCCTGAATCCCTGCCGGAGAGCGGCAGCAATTTCTTCGGGGCTGAAGTCTCCTTCCGGACCAATCAGAATCATTCGGTTTGCAGCATGCTCCATGGAAGCAATACTGTGTTTCACACCGTCTTCACAGTGTGCAATCAGGGCAAGCCCTTCGGTTTTTTGCTGAATCAACTGATGAAAATCAACCGGCAGGTGTAACTGCATTTTCCATACCTGTCTGCTTTGCAACATGGCCGAAATGACAATATGTTCCCAGCGTTCCGCTTTAAAGTGTTTTTTTTCGGTACGGGAAGTAATCAGGGGGTAAACAGCAGACACGCCGATCTCCGTTGCTTTTTCGAGGAACCATTCCATTCGGGCAGGATTCTTAACAAATGAAATCGCAATAGTGGTAAACGGCTCCGGACGTGGCAAAAAAACAGGATTGGACAGAGTTACAACCGTTTGCTTTTTGTCGGCCGAAAGGATGACCGCATCGTATTTCAGGCCGGCTCCATTGGTTAATACAATAGGTTCACCCGGCTGCATTCTCAAAACCTGAATACAGTGTTTGCTGGTTTCCGGGGAAAGGGGAAAATGCGCCGGGTTTGCAGGTAAATCAGCCTCAAAGAAAAAGGGAATGTCCATACAATGTCAATAGCCGTTAAAAAGGTGCATCCTGGTCGAGGCCCTCATCGAAGTCACTGCCACTGTTCATCCGGCTGCCTTTCTGAATATAGAGTGCCGCCCCGCCTTCACCCATGCCACCGCCTGAAGCAGGAAGATTGGGGGTGATGGGTTTCCAGCTTCCGCCAGGACCACTATCGCTTTCCCATTCCTCAAATTTTTGTATCTCCAGTTTGGCCCTGAGTTTAATGGTTTCCAGGGAACCATTTCTGTGCTTGGCTATACGAATATGGGTTTCACCGCTGGTACTCTCGCCCATTTCGTTGTTCATTACTTCATAGTATTCCGGGCGATAAATGAACATCACCATATCAGCATCCTGTTCAATGGCTCCGGACTCACGGAGATCGCTCAACTGAGGCATCTTGCTTTCCTTCCTGGTTTCCACCGCACGGCTCAACTGGCTGAGTGCAATAATCGGCACTTTCAATTCCTTCGCCAGGGCTTTCAGGTTACGGGAGATATTGCTGATCTCCTGCTCCCGGTTACCACCTCTGTCGTTGCTTCCGCTCATGAGCTGCAGGTAGTCGATGATGATGATGCCGACCTTGTGCTTGTTTACCATCCGCCTGGCTTTTGCCCGGAATTCAAAAATATTCAGGGCTGCAGTGTCATCAATGTATAACGGAGCGTTCTCTAATTTTTTAATACCCTTACTGTGCAGTTGCTGGTACTCATAGTCCTCCAGTTTACCCCGGCTTATTTTTTCCATTTTGATTTCACTCTCCGCACTTAAAATACGCTGTACCAACTGTGCGGCGCTCATTTCGAGCGAGAAGAACCCAACTCCAACCGGTTTGGTGGGATGCAGTGCCGCATTCCGCGCAAGGTTCAGTGCAAAAGCCGTTTTACCCACGGCAGGACGTGCGGCAAGGATCACTAGGTCCGTTGGCTGCCAGCCGTATGTTACCCGGTCGAGAGATGCAAAACCGCTTGGCACACCTGAAATCTCATCTGTTTTGGTTCTGAGTTCATCAATACGGGTAATGGCTTCTACCAATACATTGCCGATATCTTCAAAATTCTTTTTCAGGTAGTTGTTGGTGATGTTGAACATCTTGGTTTCGCTGTCGTCGAGCAAATCGAAAACATCCGTGCTGTCTTCGTAAGCGTCGCCGATGATTTCACCGCTGATACGGATGAGTTCGCGCTGAATGAATTTCTGCAGCACAATCCTTGCGTGTGCATCAATATTGGCAGTAGAAACTACGGCATTGGTCAGTTTAGTAACAAAATAAGGCCCCCCCACTACATCCAGTAATTCCTGTGATTTCAGTTCTTCCACCACTGTGAGGATATCAATCGGCACACTTTTCTGCTGCAGCGATTGCATGGCTTTGAAAATATGCTGGTGGGCATCTACATAGAAGCATTCCGGTTTAATGATTTCAGATACCGTATCGAAAGCGCTTTTTTCGAGCATTAAGGCACCCAAAATAGCTTCCTCCAGTTCTTTGGCCTGTGGGGGCACTTTCCCATACACCATGGTGCTCAGGTCAATAGAAGGTTTTCTTCTTTTGCGGTCTTTATTTAAACTCGTAATATCCATTGGTCAGTTCTTACTTATCGGTTAGTAATACCAGTTACCCAAAAATTTCGAAAGAATTCTATGTTAAGAAATTGTTTCGTGAATGGTAAAGGGGAGCGAATATAATCGGAACTGGCTGCAGGCTGAAATTTTTTACCAATCTATATTATTCCACAGGTAATTAAGGGCTTGTTAACAGCAAATCTTCCCCTATTCACACAATTTACTATGCTTATCCCCGAAATTCAAAAGTTTTACGCTTTTATTTGGGGAAATTCACAAAACGGTGTGAAGAAAGAAATTTTCGGAAGCAGCGGTTCATTTCAGGTTAATTTCTTAACTAGTCCATGATCGATAAACCTTATTTTTGCTGACTTATTAAGCAGCAGCAAGTATGACAATTAGTTACAATTGGTTATGTGAGTATTTACCGGAACCCATCGAACCTGCCCAATTATCAAAAATCCTGACCTCAATAGGGCTGGAAGTGGAAAGCCTGGAACAATATGAGAAGATCAGGGGCGGACTGGCCGGACTGGTGATTGGCGAGGTACTGGAATGCAATCCCCACCCTAATGCAGATAAACTGAAGCTCACCCTGGTGAATACCGGCGGAGAAACGCCTTTGAAGATCGTATGTGGGGCTCCCAATGTGGCAAAAGGCCAGAAAGTAGTGGTTGCACCCGTGGGCACCACCATTTACCCGCTTAACGGAGAGCCGCTGACCATGAAACTGGCCAAAATCCGCGGCGAGGAAAGCCAGGGAATGATTTGTGCAGAAGACGAAATTGGCATCGGCGGAAGCCATGCAGGCATTATAGTACTGCCGGACACTGCCATTGCAGGCACCCCCGCTGCCGAGTACTTCAATCCCTATTCCGACTGGATTTATGAGATTGGTCTTACCCCTAACAGAATGGATGCAATGAGCCATTTGGGCGTTGCCAGGGATGTTTGCGCTTATCTTACGCACCACCAGAACGAAACAAGGGTAAAATCTCCCTTTAACAATAGCTTTAAAACAGACAACAGGAATAACCCGGTTGAAGTGACCGTAGAAAATACCACTGCCTGCCCCCGTTATGCGGGTGTAACCATCAGTGGTGTTACGGTAAAACCATCCCCGGAGTGGCTGGTGAACAGGCTTACTGCCATCGGCCAACGCAGTATCAACAATATTGTAGATATCACCAATTTCATCCTGCACGAAACCGGTCAGCCATTGCATGCTTTTGATATGGCAGCCATTACAGGCAATAAAATCATTGTCAAAAATCTGCCCGCAGATACGGCTTTCATTACGCTCGACGGAAAGGAAAGAAAGCTGCACCAGGACGATCTGATGATCTGCAACGCCAACGAAGCCATGTGTATGGCCGGTGTATTTGGGGGGGCAAAAAGCGGTGTTACCGAAAACACAACTGCCATTTTCCTGGAAAGCGCCTGCTTTGATTCCATCAGAACCCGTTTAACCTCCCTGCGTCACGGATTAAGAACCGATGCAGCCACCAGGTTTGAAAAAGGAATTGACATTTCCAACACAGGGAATGTACTGAAACGGGCAGCCCTGTTGATTAAAGAAGTAGCCGGCGGAGAAATCAGCAGTGATATTATTGATCTCTATCCCCATCCAAAGCCCAGGGTTACCGTTACAATCAAAAATCACTACCTAAAAAAATTAAGCGGTAAGAACTACCATGCCGATAAAGTAAAAAGGATCCTGACGGCATTGGGCTTTGATATTGTAAAAGAAGGGCTCGACGAACTGATGGTAGAAGTGCCTTACAGCAAACCGGATATCAGTATCCCCGCGGATATTGTGGAGGAAATTCTCCGTATCGACGGGCTCGACAATGTAGAGATCCCTACCACCATTACCATCAGTCCTGCTGTGGAAAAGATCGGTATCAAAGAAAATCTGCGCGAGAAGATCGCCGGATTCCTCGTGGGCAAAGGATTTACGGAGATTGTTACCAACTCCATTACCAACAGCAAATATTTCGATGAAGCCACTTCCGCCTATACGGTAAAAATGATGAATAACCTCAGCGCCGAACTGGATGTTTTGAGGCCATCCATGCTGGAAAGCGGATTGGAAACCATTGCCTATAACCTGAACAGGAAAAACAACAACCTTCAGTTGTTTGAATTTGGCAAAACCTATCGTACCCTTGAGAATGGATTTGCAGAGGAGGAACATTTCTGTTTATTTACGACCGGCAACAACCACGAACAGGGATGGAGGAGCAAGGGTACACCACTTGATTTCTTTTCCATGAAAGGACTGGCCGCCGCCATTCTGCAGTGGTGCGGCCTGGGCAATATCCGGTTCGAGGAAAATGCTGATCAACCCGGAGCTGCTACCATTTTTGCAGACAAACAATCCCTTGGTTCCCTGATGACCGTAAGCGCTGAAAAGTTAAATGCATTTGACCTGAAACAACCGGTATTCATGCTGGATCTCACATTCAATCAATTGCTGAGTGCAGTTCAGAAAAAGAAAATCGTATATAAAGAAGTAAACAAGTTTCCTGCAGTACAGCGAGACCTGGCCCTGGTAGTAAACAAAGGGGTTACTTACGCAGCCATTGAAAAGTCGGTTCAATCCGTTAAATTGCCTAAGCTACAGCAGGTACAACTGTTTGATATTTTTGAGAGTGAGAAACTGGGTAAGGATAAAAAATCAATGGCCATCAGCTTCACCTTCTCCGACGACACCAAAACATTAACGGATAAGGAGATCGATGCCATGATGGGTAAACTGATCCAGTGTTTTGAAAAAGAAGTACAAGCTGAAATCAGAAAATAATGATTGATCCCAACACCAATATAGACCTCCTGCAGGAAAAACTGCAACTGCTGATCAGGGAATACCGGCAGTTGCAGAAGGAGAACAGCCGTTTGCAGAAGGATATTGCCGTGTTACAATCTGAACAGCAGAAAAGGGCCGGTCAACTGGAGCAACTGGAACAGAAAGTTGCTGCCGTTCAGCTAACCGGCGGTAACCGTGACGAAGCCGAGAAAGCCCGGTTACAGAAAAAAATAGACACCTATCTCAAAGAAATAGATAAATGCCTGGCATTGCTGCATGCCTGATACTATGCCTGAACTGATCCCCGTAAATATTGTGATTGCCGACCGAAGCTACCGGTTGAAAATTGAACCTGCAGATGAGGAGATGGTGCGTAAATCTGCGTCCCTGATCAACGATAAGGTTGCTGAGTTTAAAAACCAGTTTGCCGGAAAAGACATGCAGGATTATATAGCAATGGTATTGATCTGGTTTGTGACCGAACAAAAAGAGGCGGGCTCAAAACCCGTTCAATGGAACGATACGGTGCAAAAACTCTCCGAACTGAGCAAAATGATCGATAAGGTTTTGGCCGAGAATCCACAGTAACCGATAGCAGGTTTTACCTGCTCCCCGCTTTTAAACCTGTTTTTTATAGAACATACCTCCGGCCGCCTCCAAAGTTCGTCTTCCAATCTTCCCATAGATTAATTATCTTCGTGGATATCACCATTTATTATCAAAAG
>DATFAP010000035.1:0-50287 GCA_035254545.1 Sediminibacterium sp. | reverse complement strand
GTAACGCATTTTTGTTTTAGATCATTTCTTGGTTGGTTATGTTTTCTTTAACTAATTTCGTAACACTTAAATAAAAACTAAATTATGAGAAAACTAGTCACAGTATTCCTGTGTTTGGTAATGTCCCTGTTGCAAGTACAGGCTCAGAACCGGACGATCACAGGAAAAATCACCGATGAGAAGGGTAATCCTGTAGTTGGAGCCTCTGTTTTGGTAAAAGGTACCACCATAGGAACAACAAGCAAGGAAAACGGTCAGTTCAGTCTTTCTGTTCCTTCCAGTGCCAAGGAGTTGGTTTTTTCGGCTCTCAATCTCGGCACCAAAGAAGTCAAGATTGACAAAAACGTAAACATCATTAATATAACCCTTACGGCAGTTGTAGATAACCTGGAGGAAGTGGTGGTAGTAGGTTATGGTACTAAAAAGAAATCCGATTTAACGGGTTCCGTTGCTACCTTAAAAAGTGCCGACATCGAAAGCCGTCCGTTCTCTTCTGTTGATAAAGCTTTACAAGGTAAAGTTGCAGGTTTGCAGTCTGTTGCAGCTTCCGGTCAGCCCGGTGCAGCGCAGAACATTGTTATCAGAGGGGTGAGCTCCATCAACGGTAGCAGTAACCCTTTATGGGTAATTGATGGTATCCCTGTAAACTCCATCGAGGCGCCCCGTTTGCAAACAACAGGTAACCTGTTGAGCACATTGAACCCTAACGATATTGAGAGTATTTCTGTATTGAAAGATGCGGCTTCTCAGTCTATCTACGGTAGCCGTGCTGCAAATGGTGTAATTGTTGTTACTACTAAAAAAGGAAAAGCAGGTAAAACCAGGTTCAGATTTGATACTGAGGTGGGTCAGAGCAATACTGCATATAAGAATGACAAGTACAGGCCACTGAATGCAACTGAATATCTGGATATTACCCGTGAAGGTCTGGTAAATGCGGGAGCTACTCAGGCTACTATTGATGGCACCTTGGCTGCTTTAGGTCTGGGAACCGGTGTGGATTTCAATTGGTTGGATAATGTTACCCGCACAGGTAGCCAACAGCAATATAACCTCAGCGCAGAAGGCGGTAATGATAAAACCACCTTCTTTATTTCCGGAGGTCATTTTGTACAGGAAGGTACCACCGTTAACTCTAAGCTTACCAGAACAAGCGGTAATTTCAGAATTACCAATAAAGCTACAGACAGATTAACCCTGGGCGTAAACCTGAACGTGGGTGCTGTTAGCCAGCGTGCTCCGCTGAACGGAGGTGCATTTGGTAACCCAGTATTGTCTTCCTATTTCCTGTTGCCTACAAAATCCGCTTATAATACAGATGGTACCTGGAACCTGACTAACCTGGGTGGTTTACACAATACACTTGCTTTGTCTGAAATTGATAAAAGATTTTTAAGACAAACCAGTATCCGCGGTAGTGCATTTGCAGAATACAGAATCCTGGATAACCTGAAGTTCAGAAGCCAGTATGGTGTTGATTACAATGTTCTTGAAGAAGATCAGTACAATAACCCCCGTCATGGAGACGGTGCGGCTACCAATGGTAGGTCTTTTTCTTACTACACCCGTTATTTTAACTGGGTATGGACCAATACACTCGACTATCAGCAGAACCTTACCAAGGGAGGAGATCTTTCTCTGAATGCTCAGGTGGGTTATGAAGCACAGAAATCTGCGGGTTACTTAAGTTCGCTGCGTGCTGATCAGTTCCCTCCTACCAACGCACTGACTTACCCTGCTTCCGGCGCAAGCCCGTTCTTGGCTTCTGCAACGATTTCCGAATATTCTTTTGTTTCCCAGTTTGCTTCTGCATCTGTAAATTATCAGAACCGTTTTGTATTGTCGGGAAGTTTCAGACGGGATGGTTCTTCCAAGTTTAGCCCAAGCAATAAATATGGCAACTTCTGGTCTGTAGGAGGTACCTGGAATATTGACAGGGAAAAATTCATGGATGATATTGAGTTTGTTACCCAGTTGAAACTCCGTTCTTCTTATGGTGTGAACGGTAGCAATACGGCTATTGGCAACTACGACGCCCTTCCTTTGTATGGATATGGTTACAATTATAACCAGTTGCCGGGTAGTGCACCTGCAAACGTAGGTGATCCTAACCTTACCTGGGAATTGAACAAGCCTTTCAACATTGGCGTTGATGTAAGTGTTCTTAAAAACAGAATCAGCTTTACCGCTGAATATTACAACAGAACATCTTCTTCATTGTTATTGCCTGTTCCTTTGTCCAGGACTTCCGGTTTCTCCACTGCAACCAGAAATATCGGTTCTATGCAGAACAAGGGGTTTGAATTTTCTCTGAATGTAGTTCCGGTATTGAAGAAAGATCTGAGATGGGAAATTGATTTCAACTTTGCCAATAACAAAAATACAGTCACTTCTCTGCCAGGCGGAGTGGATATCATCAACCCGAATAATGCTAACCAACTGATTAGAGAAGGTCTTTCTATCAACTCTTTCTACGTAAGAGAGTGGGCTGGTGTAAATCCTGCAAACGGAGATCCGCTGTGGTATGCCGACAATACACACAGTGCAACCACCAACGCTTATCCTGGAGCAACAGCACGTGTGGTTGCAGGAAATTCTCTTCCTAAATATTTCGGATCATTGAGTTCAACTTTGAATTTTAAAGGGTTCTCACTGAGTGCACAGTTCTACTATAACTACGGTAATATGGTTTATGATACATGGGCTGGTTATTATTTAGGCTCCGGTTTTGGTGCTACCTTCAATAAAGTAGCCCGTCAGTTGGATCGCTGGCAGAAAGCAGGCGATATTACAGATATTCCTAAATATGTGTACGGTGGCAACAAAAATGCACAAAACAGTTCTACCCGTTACCTGACGAAAGGAGATTTTATCAGATTGCGTGAACTTCAGGTAGGCTATAATCTGCCTAAGAGCCTGATAGAAAAAGCTAAGCTGACTAATGTGAACTTCTATGTGAGAGGAACCAACCTGTTTACCTGGGTTAAGGATAAAAACCTTGCATTTGATCCAGAGCAGGGTACGAACAGCGCTACCAATCTAAACGTTTTTATTCCAAGAACTGTAACCGTTGGTCTTAACGTAGCATTCTAATAACCGGCTTTTTAAAATTATTATAACTATGAGCAGAAAATATAAATTTCAAATGTTGCTGGTAATAGTGTTACTGGCAACCATGTCCTCCTGTAAAAAGAGCTTTATTGAGCTTTCCTCTCCCACATCTTTAACGCCCGACCAGGCGTTGGCAACAGAGGCCGATCTGAAAGTAGCTCTTTTCGGAGCTTATGCTGGTATGCGTAATGTAGATCTGTTCGGAAGATCCCTCCCTGTAATGGGAGATTTGATGGCAGATAACGCTTACCAGTCTTCATTGAATACCAACAGGTATACTTTCTTTAACGACTACAATGATACGAAAGGTGCAACCGCAACCGATGGTAATGCCCTTGGAATGTGGACCGCTGCATATGCAGTTATCCTCAGAACAAATAATATCATCAATTCTACCGTTGCTACCAATGCTACTGTTAATCAGTACAAAGGAGAGGCGTACGCACTGAGAGCACTGGCCTACTTTACCTTGGTTCGCAATTTTGCGAAGCCATATTCTGATAACCCGGATGCATTAGGTGTGCCTATTGTTACGGTTTACAATCCGGATCTTAAGCCTACCCGCAACAAGGTATCTGAAGTGTATGCGTTAATGGTAGCGGACCTGAATCAGGCTTATGGTCTGATGACTGCGTTCACCAACTCTTCCATGTTTAGTAAGTACGCTGCTAAAGCGCTCCAGGCTAAGGTATATTTGCATATGGGCGATAAGGCCAATGCAAAAACAGCCGCACTGGATGTAATCAACAACAGCGGATTTTCTCCTTTAACCACAGCTAACCACGCATCTTACTGGGCTAACTCTGTAGTTAGAACGGATAAACTGGAAACCTTGTATGAGGTTTCTTCAGACGCGGTAGCTAATCTTTCTTTTGATGCTATTGGCTATCTCTACAGCCAGACTGGTAACTACGGTGATATTCTTTGTTCTGATGATCTCTATGCACTGTACGATGTGGCAGATGTTAGAAAAGCCCTGTATCCTACTGGTACAAGAGCGGGTTTGCCATCTGTGTTCATTAACAAATACCCTGTAACTACAGGGGATTTAAGTGATACTAAAGTGCTTCGTTTAAGCGAAATGTACCTGATTGCTGCGGAGGCTTCTTTGCCAACCAACGAAGCCGATGCATTGACCTATGTTAACTTCATCACCAGCCGCCGTGGTGCAACCCCAATTCTTTCTTCAGGAACTCAGTTACTGGAAGATATTCTGACTGAAAGAAGAAAAGAACTTGCATTTGAAGGGGACAGATTCCAGGATTTACAGCGCCTGAAGCGCGATGTAGCGAGAAGTGCTAATTATCCGGCAACTTCCAGAACAGTACCTTACACTGTGTTCAGAAGAATTCTCCCTATCCCTCAGTCTGAGATTGACGCCAACGCTAACCTGAAATCCCAGCAAAACACCGGGTATTAATACCGGGTTACCGTTAACCATAAAACAAGGGCCGCTGTTATAGCGGCCCTTGTTTTTTAACATACTGCCCTGATTTTTGCAGGCAGGATTCAGTACATTTATCTCATAAATTTTCACATGAGACCTTTCCTCTTCCTCTTATCCGGTATGCTGTTTTCCATGGCGGCTTTTTCTCAGAACATATCCATTCTGCAAGACCCCCTGTCTTCCAGGATCTTTAATATAGAGAAGTATGCTGAAATCCGCGGAACACCCTTTTTGGCCGACAAATGGACCAGGGGTTCGGTAACCACCACCAAGGGTGTTTATGAAAACCTGGAACTCAAGTACAATGTATATGACAATGCTTTATTCTTTAATAAGAATGAAGAGGCGTTTGAATTGCAGGATGAGATTGTTTCTTTTACCCTAATGCACAAACCGGGAATACAGGAGTCTTACAGTGTGTACAAAAAAGGGGTTACCGGTTCGGGATTGTCTGCGCAGCAATTTGTACAGGTTTTGGCAGAGGGGGGCGTTGATTTATACAGGCTGGATCTGAAACATGTATCGGAAATGAGCGAGGTAAACGCTGGAATTGTAAAAACTTTTACCGGTGGCATTAAATACTATGTAAAAAAAGACAAAGCTGTAACGCTGATCAAAGCAGATAAAGAATCGGCGCTGTTGTTACTGGCAGACAAAGCAGATCAGGTGAAAAATTATATTACTTCCAATAGAATTTCTTTTAGAAAGGAGGAGGATCTGATCAAAGTGTTCAAATATTACAACGCTTTATAGGGTCCATAAAAGAAGAGGACTTGCCCTCTTCTTTTATGGATATATGCCGGAAATCTTATTTCAATACCGTTGCGAGCGTTTGCTCCAGTCCGGCGCCACGCAAATCAGTAGCGATGATTTTTCCCTGCGGATCAATCAGTACATTAAAAGGAATGGCGTCGAATTGATACAGGCCGGGCATGGAGCTTTCCCATTGTTTCAGGTCACTTACATGCTTCCAGGTTAATTTATCGTCTTTAATACCCTGTAACCAGGCTTCTTTGTCGTTATCCAGCGATACACCAAGGATGGTAAAATTCTTGTTCTTATACTTGTTGAATGCATTCACCACATTCGGATTTTCCCTTCTGCAGGGGCCACACCAACTTGCCCAGAAATCGACCAGCACATATTTTCCTTTCAGGCTGCTCAGTAAAAAAGGTTTGCCATCTGCATCGGGTAAATTGATTTCGGGAGCTTGCTGGTTCAGCAGTGCGTAAGTTTTAGGGGCGGGGGCTTTCTGTGCAGCAGATGCATTCACCAGGGCTTTGATTTTTTGTAAGCCACTGTGGTCTTTGTATTGGGTTGCTGATTCATTTACCAGTGTATTCAACTCTTCGGGGATCATGGTCCTGGATGCCATTCCCAATGCATAGTAACGTGCTGCGGGGCTCTTGCTTTCCTTTATAAAACCGCTTACTGCCGCATTCATACGTTTCATCTGCTGGTCCCGGTCGGCCTTGGCAATATTGAGCAAACTGTCTGTGCCGGTTTGCTTCTGCAGTGTATCGATGCGCATAAAGATGGCATACAATGCGGAATCCTGTTTCCGGTAATCATTAAAAAGGGTATGCAGGCTCTCTGAGGCTTTGGATCCCTTGAGGGTATAATCCCTGTAATGATTTACATCCAGCGCTACTTCTATATAATCGTTGTCGTTAACAATCAGTACATCCGGACCGTTCTCCAGTACAAGCCGGTAGAGGCCTTCTTCCCTGGCTACGCCCTTCAGCGTAAAATTGCCATTTTTCTCCAGCCTGCCGGAATCGAGTATTACAGGTTGTTCTCCGCCAAACGGAAGCTCCTGCAGAAATACTTTATCGGAAGGGGCATTTTTGATGGTGCCGGTTACGGTGAATCCGCCATATTTTTTTTGCTGGCAGGATACAAACAATACTGCCGCACCCAGCAATAGCAAGGAAATCTTTTTCATGTATATTTAATTATTAAGTTTTGATTCGAGTAGCTGAGTTACCAGTTTTGGATCGGCCTTGCCCTTGCTTCTTTTTTTAACATCACCTACAAACAGGCCGATCAGTCCCTTCTTACCTTTTTTGTATTCGGCTACTTTGTCGGGCATGGAGGCAAGTGTTTCTTCCACCCATTTTTCCAACTCGCCAGTATCGCTTACCTGCAGCAACTGCAGTTTTTCTGCAATGACCAGCGGAGCTTCATTGGTTTTGGCCAGTACCGGTAAAAGTTTTGCGGCAGCAACGGAAAAATTAACTTGTCCTGATTCTACCAGTTGTATTAACTCTGCCATCCGCTGTGGCGCTATGGTTAGCTGTTCGTAGTCTTTTGCATGCTCATTCAGGTATTGCCGGATCGGACCCAGCATCCAGTTAGCCAGTGCCTTGTATGCAGTGGTGTGTTGTATCACGTTCTCAAAATAACCAACAGTGGCTTTGTCTTCGCAGAGTTGCGCTGCGTTGTACAAACTAAGCCCGTACTGCTGCTGATATTGATTAATCAACGCCGCAGGTAATTCCGGCAATGCATCATTGATTTCCTGAATATAACTGTCAGACAATACCAGTGCAGGAAGGTCGGGATCGGGGAAATAACGATAGTCATTCGCCTCTTCTTTATCGCGCATCGCAAAAGTGGTATCGGTAGTCGCATCAAAACTGCGTGTTTGCTGTTTAATACTATTCCCGGCTTCTACCTCTCCGATCATTCGCCCTATCTCAAATTCAATTGCCTTCTTTACGTTGCGTATGGAGTTGAGGTTCTTCACTTCCACTTTGGTGCCCAGCTTTGTTTCGCCTTTGAGCCGGATCGATACATTAGCGTCGCAACGAAGGCTTCCTTCCTCCATATTTCCATCACAGATATTGAGCCATCTTACCAGCTTGCGTATTTCAGTAACGTACTGCCAGGCTTCTTCCGCAGAAAAAAGATCGGGTTCGGTCACGATCTCTATAAGAGGCGTACCGGCCCTGTTTAAGTCGATACAGGTGAACTGTTCGTCTATATCATGAATGCTTTTTCCGGCATCTTCTTCCAGGTGAATCCGGTTGAGTTGAACAGATCGTTCCCCATCGCCCGATTTGATCCTGACCCGGCCCCCCTTGCAGATGGGGGTGGTATGTTGTGATATCTGGTATCCTTTCGGGAGATCGGGGTAAAAATAATTTTTGCGGGCGAACCAGTTTACTTTTTCAATCTCACAACCGCAGGCCAGTCCCATTTTAATGGCGTATTCGATGGCTTTTTGATTAACCCTTGGTAGTGTGCCGGGATGACCAAGCGTAATCGGGCTTACATGTGTATTAGGCGCTGCGCCAAACAACGTACTGTCTCCGCAAAACAATTTACTGGTTGTTGCCAGTTGCGCATGCACTTCCAATCCGATGACAGCTTCGTATTTCTGGTTCATAAGTTACCCGATTAACCCTTTAACTTTTTCTATAACGGCCAACAGGTTGGAGGCATCCTGCCCGCCGGCTGTAGCCAGTGTTTTCTGCCCGCCGCCGCCGCCTTTGATCAGCGACGCAATTTGTTCTTTAATGATCTTTGGCGCCTCCAGCCCTTTTGCAGCAGATAATGCTTCATCGATCAGTATGGCCACCTGCGCTTTGCCATCTATATTGGCTGCCAGTACTACCAGGTAGTTGCTTAAATCTTTCTTTAATTCGAAGCAAAGCTTTTTCAGGGTATCCGCACTGCCCGCTTCCACTACCTGTCCTACAAAAGAAACGCCATGGATGGTTTCTGCTTTGCCAAGGAGTTCTTTGTAGGTAAGTTGCAATTGTTTGGCCTCGAAGGATTCTATTTTCTTTCGCAGTTCTGCATTTTCCTGTAATACCTGCCCGGCTGCTTTCAGCAACTCTTTCGGGTTTCTGAATAATTCTTTCAATTGTTGCAGTTGGCCCAGTTCCTCTCCAATGAGCCGGGCAGCAGCTTCTCCGCATACCGCCTCAATCCGGCGAACCCCTGCTGCAACTGCTGATTCATGTTGTATTTTGAAATAACCCAGTTCTCCTGTAGCGCCTGCATGGGTTCCGCCACAAAGTTCAATGGAGTAATTGGGGTCCATGATCACCACACGAACAATATCACCGTATTTTTCTCCGAACAAGGCCATGGCGCCCAGGGCAACAGCCTCGTCCTTCTTCATTTCCTTTATGTAAACAGGTACGTTGGCTCTGATCTTCTCGTTTACCAGTTGCTCTACCTGCGCTATTTCTTCCTCCGTCATTTTTGCAAAATGCGAGAAGTCGAAGCGGAGCATGGTGTCATTGACCATACTTCCTTTCTGTGCAACATGGGTACCCAGCACTTTTCGCAAAGCTGCATGCATCAGGTGCGTGGCGCTGTGGTGCACCGTTGTTTTCATTCTCCTTTCCCTGTCTACTGTGGCAATAACGTTGGCATTGATATCGGAAGGCAGGCTTTCGGTAAAATGAATAATCAGGTTGTTTTCTTTTTTTGTATCGGTAACCCTGATTTTTTCTCCTTCAAAATCGAGCACACCCGTATCGCCAACCTGTCCGCCACTTTCTGCATAAAAAGGAGTGCCTGCCAGCACCAACTGGAAAGATTCTTTTCCTTTTGCCTTCACTTTCCTGTATTTGATCACTTTAGTCTTTATCTCCAGCGAATCATATCCCACAAATTCCTGCAGGGCATCGGCATCTGCTTCCACCCAGTCTTCCGTATCCATGGTAGTGGCGGCACGGCTCCTGTTTTTTTGTTGCTGCATTTCCGCATCAAATCCGGCTTCGTCGATGGTGAAGCTGTTTTCAGAAGCAATCAGCCTGGTCAGGTCTATCGGGAACCCGAATGTATCGAACAGTTCAAAAGCGGCTTTCCCTTCTATAAGTTTGCCCGTTGCATTTCCAATGATATCATCCATTCTTTTCAATCCCTTGTCGAGGGTGCGCAGGAATGCATCTTCTTCTTCCTTCACCACTTTGGAAACAAATTCGAGTTGCAGGTGCAGTTCGGGGAATACCTGCTCAAACTGTCTGGCAAGTACGGGCATCAGTTGGTGTAACAATGGTTGCTTATAGTTGAGGTGAGAGTAGTAGTAACGGACAGCTCTTCTTAAAATTCTTCTGATTACATATCCCGCCCCGGTGTTGGATGGCAGTTGCCCGTCGGCAATCGTAAATCCGATGGCTCGGATATGATCGGCCAGTACACGAAATGCTATGGCCTGTTTGCTGTTGCCAAAATCATAGGTAATACCGGTGATCTTTTCGATAGATGCGATGGTACCGGTAAATACATCCGTATCGTAGTTGCTGGTTTTTCCCTGGATTACACGAACCAGCCTCTCAAAGCCCATACCAGTGTCTACATGTTTGGCGGGCAGTGATTCCAGTGAACCGTCTTTCAGACGGTTGAACTGCATGAACACGTTGTTCCATATTTCAATCACCTGCGGATGGTCATTGTTGACCAGTGTTTTTCCATCTACCAGCGCCCGTTCCCGATCGGGCCGGCAGTCTACATGTATTTCGGAGCAGGGACCGCAGGGGCCGGTATCTCCCATCTCCCAGAAATTGTCTTTCTTGTTACCCGGTAAGATCCTGTCGGGGGCAATAATTTTTTCCCATTCTTCATAGGCTTCCGTATCCTTTTCCAGATTCTCCTTTGCATCACCCTCAAAGATGGTCACATAAATACGATCCTTATCGATCTTGTATACTTCGGTCAGCAGTTCCCAGCTCCAGGCAATGGCTTCGGCCTTGAAGTAATCTCCGAAACTCCAGTTGCCGAGCATCTCGAACATGGTATGGTGATAGGTGTCTACCCCCACTTCTTCCAGGTCGTTGTGTTTGCCACTTACCCGCAAACATTTCTGTGTGTCGGCCACCCGGGGAAATTCCGGTTTACGGTTACCCAGGAAATAATCTTTGAACTGGTTCATCCCCGCGTTGGTAAATAACAGGGTAGGGTCGTTTTTTACCACAATTGGTGCGGATGGAACGATTTGATGCTTTTTTGAAGCAAAAAAATCCAAAAACTGCTGGCGAATTTCGGCACTCGTCGTCATGAATCACTTTTTATGTCCCTTTTTAGGGCTTAGAAACTATATTTGTTGGCATTTCAGGGAGAGCAAAGGTAAGGATTTAGGCGGCTCTGACCCATGAACAATCACGAATGAAAAAGGTAAAATACTTCTTTAATACCCATACGCTCCGCTACGAGAAGCTGACCACCCCATTGCGGGTTCGCCTGTTGCAGGTGATTGGCTATATAGCGGCCTCCATAGTTACGGGAATTCTCATATTCGCCATTACTTTCCGATACATCGATTCCCCCAAGGAGAAGTACATGCGCCAGCAAAATGACGATCTGAAACAGAACTACAGTGTGCTGATGGAAAGGGTTAAACAACTGGAGCTGCAGATGGATGAAATTGAAAACAGAGATAACAATGTTTACCGTTCCATTTTCGGTTCCGATCCGATTCCCGATAGCGCCCGTGTTAAAGACATTGAAACCAAGAAGGAAGTGAAGCTGGTACAGAGTATGGGCGAAACCGAACTGGTAAAAAGCATGACGGCCCAGTTGAATGATCTTTCGCTTCGCCTGGGTTTTCAATCCAAATCCTTTGTAGACATTGCCGATATGGTGAAGAATAAGGAAAAACTGCTGGCAGCTACGCCCTCCATTCAACCTATCAGTAACAAAAATTTGAACAGGGTGGCTTCCGGTTTCGGATACCGGATTGATCCGATTTATAAAGACAGGAGACTGCATGCCGGCCTCGATTTTACGGCGCCTTCCGGAACACCGATCTATGCAACTGCCGACGGTGTGGTGAGGGATGCCGGTTTCAATACCGGTGGTTACGGTAACAGGGTCGTGATCAATCATGGTTTTGGATACCAGACCACTTACTCGCATATGTACCGGATCAAAGCCCGTGTAGGGGAGCGGGTGAAGCGGGGAGAAGTGATTGGTTATGTGGGAAGCACCGGTAAGAGCACCGGCCCGCATTGTCACTATGAAGTGCACAGAAATGGTGTGCCGGTAGATCCGATCTATTATTTCTACAACGACCTTACCCCGGCACAGTTTGACCGGATCCTGAAGCTGGCTGCTGCAAGTAACCAGAGTTTTGATTAATCCGGTTAGGGGATAATTTCGTGTCAGGTGTTTTTCTGTGTAAAACCGTTTCAGTGAAGGCTTAACTGCTGTGATCTGCTATGATTACCCATGCGCCGTTGATTTTTTTAAACAGCAATGTGTAGTGCCCGCTTATGTTTCCGGCGGTTCTGGTTAATGCCCATTTGCCCAAAACAAACCATGTATCTGAAGACAGTGGCCTGATTTGAAGGAGTGTAAATGCCAGTTGACCCATGGTGGCATGGTCGGGATAGCTTTTGCGATAATTTTGTAGGGTAGTATTGTAGCCATAGGTAGGCCCGCTCTTTCCAACAAATAAAAGGCTGTCGTTTTTCCAGTAACCCTGCATGAATGCTTCCAGATTACCCCTGTTCCAGGCTGCTGTTTGTTTTCCCAGTATTTGGCGGATGATTGTTTCCGGATTTTCAGCGGTTTTTTGCGCCATTGCATTGTTCATCAGCATGAAGGCGGCAAATAGTGTCAATACTTTCATTGAGCAATTTTTAGATGATATGGGAATATACAAATAATCCGGAATCATTATGGGTGTACCCTGAACCAGCTACCCGCCGTGTCCGGGCTATCCCTGTTTGATGGCCCTTACCATTTCGCGCTTGCCGTAGGGTCCCTGAATTCTTGTTGCCACAAATCCTGCGGACTCCATGGCATGCCGTACGATACTCTTACTGCAATAGGTAACCAGGATACCACCGGGTAAAAGCAGCTCATACATTTGCCGGAATGTTTCTGCCGTCCATAACTCAGGTTGTGCGGAAGGGGCAAATGCATCATAATAAATACAATGAAATCCGGCGCTTTGCTGCTCAATGGCTGCTGCAGAAAATGTGTCCGACAAGCGATAGGCCTGCAGGGTATCCTGTAGTTTTTGTAACCTGAAAAAGGGGGTGATTGATACAGGCTTGTTCCAGTTGGCAGTAAGTATTGCTTCAAACAGCGCAGGTTCCTGTAACAAGCTGCCATAGTTGAGCAAACGGTATTCCTCCGGCGTTAAAGGGCAGGCCTCCATGCCGGTATATTCAATCAACCGGCCGGTATTTCCGGCTTCGATAGCAGTTAGTAATGCATTGAGCCCTGTGCCAAAGCCAACCTCCAGTATCCTTACAACAGGTTGTTGGGCCAGATATCGCAGGCCGGCGCGTATGAACACATGCATGCTCTCCTGAATGGCACCATGCTTGCTGTGATACATCACCTGCATTCCCGGAATGGCAATGGTGTGGGACCCGTCTGCCGTTAGTTGAATGATTCTTTCCATCTTCTGCAAAATAATTAACTTACCGGTATGGAGTATGTTCAACACCTCTCAAAAGACAAAAAGCTGGCTAAGATCATTGGGAAAGACCTGCATCAATTGAAGATGCGTAGAAATATACCGGTCCGGTTAATGGCCAGTATTATGAGCCAGCAACTGAGTACAAAAGTGGCTGATGTGATTTTCAGAAGATTCCTGGAACTCTATCAGGGAAAGGAACCCCGGCCGCAGCAGGTACTGGATACCGCTTCCGAAACCCTTCGTGCCATTGGCCTGAGCAATGCCAAAGTAAGTTATGTAAAGAACGTGGCTGCTTTTTGTATTGAGCAGGGAATCACGGATAAAAAACTGTTGAAATTAACCAATGAGGAAGTGATTGAATTGCTGGTGCAAATCAAGGGGGTGGGCAGATGGACGGTAGAAATGCTGCTGATGTTCAGCCTGGGTCGTGAAGATGTTTTTGCGGTTGACGACCTGGGCATACAGCAGGCCATGACCGCTATTTACAAACTGGATCCTTCCGATAAGAAAGCCATGAAGGAACAAATGCTGAAGATATCCTCCAGGTGGAGCCCTTACAGAACTTACGCCTGCGTACATCTCTGGCGCTGGAAAGATGTTTAAGCCGAGTTTCTTGCAGCATTGATAATACCGAACATACTCCTGGTTACCAGTTTTTCATAAGTGGCCTTTTGTGTATCGGTAAGCTTTCCGGTCCGCAACTGGTGCAGCGCATATTGCTGAATGGTGAGCAGGGGTAATACAATTTTGTCGCGCATCAGAATGGAGGCCCTGCCCGTTTGATCATCCTGCATTAACTGGCTGGTATTTGCCAGTTCCAGTACCAGCTTTTTGGTGAGATCAAATTCTTTTTTAATCATTTCCCAAACCGGTCCGTAAACGGGATCCTGCTGTATATAGGCAGTAAGCGGGAAGAAGGATTTCAGCATGCTCATCATACTGTTGTCGATCAGGGTCCGGAAGAATAAAACATTGTTGAACAGGGATTGAACCTGCTCCCATTTGCCTTTGTCTTTCATTTGCTGAAGGGCGGTCCCCACGCCAAAATATCCCGGTACATTTTGCTTGAGCTGGCTCCAGCTCCCTACAAAGGGAATTGCCCGCAGGTCTTCAAATTTCAGTTGTTCCGCATTTCCCCTTTTACCCGGTCTGCTGGCAATATTGCTTTTGCTGTAGTAGTTCAGCGGGCTGAACTGTTGCATATAGGTAAGGAACTGCGGATGTTCCTTAAATGCCTGATAAGCGCCATGACTAATGGCTCCCAGTTCTTTCAGTATCTCCCTGTCTGCTTCAGAGATCTGGGCCCTGTTGGCCGCAAAAACGGTATTGCTGATACCTGCGCTCAGGAGTTGTTCCAGGTTGTACTGTGAAGACTGAATGGTGCCGAAATTGGACGTGATGGTCTGGCCCTGAATGGTCAACTGGATTTCTTCGTTTTCGATATCGTTGCCCAGTGATGCGTAAAACTTATTGGTCTTACCGCCGCCGCGGGAAGGAGGACCTCCGCGTCCGTCAAAGAATTTTACTTTGAAGTTGTGTTGCCTGGAAACAGCGGTAAGCGCTTTCTTGGCAGTATAAATGCTCCAGTTGGCCTGCAGATAGCCGCCATCCTTGGTGCCATCGCTGAATCCCAGCATGATGGTCTGGTGCAGGTTTCTTTGCAACAGGTGTTTTTGGTAAACAGGATGGGTATACAGAGTTTCCATGATTTTTTCCGCATCCTGCAAATCGTCGATGGTTTCGAACAGTGGAACAATGTCTATGCTAAGCTTTTCGGTGTTCCATCCGCATAGCCTGAAGAGGGCAAATACCTCCATCACGTTCAGCGCAGACTGGCAGTTGCTGATTACATAACGGTGGCAGCCGGATTCGCCATTGATCTGCTGTATGGAGTGTATGGCAAATATGCTTTCCAGGGTGTCTATTGAAATCGCTTCCGCCACATCCTTTGTTTCCACAACCTGACTGATGGCACAAAGCGCTTGTATTTTGTCCGTTTCGGACAATACATCGTACTGATCCGGCAAAATACCTTTGCCGTAGGATTTACGCATCGTCTGATCGATGTCTTTCAGCACTTTGGTATGAATTCTGCTGTCTTGCCGGATATCCAGTGAGGCAAACCAGGTTCCGAATATTTTCACTTTATTGATGAGACTGTCTACCCGGCTGATGTACAGGCCATGATGCTGCTTTAGCAACAAGGTTTTAATGTCCATGAGTTTACCCATCAATTCCTCCCGATGTATCCGCTTACTTTCTTTTGGCCTGAATACATTTTCATAGAGCTGTTCTTCCAATTGTGAAACAAGGGTATCTACCCCGGCAAAGGTTAATCTGCGTTTTAGTTTACGGATATCCCTGTAATAACAGACAATGATGGCGCTGCGCAACGACTCTGCTACTTTCAGGGTGGTGGCGGCATTCACAAAAGGATTGCCATCGCGATCGCCGCCCGGCCAGAATCCGAGTTCTATGAAGGGGTTCTCCGTATCGAATTCCCCATCGAAAATATCGCGCTGGATAAAATTGTAAATATTACCGATAGACTTATACAGGATATTCTCGAGGTACCACATGAGGTTGATGGCTTCATCGAAGGGGGTGGGCTGTTTCTTATTGAAGAAAGGGGTAATTCCCAGTTGCTGTATATAGAGGTTGATTGTTTGAAAATCGTTCCTGGCAATGGCTTCCCCCAGGTCGTGAATGATACCCAATACACTTCCCGGATAAAATTGTGTGGGGTGCGCCGTGAGTACTACACGTACTTTAAAGTTCCGTAGCTTTTCCTTCAGTTCCGGTACTTTTCCGGCATAATAGGCTTCATTGTACAGGGCTTTTAAACTACCCGAACCGTTGGTATTGTGTACCGTTTCAAATGCTGCGTCTTCAATGGCATCAAACAGCACTACCTGCCGCTCTATATACTGTACAAATTTGAACAAACGCTCCATCTGTTCAGGCTCCGTTGCAGCAGGGGTGTGCTGTTTAAAGAAGTTCTCCAGGATCTCCATCGGTTCCTTTCCTTCCTGGTATCCGTCTACACAGGCTTGTAATAAAATCGGCAATAAAGCGCCCACATTGGAAATGCCCGAAAAGGGTAATGCGGCAAACAGACTGTTGTAGATAGTGTACTTATCTGTTACGTTCCATTTAAAATGCTGTATATAAGTTGAAGATGGCATATGATTTTAAAAAAACAATATACCGAAAATAGCTTTAAGACTGCTTAGATAGCTCCCATAGAACCCCTTAAAATATATTTTAAGCATCATTAAACGTTCATCTCTTAAATTTATCTAATAAGTATAGCATAAACAGTACTGCGATATATGGAGGATGTGGAGATGGTAACCGCCTTTAAAAAGGCAGGTACAAAAGAGAATGCCTTTACCCTGCTGGTAAAAAAATACCAGGAAAGGCTCTATTGGCATATCCGCCGGCTGATCCCCTCTCACGAAGATGCCAATGATGTATTGCAAAATACTTTTATAAAAGTATGGAACGGGCTGGGTGCGTTTCGGGAAGACAGCCAGTTGTACACCTGGTTGTACCGGATAGCCACCAATGAAAGCCTGAGTTTTATGGAACAGCAGAAAAGAAAGGCCGCTGTTGATTTTGATCAGCTGGGAGAGGCGTACAGCAATTCCATAAAAGCCGATGCCAATTTCGATGCCAACCGGCTGGAATGGAAGCTGCAACTGGCGATCCGGCAATTGCCCGATAAGCAAAAGCTGGTGTTTAATCTCCGGTATTTTGATAATATGGCCTACGAAGAAATGAGCAGGGTTCTGGATACCAGTGTTGGCGCTTTAAAGGCCAGCTACCATCACGCAGCCAAAAAAATTGAAGAATTTATTAAAAATCATTAAACCTGTATTTCAACCATCAGTCAAAGAAGCATCATGAATAACCGGAAAGACATCAATGAAGAACTGGACGCTATTGCTCCGCTGCTGAAAAGCATTTCCAGGCTGCCGGTGCAGTCGGTGCCGGAGGGCTATTTTGAACAGTTTTCCGTGAAGATTCCTGCCGAATCCGCACCTGTTGTAAAAATGCCCATGGTTCGTAAATGGATGGGCTATGCTTCCGCTGCATTGGTGGCAGGCATACTGGTTACTGCCGGATTTATATTTACTGACAAAAATGTGCAGCCCTTTAACTATGAGCAGTACAGCCGGATAGATGTGCCGGTGGAAATGAATAAACTCACCGATGATGAGTTACAGAACTACCTGGTTACGGCAACGGTACTTTCCGGTGCAGGTCATACCAGTTCTTCTGTTTCAGAAGAGATCAATGAAACAATAACAGCAGAAACTGCCTCCCTGAACCAGGTATCCGATGAAGAACTGGAACAATTTCTTAACGAGAATGCCGGAAACACGGATTTAAAATAATCTACTTAAAATACGTATTATGAAAAAGATCTTACTATTGATGCTGATCGGAGCCGTTACAGTAACCGCTTCGGCACAGGATAAACAACCTGCCCCGGGACCAAAACATGAACCCATGCACCAGCCGGGCCCCCGTGTAAATGCAGAAGCTCTGAAAGTGGCATTTGTTACGCGTCAGTTGAACCTGAGTGTGGAAGAGGCCCAGAAATTCTGGCCTGTTCACAATAGCTATATGGAAGAACTCAAAAAGGCAAGGGTAGAAAACAAAGACAATGAGCTTGCTTTTGAAGAAAAAGCGCTGGCCATCCGCAAAAAATACAATGTTGATTTCAAAAAAATCCTGAACAGTGATGAGCGCGCCAATAAGGTGCTGAAACTGGAAAAAGAGTTTAACAACATGATGCGGAAAGAGCTGGTAGAGCGCATGAAGAAGAACCCCTCCTTCCAAAAAAGAATGGAGAATAATCCGCAATTAAAGAAAAGACTGGAAGAGCAGCGTGCTCCCAAAAATTAATAGAGGCTGTTTTTATACACCGGAGCTGAGATGTCGTGGTAAAAGAGAAAGGACCATCCCTGTTTGTTTCCTTCCTCCCACCATTGCCTTCTCAGCTCCATGCATTTCTTTCCATCAAAATCGTATTTGGCTACAAAACGGCTCTTCATTTGCTGCAGTTGCGGAGCATCATCTCCTCCAAAGAAGGCTGTTTCTCCTGCATCTTCTATACTGAATACCTGGTGAAACTTACTGTGCGCCCCGGTTAACTCGTACCGGATATAATTGTCAATATACCCTTTATCCTCTTCCAACCACACCACCCTGCTGAATTCCTCCAGCAAAGCAAAGTCGGAGAAAGCATAAGATGAAGTGCCGATGGTTTTGGCATAATCAAATTCACGCTGCTGCACATAATATGTAGCATAGGGAAAGGCAATGAACCGCTCTTCGGTATGGCTGTTCTTTGTAGTAATTCCACCGGCATGGTCTTTGTGAAGATGACTCATCAATACTTTGGTTATCTGCGACGGGTTAATGCCGGCCTTCATCAGGTTATGGTGCAACTGCGGTGTCCCATCCGGCAGGTTGTAGCCGAGCCCTGTGTCAATCAGTATAATATCCGCGGCGGTCGTTACAACAAAAGGCTGGATCTCTACGAGCAAACTCCCTGTTGGGCGGCTGTTTAATTCTTCTGTTGCAGTATTGAAGGGAACAAACTGTTTGGTTTTATCTATCGTAAAACTTCCTTCAGATAAGGGAATAATGGTCATGTGGGTGATTTATCGCAGCACCATCTGCCTGTCGGCATCCAGCCTGAGTAATACAAAAATCAATATCGTAAAAGAAACCAGCGAGGAACCTCCATAGCTGATCAATGGCAAAGTTACTCCCGGAGAGGGGAATAATCCAATGGTCATGCAGATATTGAAGGCGATATGAAAGAACAGAATACTGGCTACGCTATAAGCATAGACCCGGCTGAAGGTACTTCGTTGTCGTTCGGCAATATTGATAATCCGGATGAGCAGAAAAAGATAGATCATCAGGAATACAAAACTACCTGCAAATCCAAAGGCTTCTCCCAGGGAGGCGAAGATAAAATCGGTATGCTGCTCCGGTACATATTTACCCCTGGTTTGGGTTCCCTTTAAAAATCCTCTTCCCCGGAATCCCCCGGAGCCAATGGCGATCTTGCTCTGACGAACGTTGTAATCGTCGGGTTTTCGCGGCGCCTTATCCGATTTTTTGGCAGAGCGTTTATTCTGACTGCAGTCGTAGTCCTTTCCGAATGCGTTGTATACCCTTGCGCTCTGATAACATTCCAATACATTGTTGAAAATGAAGGGAACGGCAAATCTTTGTATGCCCACGCAGGCAAACCAGATGACCAGTACCAGGTATAAGAGTCCCTTCCTTTTTTTGATGGTTTTGCGGGAAAGATAAATTACCAGCAGCGCAGCGACCGAAAGGATGATGGCCAGCGTGTTGGGCTCTATCAATAAGGTAGACACAATCAGTGCTATAAAGGAGAACCCGATGATCAGTACGGCTGGAGAAAGACCTTCGCGATACATCACCAGGAAAAAGCTAAAGTATACCAGGGCCATCCCTGACTCATGCTGTGCTACCGATATTACGGCAGGCAGCAGGCAAATGACTCCGGCAATGACCTGCGACTTGAGTTTGGTGAAATCGGTCTCCTGGCGCGACAGGTATTTGGCCAATGCCAGCGCGGTAAAGATTTTACAAATTTCAACCGGTTGCAGGTTAAACCCTCCCCCCAGTGGAATCCAGCTTTTGGAACCGCTGATATTCTTTCCAATGACGAATGTAGACAGCATCAGCAGAATCCCGAGAATATACGACAGGTTGGCAAATGCGGTAAAGAGCTTGCTGTCTGTTAGCAGGATCAGCATGGCAATGATGGCACAGATGCCCGCAAATATCAGTTGCTTGCTGTAGTTGGTTTTTCCTCCAAGGAAGGATTGCAGCCAGTTGGTATCTGTGCGGTATTCTACCATGAAAATGCAAAGTATGCCAATAGCTACCAACGTGGCGTACAGCCATACCACCACATAGTCTACTCCGTGCGATATATTATTTTGTCTGTTCATGGCTTGCCGGTATCTCTTCGTTTTCTTTTTTCGTCGTTCAGCAACAGTGACGATTTGATTAGTTTGGTTTTATTGCCGGTATCATTTCCACCCACTGGTTTTGAAACCGGTTCCAGTTGGACTTCCGTGCTGGCTTTATGGGTTTCTTCTTTCTCCTCAGCTCTTGCAGCTTCTTCCATGGCAATTCTTGCCTGTCTTTCAATGTCTTTCCGCTGGTACCAGCTTTTAATGGCCGAAGGAATCAGGTCGGTCTGGGCTACTTGTTCCACTCTGGCGAGTCCGGCTGTACTGATGGTATCGTTCAGGTATTTTTCCATGATGAAGCCGGCGATTGGCCCTGCGGCTACTGAACCGTATCCTCCGTTTTCCACTACCACGGCCACTGCAATCTTCGGATTTTCTTTTGGCGCAAATGCTACGAAGAGGGAGTGGTTTTTCCCGTGCGGGTTTTGTGCGGTACCTGTTTTGGCGCAATATTCAACACCCGGTATCTTGATGTATGCGGCAGTTCCGTAAACGGTTACATCATGCATCCCGTCATGAACGGCCTGGTAAGCACTGTCTGAAATACGTGTTACAATATGTTTGTTTCTGTATTTGCCCAATAGTACCGTATCCTCATCGGTTTCCTGCTCAATGCTGTCTACAAAATGCGGCGGATAGTAATATCCTTTATTGGCAATGATGCACATCAGGTTGGCCATTTGCAGCGGGGTAGCCGTCATCATATCCTGCCCAATACCCAGGGTTAAAACACTACAACTGTTCCATCTTTTTGCGCCCCCGAAAAAGCGATTGTACTTGCTGGTATCCGGAATGCTGGCCTTGTCTTCGCTGGGCAGATCCACTTCCAGTCTTCTTCCCAGGCCAAAGGCGTTCATGTATTCTTTCCATTTGAGGTATCCCTGGATGGTGCTGCCGTATTTTCTGTTGTCGATGGCTTTCCGAAAGATATCAGAGAAATAGGAGTTGCAGGAATTCGCCAGTGCCAGCCGTAGATTGGCTGCGTGTCCTGGATTTTTGTGCTCGCATCTTACATATACCCCTCCGCAGGCGCCATAACCTCCCGAGCAGCCAATTCCGTAAGAAGGGGTGATCAGGCCTTCATCCAATGCAACCAGGGCGCCCAGCGGCTTAAAGGTGGAACCTGGAGGATATTGTCCTTTAATGGCACGGTTGTACATGGGTTTGGCGGTATCCATTACCATGCGTCCCCAGTTTTTTCTGCGGGCATTACCGGTGAGCACATTCGGATTATAGGTTGGACTGGATACCATGGCAATGATGCCTCCGGTACGAGGATTGATGGCAACGGCGCTTCCGATTTTGTTCTGCAATAATTTTTCCGCCAGTTGCTGTACTTCCACATCAATGCTGGTATACAGGTTTCTTCCTGCAATGGCTACGGTATCAAAGAGTCCGTTTTCATAAGGTCCCTGAATCCTGCTTTTATTGTCGCGGATAAACCGTTTAATGCCTCTCTGCCCCATCAGTACCGATTCGTAGGTTCTCTCCAATCCGTTCATGCCTGCATAATCGCCCATTTCATACCCTTCGTCCTTGTGTCTTCTGAGGAAAGCGGTATCTACTTCGGCAATGTATCCCAGTAACTGGGCGGCGGTATTGTAGGGGTAGGTTCTAACGGAACGTTCGCTCAGCATGAACCCCGGAAACTTATACATGTTTTCATTGAGCCTTGCGTACATATCCGGCGACAGCAGGGGTTCAAACACACTGGGTTTTACGCTGGTATTTTTGAATATGGCGTCGCGGATTCTTTTCTTGTATTCGGCAGTATCAATTTCCAGCAGGGTACAGAGCGCAGCGGTATCGATGCCTTTTGCTTCCGAGGGGGTTACCATCAGATCATAGCTGATGGTGTTCTCCAGCAGGGCCTTTTTTTTTCTGTCGAAAATAATGCCCCTGTCGGGATAAATGATTTTCCGGTAAATCGCATTGTTTTCCGCAGCCAGTTTGTATTTGGAGGAGAAAAGCTGAAGGTTGATCAACTGGATGGTGATCACCAGGAATACGGCGGCAAATATAATTTGAATAACCCTGCTGCGGCTTTGATTGAAAACGGACATATATAAATAAAGGGGCGGTTAATTCGAACAAACGAATTTAGGAATTATTTATTGGTACGAAACTTCGCTTTTCTGCTGAACAGCATTTCTGTTACGAAGATCAGCATCAGGCTTACCCCGGTGGTGGCCGCAACCTTGCCCAGGAAATAAACGAAATTGCCGAATTGGAGCCATTCCAGCAACACCAGGTAGAAGTGGTGGATGAAGGTAAGCAGGCCTGCATAAAGGCTGTAAGGCGCCCAGCCCATGCTGCTGATACTGGGCTCTACATAGCTCTGTTCGGTACTTTCCTTCGGAATCAGGAGGCTGAGCAGGAAAGGCCTGATATAGGCAATCATTACACAGGCTGCTGCGTGAAGCCCGGTTGTTCCGGTGAAATAATCAAAGCTCAATCCAAAGAAAAAAGCGATGAGCATCAGCGGAAAACGGCCCAGGCTGAAGGGGAGCCAAAGAATATACAGGAAATAGAGGTAGGGTACAACAAACTGATGCAACGGGGGAATCTGGTTCAGGATGAACACCTGTACCCCTATAAACAGCATGAAACGGACGATATTTTTGACCAGAGTACTCATGGATGTTTTCCGCTATTTTCCAGTTGTGTTTGCTCGCTATAGCGAACGTTTTCGATCACGTTCACAAACTGCAGGGTAAAAAAATTGGTAGCTGTTTTTATTTTGAGGGTATAAAAGTTGCTGGAGGGGTCGGCTGTAATTCCGGCAACTGTACCTATCATCAGGTGCGAGGGGAAGTTGGAAGAATACGTGCTGGTTAATACCGTGTCTCCTTTGGTTACTTTGGCACTCTTGGTTACATTCTTTAATGTTAAATAAGAAGGATCCGCACCATCCCATTCAATACTGCCTGCTGTATTGTCTTTCTTTAACATGGCGCTTACCTTGCTGTTCCGGTGCAGCAGACTCATCACTTTACTGATGTTATCGGTGGATTCCACTACCACACCTACAATACCCGAAGGTCCTGTAACGGCCATGCCTTTATGAACGCCCTGCAGTGCACCTCTTTCGAGCATGAGGTAATTGTTTTGTAAAGTATAAGTGTTCCCGATGACCCTTGCCGGCAGGAAACTGTATTTTCTGAATCTGCCCAGTGTATCTCTTACCGTAGAATCCTTTGCCTGGATACGGGAACTGTCGGGTGCCTGAAAATTACCGGAGAGCTGGTTCCGGAGCCTGGCATTTTCTTCTGCCAGCAGGCGGTTGGTTTCTCTGAGTGTAAAATAACTTCTGAGCGTACTGTAACGGCTGTTCAGGTTTCCCGTAACGGCATTGGATGCTTCTGCAAAAAAAGTTTCGTGTGTTTTGCTGGAGGTAGTCAATAGAATAACAGAGACTACCTGCAACAGTAAGAAGCTGATAAAATTGATGTATTGCCGTATGAACAGGAATATATTTTTCAAGGCAGATGACGATCGTTCTATCTCATGATGAATGGAAAGCGTTGGTAGTTTTTCAGCGCAAGTCCGGTACCCCGCACCACACTCTTCAACGGATCATCCGCAACATGAACAGGCAATTTGATTTTTGCGCTTAATCGTTTGTCCAGGCCTCGTAGCAGTGCACCACCACCCGTGAGGTACAGGCCCCTTCTGTATATATCCGCAGCCAGTTCCGGAGGAGTAGTTTCCAGCGCTTTCAGGATGGCTTCTTCAATTTTGAAAATACTTTTATCGAGGGCTTCCGCAATTTCCTGATAGCTGACCATGATCTGTTTAGGAATACCGGTAACAAGGTCCCGACCATTTACAGGCATATCATCCGGTGGATTGTCGAGATCTTTCATGGCTGCGCCAACATTGATCTTGATCTGTTCCGCAGTACGCTCCCCAATCAGCAAGCTATGGTATCTTCTCAATGCTTCCATGATATCTGCAGTGAATTCATCACCTGCAATACGGATACTCTGGTCGCATACAATTCCTGCCAGTGCAATTACCGTGATACCGGTAGTGCCACCGCCAATGTCGATGATCATATTTCCCACCGGTTCTTCCACATCTATGCCGATACCCAGGGCGGCTGCCATGGGCTCGTGAATCATGTACACTTCTTTTGCGCCTGCCTGTTCTGCACTGTCTCTTACCGCACGCTTTTCTACTTCCGTAATAGAGGATGGAATACAAATCACCATTCTCCAGCTTGGGGGAAATAATGGTTTCTTAGGGTAGATCATTTTCATGAGTTCCCTGATCATTAATTCGGCAGCATTAAAGTCGGCAATTACACCATCTTTTAGAGGACGAACGGTTTTAATGCTTTCGTGTGTTTTTTCGTGCATCATCAATGCCTTCTTTCCAACCGCAAGCACTTCCTTCATGTTATTTCGGTTCAGCGCAACAATTGAAGGTTCGTTCACCACTACATCGTCATTATGGATAATAAGGGTATTGGCTGTACCCAGATCCATCGCAATCTCCTGTGTAAAAAAATTAAATAATCCCATTGTATAATTCAGTTCTTATATAAATATCGGCAACACGTGCAAAGGTGCTTGAAATTAGTGGAATTAACAAAGGAATTCAAAGCCAATGTCCTTCCGGTAATACATGCCCTCAAAGGAGATCTTTTCCAGTATAGCGCGCGATTTGTCCGCTGCTTCACCGATGGTTTCCCCGAAGGATGTTACAGCTAAAACCCTGCCACCATTGGTGACCACCTGTTCCCCCTCGCGGCGGGTACCGGCATGAAACAGCATGCTGTCCTGGCTTTGAAGCAAATTAGCCGGTATGTTAATTGGCTTATCTTTTGCATAATTGCCCGGATACCCTCCGCTCACTGCCATTACGGTAGCTGCCGCCCGCTCATCGAAAGAGATATTGGCATCCCGGAGCGTTCCATTGTCCATTGCAGCGAAAAGGGCTACCAGATCGGTCTGCAGCCTGGGGATCACCACTTCGGTTTCCGGATCGCCCATCCGGCAGTTGTATTCAATTACGTACGGCGCTCCGTTCACGTTCATCAGCCCAAAGAAAATAAAGCCGTAGTAGGTCAGGTTCTCCCTGCCCAATCCCGCTACGGTAGGGCGGATGATCCGGTCCTCCACCTTTTGCATAAAGGCCTCATCCATGAAAGGCACAGGGCTTACACAGCCCATTCCACCGGTGTTAGGCCCGGTATCACCTTCCCCAACCCGCTTATAATCCTTGGCGTGGCCAATGATCTGGTAATCTGTACCGTTGGTTAGTACAAAAACGCTTACCTCAATCCCGCTAAGGAATTCCTCAATCACCACCTTTTCGCTGGCAGCGCCAAATTGTTTGTCTACAATCATTTCGTTGAAAACCGCCAGAGCCTCATCGGTGCTATTGGCAATAACCACCCCTTTTCCTGCGGCCAGCCCATCGGCTTTCAGCACTACGGGCAGGCTGTGCCGGCTGATATAAGCCCTGCCTTCCTCCAGGTTCTCCGCTGTGAAAGAGGCATAAGCAGCCGTTGGAATACCGTGCCGTTGCATAAATTGCTTGCTGAAAGCCTTGCTGCCCTCCAGTTGGGCGGCTTCCGCGGACGGCCCCACCACAATCACCCGCTTCAGTTCGGGGCGATTCTGGAAATAATCATAAATGCCTTTCACCAGCGGCTCTTCAGGACCTACCACGAGCATATTAATTTTATATTGAATACAGGCATCTGCAATGGCCGCAAAGTCGGTCACCGAAAGCGCTAAATTCGTGCCAAATGCAGTGGTGCCGGCATTTCCAGGGGCTATATACAATTGATCACAATGATGACTTTGTGCCATTTTCCATGCTAAAGCGTGTTCCCTGCCGCCGCTGCCTAAAAGAAGAATATTCATAAGGTATAAATTGGTTGCGAAAATAACCCATGCGTTTCACTTTTATTACTATTTTGAGCCAATTACCAAAATGATTACTATGCCGGAAAAAGCGGGATCTGCTGCGCATCCAAAAGGACTGTATGTTTTGTTTGCGACTGAAATGTGGGAGCGGTTCAATTATTACGGGATGAGAGCGGTGTTGGTGCTCTTTATGACCAAGGCCCTGATGTTCGATAAAGTCTTTGCCTCCAATTTATATGGCAGTTATACAGGTCTTATTTACCTCACGCCGCTCCTGGGTGGGTATGTTGCCGACCGTTACTGGGGCAATAAAAGGTCCATTCTTGCAGGCGGTATTGTAATGGCTATCGGGGAATTTATCCTGTTCTTCTGTGGAATGCTTTACAGCAGCAATCCGGATCTGTCGGCTCTGCTCTTCTTTTCCGGACTGGGTTTTATGATTGCCGGAAACGGGTTCTTCAAACCCAATATATCTTCCCTGGTAGGACAACTTTATGCCAAAGGGGATAAAAGAACGGATGCAGCCTATACCATCTTCTATATGGGGATTAATGTGGGCGGTGCCATCGGGCCTTTTGTATGCGGACTGGTAGGCGATACCGGCAATCCGGAAGATTTTAAATGGGCGTTCCTGGCAGGGGGTATCGGTATGTTGCTTAGTGTGGTTACCCTGCAATTGATGCACAATAAATATGTGGTGGATCCACAGGGAAAGACCCTGGGTTTAACTCCGGCCAATGTTTCCCCCAAGCTCTACCAGCCGGTTGCCATGATCATAGGGTTACTGCTGTTTTCACTGGTCACCATCGGTTTAATTTATGCAGATGCAAAAATATTCAGTTACCTGTTTTATCTGCTGATTGCCTGTATTCTGCTGATCGCCTATATTGTGTTCTCCGATAAAAGCCTAAACAGCATTGAAAAGAAAAGGGTCGTGGTCATCTTTGTGGTATCCTTTTTTGTGATCTTTTTCTGGAGCGCTTTTGAACAGGCGGGAGCTTCGCTTACCTTCTTTGCCGAAGAACAAACGCAAAGAGATCTTGGATTTTACCTGGTACCCACCAGTTTCTTTCAATCGCTCAATTCCATCTTTGTAGTAACCCTGGCCCCCCTGTTTGCCTGGTTGTGGGTAAAAATGGGTAAGCGTGAACCGGCTTCCCCCGCTAAAATGGCTATGGGGCTCTTCCTGCTGGCATTGGGTTATCTTTGGATTGCCTTTGGTGTAAAGGATGTTCAACCCGGTGTAAAAGTGAGTATGATCTGGTTAACCGGAATGTATGCCATGCACACCAGTGGCGAACTTTGTTTGTCTCCAATCGGCTTGTCGCTGGTAAATAAACTGGCGCCGGTAAAATTCGCCTCGCTGCTGATGGCCGTGTGGTTTACCGCCAATGCATTTGCCAATAAACTTGCGGGGGTGCTGAGTGCATTGTATCCCGACGGGAAAACCACCTATGTGGCCGGATTTGCCATTACCAACCTCTACGACTTTTTTATGATGTTTGTAGTGATGGCCGGTATCGCTTCTGCAATACTATTTGTGATGGCATCCAAACTTAAAAAGATGATGGAATAAGGTTTCTCTCACTATTTCAAAATATATATATGTCTGATCAGCAAAAAGCGTTCAAACCATTTGTAGCCCCCGAAAGCAAAATGGCGGAGCTGACTGTTAAGTCCATTTTAATGGGTAGCCTGTTTGGTGTGATATTCGGCGCTGCTACTGTATACCTTGCGTTGAAGGCAGGACTGACGGTATCTGCATCCATCCCAATTGCGGTAATTGCCATTACGATTGGCAGAAAGTTTTTGAAGACAACAATACTCGAAAACAATATCATTCAGACCGCCGGTTCTGCCGGTGAAAGCATTGCTGCCGGTGTGGCTTTCACCCTGCCTGGTTTTTTATTTTTGTCCTCGCCGGACAGCGCTGAGTACTTTAATTATCTCACCATTCTGATCCTTGCCATTGTGGGTGGATTGCTGGGAACCCTGCTGATGGTGCCGCTCAGAAAAGCGCTGATTGTAAATGAACACGATAATTTACCTTATCCGGAAGGAACGGCCTGTGGCGATGTGTTGAAGGCCGGAGAAAAGGGCGGTGATTTTGCCAAGACTGCTTTCTGGGGATTGGGTGTTGCCTTTGCGTATGCCCTGCTGCAGAAAGTGATGCATATAATTGCAGAAACGCCTTACTATGCCACAAAACACATCAATAAGTTTTTTCCTTCCGCCAAAGTGAGCGGTGAAATTACCCCTGAATATTTGGGTGTGGGTTATATCATCGGACCTAAGATTGGTGGTGTACTGGTTGCCGGTGGTATATTAAGCTGGCTGGTTTTTATTCCGCTGATGTCTACTCTGGTGCCTGCTGATGTCATTGCCACTCAATTGATCAAACTGGGTTATCTGGCAGATATCACCAGGGCCGGTGGTAAAGGAGGATGGGATCCGGTTGCGCATCAGTTCGCCGATTACTCTTCTGCCATTTACTATGCCTATATCCGCCAGATCGGAGCAGGTACGGTTGCCGCGGGTGGCATTATTACTTTAGTCAAAACCATCCCTACCATCATTAAATCGGTGAAGGGAAGCGTGGCCTCACTGAAAACGGAAAGCACTGCAGGCGCAGCTACTGTGATAAGAACTGAGAAAGACCTGAGCCTTAAAATAGTGGGCTTTGGAACACTCGGACTCATCCTGCTCATCACTTTATTGCCACAGGTTCCCGGAGACAGTGTTTTGCAGAAACTGCTGATTGGTGTGCTGGTGGTGGTTTTTGGTGCGTTGTTTGTAACTGTTTCCTCCAGGATTGTAGGCCTTATTGGTTCTTCCAATAACCCCATCAGCGGTATGACCATTGCCACCGTAATGGGAACCAGCCTGATCTTTTTGAGTGTGGGCTGGACGGGTCAGGCATTTGAGCCGTTGGTGCTGGTAGTGGGCGGAATGATCTGTATTGCTGCTGCCAATGCGGGGGCTACTTCCCAGGATTTGAAGAGCGGATATATTGTTGGCGCCACACCACGTAATCAGCAAATTGCCCTGTTCGTAGGCGCTATTGTTTCTTCCGTGGTGATTGGACTTACGGTTAAATTTCTGGATAAACCCAGTTCCGAAATGTTGAGCCAGGGTATCAACCATGCGATCGGAACAGAAAAATATCCCGCTCCCCAGGCTACCCTGATGGCCACTTTAATTAAGGGGATTTTATCGCAGAACCTCGACTGGCAGTATGTGTTTGCCGGTGTATTCCTGGCAGTAACCATGGAACTCTGCGGAATCAAATCTCTCAGTTTCGCCGTAGGTGCTTACCTGCCGCTGGCTACTACACTGCCAATATTTATCGGCGGTGCTATCCGGGGTTTGGTTGAAGCCAAACAGAAAAAAGAAAATACTGTTGTATCTGCCGAGGACGAGGAACTGGGCAAAGGAAATTTATTCGCCACTGGTCTGGTGGCAGGTGGCGCAGTTGCCGGTGTGGTGATTGCCTTTGTTTCCGGATCTGCGGGAGGGGAGCAGTTTCTGAAGGCCATCAGTATGGAAGAAGGATTGGTGCATACTTTGTCGGAAGGCGGTTATTTCCTTTTAGGGACGGCACTTTTTGCTACAATGGGTACCATCCTTTACAGGGTAGCGATAAAAAAATAAATAACCGATTGGGGGGCTTCATTAAACCTTCTTTCCATTGATTGATCTTATGGAAAATCATTTTTATGCAGCCATTGCGGTTCATTAAAGTTTTTTCTATAAGTGCGGCCCTAACGGTTATTTCGGCATATACCCCTGCTCCGCAATCGGGTAGCGGGCTTTCAAAGATTCGCCTGCCTTATACCAAGGCAGGCCTGACAAAGCAACAGGCTGCTGCTCATTTACTCAACAGGTTCAGTTTTGGGGCTACCCCGGGCGAACTGGACGCCGTGGTGTCTATGGGGCTGGAAAACTGGTTGCAGCAACAACTGCAGGCCACCCTTCCTGATGAAGAAGTGAGTAAAAGACTGGCCAGCGGGTATGATGCGCTGGCTATGACCAATGCACAGATCGTGAACACTTATGTGCGGCCGGACCAGGCATTGCAGATTGGTGTAGCCAGGGGGCTGATCAGAAGAGACAGTATTAAGGTTGCTGCCAACACTGCGGATTACAGGAATATCATCAGAACCCTGATGGATTCCGCCAGCCTGAAACCGGTGAATGAACTCCATCGCCAGTTGATCAATCAGAAAGTGATTCGCGCTGCATACGGCCAAAATCAGTTACAGGAAGTATTGACCGATTTCTGGTTCAATCATTTCAATGTATCTCTTACTAAAAATCAATCACAACAATTTGTACTGACGTATGAGCGGGACGCCATTCGTCCGAACGTGCTGGGCCATTTCAGCAGTCTGCTGGAAGCCACAGCCAAACATCCGGCCATGCTGGAATACCTCGATAATGCTTCCAGCGTGAGCAACGATAATAATGCAGCCAATCCTCAACTGAAAGCACAATTGCAGCAGCGACTGGAAAAACGTGCCGACCAACTGATGGCGGAAGGGAATACCGCGCAACAGGCAAGACTGATGAAACAGATCGCGGCCCAGAAAAAGAACGAAGGCCTGAACGAGAACTATGCCCGGGAAATCATGGAGCTGCATACGCTGGGTGTGGATGGCGGGTATACGCAGAAAGATGTTACAGAAGTGGCGCGGGCATTAACGGGCTGGACCCTTTATCCCAACAGTGAATATGGAGCTGGGAGCGCTCAGCGGAAAATACTGGAGAGGATAGGGGTGAACAACCTGCTTCAGCGTGGTTTTGTGATACAGGGCGATTTTTTGTATCGAGCCGATAAACACGATCAGCAGGAAAAAAATATACTGGGACACGTATTTCCTGCCGGTGGCGGATATGAAGAAGGGATGCGGGTGATTGAACTCCTGAGCAGCCATCCTTCTACAGCCGCTTTTATTTGTAAGAAACTGGCAAGCCGCTTTGTTGCTGATACGCCTTCTGTTGATCTGGTAAAAAAAATGACGGCTGTATTTGTCAAATCGAAGGGAGATATTCGACAGGTATTGATTACAATGGTGGAACAGGTTGATTTCTGGAAACCGGCCCTGACGCATGAAAAAGTAAAATCTCCTTTTGAGCTTACCATCAGTGCCATCAGGGCTACTCATGCGGATGTACAGGATCCGTTCCAGGTATTTAACTGGTGTACAAAAATGGGGCAACGTTTTTATTATTACCAGGCGCCCACCGGTTTCCCGGACAATGCTGCTTTCTGGATCAATACGGGTTCCCTGCTGAACAGGATGAATTTTGGACTGGCATTTGCCACGCAGAAAATTCCGGGGATAAAGATGAACTGGGTACAGTTGAATAATAATCATGAACCGGAGAGTGTGGAACAGGCTTTGACCGTATTCAGTGAAATTCTTTTACCCGAAAGAAACCAGGAACAGAATATCAAACGGCTGCTGCCGCTGGTGAAAGATGTGCGCATCGGCGCAAAAATTTCAACTGCTGCTGAGAAAGTTTCACCGTTGATGAACGAAGAAATGAATACAACAGATGAGCGCCCATTGAAGAAACAGGAAAGAAAAGCACTGGCTAAGAACACCAAACAGCCGCTGCAAATGTCCTATATGGCGGGAACCAACAGTCCTATAGCGCAGGTAGCAGGGATTATTATCGGATCACCTGAATTTCAAAGAAAATAAAACGCATACGATGACCAACAGAAGAGCTTTCATGAAATCGGGGGCCATGGCCTTATTCGCCACGGGTCTGGGTGGCGGCCTTCCGGCATTTGTAGCCAGAGCAGCGCAAAGCCAGAAGCTAAGCTTACCCTACAAAAAAGGAAAAGTACTGGTATGTCTTTTTCAACGCGGCGCCATGGATGGATTGATGACCGTGTGTCCTTATACGGATCCCGCGTTAAAGGCAGCAAGACCCGACTTATACATGAGCCCCGCTGCAACAGAAGGTAAACTCTTTGACCTGGACGGAAGATTTGGCCTGCATCCTGCATTGGAGGGATTGTTTCCTTATTTCTCCGAGAAGAGAATGGCGATTGTGCATGGAGTGGGCAGCCCGAACAATACCAGAAGCCATTTTGATGCACAGGATTATATGGAGTCCGGAACACCCTTTAGCAAAAGCACTCCCAGCGGATGGTTAAACAGGGCCGTGGGGTTGATGGGACACGATGCCACCCCATTCCGGGCCGTGAGTATGACCAATGCCCTGCCCAGAAGTTTTTACGGGGAGGCGGAATCTTTGGCCATCAGTAACCTTCAGGATTTCGCGATCCAGATGCGCGGTAACCCGATGGCAGCCAATGTTGCGGCAAAATCTTTTGAAGAATTATATGATCAAACCTCCAGCAATATTCTGAACAGAACCGGTAAAGAAAGCTTTGATGCCATCCGGATGCTCAACCTGAATACCATCCGGAACTATAAACCGGCAGAAGGTGTTGTTTACCCGGCCTCTCCTTTAGGAAATGCGTTGAAGCAGATTGCGATCCTCATCAAAATGAATGTAGGGCTGGAACTGGCTTTTGCCGAAAGCGGCGGATGGGATACTCATTTTAATCAGGGAACAGCCAATGGCGCCTTTGCCCGTAACCTGAAGGATTTCGGCGATTCCATTGCTGCATTCTGGAAAGACCTGGGCGCATACCAGGACGATGTTACCCTGATGACCATGACAGAATTCGGCAGAACTGTAAAGCAGAATGGTACCGGCGGAACCGACCATGGCAGGGGCAGTTGCCTGTTTGTATTAGGCAATGATGTACAGGGGGGAACCGTTTACAACCAGGTACAATCCCTGGCGAAGGAGGAACTGGAGGATGGAAGAGACCTGCCTGTAAGTACCGACTTCAGGGCTGTATTCAGTTCAGTAGCCAATGTGCACCTGATGATCAACAACAACGAGGTGCTGTTTCCCGGCTGGGAGGGTGCTTCATTGCAACTAATGAAGGGTTGATTTATTGAAGGGCCCTGATATGATACTCCTGGATCAGCGCCGGATTTTCCGGTGTAAGGGTAAAGCTGATTTGAACCTTCCCGTTTTCGCATTGCAGTATGCAATAACCACGGAGCTGGTTCTCCGGAATCATTTCTCCAACGGAAATGATTTTACCCGCTTTTTCAAAGATGGCCGTTGCTTCTGTTTTTAAGGAAGCAGTGTTATAATCCAGGAAGAAATTATCTGCGAATATGCCGGATTGTTCAGCGCCGGTAAAGTTGGGCAGCAGTTGAATCAGTTCTTTTTTCCGCTGTGTAAGGATGGAGGATGGCTTGAGGTGGGCGGGTTGCAAACCGGCCAGCTTTACCAGCGTATCCATCACCCGCAGGTTGACGGCGGCGGTGGGTGCATACGTTACATTGGCAAAGAGTATCGCACCAATGCCATATTCGGGCAGGGTATTCCAGTTGCTGCCAAAACCGGGCAGACCTCCGGTATGTCCTACCATCATTTTATTATCGCAGTCGCGGGCAATCCTTAAGCCATAGCCATAGGCAGAAACAGTAGGGCAGGCCCTACCGTCCATATATTTGAATTTGGCGTTCAACGCGTTGAAATTCCATGGCTGGTGCATTTCGCGGATGCTGCTTCTCTTCATGATGATGTTTTCCGCATCATTCCGCGGAGGCCATGCAGAGAGGTGCAGCGCTACATATTTGCTGAAAGATTCTATAGAAGTAATCATTCCACCCATGGCACCATAGACGCCATCGTGCAACAAAGCCTCTTCTTTCCAGTTGTTGTTGATCCAGCGGTAACCCTTTGCCAGTTGTTCCTGCGGCACCTTGGTATATTCCCATGCCGCCTGCATGCCCAGTCTTTTCCAGATATGCTGTTCTATGTAGTTGCTGTAAGGGATACCGGTTACTTTTTTGATGATGTATCCTAATGTTGCAAAACCAAGATTGCTGTATTCATATGCAATGCCATTGGCATTGGAAAAACTGATGCCTTTTTTAATGAGGCTGATCAGGTCTTCGTCGGTATCGGCCAGTTGACGGTCTCCCCAGGGATTGTCTTCCGGAAACCCGGCCGCATGGGTTAGGAGTTGACGGATGGTGATTTCATTTGCATCCTTGGTAAGCCCCTGGTTCTTTATTTCGGGGATATAGAGCGAAACAGGATCGTCCAGTTTCAGTTTTCCTTCGTCGCGCAATTTCACAATGGCCATGGCTGTAAAACTTTTGCTCATGGAAGCTATGCGGAACATAGAGCGGGTGTCGGCCTTCGTTTGCTTCGTGAGGTCTGTAAAACCATTGCTGCCTGATACCACCAGTTGCCCATCCACCACTATGCCAAATGCATAGCCGGGAACATGACTGGCAACGGCAAAATCGGCATACATTTTTTCAATAACCGGGGCCAGCGCTTTGATTTTTGCTATACGGGCCGGATCAGCAAATTGAGGCGGGGTATAACCCTCGTTGGGATTGGTTTGTGCAGCAAGCTGCAAGCAGATCATACCACCAAGAATGGATCCGATCCATTTTTTAGACAGGTGCATACGGACAATTTTATTGAGTTAGTACTGCATTAATTTTTCAATGCTTTCCTGTAACCGGCTTTTTGCCATAAAGTTCTTTTCCAGGTCCATATTAAACGGAACAGGGGTGTCTAAGGAGGCGCAACGCATTACAGGGGCATCCAGTAATTCAAAACAATGTTCACTGATCCATGCGCTGATCTCCCCGCCAATACCGCCAATCAAGGTGTCTTCGTGTAACAGCAATACCTTTCCGGTTTGCTGAACAGCCGAGCGGATAGCTGCATAATCCAAAGGTAACAATGTGCGGAGGTCCAGTATATGCAGGGAAATCTCCGGATGATTCTTCTGGTATTCAACCGCCCAGTGAACACCGGCGCCATAGGTGATCAGGGCAATGTCTTCTCCTTCCTGTACCAGGCTGGCTTTGCCAATCTCCACTTCATAGTAATCCGTAGGGAGCAGGCCGCTGATGCTTCTGTACAAGGCCTTGTGTTCAAAGAACATAACCGGGTTAGGGTCATTGATTGCAGCAACCAGTAAACCCTTTGCATCATGCGGGTTAGACGGGTAAACCACTTTTAAACCAGGCACATGGGTAAACCAGGCTTCATTGCTTTGTGAATGGAACGGGCCGGCTCCGACACCGCCGCCGGTAGGCATACGTACTACCACATCCGCATGCTGCCCCCATCTGTAATGGATCTTTGCCAGGTTGTTTACAATCTGGTTAAAGCCAACTGTAACAAAATCTGCAAACTGCATTTCCATTACACTCTTGATGCCGGCCAGGCTCAGCCCCAACGCTGTTCCAACAATGGCGCTCTCGCAAATAGGGGTATTGCGGATCCTGGCCTTGCCAAATTTTTCTACAAACCCTTCGGTGATCTTGAAGGCGCCACCGTACTCAGCGATATCCTGACCCATGATCACCATGTTGGGGTATCGATCCATGCTCTGCTTTAAGCCCTCCGAAATGGCATCTATGAAACGGGCGTCCCTGGAGGGCCCGTTTGCTTTCTGTAATAAAGAGGGATCAACTGTATGTGGTGCATATACATCGGCCAGTTCAGTGGCCGAATGAATGGTCATCGGCGCTGCCTGGTAAGCCAGTGCCAGTTCTTTTTCCAGTTCTTCTTTGAATGAATTCCGGATATTCGCAATTTCCATTTCGGTGATCACGCCTTCATTCAGTAAAAACTGCTCATATTTTTTAATTGGATCTTTTGCTCCCCACTCTTCGAACAACTCTTTTGGAACATACTTAGTCCCGCTTGCTTCTTCATGACCACGCATACGGAAAGTCATACATTCTATCAGGTAGGGTTTCTGGTTTTTGATGCAATAGTCCCTTACACCCTTAATGGTTTCGATAACGGTCAGGATATTATTACCATCTATCCGCACACCTTCCATTCCATATCCCCTGGCCCTGTCTACCAACTGCTCGCAACGGAACTGCTCGTTGATAGGTGTGCTTAAACCATAACCATTGTTTTCAATTACGAATATAACCGGCAGGTCCCATACTGCTGCTACGTTCAGGGCTTCATGAAAATCGCCCTCGCTGGTGCCGCCATCTCCGGAAAATGCAAGAGAAACTTTATCTTCTTTTTTTAGCTGATGCGCCAGCGCTATGCCATCAGCAATGGCCAGTTGCGGGCCAAGATGGGAAATCATGCCACAGATATGATGTTCTTTTGTGCCGAAGTGAAAACTTCTTTCCCTGCCTTTGCTGTATCCGTCTTTATTGCCCTGCCACTGCATGAACAATTTATGCAGCGGCATATTGCGTGCAGTGAAAACACCCAGATTCCGGTGCAGGGGCATTACCCATTCGTCCGGGTCCAGTGCCAGTGTAGCTCCCACCGAAATAGCTTCCTGTCCAATACCGCTGAACCATTTGCTGATCTTTCCCTGTCTCAGTAAAACCAGCATTTTTTCTTCGATCATCCTGGGTTGTAGGATGTTTTTATAAATATGAATCAGTTCCTCGTTCGTAAAGGAGCTTCTGTTAAAATCCATTATTTTGCTCTTTATTTGGGGTGTAAGTTACCCCCTTTTCCTTTGTTGAAAAAGCGGCTTATTATAAAAAAGGCCCTCCGGGGAGGGCCTTTTGAAAGTTCTGTTATTTAAGTATACTGATTAGTCTCTGCTGGAGAGTTTGCTCAGTAGTTTCAGCATTTCGATGTACAACCAAACAATGGTTACCATCAGGCCGAAAGCGCCATACCATTCCATGAATTTAGGAGCACCTCTTTCTGCACCCTGCTCAATCATATCGAAATCCATGATCAGGTTCATGGAGGCGATTACTACCACAAATAAGCTGATGCCGATGCTGAGCATGCTGCTGTCGTGCATAAAGCTCACATTCACGCCAAACAGTCCCAGTACCATGGTCAGCAAATAAAAAATAGCAATACCAAGGGTAGCCGTGAAAACGATTGATTTGAAACGTTGGGTAGCGTTGATGATCCTGAAATTGTAGAGCAGGAACATGGCGATAGCTACACCAAAAGTGAGTCCTACCGCCTGCATCACCAGGCCGGGATAGCTTTCGGCAAAAGCATTGTTCATGATTACGGAAATACCGCCCAGGAACAAACCTTCGAGCAATGCATATAGTGGAGCCAGGTACTGTGCCCAGTTGGGTTTAAAGCTGATGGCCAGTGCGGCAATTAATCCGCCGAAGATTCCTGCCATCATCCACATATTGGCAGTGGCTGTTTTGCCTTCCTGAAATAAATGCCAGTTAAATGCAGCACCTGCAACCAGCATCAGCATCATGAATCCGAATTTGTTGATGGCGCCTCTCACGGTCATAGTGCCCTGCAGGCTGGCATCCATCCCCAGGCTTTTATCGAACATCTTCTCTGTGAGCGTTGGGTTGCCTGATTTAAAAATTGCCATAGTTTCTGTTTTTCTTGTTTTTCAAATTTACTATAAAGAAAGCTGATTAATTGTTAACGGCAATGCCTGCCGGAACTTTAACGAATCGTTTACCTCTTTAAACCGGGGTAATGATCCAGTGTTTCAAATATATAACGTGGATTTTGTTTTAATATCTGCAGCATTTTTCGCAGAGAATCCTGGTCGGATGGTCTTTGGAACATCCGGTCGTGTGCAAGCAATACCAGGTGGTTCCGGGTAAAAGTCTGGTTACTGTCGAGCAGGCTTTTAATGTGCTGGGCCATTTTTTCGGCAGATTGAACCGGTCGGGCATCTTTCGGATTGAAATGCCACTCCGAGTCCCATCCCAGTATATTATATCCTGCACTGTCGAGCTTTCGGGTAACGGGCCTGACTAGGCGGGAGGCCCGCATGGTGTCTTTCAGGGCCCAGGCATTGTTACCGGGAAGGCGAAGTAATTTTTTGTTGAGAGGGCGGATGGTATCCTGTGCTTTCTGAAAATCCTGAAACGCCCCGTTGGGGTGCCGGTAAAAACTGTCATAACGCCCCTTTGCATGGTAATAGCTGTGGTTGGCGGTGATAAAAGCCGGATAGCTGTTCTGCAGGGTATTTACAATGCGCCTGCCGTCGCTTCTGCCTTTTACATGTACTGCCACTAAAAAATAAGTGGCCTTAATATCCAGGTCTTTGCAGATGGCATAGGACTCCATGGTGCCGCGCTGTGGCCCGTCATCAAAACTGATATAGATATATTGCCTTGAACTATCGTAAACAAAGGGTTTATCCGTTAGTTGATTCGCAGAGGCCGCGGTGTTTGTTTTTACCTGCATGCCCGAATCTCCCGATACCTCCATAGCCGCTTCCCGGGGCTGGCAACTGCAGATGAAAACCAGTCCTGATAAAACCCTCACTCCAATCAAATGTTTCATTTTCACTATCTGAATGCTTTCATGATGTATAACGGAACAATTATATGCAAATAAAGTATCGATTTGCTAAAAATCCTGAAAAAGATGTCAGTTGGGCAGAAAAAATGCCCGTTAGAAATAGTACCTTTATCCGCACAAACGGAAGAGATGAATATTAAAGAAGAAGTTCTACAGGACGTAGTAATCAAATTTGCCGGCGACAGTGGCGATGGCATGCAGTTAACAGGTCAGCAGTTTACCAACAATACTGCTTTATTAGGAATTGATTTGGCAACATTCCCGGATTTTCCTGCTGAGATACGTGCCCCGATCGGAACAGTTCCGGGTGTGAGCGGGTACCAGCTCCACTTTTCTTCCAACAAAGTATTTACCCCCGGTGATATAGCCGATGTGCTGGTAGCAATGAATGCTGCTGCATTGAAAGTGAACCTCAAAGCCATTAAGTCCGGTGGTAAGATCATCGTTAATATAGATGGATTTGATAGCAGGAACCTGCGCCTGGCCAATTACCCGGACGGTGTTAACCCGCTGGAAAATGGCAGTCTCGATTCATTTGAAGTGATCAGGATCGATGTAACCAGGCTTACACGCGAAGCGCTGAAAGAGTTTACGGAGCTCGGCGTAAAAGAAAGAGACCGTGCCAAAAATATGTTTGTACTTGGCTTCATCTATTGGATGTACAACAGGAGCCTCGACAATACGATCAGCTTCCTGAAAGAGAAATTTGGAAAAAAAGAAAGTATTCTTCAGAGCAATATCAAAGTATTGCAGGCCGGATACAATTATGGCGAAACCACCGAAACCTTCACTACCCGATATAAGGTAGAGAAGGCAAAGATGGAACCCGGATTGTATCGCAGCATTATGGGTAACCAGTCGCTGGCAATGGGCCTGGTAGCTGCCAGTGAAAAAAGCGGATTGCAGTTGTTCCTGGGATCTTATCCTATTACACCGGCTTCCGATATTTTGCACGACCTGAGCAAGTACAAGGCCTTTGGTGTAAAAACTTTCCAGGCCGAAGATGAAATTGCGGCTATTGCATCTGCAATTGGAGCAAGCTATGGTGGCGCCCTGGGTGTTACCACTACATCAGGTCCGGGTATGGCGCTGAAAACAGAAGCCATGGGTCTGGCAATGATGCTTGAAATTCCTTTGGTGATCGTCAATATTCAACGTGGAGGCCCTTCTACCGGGTTACCTACTAAAACAGAGCAAAGCGATCTGTTGCAGGCTTATTACGGAAGAAACGGGGAAGCGCCGATTCCGGTGATTTCTTCTTCAACACCGAGCGATTGTTTTGAAGTGGCGTATGAAGCGGTAAGAATAGCGGTGCAGCATATGACTCCGGTTATTCTGTTGAGCGATGGATATATTGCCAATGGCGCAGAGCCATGGAAATTTCCGCAGTCTGCCGACCTGCAACCAATTGAAGTGAAATTCAAGACCAAGCTGGATGATGGTGAAGAAAAATACCAGCCCTACAAAAGAGATGAAAAATTAGCGCGTCCATGGGCTGTACCGGGTACACCCGGACTGGAGCATCGGGTAGGTGGTTTGGAGAAGCAGGATATCACCGGTAATATCAGTTATGATTCAGATAATCACCAGCACATGGTGAAGACCCGTCAGGCAAAAGTGGACAAGATTGCAGACTATATTCCGTTGCAGAAAATTGACAGCGGCGCTGAGAAAGGGAAAGTCCTGATCTTAGGATGGGGTTCTACTTATGGCGCCATCAAAAGTGCCGCACTGGAACTGCAGGCAGAAGGCCTGGCAGTAAGCCATGCGCATATCCGCTACATGCGTCCATTCCCTAAAAACCTGGGTGAGATCATCGGCAATTTTGATCAGGTATTGATTCCTGAAATCAACAATGGCCAGTTGGTTAAAATCATCCGCGACCAGTATATGGTAGATGCAAAGGCTTTCAACAAGATTATGGGTGTGCCAATTACCAAAGGCGAGTTGGTAGATACCGTGAAGAAAATGTTGTAATCGTATTTAAATAAAATTCAACCTCACTTGTTTGAAACAGGTGGGGTTTTTTATTTGAAAACCCGGGCTTGCTGTTTTTTACTACCTTCAACCTGCTATGTATCTTGATGAAATCCGTGAATATTGCCTGGGCAAGCCCGGTGTGGAAGAAACACTCCCCTTTGGGCCGGATACGCTTGTGTATAAAGTAAACGGGAAAATGTTTTTGCTTACGGGCTTCGATAACGACCCGGTAAGCTTCAATGTAAAATGCGATCCCGATAAAGCGGTTGAACTCCGCGAAGAATTTTCTGCTTCTGTGTTTCCCGGATATCATATGAATAAGAAACACTGGAACACCGTTCTGGTAAACGGGATACTTTCAGATCAGCAAATCCGGAAAATGATTGATGACTCCTATAACCTGGTACAGGGTAAAAAATCAACAAAATCTCCGAAAAGAAAATAAAAACGGTATCGCTACCGTGCAACGGAAGCCGGGCTATTTCAACTAATGTTGAGTAGTCTTATGGCGCTTTTTGTAATACGTACAAAGATCCTTTAAACCGCAGTCTGTGCATTTTGGGTTTCTTGCCAAACAGGTATAACGCCCGTGAAGGATCAGCCAGTGATGTGCACGGTGCACATATGCTTCGGGGATATATTTAATCAGTTCCTTTTCCACGGCCAGCGGGGTAGTGGCTTTAGCGCCAACCAGGCCCAGGCGATGGCTTACGCGGAATACATGGGTGTCTACCGCCATATTGGGCTGTTCGTCAATCACACTTGTAATTACATTGGCGGTTTTTCTTCCGACACCCGGAAGTTTTACCAATTGCTCCACCGTCATTGGCACTGTGCCATTAAACTGTTCCAGCAGCATATTGGCCATGCCGATCAGGTGTTTTGTTTTATTATTGGGGTAGGAAATACTCCGGATCAGCGGAAACAACTCATCAAAACCGGCTTTCGCCATTTCCTCAGGCCCGGGATATTGCCTGAATATGGCAGGTGTGGTAAGGTTTACCCTTTTATCGGTACACTGGGCAGAAAGGATCACCGCCACCAGCAACTGAAACGGGTTGTCGTATATTAATTCTGTTTCTGCAGTAGGGGTAGTGGCTAAAAAATAGTCAATTACCTCTTGGTACTTTTCCTTCCTGGTCATGGTCAAAAATAACCAATTCAATCTTCTTTTTTGGCGGATTTTGCAGCGTAATCCAGGATAGCCTGAATGGTTTTGGGAGATGGTGCTTTCAGTTTCAGGCGGTTCAGTTGTTCGGCCGTTTTTTTCAGTGTTATGACCCTTTTGTTCAGTGCTGCATCTTCTTTGATAGCCTGGTTAATTGCTGCGGTTAATTCGGGCGGGCAATCGTTGTATATGTACATAATCAGTTCCTCTTCTTTAAAGTTTTTCATAAGCAGTTGGTCTGCGTGAACTCAGAGGATACGGCGTATTTGTAAAACGCAGGGGTATCTTAAATATTGCAGTACTAACTAGAAATAGGGAGGGAACCCGTGTTTTCGGGGTCTAACGTATCAGGGGGCATTTTATTTTTTTTCTGTAGAAGAATCTTCAAGGATGAAAATATCTTCCCCGTCTTTTTTCATGAAGTAACGCTCTCTGGCAAAGCGTTCCAGGGCGGCCGGGCTGTTTTGAAGATCGCCCAGTTCTTTCCGGGTTTTCTCAATCTCTTTTTGATAATATTCCTTTTTCAGCTCCAGTTTCCTCAACTCATCTCTCCGCTCTTTCTGCTGAAAATAATCGCGCTGGTCTATGAACAGCATCCATACAATAAAGAATAACCCGGCAATCAGGTATTTATTGGTAATGATGGATGCAAATTTCTTCATAGTAGTGCTAATAAAAAAGCTGGCAGATAAAAGTAGTAAGAAACCTCTATCTGCCAACCGATATTTAATTCACACCTGTGAATGGCTTATTTATTGCCAAATTTCACTTTGCCTTTTGGGTATACACCGGTACTTCCCAGCATTTCCTCTATACGGATCAACTGATTGTACTTAGCCATACGGTCTGTACGGGAAGCAGAACCGGTCTTAATCTGACCACAGTTCAACGCTACCGCTAAATCTGCAATGGTGGTATCCTCCGTTTCACCGCTTCTGTGACTCATAATGGTGTTGTATCCGTTGTGTTGCGCCAGTGATACGGCGTTGATGGTTTCTGTAATGGTACCAATCTGGTTCACTTTTACCAGCAAACCATTGGCAATTTTTTTATCGATCCCCTGCTGTAAACGCTCCACATTGGTAACAAACAGGTCGTCACCCACCAACTGACATTTGCTTCCAACCGCCTGTGTAAGGGCTTTCCAGCCATTCCAGTCGTCTTCCGCCATACCGTCTTCGATAGAAACGATCGGGTATTGCTTTACCCATTTTTCCCAGAATTTTACCAGTTCATCGCTGCTCACCGCTTTACCACTGCTCTTGTGGAATACATATTTTTTCTTCTTGGCATCCCATAATTCGCTGTTGGCGGCATCCATGGCAATCACAATCTGTGAACCGGTTTTATAACCGGCGGCCTGGATGGATTCCAGTACGGTTTCAATAGCTTCTTCGTTGCTCTGAATGTTTGGCGCAAATCCGCCCTCATCCCCTACGTTGGTGCTGAATCCCTTTTTCTTCAGCACACCTTTCAGGGTATGGAAGATTTCAACACCCCAGCGTAAACCTTCACTGAAAGAAGGCGCACCAACCGGCATGATCATGAATTCCTGGAAATCAATTTTGTTATCCGCGTGTGCACCACCATTGAGGATGTTCATCATCGGGATGGGCAATGTTTTTGCGTTGGTTCCGCCAATGTAGCGAAAAAGCGGGAGCGAAGCTTCTTCAGCAGCGGCTTTGGCCACAGCCATGCTTACCGCCAGGATTGCATTGGCGCCCAGTTTGCCTTTGTTGGGCGTGCCATCCAGTTCAATCATGGCTTCATCAATGGCAGCCTGCTGAGATACATCAAATCCTACAATAGCGTCTGCAATAATATCATTTACATTCTTAACGGCTTTTAAAACGCCCTTGCCAACATATTTTTTCTTGTCGTTGTCGCGAAGCTCAACCGCTTCGTGAATGCCGGTGCTTGCACCGCTCGGTACAGCAGCTCTTCCCAAAGCGCCATCATCGGTTAACACATCTACTTCAACAGTAGGGTTTCCGCGGCTGTCGAGAATCTGTCTTGCATGTACTTCAATAATGTAACTCATTGTTTGTGTTTTAAACGTTTATAGAATGTCGAAGATACGTATTATGTAGTTTATACACTAACCCCTCCTGTCAGGTTTCTGAATACTTCCTCCAGAGAACCCCTGGCTTTCAGGTTAGCCAGGCTGTCATCCGCTACTATTTTTCCTTTATGAATGATGATAACCCTGTTGCAAATGGCTTCCACTTCCTGTAGAATATGGCTGGAGAACAGGACTGTTTTGTCTGTTCCCTGTTCCTTGATCAGATGGCGGATTTCGATGATCTGGTTGGGATCCAGCCCGCTGGTAGGTTCATCCAGTATCAGTACTTCCGGATGATGGATCAGCGCTGCCGCCAGCCCTACCCGTTGTTTATATCCCTTGGAAAGTTGTCCGATCTTTTTGTGCTGCTCCACGCCAAGACCGGTTCGTTCTATAATGCCGGCCACCGTCCACGGACTATTGAGCATGGTTTTGATTCCGTGAACGCCGGCAATAAAGGCCAGGTATTCCTTTACATACATGTCGTGGTAGAGCGGATTGGCTTCGGGCAGGTACCCTATTTTTCGTTTACAGGTAATAGGGTTAAGGGAGAGGTCTTCCCCGCAAATCTTAACCGTTCCGGCATCGGGGGTTAAAAAACCGGTAATCATTTTCATGGTGGTGCTTTTCCCTGCACCGTTAGGGCCTAAAAAACCAACGATCTCCCCTTTACCGAGATTGAAGGAAAGCCGGTCCACAGCTTTCTGTGCCCCATATGTTTTAACCAATCCGGATACCTCAATCGACATGCTGTCCTTGTTTGGTCCAAAAATAACCAAATTATCGGGTGCTGCCTGTTAAAAACTGATTAGCCAGGGGAATGGCGATGCTATTCTTTTTTATACTCGTCCTTCCAGGCATAGTATCCGAAAATCATCAGGCCAATGGCAATCGGAATAAAAACCACTACAAATACACCCCACTGAATGCTGGTGTCCAGTGAGGGGTGTTCGGCTGTTTGGTGCAGGGCTGTTTTAATAAGGTAGTAGATGGCAACAGGGCCCAGCAGGATCCAGACAATACCTGCCCATTTTTTAAGTTGATTCATAACAACAGTTTTAGGTTAATCAGGATTCAATTGGAGGATCAATTTTATGTTGAAGGTAGATGGCCCCAATGACCAGGCATACTGCCGCTACAATAATGGGATACATTAATCCCACCAGCAGGTTGTTGGTATAAATGGTCGTAAGCAATGTGGCAATAAAAGGAGTAAGGCCGCCAAACACTCCGTTTCCGATATGATAGGGGAGCGACATGGAAGTATACCTGATTTTTGTAGGGAACAGTTCTACCAAAAATGCAGCAATGGGTCCGTACACCATGGTTACATAAAGAATCATGATGAACACCAGCCCTGTCATTTTCCAGTAACCGGCACTGCCCAGTATTTTGGCGGTTTTTAAAACAGGTTGAACCAACTGCGGCTTTCCCCCTTTGTACAATGTGTCTACAGTGGTTTCGGTCAGTTGCATTCCGCTTTGGTATTGACGGATCACGGCAACAGTTCTGAGTGTATCGGATGTGGCCAAAACATGTCTTTCCGACTTCACCATTTTCTGTTCCGCCATCTCTATGGAATTGGCCGGATCGGAGATCTTCAGTAACTGGCCAAACAGGTAGTGGTAGGAAATAATGGCGAGAAACATGCCGCCCAGCATGATCCATTTACGGCCGATTTTATCGCTCCAGTGTCCGAACACTACAAAGAAGGGGGTACCCAGTAAAATAGCCCAGATCAATATGGTGCGGGACTGGTCAAAATCAATCTTACAAACATTTTCTATAAAAGACTGTGCATAGAACTGGCCGGTGTACCAGACCACACCCTGTCCCATGGTTGCACCGAATAATGCCAGCAACACCATTTTTAAATTGGTTTTGTGGCCAAAACTTTCTTTAATGGGGTTCACAGCGGTTTTACCGGATTTTTTTAATTCGGCGAACAACGGAGATTCCTTCATTTTCAAACGGATGTAAATGGAAACACCTACCAGTAATATGGATACAATGAAGGGAATGCGCCAGCCCCATTCGTTGAATTTGGTAATGGATTTTGCGGGATCGGCATCCAGCGAATGCCTGGTCAGCAATATGACGCCCAATGAAACAAATAGGCCCAGCGTGGCGGTGGTCTGGATCCAGGAAGTGTAATAGCCCCGTTTGTGTTCGGGAGAATGCTCCGCTACATAAGTTGCTGCGCCGCCATATTCTCCGCCGAGCGCAAGGCCTTGCAATAAACGGAGGATCAGGACAATGATAGGTGCGGCAAATCCAATACTGTCGTAGCCGGGAACCAGGCCAATGGCAAAAGTGGAACCGCCCATGATCACCAGGGTCAGCAGAAAAGTATGTTTTCTGCCGATCAGGTCGCCCAGTCTTCCAAAGAACAGGGCGCCGAAGGGCCTTACAATAAAACCCGCAGCAAAAGTAGCCAACGTGGAAAGCAGGGCGGCGGTAGGATTTGTTTTTGGAAAAAACTGGCTGGCAATAACGGTGGCAAGACTTCCAAATATGTAAAAGTCGTACCATTCAATCAGTGTACCCATCGAAGAAGCGGCAATCACCCTTCTTAGTGTTTTATTCTCTTTCATTGGCATATATGAAGTTTCAACTTACACCAATTGGAGCAGATCGCCAAGCAAGTAATCCCGTATATTTATATCCGAAAAAGTTTGCCATGAGTTATCCATATCAGATCAAGAGCTTTGAAGAATACAAAGCGGCTTACCAAAAGAGTATTGAAGATCCCGCCGGATTCTGGGAAGACGTTGCCAATCATTTTACCTGGAAGAAAAAATGGACTTCCAAAGAAGATGTACTTCACTGGAATTTCAAAGAACCTAAAGTGGAGTGGTTCAAGGGAGCCAAAATGAATATCACCGAGAACTGTTTAGACAGGCACCTGGCCGAAAGAGGTAATCAGCCTGCGCTGATCTGGGAAGCCAATGACCCGGAATATCCCAGCAGGATCCTGACTTATAAAAAACTGCATGAGAAAGTTTGCCAGTTTGCTCATGTATTAAAGAACAACGGCGTACAAAAAGGCGATCGCGTTTGTATTTATATGGGAATGATTCCCCGCCTGGCAATTGCGGTACTGGCCTGTGCAAGAATCGGCGCTGTTCACAGCGTTATTTTCGGAGGATTTTCTGCGCAGAGTATTGCAGACAGGCTGGAAGATGCACAAGCCACTTTTATCATTACCTGCGACGGCGCTTTCAGGGGAGCGAAAGATATTCCATTGAAGAGTGTGATCGACGATGCGCTAATCGGAAATAAAACCATCAAAAAAGTAATTGTTGCCACCCGTACCAGAACTGCCGTTTCCATGATCAAGGGAAGAGACGTATGGTGGGAGGATGAAGTACAGCATGTGGAAGACAAGGGCATCACTTATATTGAAGCGGAGGAAATGGATGCAGAAGATCCGCTGTTTATTCTCTATACTTCCGGCAGCACCGGCAAGCCCAAAGGTGTGGTACATACCTGCGGCGGATACATGATCTATGCCAACTATACCTTCGTGAATGTGTTCCAATACCAGCCCGGACAGATTCATTTTTGCACGGCAGATATTGGATGGATCACCGGCCACAGTTATATTGTATACGGTCCGTTGAGCGCCGGCGCTACAACCCTGATGTTTGAAGGGGTTCCGACTTTTCCGGATGCCGGAAGATTCTGGGATATCGTAGACAAGTTCAAAGTAAATATTTTATACACTGCTCCAACAGCCATCAGAAGCCTGATGGGCTTTGGCCTTGGGCCATTGCAGGGCAAGGATCTTTCTTCCCTGAGGGTGCTGGGCACTGTTGGTGAACCCATCAATGAGGAAGCATGGCATTGGTACGATGAAAATGTAGGCAAGGGGAAATGTCCGATCGTGGATACCTGGTGGCAAACAGAAACCGGGGCCTGCCTCATCAGTAACCTGGCGGGTATCACTCCTGCCAAGCCAAGCTGGGCAACATTGCCCATGCCGGGTGTGCAAATGGTGCTGGTAGATGAAAATGGCAAAGAGGTTGAGGGGGAACCCGGTCAGACTGTTTCGGGTAATCTTTGCATTAAAGCGCCATGGCCAGGTATCCTGAGAACAACCTGGGGCGATCACGAACGTTGCCGCACCAACTATTTTGCTACATACGAAAACATGTACTTCACCGGGGATGGCGCACTGCGCGATAAGGACGGTAATTACCGGATCACCGGCAGGGTGGATGATGTATTGAATGTGAGCGGTCACCGCATTGGTACAGCCGAAGTGGAGAACGCCATCAATATGCACGCAGGTGTGGTGGAAAGCGCCGTAGTGGGTTATCCGCACGAAGTGAAAGGACAGGGCATTTATGCATACATCATTTACCAGGGATCGCATGCACAGAATACGCATGGTTCCGGAGACCTGGTGCGGAAAGATATTCTGCAAACCGTAACAAGGATGATCGGCGCTATTGCAAAACCGGACAAGATCCAGTTCGTGAGCGGGTTGCCTAAAACAAGAAGCGGTAAGATTATGCGGCGCATTCTGCGGAAGATAGCCGAAGGCGAAACAGAGAACTTAGGAGATACTTCAACATTGCTGGACCCTGCAGTAGTGGATGAGATCCTGAACGGAAGAATCTGATCCTGAACGAAGTTATACGATAACAAAAACGCTTGTTGATTTCATGGTCAACAAGCGTTTTTTATTTAATTAAAGTCGCAGATTTCCAGCGACCTATTGATTGTTCCTCAACGCTATACCATTCCTGCTGTTGTTCTGCACACCGTTTTCCAAGGAGATCATACCGTTCACCAAAACATATTTAATTCCGGTACTGTATTGATGGGGTTTATCGTAGGTAGATAAATCACTCACTTTTTTTTCATTAAATATAACCAGGTCGGCAGCAAATCCTTCGCGCAGCAGTCCCCTGTTGTGCAGGTTAAATTTCTGCGCAGGCAGGGAAGTCATTCTGCGGATGGTTTCTTCCAGTGAAATCACTTTTTCTTCGCGCACATATTTGCCCAGCACCCTGGCATTGGTGCCGTAGCCACGCGGATGCGGGTTGCCGGCTGCAAATACGCGGATACTGGCGTCACTGGCAAACATATTGAAAGGATAGCGCATGATGGCATTAACATCCTCATCGCTCATGCCATGAAAAATCATACCGGCACCGCCGAGTTCCATCATCTGAAGAATGGTTTCTGCTTCCTCTTTTACTTTGTGTTTCTTTCCCCTCATCAGGTTCACTTCTTCAATGCTTTTGCCGTTGTAAGAACTGTCTGGTTTAAAACTGGCTACCACCGGGTAACTGAAATGCGGTAGTCCTCTTTTTTTAAGATTCTTCAGCATCACTTCAATCACCTGTTTGCGGATCTCCGGTTTGGCCAGTCTGGCTTTAATGGAATCCTGTCCGTCTGCCAGCACCCAGTCTGGCAGGAGGGTACTCAGCGAAGTGCTGCTGGCGGTGTAGGGATATTGGTCGATGGTTACATCCAGCCCTTCTTCTCTGGCTTTGATGATCATCGGTATGGTTTCCCTGCTTCTTCCCCAGTTCTGCTGTCCGCTTAATTTAAAATGAGAAATCTCCACGGGTATCCGGGCTTCTCTTCCAATGGTCAGCGCTTCTTCAATGGCTTTTACCACACTGTCTCCCTCAGAACGCATATGGCTGGCGTATACGCCATTGTATTGAGCGGTCACTTTAGCCAGGCGTACAATTTCCGGTGTTTTGGAATAAGAGCCGGGAATATAGATCAGGCCGGTGGACATGCCTACTGCACCGTCTTTCATGGCCTGTTCTACAATGGATTCCATATGCTGCATCTCTGCTTCGTTGGGGTCGCGGTTGGCAGATCCCATCGCCGCCTTGCGCACATCGTTGTGCCCGATCAGTGCGGCTACATTAACGGCTGGCCGCAGGCTGTCGATCATGCGGAGGTAGCTGCCCAGGTTCACTTCGGATATGCCACAGTTACCCGTTACTACGGAGGTAACTCCATCGTAGATAAAATTAGACGCCAGCGGATTTTTCTTTTCATCTCCCTCAATATGCGTGTGTACATCAATAAAACCGGGTGCTACAATCAGTCCGCCCGCATCAATGATTTTGCCTGCCTGCCAGCTGCCCAGGCGACCGATTTTTACAATTTTGCCTCCTCGAACGGCCACATCTCCAATGAACCAGGAATTACCGGTACCATCAATGATTTTTCCGTTTTTGATGAGTACATCAGCCTGCTGGGCATGCAGGGGCTGGTAACTGCTTAAGCTCAGGCCAAGCAGCATAAAAGCGATGAAAGCTAATTTCATAGTTGGGGTTTATGCTAATGAAATTAATGGTTTTCAGGGGATTTTGTTGGCTTTTTGTCTTAGTAGACCGCCGTTTAATCAGCTCATTTATATCTTAGTTGAACACATTATCTGTCCTACTTTTAGGGTACATTATAAAATTCAATGTATATCTTCCTTATGAATCCCACTTTATACTATTATCCCACTTTTTGAAAAGAATAACTATTTAACTCTTTTGAAATTCATAGTAGCTGGAAACTTATGAATCGAAAAATAATCATTCTCAAGTTTACTATAATCATCAGGATATTTAAAGATATCATAAGGTGTACATTTAATTGTTAAAATACTTTGATCTTCTGAAAGGCTACCTTTCATTAATAAGTGGCTTTCAAAATTCCGAGAACTATTGTTTGATATACAAACCTTTCTATTCAAAAAAATGCATAACATATTTTTAATATTATAGCATTCACCACCTCTTAAATTAGTAAAAAAAGTGCTTTCAATAAATTTATCTGTATTAACTAAAGGAGTTTTAATTATGTTTAAATAATTATTGTAACTA
>DATFAP010000034.1:0-10474 GCA_035254545.1 Sediminibacterium sp. | reverse complement strand
GCTATGGCTACCTTGGCCGCCGCATCATTTTTATCCATCTCCATCACCTGCTCATTCAGGTCCATCACGTTCATCAGAAACTCGGGCGGGAGGCTGTATTTTTCCTCTTCTTCCAGCATGCCGTGCAGTTGAAGAATGTATTTTATAGTGGCATCGGGAGATTGAAATACATTGAAGGCCTGGTTCACCTGTGCGGATTTCTCCAGGGCTTCCCGCTGCTGTGCTTCGTCCGAGCTTTCGAAAAAATCGGGATGATACTGCCTGCTCAAAGCATAGAACCGCTTTTTTACCAGGGCCTGATCGGGCCTGAAACTCACCGGGATATCATACAACTCAAAGTAATTCATAGGTATAAATAAGTGGCTAAGTTAAGGGTCATTCTGCAGGGCTTCTGCATGTGATTGCTTATCTTGCGCAAAATTACGATAATGCTTGTTATAGGACTTATAAGAGAGGGTAAAATTCCGGCCGACAATCGTGTGGCGCTAACGCCGGCTCAGTGCAAGTTTCTCACAAAGAACTTTGCCGATATACAAATCAAAGTACAGCCTTCTCCCAACAGGAGCTATAAAGACAGCGAATATGTTCAGGCAGGTGTTGAACTGTCTGATGACCTGAATGACTGTAATCTTTTACTGGGTATTAAGGAAGTTCCGGTAGACCAGTTGATTCCCCATAAACGCTATATGTTTTTTTCACATACCAAGAAAATGCAGCCCTATAACCAGAGGCTGATGCGGGCAATGGTGGAAAAGGGCATCACCCTGATTGATTATGAGTGCCTGGAGCACAAAGACGGCCAGCGCATCATTGGTTTTGGGTTCTTTGCAGGTATTGTAGGGGCGCACAACGGCATCATGGCTTACGGTAATAAAACCGGTGAGTTTCATCTGCCCCGTGTTCATAAGGCCAGGGATTACCGCGAGCTGATTCACAGTTATTTCGGTCTGAAACTGCCCCCGATAAAGATTGCCGTTACCGGCAGCGGGAGAGTAGCGCACGGTATTCTGGAAATCATGAACCTGATGGATGCCCAGGAAGTTGAGCCCGAAGATTATTTGTCTAAAGAATTTGATTATCCGGTTTATGTTCAACTGAAAGGAGCCGACCTCTACAGCCATAAAGTAAGCGGAAAATATTCCAGGGAACATTTTCACGAACATCCGGAAGAGTACGATTGTTTGTTCGAAAAATATTGTTACCAGACCGATGTGCTGATGAATGGAATCTACTGGAGCCCGGAAACACCCCGCCTGTTCTCCTTAGATATGCTGAAAAAGCCAGCGTTCCGCATCAAAACCATTGCGGATATTACCGACGATAAATACGGAAGCGTCCCTTGCAATTTGGGCGATTCCACCATCAGCGACCCTGTATACGGGGTTAATAAAATGACCGGTGAAAAAACGCAACCCTATATAGACGGAAGCATTGATATTATGGCGGTGGGCAATTTACCCAATGAACTGCCACGCGATGCCAGCCGTTTCTTTGGAGAACAATTGATTAAGTACATCCTGAATGATATCCGTAAAGGTGGTTCTGAGTTAATCGAGAAAGCTACCATCCTCAATAAAGGACAGCTTACCGGTTATTTTGATTACATGGCGGAATACGCGGGAATCCAATAAGGAATTGTTACCGGAACTATTTCAGTAAAGCCTTCACTTCATTTAATTTCATCAGGGCTTCAACCGGCGTTAACTGGTTGATGTCGATGGAATTTAATTTACTTCTGATTTCATCAAAGGTTTGTGAATGCGCATCGAAGATGGACAGTTGTACCTGCGGTACTCCTACCTGTTTCAATGCTTCTGCCATACTGCTTTTTTCCCGGCCCTCTTCCTTCACATGCTGTTGCTCCAACTGCTTCAGAATAGCATTGGCCCTGTCGATCAGGGAGGGCGGCATTCCGGCCATACGGGCTACCTGGATACCGAAACTATGTGTACTTCCACCCGGTGCCATTTTGCGGAGGAAGATAATTTTATTACCGACCTCTTTGTGAGTAATGTGGTAGTTCTTTACATGCTCCAGCCGTTCCTCCAGTTCATTCAGCTCATGATAGTGTGTGGCAAAAAGAGTCTTTGGTTTGAACGGACTGTTGTGAATGAATTCCACCATGCTCCATGCAATGGAGATTCCATCGTAAGTAGCTGTTCCCCGGCCTATTTCATCGAGCAGGATCAGGCTGCGGGCGCTCATATTATTGATGATGCTGGCCGTTTCATTCATTTCTACCATGAACGTGGATTCTCCTCCGCTCAGGTTATCTGATGCGCCTACACGGGTAAAAATCTTATCGGTCAGCGGAACCCTTGCTGCCGTAGCCGGAACAAAACTGCCCATATGTGCCATCAGGGTAATGATGGCGGTCTGTCGCAATAAGGCGCTTTTACCACTCATGTTTGGACCGGTAAGAATGATCACTTGCCGGCTGTAGGGATCCAGGCTAATATCATTGGAAACATAGGATTCATCTGCGCCAAGATTTCTTTCGATCACCGGATGCCTGCCTTCGGTGATTTCCAGTTCCAGCCCTTCGTGCAGTATGGGTTTCTTATACCCGAACTGCAGGGCGTTCTCTGCAAAGCAGTTCAGACAGTCGGTGGTGGCCAGCACCTGGCCATTTACCTGTACCGGGGCAATGTACTGCTGAAGTTCCAGCAACAACTGATTGTATCGCTCCATTTCTATACTGAGTATCCTGTCTTCCGCCCCGGTGATTTTTTCTTCATATTCCTTCAACTCCGGTGTAATGTACCGTTCTGCATTGGTCAGGGTCTGTTTACGGATCCAGTCGGCGGGAACTTTGTTTTTATGCGAATTGGTTACTTCCAGATAGTATCCAAATACATTGTTGAAGCTGATCTTCAGGGAATGTATCCCTGTTTTTTCAGCCTCACGCTGCTGTATATTGATCAGGTATTCCTTTCCGCCTGTAGCGATCTTTCTCAACTGATCCAATTCTTCATCCACCCCTTCCCGAATGATTCCCCCTTTGTTTACCATCACCGGCGCTGCATCCACAATCTCTTTGTTAATGCGCGCTACAATGGTGGCGCATCCATCCAGCAGGCCGGCCAGTTTTTGCAGATAGTTATTGCCTGTAGCCGATAACCATGCCTTGATCTGCGCGGTTTGCTCCAGTCCGCTGGCCAGTTGCACCACTTCCCGGGGATTGATCTTCTTTAAGGGGATTTTGCTAACGATCCGTTCCACATCTCCGCAGGCTTTGATGGCCTGCGCCAACTGGTTGCGCAGATCGGCCTGTAGGATCAGGTATTCCACTGCATGCAGCCGCTCATTGATTTTACCGATATCCCTCAACGGGAACACCAGCCATCTTTTGAGCAATCTTGCTCCCATGGGGCTTACCGTTTGATCCAGTACCTGCAATAAACTGGTATGCTGTTCTGCGCCGGTGGGCAGCAGTTCCAGGTTGCGGATGGTGAACCGGTCCATCCATAAAAAATCTTCCCGCTCAATCCGCTGGAGGGAAGTGATGTGTTGCAGGTTGGGATGTTCTGTTTCTTTCAGGTAGTATAGGATGGCTCCGGCTGCAATGATGGACTCCCGTTGTCCTTCTATTCCAAACCCTTTCAGAGAATGTGTTTCAAAATGTTTCAGCAAACGCTCGGTAGCAAATGCTTCATCGAAGATCCAGCTCTCCATGGTATAGGTGTAAAACCGGGTGCCGTACTGCTCTTTAAAATGTTTCTGAAAACTACGCTGAAAAATCACTTCTGCGGGTTTCAGGCTCTGTAATAATTTATCGATGTATTCTTCATTGCCCTGTGCTACAAAAAATTCTCCGGTAGAGATGTCCAGCAGGGCAATGCCGGTTTCTTTATCCGTAAAATGAATGGCTGCTAAAAAATTATTGCTCTTGTATTCTAGCAATTTATCGTTGGTTGCGATGCCCGGTGTAACCATTTCCGTAACGCCTCTTTTCACAATGCCTTTTACGGTTTTGGGATCTTCCAACTGGTCGCAGATGGCTACCCGGTAACCGGCTTTCACCAGTTTGTGGAGATAGGTATCCAACGAATGGTGGGGAAATCCGGCCAGTTCACTGGAAGCTGCTGCACCGTTATTCCGCTTTGTGAGCGTAATGCCCAATACCCTGGAAGCAATCACTGCATCCTCACCGAATGTCTCGTAAAAATCACCCACCCTGAACAGCAAAACAGCATCGGGGTATTTTTGTTTAATAGCCCGGTGCTGCTGCATTAATGGTGTATCGTTTCCGCTTTTTGCCATGGCGACAAATATAACGATGCTCTGGAAGCGTTATAAGGCCGGGTGGCTATATGTGGAAAAGTAACTGACTGTACTACCTCGGATTGGCGACCCTGGGTTGGGGCATTGCTTTTCTGGGCAGTTTCTCACTCCGCTGGGCGGCATTGTAGGCAAATGAGGCTACAATGGTAGCCATCTGCTTCAGGTCGGCCTCAATCAGGTGATCGTACACATCCATATTGCTGTGGTGGGTACGGGTGTCGTATTCAATCGGGTCCTGGATGAACTGGAAACCGGGTAAACCCACCGCATCAAATGCCTGGTGGTCTGTACCTCCGGTATTGCTGATGGTAACGGTTGTTGCATCCAGGTCCTGGAATGGAGCCAGCCATTGCGTAAATATATTTCTGCAGGCTTCGTTCCCCTGCAGATAAATACCGCGGATTTTACCGGTTCCGTTATCGATATTAAAATAGGAAGTGAATTTCTCGTGCGCGCCGGTTGTTTGCATAGTTGCAGGATCTGCAAAGGTCTTCTTTACATATCCCCTGGATCCGAGCAAGCCCTGTTCTTCTCCACTCCACAATCCAATGCGGATGGTTCTTTTGGGTTGAATGCCCAGTGTTTTGATGATCCGCATGGCTTCCAGCATCACGGCAGAACCGGATGCATTATCTGTAGCGCCGGTTCCTGCCTGCCAGGAGTCGAGGTGGGCTCCAAGCATAACTATTTCGTCTTTCAGTACAGGATCTGTTCCCGGGATCTCGGCTATCACATTGTATCCCTTCAGGTCTTTGTTGTAGAATTTTGTTTTAACATCCACATCCATTTTTAACGGTGCACCTGCCTTGGACAGGCGTAAAATGGAATTAAAATCTTCTATGCCCAGTGCCAGATCGGGGAAATTCTCCGGATCGCTTCCCTTGTATGCTCCGCCTCCCTGCGCAAATACGGTTCCGTCATGACTTCTTACACCGCCGGAACTGAGGAGCCCCACTGCGCCTTCTGCTTTGGCCATGGCTTTCAGCAGATTGCCCATGCGCTGGGCGGCCATTCTCTGCTGCATGAACTGCAGTTGTTGTGCGCGTTGTTGCTCCGGACTTGCTGTTGGGGCAGGCGTTATTTTAGCATCCGCCATTTTCTGCAGTTCTTCGGCCGTAAATCTTACAGCATCTGCCTTAAAACTTTGTTTGTACTCGCTGGTCTGATCCAGCAGAATGATTTTCCCTTTCAGTTTACCTGCATACTGCTGCAGGTCTGCACTATCCTTTGCGTTGATCACCAATACGCCTGCGGATTGCAGCCCCTTTGTTCCGCCGGTCCAGGTTTTAGGATAGGCCATGATTGGTTTGTAGTAAGGTGCTGTAATGGCCAGGTAACTTTTTTCCAGTTCCCATCCTTTGCCAAATTCTCCCCATGGATCCAGTATACCATTGGTAATGCCCCATTCGCTCAGGCTATTGATGGCATAGTTGGCTGCGCGGGTAAAGCCCGGCGAATTGGTGAGGCGGTTGCCGCTCATATCAGTAAGGTTGAAAGCTATTTCCATCACTTTAGAATGCTCCAGTCCTTCCCTGCGGATTTTCTGTATAATGTTCTGATCGATGCTTTCCTGCTGAGCAAGTGAAAGCAATGGGGTTGCCATTGCCAGTAACAGGCTGTAACGGTTGATGATTCTCATATTTTGAATTGAAGTTTGGCTGAAGGATCAAAATAAGTTTTTCCGGAAATAAAGGGATAAAGATTATATGAATGGATGGATTTACCTTTGCGCCATGCGTAAATGGAACATGGAAGAACTGGGCAGGAAATCGGTGGAGGCCTTTAAGCAGGCCGGTAAAACCCCTGTAGTGCTTGTACTGGATAATATCCGAAGCATGCACAATGTGGGTAGCATATTCAGGTCGGCAGACGCTTTTCTGATCGAAGCCATTTACCTCTGCGGCTATACGCCAAGACCGCCTCACCGGGATATTAACAAAACAGCCCTGGGGGCCACGGAAACAGTAGCCTGGAAATATGCCGAAACCACCGAAGCGGCACTGACCGAACTCAAACGCGAAGGGTTTGTTATATATGCCATTGAACAGGCCGAGGGAAGTATTTCCCTGGAACAGTTCAGCCTGCGGGATGCCAAAACTGCCCTGGTGCTGGGGAATGAAGTGGAAGGGGTGGCGGATGAGGCGCTGCAACTTTGTGATGGGTGTATCGAAATTCCGCAGATGGGTTCCAAACACTCGCTGAATGTGTCGGTTGCCGCAGGGATTGTTCTATGGAAAGCTGTGGAAGGGTTGCTTAAATCCAAACAATAACATTTAAAATCCGCATCGTTTTGAGTACCATTAAGAATTATGTTAGTCTTGTAAAATTTTCCCATACCATTTTTGCAATGCCGTTTGCAATGATTGGTTTTTTTATTGCGGTACCCCATGCACCCACTGCAAACATGGATGTTGCTGCGCAAACCATGAGCGCCCTGACAGAGCCTGTTTTGTTGCGGAAATTCCTGCTGGTATTGGTTTGTATGGTTACCGCACGAAATGCGGCCATGGGCTTTAACCGGTACCTCGATCGCCACTTTGATGCAAAGAATCCGCGTACGGCTATCCGCGAAATTCCGGCAGGGATCCTTTCTGCCGAAAGTGCGCTGCTGTTTGTAATCCTCAACTGTGTGGCTTTTATTGTTGCTACTTTTTTCATCAACCGCATTTGTTTCTTCCTGTCGCCGGTGGCGTTGTTGGTGATTCTGTTCTACAGCTTCACCAAGCGCTTTACACCGCTTTGCCACATGGTACTGGGGCTGGGGCTTTCCCTTGCACCCATCGGCGCTTACCTGGCGGTAACGGGTGTGTTTGCCTGGTTGCCCATCTTGTTTTCCTTTGCTGTTATATTTTGGGTCAGCGGTTTTGATATCATCTATGCGTTGCAGGATGTTGAGTTTGACCAGTCTCAGCAATTATATTCCATACCTACGGCATTTGGCAAAGCCGGGGCGCTGCGTATTTCTGAAATCCTGCACCTGCTGAGCAGCCTCTGCGTTATTGCTGCCGGCCTCATTGGCGGATTTCATTGGATTTACTGGATCGGCGTTCTGGTATTTACCGGTATGCTCATTTACCAGCACCTGTTGGTGAAGCCCAACGATCTTAGCAGGGTGAACCTGGCGTTTATGACGGCCAATGGTATCGCAAGCGTGGTATTTGGTGTGATCGTCATTACTTCCGTATTTTTACAATACGGCTGGTAAAATCCCGATCAATCAAGTGGCTAGAATTATTTGTATAGACTATGGTGGTAAAAGAACAGGGCTGGCTGTTACCGATCCGTTAAAGATTATTGCCACTGCACTCACCACCGTTCCCTCCAAAGAGCTGATTCCTTTTCTGCAGGACTATTGTAAAAAAGAACCGGTTGAACTGATCCTGATAGGAGAGCCCCTGGATCTGAACGATGCTGCCACTCATGCAACACCGCTCGTGCATGCTGCCATCAGGCAGTTAACCAAAGCATTTCCGGCGATTCCGATTCAAAAAGTGGACGAGCGCTATACTTCAAAAATGGCGGTAAGGGCCATGGTTGATATGGGAATGAAGAAAAAAGACCGCAGGGAAAAAGGGAATATAGACCAGATCGCCGCTACGATAATGTTGCAGGAGTACCTGCAGTCCATCCAATAAGCTGTTTGCCGGTTGCCCGTTTCGGGGTACTTTTGCAGGAACTCAAGTTGTAGAAAGCATGATTTTACCTATTGTTGCTTATGGAGCGCCAATACTGCGGAAAGTGGCGGCGCCGATCGATGCAGAATACCCTAACCTGGCCAGGCTGCTGGAAGATATGTGGGAAACCATGTATTCCAGTAATGGAGTAGGGCTGGCTGCTCCGCAGATTAACCGCGATATCCGGATTTTTGTGGTAGACAGCCTCCAGATTTTTGAGAATATGGATGAGGAGGAGAAACTGGAATTTACCAACGATAAAGGCATTAAGAAAGCTTTCATCAATGCGGAAATCATTTCTACAGAGGGAAAGGAATGGGCCTATAATGAAGGCTGCCTGAGCATTCCGAAGATCCGGGAAGATGTGATGCGCCCGGAAACGGTTACCCTTTCTTACTGTGATGAAAATTTTATATCGTACACGGAAACCTTTACCGGCATCACTGCCAGGGTGATCCTGCACGAATACGATCATATTGAAGGAAAGCTCTTTATTGATTACCTGAAACCGCTGCGCAAGAAATTGTTGCAAAGCAAACTCAACGATATCAGCAAGGGTAAGATCCGGGTGGATTATAAAATGAGCTTTGCCAAATGATTCAAAAATATCTTCTGTTTATTCTTTTACTGGCGGGTGGTAAAACCATTGCGCAGGACACCACTGTGATAATCGATGAAAAAAGATTCACACTGGCAGAAGTGGTGGTGCGAAACAATTTTGATTACAGGGCTTTACTGGAACGCATTAAGGAAGACACTACTTTTTACAAGGCTTTTCGTAATCTGCGCATACTGGGCTTTACTTCCTTCAACGACATCAAAATGCTGGATAAAAAGGGAGCGGTAAAAGCATCGCTCTACAGTAAAACCCGGCAGAACAGAAAGCATGGGTGCAGAACAATGGATGTGCTGGAAGAACAGGTAACCGGTGATTTTTACGATTCAAAGAAAGGGTATAATTATACAACGCCCGAATTGTATGCAAGCCTGTTCTTTACCAAAGACAGTGTTTGCGGTGAAAATAATATTGTACATGGTAAAACCCGGAGCCTGTCCGATAAAAGAGGACTGGAAAAACACAAGGAGCAGCTCAAAATGCTTTTTTTTAATCCGGGTAAGAAGATCCCGGGCATTCCCTTCATCGGGAACAAGCTGGATCTGTACGACGATCGTGCTCATCAACTGTACGATTACAGACTGGATATAGAAGAGTACAAGGGGGCGCTTAGTTATGTTTTTTCAATTACACCCAAAGAGGATTTGGGTGCATTAAAGAATGATCAGGTGGTGGTAGATCAGATGGTGACCCGCTTCGATATGAAATCGATGGAAGTGCTCAGCCGTCAGTACGCACTAAGTTATAAAGCAGGGGTGTATGATTTTGATGTAAGCATGGATGTGGAAATGACGCGTATCGGCGACCTGCTGGTTCCGAAGATTCTTCGATACAAAGGCAATTGGGATGTGATTCTGAAGAAAAGGGAACGGGCTGTATTCACTGCAACCTTATTTGATTTCAGAAGGTAGGCACGGGAACCATATATCATACAAAAAGCACCTTTAAAGGTGCTTTTTGCGTAAGGCAGGGATTAAAAATATTATAAACCCAGTTTTCTGCCTTGTAGGGTACGGGTTTTCTTATCGCTCTTATTAACATCGGTTAATTTCACCACCAATCGAACATCGGCAACACTGCTGCTGGCGCCGCAGGATGCTTTGTAAATGCCTTTGTCGTAAGGAACTTCCACGGTTCCGTTGTCCCAGTTGTTGCCGGCTACCACGTATTTATCTTCGCCTTCCGCAGGAACGAACAGGAAGGAATTGCCAGATTCAAAACTAACCCGCACACCGTTCAGGTCGGCGGATTCAATAATGCCGGGGGTATAGGCCGGAATTACAATTTCATTGATCAGTTTTCCGTTGATGAAACGAACGGTACCTGAAGCTACCTCTGCCTTGGCACTGTCCAGTGCGCGGGTCAGGATCAGCTTCTGGTCAATGTAAAACTGTACGCGTTTCACATCTACATTATAAGCGGCCAATTTCATTTGCAGCTCCCGGGAAAAAGGCACATACTGACTTTTGTCGATACCGGCAGTGGTAGATGGGGCTGAATAGGCATTATTGGCATCTGGATTATTCTGCGGTGCACTGCTTCTCAGATATCCTTTGGAACTGGACGAGTATTTACCGCCTGAGCAAGCGGACAATAGCAAAATTCCCATGAATACAATGCCTGTTAATAAACGAGACATGTTGTTGTTTTTTTTAGGTGCGGATAAAATATTTGTAAATAAACTGCGTTTTAAGCTTACGCTTTCCTGGTTTTGGCCAGTACTTATTTGATTTAATATGCTTGTTTTCAGGCGCATTTTATTTACGGATATTGAAAGGGGACCTTAAAATTCGTCTTTTTTTTGATGACTTATTCCTTTTTCTCCAGGAAGGAATATCGGCGCAAGGCAAATTCGTTTGCTTTTAAATTTCAATAAAATCTCATAAAATTTTTATAATCA
>DATFAP010000033.1:0-45070 GCA_035254545.1 Sediminibacterium sp. | reverse complement strand
GCCTTCGGACCTCTATTAAAAGAGTTTTTAGAGGCCGCCATGGAAGCCGAACTTGAAGAGCATCTGGATGATGAGCAACGAGATAACGGCAATCGCAAAAATGGCCATGGTACTAAAAAGTTAAAGACCGCCGATGGAACCATTGAACTGGATACTCCCCGCGACCGATCAGCCAGTTTTGAACCCCAGATTGTCAAGAAGCGCGAGACAATTTTAGCTGAGAGCTTAGAGAGTAAAATCATCGGCATGTATGGTCTTGGCATGAGTTTGCGGGATATTTCCGCCCATATCAAAGAGATGTATGATACCGATATCTCCGCTGCCACATTATCGGCCATTACAGACAAAGTAATCCCATTGGTTAAAGAATGGCAGATCCGGCCGTTAGAATCCACCTACTGCATTGTTTGGCTTGATGCTATGCATTACAAAGTAAAAGACGAAGGCAAGGTCGTTAATCGTTGTGTGTATAATGTTTTGGGCATTAATACCGAAGGCCGTAAAGATCTTTTGGGCATGTATGTCTCAGAATCAGAAGGTGCTAATTTCTGGTTGAGTATTCTTACAAACCTGCAACAAAGAGGCGTGGAAGACATCTTGATTGCATGTATTGATAATTTAAAGGGATTTGCTGAAGCCATTGGTAGCATCTACCCTCAGACTGAGGTACAAAGCTGCGTGGTTCATCAAATCCGCAACTCATTAAAGTACGTTGCCAGTAAAGACCAGAAGCCCTTTATGGCAGACTTAAAACCGGTGTATCAGGCCATCGACAAGGATGAAGCAGAACGACAGCTGCAGGAATTAGAAAATAAATGGGGTAAAAAATACCCGGTGGTAATTGACTCCTGGCATCGGAACTGGAGTAAGCTAAGTACCTACTTCAAATATACAGAAGCGATCAGAAAGCTAATCTATACCACCAATACCGTCGAAGGATTCCATCGTCAAATCAGAAAAGTAACCAAAACAAAAGGAGCATTTACATCTGATATGGCTTTGCTGAAATTGATTTATTTGGCCACACAGAATATCCAGAAAAAATGGACCCAGCCTTTACAAAATTGGAGTCTGACGATATCTCAGTTATCCATCAGGTTTGGAGAAAGATTGAAACTAAGATTATAAAACCCTCGTTACTGATTGATATTTTTTGCATCTTTGGAATAAGGCCCAGTTGCATCAGAAAAATTATCAATCAGCAACGAGTCAATTTAAAAACAAGAATTGACACAGTTTAATTTACAGACCCGGTTTAATGGAAATAAATCCATTATTTTATTTGTTCAGGATGTTACCGAGCTGCTAATGAACAAACAACAAATATCCAACCAATTGCAGAAATTCAGGGCCATCGCCTGGCAACAGTCTCACGAAATCAGGCGCCCGCTTGCAAATATTATCGGGATTTGCAATTTAATAAGGGCAAATGTAATTTCAACTGACCCTGAGAGTAAAAGCCAACTTGAACATTTGTTCCAATCTGCAAAGGAATTGGACATGGTAATCCGAAATATTGTAGATAACACTGTTTAGTCTAACTTGTCGGATCCACTTTTAACTTCTACAGCTAAATTCTATAGTTCTGCGGATTGTTTCAAGTTTAGGCAACTGAAACAAAAATTTCGACCTCTGCATTATTCCAATCCTTACTTCGTTCATCGTAGACTTCGAAGTCATATTGATATGTTCTATTTATTCCGGAACTCCAAATGTGTTTCCATGCATCTGTGATACAACCTGTCATTTTTCCTTTTGCAGTTACATGATAATAATTGCCAGAAGGAATAATTAAACTATACAATCCCTTAGGTGCTTCAGTGTCAATTTCTACTTTACAGCCAATAAAGTAGGAGAATGGTTTGGTGTCATCCCCTTCATAGTTAAAATAGACTGCATAAATTTCATCACTTAATTTGTTTGGTATTAATTCTGCGAATTTTTCCAGCTCAAATTTTTGCCACAGATTACCACAGTCAATACCTGATTGCCCGCCTTCATTTGTTGTCTTTTTGTTTAGTTTGAGCCCAATCAATTTAAACTTTGCAATATTCGTTTTATACATCTCTTTTTTTTTACTAGTTCAGTTCCGCATTGGGTAACACCTTGTTAGCCCAAATGTAGTACATATATGAATGTGGTTTTTGAGCTATTTTTCTGAATGGTTCTCTACTACCTTTCCACCAAATCTGGCTGTTAATTGCCTGCCGATATTGTCAAAAGCTTCAACTAAGCCTTTTGTGTTCTGGTCAATCATCTCCTGGTTATTATGATTGGAGGTCATTGCCCATGTGAGCCTGGTTTTGTTATTCGGAAGAGCCTCAAGTGTTATGAGACTTAAATAATCTGTATATCCCATTGCGTTTGGCTCCGGTGAACGGGAGGCCCAGCCTTTATTTTCCTCTGACCAAATCATATTTTCAGTATGCACATAGCCTGATTCACCTTCTTTCATTGGTTTAAAATAGCATGTATATTGTGTACACCTGCCATTTACTTTTTTAGTAATTACACTATCTATACCCGGGCTAAACTCAGGCATATTTGCCGGGTCGCCTGCCAGGGCCCATACTTCTGCAACGGGCTTATTAAGTTCCAGGACTAGCCTGTTACGAACAGGGCTTTTCACCCATCTGTCGGTTGTGGGCAATGCCTTATTGCTTTCTGTTTGCTCCATTTTACTTTCTTTTTTTGCCGGTAGATAATTGTTGTTGTTGCAAGCTGTGCAGGAAAGAGTCAGCGCCACTAGAATTACTCCTGAAAAGTGTGTGTTTTGCATGTCATCTAAATTTTATGCAAAGTAGTAGCGGTTACTGACAAGGGTATGTCAGTAGTAAAAACTATTTATGTCAATGTGATTTAAAATATTCGTCAAGCGTGAACGGATGGTCAGGAAATAGGTCCGTAGTATTTGCCAGTTGCAGTATTTTGTCAATACGGAACTCCCGCATTTCACCCCTTAAACGACAAAAGGCAACCATAATCCAATTGCCTTTTGTAAGGTAAACACCTAATGGTTCAACAAATCTGTCCGCAATGGTGTTTGTATAAATTGTATGATATTTTATTTTCAGCACCATACAATTTGTGATCGCTAATTGAATAGCGGAAAGATAATCTGTTTCGCTATTCGATTTATCGGAAAAAATACAGATTCTTTCTTCCAGTTTTTCCGCTTTCTCTTTCTCTGTATAGCGAATGATCGCTTTTATTTTGGTTACAACATTCGAAAGGTCGTTGTAAGCGGACCTATCTGCGTTCTTCTGAAAATATTGTTGTGCTGTCAGTAATGCATTTATCTCCTGTTGTGTAAATGTAACAGGTGGTATCCGATAGCCATCTGCTAAAGAATAACCTTTGCCAACTTCACCTATTATGGGGACCCCCGCATCTTCCAATGTCCTGATGTCTCTGTATACAGTTCGTTGGGTAATCTCAAACTTGTCTGCAAGTTCTTGTGCCGTTACTACCCGCTTTGATTGCAAGTGAAGCAAAATATTTGTAAGTCGGACTAATCTGGTCATTTCTTAATGCAGCATAAATGTTGATAAATCACTTCAGCAACCTGTCCAGCGCTTGTTGTACCACCGGATAGTTGAAGAGGGTGTTGTGCTTTCCGCCTTCAACCGCAATGAACCGGTCCTGCTTTTTTAACAGCGATTTAAGTTTTGCCGCATTGCGGTAAGGAATCACTTCGTCTTCCGTTCCATGAAAAATGGTCACCGGTGCAGTTACTCCGGGCAGGTACCGGTAGGTGGGTAACTGCAAATGCATCATCCTGTTTACCGGGTACATCCACAGGTACGACCCAACCAGTGCCGATAATCCATAGTAAGGTGTTTCCAGGATCAGTTGCCTGCAATCGCGGACAGCAGCCAGTTCTGTGGCAATGCCTGTTCCCAGCGATTTTCCGTAAATAATGATTTGTTGAGGTAAATGGCCTGCCCTGGCCAGTTTGTATAATTGCAGCGCGGCCTCGTACAATATTTCTTCTGAAAATATTCCGGTACTTTTTCCGAATCCAGGATAATCAATCATCCATACATCGTAGCCGTTGCGGGTGAATGTGGTTGTATAGGGGGCATAGCGGCTGATATTGGTTCTGTTGCCGTGAAAATAAAGTACTACCCCCTTGCGCAGGCTGTCGGGTACGGTGAACTGCACCACATGCAACCGGGTGGCACTGTCGAATGGAAGAAACAATTCCCGGTGCGGTTGCCGGAAAGCATAAGCGCTGTCTGCATCAACTGCAACAGGATGCAGCAATAACCTGTCCTGTACAAAATAAAGCGCCGTTCCGATTGCAGCGTACAAAATCAGCAGGATCTTAACCCAGTGGATGATTCTTTTTTTATTCACGGAGCAAAGTTAAGCGGTGCGGCAGATTAATATTTAAGAATATCCCGGATGAAATTGTGGTACTCATCAAACCGGGGCAGATTATTGTGTTTACCGCCATGAATCCGGATAAGGGTAATTTTGTGCGGATTGATCCGCTGTAAATTTTCACTTTGCCGGATGGGGATCAGCCAGTCCCTGGTACCATGTAAAATATAGGTATGGCAGTTTACTTTGCGGATCCATTGATCGGTTCTGAGTTTATAGCGCAGGGTCAGTTGATGGGGGAGAAAGGGGGTAAAGCGTTCGGCCACTTTAATAAAACTGTAGTAAGGTGCGTCGAGGATCAGGTAGCGGGGATTATTGTCTGCCGCAATCTTTGTGGCAAACCCGCTTCCAAGGCTCCGGCCATACACCAGTATATGGTGCTCGTCAAACTTTTCCTTCAGCCGGTCGTATACAAACTGCATGTCTGCCAGCATTTCTTTTTCTCCGCGCTTGCCGGTGCTTTTCCCAAATCCGCGATAATCCACCAGCAACACATCGTACTGAAAGCGGGAAAAATCGCGGGCATATTTAGCCCAGCCCTTGATGCTTCTGGAATTTCCATGAAAATAAAGGATCAACCCCTTGGGCTCAGACACATAAAAATGAAGTCCGTTGATGCGCACTCCCGGTTCTACATCAAAAAAAAGCTCTTCAAACGGCACATCATATTTGTACTCAAAATCCTGCGGAAGTTTCTCGGGCTTAAAGATCAGTTTCTCCTGGATCAGGTAAGAAATAAAGATGATCAGGAGGTACCCCAGGATAATATAAATCAGCAATGGAAACAAGCAGTGATTCTTAATTCAGTAGTAATATCTGCTTTTTCTCTAATAAAAACAAGTGTTCCCTGCAGCAGGGCCTATCCGAAATCGGCTTCCTCCGTAAAGACTCTTTTCAGGTTCAGCTTGGATACCGGCGCTACGATCAGCGGGAATTTCTCAATGGTAACATTGCTTGGATCGAGTCCGAAGCCTCTTTCTTCGCCCAGGCTGATCTCCTTCAGCCAGAAGTAGAACTTCATCACCACTCTTTCCAAAATTGGCAGTTCGTTGTCCTGGCTGAGGTATTTCTCCAGCACAATGAACTGGAAGTCGCCCACAATATTGTTCTTCTCCAGGCTTTCGTACCGGCTGGTGATATTCACTTCCTTGTTGCGAACCAGCTCTTCCACCACTTTGCGGAACATCAGGTTGATGCGTTGTTCCACCCGGAAGCCCAGCCTGAATTCCACGCGGATAATATCATTTGGGATGATGTGCTGTACAGAGTACTCGCAGGTATAGGGGTCATCCAGCACATCTACGTGTACAAACCAATAGATATCGGCCCGTTTCGGTTTCTTGTTGAGAATGGAATAAATGATCTTGTGTTCAATCTCATTCGGATTATTGGCGCTGGTCATATACACCAGGTGTGTGGCGTATTTGGGAATGGTCTTGTCGTTGCTCAGTTCCTGGATCATGTGTATATAATGTTCCAGCCGCACAAATTCAACGTACCGGTTTTTGATTTTTCGGCTCCTGTACCATACATACATCACCAGGAAGAGTCCGCCGCCGATCAGTAAGGTTACATAACCCCCATGCACAAATTTCTGCAGGAGGGCAATCAGGAACCCGATTTCGATACTCAGGTAGGCAAAGAGGAATATATAAATCCATACCGGAAATATCCGTTTCAGGACCAGGTAATTCGCAAACAGGATGGTAGTCATGATCATGGTGACCACAATTGACAGACCGTAAGCCGCTTCCATTTTAGAGGATTCGCGGAAATACAGCACAATGCTGACACATCCCAGGAACAATAACAAATTGATGCCCGGAACAAATAACTGGCCCCGTTCTTCCGATGGATACCGCACTTTCATTTTGGGCCAGAGATTCAGTCGCAATGCTTCACTGATGAGGGTAAAAGAACCGGAAATCATAGCCTGGCTGGCAATGATGGCGGCCGATGTGGCAATGATTACCCCGAACAGGATAAACCATTGCGGCATCAGATCATAAAATGCATTGATGCCGAAATGCGCCTTGGCTTCTTCATTAACCAGCAATCCTTTGTGATTGAGCAGCAGGGAAGCGCCCTGCCCAAAATAGTTCAGGAGCAGGCAGATCTTTACATAAAGCCAGGAAATCCGGATATTTTCTCTGCCGCAATGGCCCAGGTCGCTGTACAGGGCTTCTCCCCCCGTGGTACACAGAAACACGGCTCCCAGTAACCAGATACCCTGCGGGTATTTAGACAGGAGATCAACGGCATAGGCAGGATTCACTGCCTTTAGAATATTCAGGTTCTGGCTCATTTGTATAATGCCGAATATCGCCAGCATATTGAACCAGATGAACATGATGGGCCCGAAAAGTTTTCCGATACTGGCTGTGCCGAATTGCTGCATGAAGAAGAAAACGGCAAGGATGCCGATAACGATGATCACAATGGTGTTGGTAGCAATATGCCGCATGGAAGGAAGCTCTTTCAATCCTTCAATGGCGGAGGTAACGGAGATGGGCGGGGTGATGATGCCATCGGCCAATAAGGCCGCTCCGCCAATCATGGCGGGCAGTACCAGCCATTTTCTCCTTCGCCTTACCAGGGCGTATAAAGCGAATATTCCTCCTTCTCCCTTGTTGTCTGCCTTCAATACCAGCAACACATATTTCACAGAGGTCTGTAGGGTAAGTGTCCAGATAATACAGGACAAAGCCCCCATGATCAGCTCTTCGCTGATGACCCTGTTACTGATGATGGCGTTGAAAACGTAGAGGGGGGAGGTACCGATGTCTCCGTAGATGATACCCAGGGCTATGATTAATCCCGTAGCGGTAACCTTGTTGATGTTTTTACTCACAAAATTGGCTTTGTAGCTTGAATGCTTAAATCTTCTTTAACAAATGTATGAGTAAATTGAATACAGTATATAAACGGCACTTCCCGTACATTTGACTTATAAAGATTTATCCGAAAAATGAAAAAGACGCTTCCCCTTTTCCTGATGGGTATGTTTCTGTTGCTGCTGGGTTCTGCCCGGGCACAACAAATTGTGTTTTCTGCGCCGGAGAAGGAAGATGCCAGAAACCTGAGTTTTGAAATAATCGGGAAAATTGAAGGCAAAGTGCTGGTTCACAAGGAGTCAAGGGATATCCACCATATTGCGGTCTATGATATGGAGATGAACCTGAAGGATAAAGTGAAGCCGGATTACCTGCCGGAGAGAAGCCGGGTACTCAGTACCGATTTTCTGACCTATCATAACTTCGCCTATTTTTTCTATCAGTACCAGCAAAAGAATACGGTGTACGCCATGGCGGTCAAACTCGGTTCCGATGGTAAGAAGATAGGCGATCCGATTGTACTGGACACCACCAGCAATGTGAACTACACGGTCAACAATAAGATCTATACGTTTATCAACAGCGAAGACAAACAAAAAATTGTGGCCTTCAAGATCAGCACCAGGAACGACAAAGAGCATATCATCATTGCTGCCCTGTTCAATAAAGACCTGAACCCGATTGAAAAGGTAAGGGTAGCGGTGAATATGCCTGAGAAAAACGACTTCCTGGGAGAATTTGGGGTGAGTAACGATGGCTCCATTGTTTGTTTGCGCCAGTCGGGCACCAGCCAGAACGACAATATCAACAAGATCAGCCTGCTGGTTAAACCGGCCGGAAGCATCAGCTTTATTGAAAACGAACTGAAGATCAGTAAGATTTATTTAGACGATACCCGTATTAAGATCGATAACCTGAACAGGCACTACCTGATCACCTCCTTTTTCAGTAAAATGCGGCGGGGCAATGTAGACGGGCTCTATTACACCTTATGGGATATGGCGGAAAACAAGGAACTGCTGAACGCCACTACCGTGTTTACCGATGAATATCGGGCAGACGTTCGGGGAGATGGCCCTTTGAAAACCGCTTTTAACGACTTCTACCTGAAGAACCTGATCCTGCGCAAGGATGGCGGATTCATGATCGTAGCGGAATCCGCTTATGTTACCAACAGGGGCAATACCCTGAACCGCTGGGATTATATGAACGGGTCTCCGTTCTTCAACCCCATGTACGGGGGCGCATATTACGGAAGCCCTTACAATTATTATTCCTTCAATAACCCCCTGGGGCTGTATCCCTGGGGAGGCGGCTTCAACAGCTTTGGTATGATGAGCGGAAGAAATATGGGTAGTAGTGTAAACCGTTACTATGCAGACAATGTAGCCATCATTTCCTTTGAGCCCGGTGGTAAAATGGAATGGAGTAATGTAATCCGGAAATCGCAGTACGACGACAATACCGATAACTTTATTGGGTACGGGTTGGTGAACTCGGGAGACCAGATTCATTTCCTTTTTAATATACAGGACAAACGCAGCAATCTCCTCACCGACCAGTCGATGTCGCCGGTTGGCCAAATAGACCGTACACCCACCCTCAAAAACCTGGATCGCGGATACGATTTCATGCCCCGCCATGCCAGGCAGGTAGGAGCGCGTCAGGCCATTGTTCCCTGTATTTACAGAGGTTATACCTGTTTTGCTAAAATTGATTTTTAAAATACTGCTGTGGTTTTTTTATTCAGAGATAAGTCGGTCATTAATATTTTATTCCTGGCCATATTGAGCCTGGTGGCGCATTTCCACCTTTTTTTTCAGGCGCCGGTTGTGCTGGCAACTGCCAATGACGGGTTCTTCTCCATTTTCCTGCGCAGGTGGGTTACCGGGCTGGATGCAAGTTTGCTGTTTCTGACCTACCTGCTGGCGATCCTGGTACAGGCGATCCGGTTAAATATGCTGCTGCTCGAATTGAAAATGTTTCCGCAACCGGGTTATACCCTGGCCATGTCTTATATTTTATTGTCCGGCCTGATGACCCAGTGGTGCGCCATCACCCCTGCATTGTTTGCCAACTTCCTGCTGATCTGGCTTTTTATTAAAATAACCCGTTTGTTTAACCAGGCGAACCCCAAGAGCCTCTTGTTCAATATCGGGCTAATCATCGGCATTACCGTGCTTTGCTATCATCCAACGGCCATTCTGACCATTGTGGTTCTGTTCAGCCTGGCCATTATCCGGCCCTTTAAGTTGCAGGAATGGTTCATTCTGCTGATGGGTATCCTGTTACCGTATTATTTTCTGGGAGCCGGGCTTTTTCTGGACGACCGCCTGGGCACCATTACCCGGTTTTTGCCAAATCCCGGACTGGTATTGCCTGTAACTGAATTGGGACCGCCGCTGATCATAAGCAGTTCGCTAATCCTCCTGTCGCTGTTGTCGGGGTTAATTTGCTGGCAGCAATTCAACAGCAGGCTGGTGATCCAGATCCGAAAAAACTGGGCTGTGATGTTGCTGATGGGGTTAATCCTGCTGGCGGTACCGTTTATCTTTGAAGAGGCGGGTATTCAGGCGGCCTTTCTTTGCCTGGTACCCCTGTCGGCCTTTACCTCCAATGCTTTTTCTTATCCAAAACGCATGTTTTTCCCCAACCTGTTGTTTTTGCTGCTGCTGGGAGGGGTACTGTATACGAACTGGCTGGTATTGAACAATAATTGGCTGGTCTTCAAATTTTAGTGATTCTTTCTGTTTCTGCTTAGTACCTTTACCCCTCAAAATGTAAGAAGCCCATGAAATTTGGTGTGGTTGTTTTCCCCGGTTCCAATTGTGACAGAGATATGCAGGATTCGCTGCAGAACGATTTGAATAAAGAAGTGGTGATGCTCTGGCACAAAGACAAGGATTTGTCTGCCTTCACTACCAGCGATTGTATTGTATTGCCGGGTGGATTTTCCTACGGGGATTACCTTCGTTGTGGTGCGATTGCCCGCTTTAGCCCAATGATGCAGTCTGTGGTGGATTTTGCCAACAGGGGCGGAAAAGTACTGGGTGTGTGCAACGGTTTCCAGATTTTATGCGAAAGCGGCCTGTTGCCGGGGGTATTGCTGCAGAATGCCAACCAGCAGTTTATCTGCAAAAATGTATTTATTAAAGGACGCGACGGGAAAGCGTTGAAAGTGCCCATTGCACATGGCGAAGGCCGTTTTCATGCAGATGAGGCAACCCTGGATCAACTGGAACAGAACAACCAGGTGATTTTCCGTTATTGTTCCGAAACCGGTGAAACCGGTGATGTTTATAATCCCAACGGCGCCATCAGACATATAGCCGGTATCCGGAATGCGAACAACAATGTTTTTGGTATGATGCCGCATCCGGAAAGAGCCACTTCTGCCGCCCTGAATAATCTGGATGGAAAGCACGTTTTTGAATTATTACAAATCAGTTAATCCCTGAACAGCTATGAAAAGAATTGCAGTTGTATTGTTGAGTATGTGTTTTGTGCTCAATGCACAAAGCCAGGTAAAGGACCCGGTGAACTGGGACTATAAGGCCGTTAAGCGGGGCCCGGGAGTATTTGAAATAGTGATTACCGCCAATGTTCCCCAGCCCTGGCATATGTATTCACAGAGTACGCCAAAGGGAGGACCTATTCCTACAAAAGTGAGTTTCAATAAAAATCCGCTGGTGGTTCCGCAGGGCACCATGAAGGAAAGCGGTAATATGGAAAAGATCAACGACAAAGTATTTGGTATTAAAGTGTTTTACTTTAACGGGAAAGTGGTGTATTCCCAGGTTGTACGGGTGAAAGCAAGTGTGCCGACCAATCTTACCGGAACGGTCAGTTATATGGTATGCGACGACCAGCAGTGTTTACCGCCCACCAAAAAAACATTTGACCTCAAATTGCAATAGTGTTGAAATCAAAATAAAACATGAAGAAAATTACCACGACGTTCCTGTCGTTCCTCATTTTTACTACAGCCATTATTGCACAGGATAAACAACCTGTGCAATTTGCTTTTAATGCGGTTCGGGCAAATGACTCTGTTGTACATATAACGGTAACGGCAGTGATGGAGAAAGGCTTACAACTATTCTCCGTTAAACAGCGGAACGCGGAAGACCCGTTTATCTCTTCCATCGGTTTCGACAGCGCCGTTCAGCCATTTCAGCGGGCAGCAGATACGGCTGTTGAGAAGGGTGTGCTTGTGCAGGTGCCTGACCCATCAGCGCCCGGCAACCATTTCAGGCTCTATGCCGATTCAGTTCGTTTTGAATTTCCGCTCCATCTTGCCAATACAGACAGTGCCGTCATCAAAGGACGGTTTAACTGGCTGGGTAAGCGCAACGATGAATTCCCCAGTGGAGAAGTAACTTTCAGGGTCCAGGTAAGGGCCGAAGGAGCAACTGCCACCGGAGCTGCAGCCAGCGAAAGTGAAGTAGCAGGTAAAAGCATCTGGCAAATATTCCTCCTCTGTTTTATTGCGGGCCTTCTGGCGGTGATCACACCCTGTGTGTTTCCGCTGATACCGGTTACCGTAAGTTTCTTTCTGAAGAAAAGTAAAACCAGGGTGGAGGGTATCCGCAATGCCATCTGGTATTCCCTGTCGATCATCTTAATTTATACCATCCCTACTTTTATACTGGTACTGATTTTTGGAGATGACGTGTTGTACCAGATCTCCACCAGCGCGGTAGCCAACCTGCTGTTCTTTATTATTTTCCTGGTATTTGCCATTTCTTTTTTCGGCGCATTCGAATTGCAATTGCCGAATAGCTGGGCCAATAAGGCCGACCAGCGCGCCGGCAAAGGCGGATTGATCGGGATCTTCTTCATGGCTTTAACACTGGTGATTGTATCCTTTTCCTGCACCGGGCCCATTGTAGGAACCCTGCTGGGGCAGGCCAGTACCGGCGGTGTATCACTTGCGCCGGTTGTGGGCATGCTTGGTTTTGGCGCAGGGCTGGCATTGCCGTTCTCGCTGTTTGCCTTCTTCCCTTCCATGCTGCAATCCCTGCCAAAGAGCGGCGGCTGGCTGAATTCGGTGAAAGTGAGTTTCGGATTTATTGAGCTGGCGCTGGCGTTAAAATTCCTTTCGAATGTAGACCTGATATATCACTGGCGTCTGCTGGACCGGGATGTGTTCCTGGTGTTCTGGATCGTGATCTTCTTCCTGCTGGGATTGTACCTGTTGGGCAAATTGAAGTTTTCGCACGACAGCGATCTGGCTTATGTAAGTGTTCCAAGATTATTCTTTGCTATTCTGTCATTCTCCTTTGCCGCATATATCCTTCCCGGTTTATGGGGTGCTCCTTTAAGGCACCTCAGTGGATTTATACCGCCGGACGGCACACAGGATTTTAACCTGGATGAATTGAAATACCAGGGGCTTAATAATACGCATGCGGCAGGTGGCGCCACCTCCGTTTCCCTGGCGCACCCCCCCAAACGGCTGGCCGAAAAACTGCATGTACCCTACGGGCTGGTTGCTTATTTTACCCTGGAAGAAGGAATGGCCGCTGCAAAGGCGCTGAACAAACCCATCATGCTCGATTTTACCGGGCACAGTTGCGCCAATTGCCGCAAGATGGAAAAGGAAGTGTGGAAGGATCCGGAAGTGCTGAAAAGAATGCGGAATAATTTTGTACTGGTAAGCCTTTATGTGGATGAATCCACCGAGTTGCCGCTGGCGGAACAATATAAAAACAAAGACGGAGACCTGATGGTAACAGAAGGAGACCGCAACCTCGATTATGAAATTACGCAATTTGGCTTCAATGCACAACCACTGTATATGTTCCTGAACCTGGAGGGGAAGCCACTGAACTACATTATATACTCGTACGATCCCGATGTAGCCAAATTCATTGCTCACCTGGATGCTGCAAAAGCAGCATTTGATCAGTCGGTCAAAAAATAAAACACAGTTAACCGCCACTAAAAAACCCCCGTTATTCACAGGGTTTTTTTGTTAAAGTGCAATTTGTTTTTCGGTCATCATTTTCCGGAGATTGATGAGTCCGTACCTCATCCGGCCCAGTGCTGTATTAATACTGCAGTTGGTGATTTCGGCAATCTCTTTGAAACTCATATTGGCATAATGGCGAAGTACAATAATCTCCCGCTGCTCTTCGGGCAGCAGGTCCAGCATTTTTCTTACCCTGTCGTGGCTCTGCCCCTGCATGATTTTTCCATCAGGTCCTTCTTCTGAAATCAGCAGCACATCAAATATATCTTTGTTGTCGCTGGTTCTGATGGCAGGGGTGCGCTTCACTTTGCGGAAATAATCTACACAGAGGTTGTGGGCAATTCTCAAAGCCCAGGGCAAAAATTTACCTTCCTCGGTATAGCGCTTGTTTTTGAGTGTATCAATGATTTTGATGAATACGTCCTGAAACAGGTCTTCTGCCAGATAAGTGTCTTTCACAAAAAACAGGATGGAAGAGAATATCTTGTCTTTGTATCTGTAAATTAAGGTTTCAAAGGCATCGGTATCGCCATCTTGAAAAGCCCTTATCAACTCGGTATCAGACGCATGGTCTAATGTTTTCATAGTGTAGGTTTTTGAGTCAGGATTGTTGAAAAATCAGGATATTGGATAGCGATTCGTAAATCAGGAACAAATTAGAATTCTTTTTTACTCGCTGATCTTTTGTGGAAATCATATTAAGGTACATGGAGGTTATGCACATTCTAATAAGTTGATTTTTAGGAGTTATTGATCGCTTTCTAAACCAAAACTGTAATAATCTATTTACTTTTGATCCGCTATGGCAACTAAATCGGCAACCCCGGCAAAACAGCTCAAACAGATCACTGACAGCGATATCATCGTTACCGGTGCCCGCACGCATAATCTTAAAAATGTATCCGTCCGGTTCCCCCGGAACAAACTGATCGTGGTTACCGGGGTGTCGGGTAGCGGTAAGTCTTCGCTGACCATTGATACCCTTTTTGCCGAAGGGCAACGGAGGTATGCAGAGAGTCTCAGCGCTTACGCCCGCCAGTTCATGGCCAGGATGGTTAAACCCGACGTAGACTATATCAAGGGTTTATGTCCGGCTATTGCCATTGAACAAAAAGTCATTACCCGAACTCCCAGGAGTACGGTGGGTAGTATGACAGAAATTTATGATTACCTGCGTTTGATGTATGCCAGAATCGGGCAAACCATCTCTCCTGTAAGCGGAAGGCCGGTCAGGAAGGATGAAGTAGCCGATGTGCTGAATGCCATCCGCGCCCTTCCGGAAGGCGCAAAGCTGGTACTGCTGGTAACATTCAGGCAGCATGTTCACAGGGCTGTGCGTGAAGAATTAAATATCCTGATGCAGAAAGGCTTCTCGCGGATGTACATAAAAGGAAAAGGACAGCCCGGAAAGATTGAACGGATTGAAGCATTGCTGGAGCTGAGTGATAAAGCGCTGCATGCATTGATTGCAGCACAAACATATGTATTGATAGACCGGGTGGTGGTAAAGGCATTTGAAGAAGAAGATATTCACCGGCTCTCCGATTCAATCGGCACGGCTTTTTATGAAGGGGATGGCGAAATGTTCCTGGAACCCGATGGTGGAAGCCTGCTGCATTTCAGCAATAAATTTGAAGCGGATGGAATCGTGTTCGAAGAGCCTTCCCCCAACCTGTTCTCCTTTAACAACCCTTATGGGGCCTGCCCGGTTTGTGAAGGTTTTGGCCAGGTGCTGGGCATCGACACCGATCTGGTGATTCCGGATAAACGGCTTTCCCTGTATGAAGGCGCAGTGGCTCCGTGGAAAGGCGAAAAGCTGAGTTGGTGGAAAGAGCAATTTATAAAGGGTGCGGGCAAAGCGGGTTTCCCTATTCACAAACCCGTTTTTGATCTGACCAAAGAACACTACCGCATGCTTTGGGAAGGTGCCGGAGACGCCCTCGGGATCAATGATTTTTTTAAAGAGGTAGAACAAAATTTATACAAGGTTCAGTACAGGGTGTTGCTGAGCAGGTACAGGGGCAGAACCACCTGTACGGCTTGTGCAGGACACCGGCTTCGCAAGGAGGCATTGTATGTGCAAATTAACGGAAAGCATATTGCGGAACTCTGCGAAATACAGGTGCGCGATCTCAAAACCTGGCTGGATCAGTTGCAGCTCAGCGAGCATGATGAACAGGTGTCACGGCGCATACTGCTGGAAATAAACCAGCGGGTAAAGACATTGCTGGATGTGGGGTTGGGCTATCTCACCCTAAACCGGCTGGCCAATACACTCAGTGGCGGCGAGAGCCAGCGTATCCAGTTAACGCGAAGCCTCGGAAGTAATCTTACCAATTCGCTCTATATATTGGATGAGCCCTCCATCGGACTACATTCCAGGGATACGGAACGCCTGATCGGTGTATTGAAATCTCTTCGCGACCTGGGCAATACAGTTGTTGTTGTTGAGCACGATGAGATGATGATGCGCCAGGCAGACCATATAATTGATATGGGGCCACTGGCCGCCCACCTGGGTGGAGAAGTGGTAGCCGAAGGGGATTACGACTTTATTGTTCAGCACCCGAAAAGCCTGACTGGTCAATACCTTGCCGGGGCACTGCGGATTGATCCTCCAAAGCAGGTACGTAAGTGGAACAGCAGCATTAAGGTGGAAGGTGCAAGACAAAATAATCTGAAAGACATCACCGTGGAATTTCCCCTGCACACGCTCTGTGTGGTAAGTGGTGTAAGCGGCAGTGGCAAAACAACACTGGTAAAACAGATTCTTTATCCTGCATTGCAGAAACTGAAAGGTGTTACAGCAGATAAAGTAGGGCTGCACAAAGCCATCACCGGTGATATAGAATCCATCAGTGCAATAGAAATGATTGATCAGCACCCGATCGGTAAGTCTTCCCGGAGTAACCCCATTACCTATATCAAAGCCTATGATACCATCAGGGATTTGTTCTCCAGGCAGGGGCTGGCAAAAATGCGCGGGTTTCAGCCAAAGCATTTTTCTTTTAATGTAGATGGTGGTCGTTGCGATACCTGTAAGGGAGAGGGAGAAACCATTGTGGAAATGCAGTTCCTGGCAGATGTGCACCTGACCTGTGAATCCTGTGGAGGAAAGCGTTTCAAAGAAGAAGTGCTGGAAGTAAAATACAATGGTAAATCGGTATTTGATGTGTTGGAGATGAGTGTGGATGAAGCCATTGAATTCTTTGCCGATGAAAAGCCCATTCAAAAAACCATACAACCTTTGCAGGATGTGGGCCTGGGTTATATTAAGCTGGGGCAGAGCAGTGATACCATCAGTGGCGGAGAAGCCCAGCGGGTTAAACTGGCCAGCTTCCTCGGCAAAGGAAAGGGAAGCGGGCAGATGCTGTTTATCTTTGATGAACCAACCACCGGCCTGCATTTTCACGATATCAAAAAATTACTGAACTCATTCAACGCATTGATCGAACAAGGACACTCATTGATTGTGATTGAACACAATACCGATGTGTTGAAATCGGCCGACTGGATCATTGATCTTGGTCCGGAGGCCGGAGATGCCGGAGGCTCGTTGGTATATGCCGGGGTTCCGTCGGGGATCGGGAAAAACAGGAAGAGTATTACAGGACGGTTCCTGTAGTGCCCTTACTTCTTATAGCAGCATTCGTTCTGCTATAAGGCATGTATACATTAGCTTAAGCGGATTTTAAACTATGATGAGCCTGAATATGCCGGTATGCATTTATCTCAGCCTGTCTGCACTCTTTACCAGTTGCTCGTCGTTGTAAATAGACCGGATGGCCAGTAAAAGGAACAAAGGAACCGCAAACGTGAACAAAGAACCCAGATCCAGTTTAGATTCTGCAAAACCGGATCTGGCGTTATAGTATAATGCAATGTTCAGGAAAGCAGCAATGGCTGTTGCAAAAACAACCAGCATCTGTCTTTTCCGGTCTTTGTACATAAATATGGCAACCAGGGATGCAACCGCAATGGCAACGCTCAGGATCAGGATAAGTATGTTTTGGGAAGCGGTAAACTCTACCCATGTTTTGGTATTGGCGGCTTTGTCCAGTTGATTGCCACTGAAAAAAGACAGGCCGAACCCGCTGGCCGAAAATGCGGCTGCAAGCAGCAGCCAGATGCTCTGTATTCTCTGAATCATATACGTAAGTTAAACATTATCCCATTTCAGGATACAGTACAAACTGTTCCATGAACTCATTCACCTGTTTTTTAACGGCGCCTATTACATTGGCATCATCTGCATTCATCAGTACATTGTCGATCACGTTTACCACAAACTGCATATCCGTTTCTTTCATACCCCTGGTGGTAATGGCAGGCACGCCAAAACGAATTCCGGAAGTAATAAAAGCACTCTTATCGTCGAATGGAACCATGTTTTTGTTGGCGGTAATATCGGCCTGAACCAATGCCTGTTCCGCTTTTTTACCGCTGATGTTTTTGTTGCGCAGGTCAATCAGCATGAGGTGATTGTCGGTACCGCCACTGATGATATTGTAACCTTTTTGTACAAATGCGGCGGCCATAGCCTGTGCATTTTTCTGCACCTGTTGCTGGTATTGCAGGAATTCATCGGTCAGGATTTCACCAAAGGCAACGGCTTTGGCAGCAATTACATGCTGTAACGGACCACCCTGTATGCCGGGGAATACTGCCATGTCTAGCAGGTTGCTCATCATCCTGATATTGCCCTTCGCGTCTTTCAGTCCCCAGGGATTTTCAAAATCCTTTTTCATCATGATGATACCACCTCTCGGACCACGCAGTGTTTTGTGGGTGGTGGAGGTAACAAAATGACAATGTTCAAAAGGGCTGTTCAGTAATTTCTTGGCAATCAGGCCGGCAGGGTGGGCTATATCCGCCATCACCAGTGCGCCTACTTCATCGGCTACTTTCCTGATACGGGCATAATCCCAGTCGCGGCTGTAAGCGCTGGCGCCGCAATAGATCAGTTTGGGTTTAATGGCCCTTGCCTGTGCTTCCAGCATTTCATAATCCACCAGGCCTTCTTCGCGGGTTACACCATAAAAATGGGGCTTGTATAATTTACCGCTGTAGTTCACGGCGCTACCATGGGTAAGGTGTCCGCCCATGCTCAGATCCAGTCCGAGGGTGGCATCTCCCGGTTGCAATACAGCCAGAGATACCGCGGCATTGGCCTGGGCGCCGCTGTGCGGCTGCACATTGGCATATTCCACGTCAAAAATGGCTTTTAAACGGTCGATGGCCAGTTGTTCGGTCTGATCTACGATTTCGCAACCGGCATAATATCTTCTGCCCGGGTACCCTTCCGCATATTTATTGGTCATTACGTTTCCCATGGCCTGCATTACCTGTAAACTGGTGAAGTTTTCGGAGGCAATCAGTTCAATGCCATGACGTTGTCTTTCCAATTCCTTGCGGATGAGGTCAAAAACCAAAGTATCTCTCTGCATGTAAAAGTTTTTGCAAAGGTAAATCTTCGTGAACAGTACGCCATATTTTTAAAAATTAGTTTTAACCAAGGATTTCCACAAAACTTGATTAATGGAGCATATTTGGTAATTTTACCGTTAATTTGACCATTGTGTGGAGTATACACGACTGATCGGAGCATAGACAGAACCAAAGAAGCCCCTAATGAAAGTAATCATACCCGTTGCAGGCGCTGGTACCAAACTCAGGCCGCATACCTATACACAACCCAAGGCCCTCATCCCGATAGCAGGAAAGACCATCCTGAGCTTCATCGTAGACCAGCTCAGGGAAGCCGGCATTAATGAATTTGTTTTTATTGTAGGTTACCTGGGAGAAAAGATACAGGACTATGTAAAGCAAAAATATCCCGATCTCGTTACGCATTTTGTTTACCAGAATGAGCGCCAGGGAACTGGCCATGCCATTGAACTGACCCGTACGATTGTGGGCGAAGATGAAGTGTTTGTGGTTTTGGGAGATACCATTTGCGAATATGATGTGAAGGAAGTGCTGGAATGTCCTTACAGTATGCTGGGTGTGAAAAAGGTAGACGATCCCCGTAATTTTGGGGTAGCCTCCATCAACGAAGAGGGGTTCATAGACCAGGTGGTGGAAAAACCGGCTATTCCAAAAAGCAATATGGCCCTGGTAGGCCTTTACAAGATCAAGGAAACCCAGTTTCTGTTCGAATGCCTGCATCATCTCTTTATGCAAAACATCCAAACCCAGGGGGAATACAACCTGACCGATGCCCTGGACTGCATGATCAAACGTGGTGCACAGTTCAAATCGTTTAAGGTGAAGAGCTGGTTTGATTGCGGAAAAAAAGAATCCCTGCTCGAAAGCAATGCTACCCTGCTGAAAAAATTCGGCGGAAACATTGCCGATGCGCATTCTTTTAAAGATACCATCATCATTCCCCCGGTAAGTATTGCAGACGGTTGTCAGATCTGCAATGCCATCATTGGCCCGCATGTTGCCATTGGCGCCAATACCACCATTCGTCATTCGATTGTGCGCGACAGTATTATCGGATCCTATACCAACCTCGATGAAGTGGTGCTGGATAATTCCCTCATCGGAAGTGATGCTTCCGTGAAAGGTCTTAGCCGCAGCCTGAATATCGGAGACAATACCGAAATCGATTTTGGATAATTCCCGGTTAGCCGCGGAGCTTCTGTAAAATCTTGGTTAGATTTGATGTTCAAAATCATGGAGGATGAACCCGTCAATAACCAGCAATCGCATTACAGCGCTTTTCAATATTCAATACCCCATCATACAGGCCGGCATGATTTGGGCCAGCGGCTGGAAACTGGCCAGTGCTGTGAGCAATGCAGGAGGCCTGGGATTAATTGGTGCGGGCAGCATGTATCCGGAAGTACTCCGGGAACATATACAAAAATGCAAAGCTGCCACCGAAAAGCCTTTTGGCGTTAATATTCCCCTCCTGTATCCGGATATTGATCAGTTGATACAAATCATCATCGAAGAAAAAGTACCTGTTGTATTTACAAGTGCGGGTAATCCCAAAACCTGGACGGCCAGGTTGAAAGCAGAAGGGATTAAAGTAGTGCATGTGGTCAGCAGCAGCAGGTTTGCCAAAAAAGCAGAAGAAGCCGGATGTGATGCGGTGGTAGCGGAGGGTTTTGAGGCCGGCGGACACAACGGGAGAGAGGAAACCACTACGCTGGTGCTGATTCCCGCCGTTAAGGCGGCAGTGTCGGTTCCGGTGATCGCCGCGGGGGGTATAGCCACCGGCAGGCAGATGTTGGCTACCATGGTACTGGGCGCAGACGGGGTGCAGATCGGCAGCCGGTTTATTTGTACACCGGAAGCCTCCTCCCATGCCAATTTTAAGGAAGCCATCATTGGTGCAGCGGAAGGTGATACCCAGTTGAGTATGAAAAAACTGGTACCGGTCCGGTTGTTGAAAAATGAATTTTTCCGGCAGGTAGAAGCGGCAGAAATCCGCGGCGCCGAACCGGAAGAATTGAAGCAAATTCTGGGCAGGGCCCGTGCAAAACGCGGGATGTTCGAAGGCGATCTGCACGAGGGGGAACTGGAAGTGGGGCAGGTAGCCGCCCTGATCCATGAAATTAAACCTGCAGCAGCAGTGGTGGAAGAAATAATGAGCGATTACCAAGCGGCAATACGCTCATTATGTTCAGCGTTAAATAAATAGCATATGTGTGCCTAAGCCACTTCCCTGTTTGTAGAAATCTCCCACGGTAATCACATCATCCACTCCTTCGTAGAGGTCTTCTTTTTTGTAGTGGAACATTTCCATGGCCAGTTTACAAGCCCAGAGTTTCACACCGGAAGCGGTGAGTATTTCCAGGAACTCATGCACATCGGGCATGTCAATTTTTTCCATTTCCTTTTTCATCATAGAAGTTGCCAGGGCCTCCATGCCGGGCAGGCCGCCCAGCATGGTAGGCATGTGCATGGCGGGATTTCCCACGGTAGCCACATGCAGGTGTTCTAATTTCTTTTTATGAATGGCTTCCAGCCCGAAAAAAGTAAAAAACATTTCAGCTTCAATGCCTTCCATCCTGGCGCCGTTGGCCAGTACAAATGCTGCGTATACATTCTCCAGGGTAGCTTTGGAGAGAATGATCATCATTTTTTTTATTTCACCGTTAAACTCGTTCATGATTGTTCAATTTAAATAGGTGGTTAAATACAACTGGCAGGTTTGGGGATGCCGGCAATTTTGGTAGCTGTTTTCAGTGGTGCATTGGGGAACAGGGCATAGAATTCCTTGATGTCTACCAGCCCGCTTTTGCCAATGCGGCGGATGCTCAGCGCCACTTCATTTTTGTGTTCGTTCTGGAGATAGTCAATAACTTCCCAGTGACGTGGGGTCAGTACAATATTGGCTTCTTTGGCCAGTTCTTCACCAACCTGTTTATCCCATTGGGAAAAATTGGTGAGGTACCCTTCTTCGTTAACGGTAATTGTTTTACCGGCAATCATCTTTTCCATAAAATTGTTTTAGTTGTTCAAATGGTTAGTCAAATTTTTTTCCTGCTTCCTGCATGGTGGCAGAAACAAAGGGGATATGTGTTCCTTTCAAAAGCATGTTCCAGTAAATCCATCGGAAGGCCAGCTTACCCATATGATTGATTCTGCTTTCCTTCAGTAAACGCAGAGGCCCCACGCCGGGAAACGGAAACGCCCCCTCAACCGGTTCGTGGGTATAGTTGAAATCGATCAGCAATGCTTTGCCGTTTCCGGTTTCGATGAAGCAGTTGGCATGTCCGTCAAATTCCTCTTTCAAAGGCTCGCCATGAATAAACCGGAGGATATTTTCGGTGAGGATTTCCGCTTCAAAATGGGCCACAGATCCTGCTTTGGAAGCAGGAATATTGCTGGCATCGCCCAGCACGAAAATGTTGGGGTGTTGCAGAGACTGAAGGGTGGCTTTGTTGGTGGGTACATAGTTCAGATCATCCCCCAGGCCGGACCTGGCCATCAGTTCATCACCTTTATTGGTGGGTATGGTAACGAGCAGATCAAAAGGAATCTCCCTGCCGCCGTAGTCGATGATTTTTTTGTCCTCATTGTTCACTTCCGCAATGGCAAAATCGCTTTCGATCCGGATGTTCTTTTCGTGCAGCAGGTGTTCGAGAGCTTCAGTGGCTTTCGGCTTGGTGAAAGCTCCACTCAGCGGCGTTACATAAGTGATTTCTACCTTATCGCGCATTTTTTTATGCTTGAAAAAGGAGTCGGCCAGGAAAGCAAACTCCAGCGGTGCAACCGGACATTTGATCGGCATCTCGGTAATATGCACCAATAGTTTTCCGCCCTGCCATTCGCGCAGCTTGTTGCGAAGTGCCAGTGAGCCTTCGAAGGTATAGAAATCGAATACGGACTTGTGCCACTCCGATCCCTTCATACCCTCCACTTCTTCCGGCGCAATTTTGGCCCCGGTGGCAATGATCAGCAGATCATAGTGCAACTGTTCCCCGTTTTCCAGCATTACCTGGTTGTTGGGCGCATCAATCTTATTGATTTTAGCAGTTAGCAGGCTGACCCCTTTAGGGATAAATTCAGCAATGGATTTGATGATGTCTTCGGGCTGGTAAATATCGAAGGGAAGAAACAGGTAACCCGGTTGGTAGTGGTGTTCTACCCGCTCATCGATGATTTGTATTTCCCATTCGGCAGAATTCAGTTCATGATGCAGGTGATTGGCCATCATGGTTCCGGCGGTGCCTGCTCCCAGTATAATCACGCGTTTCATATTGTGGTGTTTTGTACCCCAAAAGTAGAAAGCCCCGCAAGGGGGCTTTGCTACTTATGTTACACAACATCGTAATATGATGAATATCATAAAATGATATGACCGGGCTACAGTTTTTTTACCCGATCAGGCCTCTTTATGGGTATAATAAGAGTTGGCCTGCGCCAGGCAGGTAACTACCAGGTCATTGATACAAACATGTTCCGGCAGGTTGGCTGCATAAAAGATGATATCGGCAATGTCTTCTGCCTGCAGGGCTTTATAGCCTTCGTATACCTGTTCCGCTTTTTGTTGATCTCCTTTAAACCGCACCATGGAAAATTCAGTTTCGGCTGCTCCCGGATGGATGGCCGTTACTTTAATATGGTGTGGCAACAGGTCGATGCGCATGGCTTTACTGATGGCATCCACCGCATGTTTGCTGGCGCAATAGGCATTGCCTTCCTTGTATACTTCTTTAGCTGCCGTGGAACCGATATTGATGATATGTCCTTTCTGCTGATCTACCAGATAGGGAAGAACCGCCTTGCTCACATACATCAGCCCTTTTACATTGGTGTTGATCATGGTATCCCAATCGTTAAGGGATGCTTTTTCAAAACTGTCTCTTCCCAGTGCAAGGCCTGCATTGTTTACCAATACATCTATCTGCCTCCAGTCTGCGGGAATATTGCCGATGGCTTCGGTTACAGCCTCCCGATCCTGTACATCAAAAACAAGCGGCAGTACTTTAATGTCATAGCGGGAACGGAGTTGTGCAGAGAGATCGTTTAAACGATCCGCTCTTCTTCCGGTGATAATGCAGTTCCATCCGGAGGCTGCAAATTTTTCTGCAATGGCTTTTCCAAACCCGGAACTGGCTCCGGTAATAAAAATGGTCTTACTCATACGGTTGGTATTACGGTTAATATATTCATTGATCAGGGCTGAATAACCCTGCTGTGCTGCTGAATGAAATTCAGCAGGTATTGATTCACCGGTTGCGTAGCTTCCAGCATGCCCATATGGCCCACGTCATCCAGTACTTGTAGTGTAATCCGCTCAGACAAGCCGGCCTGAACCTTTAGGTCTTCGATGGGCGCTGCAATATCTTCGGTGCCTGCAATGATCAACACAGGCAGGGAGGTATGGCGCAGTACATCCGTTCTGTCCGGGCGCAGCATCATGGCCTGGTAATATTGTTGTAAAGACCGGTTGCTGAACAATTTGCTTTTTTCGATCAGTGCGGCAATAACTTCCGGCTGTGCAGCCTTAAAGCGGTTGCCGAATAAATTGATGATGGAATTCTTTAAGAAAGCATAGCCGCCATATTCGCCGATCAGATCTATGCCCCGCTGCCTGTTCTTCTTCTTTTCTTCATTGTCGGCATAAGCAGTGGAATGCACCAGCCCGAACCCCGCGAGGTATCCGGGATACAATTCGGCAAAAGCCAGTGCAATGTATCCAGCCATGCTGTGCCCGAAGACTATGCAGCGATCTGTTTTTTCCTGATCCAGCATGGCTTTGATATCCGCCGCCATGGATTCAACGGTCAGTTCGTTGCCGCTGTTCAGTGATTGCCCTGTTCCGGGTAAATCGGGAATCATCAGCAGGCAATGGTCTTTCAGGCAACTCACCTGGCTGTTCCAGATACTGCTGTCTTCTCCAAAACCATGAATCAACACTACGGGAAAACCTTTGCCGGTGATGGCATAGTGTAAACTGGTGTTGTCTCTGGTAACTGTTTTATGGATCATTGGCTTTATCCGTTTTTTTTCAACCTGCGTTGTATTGTAAGATATACATGAAATCCGGTTAGCAACAATGTAATATATAAGCTGTACCTGAAAATATAATCACCGTGTTGCACATAGAAGCTGCGTTCCGTTCTCACCGGTATGGCATATTTGATGGTGGCAGGCTGGTCCCATCCGCGTTGTTCCACTATTTCACCATATTCGTTGATCACCGCAGAAATACCCGTGTTGGCGCTTCTGGCAACCCATCTCCTGGTTTCAATGGCCCTCAGCCTGGCATAAGCCAGGTGCTGCCGGTGACCCGGGGTGTTGCCCCACCATCCGTCGTTGGTGATCACAGTGAGGATATTGGCCCCCCGGGTTACATAGCTGGCCACATATTCGCCATAAATACTTTCATAGCAAATGATCGGCGCCGCCACATACCGGTTGCCCGGATTGGAAAATACACCGGCCGAATCGGATCTGCCGTATCCGCCGGTACTGCCGCCAAATTGTTCAAACAAAGGGGCCATGATCCGGAGGAAGGAAGGCAATGATTCCACTCCCGGCACCAGTTTGCTTTTGTTGTACAGTTGAAGCGGCTGCCCGGTCTGTATGGCAATGGCCGCATTGAACGCATCGTAATAAGTGCTGTTCTCTGCTTCGTGCGCCGTAGGCGTGGCTTTGGTGGTCCCGTAATTTTTAAAAGTTTCAATCCCGGAAACCAGGGTAAGGCCAGGGTGTTTTTGGGTAAATTCAAATACGGGCTGGTAATATTGATTCTGCGGAATCTGGTGTTGCCATTCCGCCACACTCATGGCGGTTTCGGGCCAGATCACCAGCCGGGTATTGCTGTCTGCCGCAGACTCGGATAGTGCTATCAGTTGCCGGATCTGCTGTGCTGCGGTGCTCAGCTCAAATTTCTGGTAAGGGTCAATATTGGGCTGAACAATCACCACATTGTCTGCAGACTTTGCCGCATCGGCCTTTGCATAAATGTATTGATTCAAAAACGAAACCGAAACGGGCAACAGGGCAGTGAGTAATCCATGGATCAGTATTTTATTGGTGGGCGCTTTGGCAATGATCTCTTTGGTTAAACGATACACCAGTACATTCATCAGCAAAATCAGCAGGCTGCCTCCGCCCACACCTGTGTACTCATACCATTGAATATGGGAAGGGTAGTTGGCAAATACATTGCCCAGCGTAAGCCAGGGCCAGCTCAGTTCCCAGTTCAGGTGTACATATTCAAAGCTCAGCCAGAACAATACCAGCATCAGCAAAGCAAAATTGCTGCTGTATCTTTTCTTAAAACTGAAATATCCCCACCAGGGAAGGGTCATGATAAGGCTGTTGGCAATGATGGCGGCAACGGAGCCTACGCCGGTGGAGTTCCACATCCACCAGGTGGTGCATGCATTCCAGCACAGCATAGCTATAAAAGTAAAGCCCCAGAAACTACGGGGCTTTTCAATATTGTCCGACAAAATCAGCAGCGGTACAAAGGCGATATAAATCAGCAGCGTAAATGGCGCCATGGGCCATGCAGCCGTAAGCAGTGCACCTGTTAACAGGGATAGTCCTAACCGTTGCATTGTATTCAAAAGGTTGAGTTTAAGAATGGCAGTATTTATTTTCTGCTGTAGTTCGGCGCCTCCTTTGTGATGTCGATATCATGCGCATGACTTTCTTTCATTCCTGCATTGGTGATCTTGATGAAAGTGGCTTTCTGTAAATCGGTGATATTTTTTGCACCGCAGTAGCCCATGCCCGATCTCAACCCCCCCACGTACTGGTAAATGATTTCACTCAGGTTACCTTTATACGCAACCCGGCCTTCAATTCCTTCCGGTACATATTTTTTTACATCGGCTTCCACGTCCTGGAAATAACGATCGCCGCTTCCCTGGCTCATAGCGCCCAGGCTGCCCATGCCGCGGTATTCCTTGAATTTTCTTCCTTCATAAATGATGGTATCACCCGGGCTTTCTTCCACTCCTGCAAACACACTGCCCATCATCACCACATTGGCGCCGGCAGCAAGGGCCTTTACCATATCGCCTGTATAACGGATACCTCCATCGGCAATCAGTGGAATGCCTAATGGCTGCAAGGCCCTGGCCACTTCCATTACTGCAGTCAGTTGCGGTACGCCCGCACCTGCCACAATACGGGTGGTACAGATAGAGCCCGGGCCAATGCCCACTTTAACGCAGTTGGCTCCTGCATCTGCCAATGCTTTTGCACCAGCGCCGGTTGCCACATTGCCTGCGATGATCTGTAATTTTTTAAAGTTTTTTCTCAGCGCTTTCAGGGCTTCAATCACGCCCTTGCTGTGTCCGTGCGCACTGTCGAGCGTTACCACGTCTACACCTACCTGTTGTAAAGCATAGGCCCTGTCCATCAGGTCCTTAGTGATGCCGAGGGCAGCGCCGGTCAGTAATCTGCCGAGATTGTCTTTCACGGCATTGGGATAGTTGCGGATCTGGAGAATATCGCGGTACGTGATCAGGCCGATCAGTTTGCCCTGCTTGTTTACAACGGGCAACTTTTCAATTTTGTAGTTCTGCAGAATTTTCTCTGCCTTCTTCATATCGGTTCCCTCGGGAGCGGTAACAAGGTTTTCCTTCGTCATCACTTCTTTTACCTTGCGTCTTTTATCTGTTTCAAAGCGAAGGTCGCGGTTGGTTAAAATGCCTACCAGTTTATTGGCACCATCCACCACCGGTATACCTCCGATTTTATTTTCTTTCATCAGTTGCATGGCATCACCGATGGTGGCATCCACCAGCAGGGTGATGGGATCAATGATCATACCACTCTCACTGCGTTTTACCTTGCGAACCTGTTCTGCCTGCTTTTCGATCGACATGTTTTTGTGCAGGATACCCAGGCCGCCTTCTCTTGCCAGCGCAATGGCCAGGTTGGCTTCTGTTACGGTATCCATTGCTGCAGACAGAATGGGTACATTCAATAAAATGTCTTTGGTAAGCAGGGAACTGATGTTCACTTCTCTGGGAAGTACTTCGCTGAATGCGGGCATCAGCAGAACATCGTCAAAAGTTAAGCCCTCGCCGAATAATCTGGAGGAGGTATTGCTTTTAGTGGAGCGGTTGTTGTTTGTTGCCATGTGCAAAGATAGCGGACTGTGTAAATTCCCTCCAAAAAAAATCTGTTAACTTCGCACACTTAAACGCTTTTCAAGCAGATGCCCGATCTCAAACCCACCGCCGACACACCTTATTTCACTTTTCAGTTCGGCCTGCTCTGCCTGAGTAATTTCCTGTTTTCCACCAGTTTCAATATGATGATCCCCGAATTACCGGGTTATATCACGCTTTTAGGGGGCGCGGAATATAAGGGGCTGATCATTGCATTGTTTACCCTGATGGCCGGTATATCAAGACCATTCAGCGGAAAACTGACCGATACGGTGGGCCGGGTGCCCGTGATGATTTTCGGTTCACTGGTTTGTGTGATCTGCTCTCTGCTGTACCCGGTACTTACCTCTGTTGCAGGGTTCCTGTTCCTTCGTTTCCTGCACGGATTTTCCACCGGCTTCAAACCCACGGCCACCGCGGCTTACGGGGCAGATGTGGTGCACGAATCCAGGAGGGGAGAAGCGCTTGGCGCATTGTCGATCGGGTATACATTGGGCTCTTCAGCCGGACCCATGATCGGGAGTTACCTGGTGGATCACTTCAGCTACAACACCATGTTCTATGCATCTTCTGCATTTGCGTTGGGATCTGTAGCCATTTTATACAATGTGAAGGAAACATTAAAAGAGCCCAAACGGTTTGCCCTCCGGCATTTGCGCGTGAACCGAAATGAAATTTTTGAAAAGTCGGCCTTCAAACCTTCCCTGATTAATCTGCTGCTTTGTTTGTCGATTGGTTGCACCATTACCATTGCACCAGATTTAAGTGAGCACCTTGGTATGCACAACAAAGGAATGTTCTTTGCATTCTTCACCATTGCCTCGCTGGTGATCCGACTGGTGGCTTCAAAAGTGTCCGACCGCTATGGAAGGGTGCCCGTGCTGATGGTGTCTTCCTTTGTACTGGTGATATCGATGCTGATCCTCGCATTCGCCGGCTCCGTAACCATGATGATGATCGGATCGGTGATTTACGGGTTGAGCTGGGGCATCAACAGCCCGGCCATCAGTGCATGGACGGTGGATCTCTGTTCTCCGGAAAACAGGGGCAAGGCCATCGCATCAATGTACATTGCACTGGAGATAGGCATTGGAGCAGGCGCTTTGTTTTCTGCGGAAATCTATAACAACCAGGCAAGCAATTTCAAATATGCATTCCTGGCGCCGGCATTTTTTGCACTGGTCGCTTTCTTTTTACTGATCCGCTGGAACCGGAAAACTACTGTAGACAAATCCGCTTCCCCGGAAGTGTCCGGATGATGTTGCGCATTTCCAGGTTCAATAAAATACCGGCGAGGCTGCCCGGATCAACCGGAAGCTGCAACAGTAGTTCATCTGTATTGCAAATCTCCTTCTGTTGCAGGAGTTTAACCAAAAATTGCTCTGTTCCGGACAACTCCGCCGATAAGGGGTTGGATGGTTGAAGTGCCGGACGGGGCAGTTCCCAGCCCATTGTTTCCAGTAAATGTTCCGGACCGGTATAGAGCATGGCTTTCTGTTGCTGAATCAGTTGCAGGCAGCCCGAGCTTTTTACATCGGTTAACCTGCCGGGTACGGCAAACAATTCCCGGTTGTACTGAAAGGCAAGATCTGCAGTAATCATGCTGCCGCCTTTTACAGCGGTTTCAACCACAACGGTTACATCGGATAAGCCGGCCACCACACGGTTCCTTCTGGGGAAATTGTATTTGTCGGGTCTTGTTTGCAAACGAAACTCCGTTAACAGGCCGCCTTGTTCCAACATGGATTTTGCGAGACTCCGGTGTGCCGGCGGATAAAGATCATCCAGTCCGTGGGCCAGTACCCCAACAGTGCTCAGGCCATTGTTCAACGCGGCTTTGTGTGCTATGGCATCAATGCCATAGGCAAGGCCACTGACCACCAACACGTTTTTCGGCAACGAGGCAACCATGTTTTCGGTAACCTGTTTTCCGTACCCCGAATTGCTCCTGGTACCGATAATGCTGATTGCCGCCGCCGCATTCAGATCGGCATTGCCTTTATAGTAAAGCAGGGTGGGAGCATCGGGACAGTGCAGCAGTTTTTGCGGATAGCGGGGACTGGTGATAAACAAGGGGGTAATACCCTGCCGCTCCACAAAACGAAGTATCTGCCCGGCAACCCCGAAATCCTTAAAAGACCGGATTTGATTCACCAATACCTGGCCCATGCCCGGCATGGATCTCAACTCTTCTTCTGAGGCATTCAGGATCCGCGAAGCACTCCCGAAATGCTGAATCAGTTTTTTCCTGGAAACCGGTCCCAGTCCGGGGATCAGCGTAAAGGCCACCTGGTGGAACAAATTGTCCTGCATCATTTTTAGGATGCAAGCTCAGTAAAATTCCGGCCTTTTTTTAGCGTACTACTACGCTATATTCGGGTGATTGTAACGGTGGTTCTTCTGTTGAGTGCACGGCCTTCTTCTGTTTTGTTATCGGCAATGGGCCTGCTGTCTCCATAGCCTTTGTACACAACTCTTTCAGGAGTGATCCCTTTGTTGATCAGCCAGTCGGTAATGGCTTTGGCCCTGTTGGCAGAAAGTTTCATGTTGTCGGCCACTTTCCCGATATTGTCTGTATGACCGCCAATTTCCACGCGCAGTGTAGCATTTTCAGTTAATACCTGGTACAGTTTTTCCAGTTCAATGGAAGCATCGGCAGGAAGACTGAATTCATTGGAGGCAAACTGAATATTCCTGAAAGTTAATGAGGCATTCAGTTCTACAGGTTGCAGCGCAATGTCTTTGCGGTACACGCTGTCGGCCTTTCGGCTACCCAGTTCATAGAGTTCGTTGTAATAGAGGTATCCTTTTCTGTTAACGGAAAAGGTATAATCTTTTCCGACCGGCAGTGTAATGAAATATTCTCCCGATTCATCGGTCTGAACCTTCATCAGGGTTTCCCTGGTTTCGTTGTTGATCAGTTCAACGGTGGAAGGGAGTTTTTTCCCGGTTTTACGATCCGTGATAATGCCTTTTACATACAGCGTTCTGTTCGGACGGATATCGGGGCGCAATTCAAATTTGTAAAGATCCAACTGCCCCCTGCTATCGCTCCGGTCGCTGGCATAATAGGCCGTTAATCCATCTGCAGATACAGCGAGGCTACCCTCGTTTTCGATGGTATTGATGGGATAGCCCAGGTTCTCCGGCCTGCCCCATTTCCCCTGTGCATTTTTTCGGGTAATGAAGAGGTCGGAGCCACCATAGCCGGTTAAACCGTTGGAAGTATAATACAAAGACTGGTTGTCTGCATGGATAAAGGGGGCCTGATCATCTCCCGCAGAATTGATTTCCGGTCCCATGTTTTCTGCCGGAGTCCATTGCCCGTTGGGCATGCGATAGCTTACATAGAGATCGGAGCCGCCATAACCTCCGGGCCGGTTGCTGCTGAAGTAGAGCGCCCTTTTATCCGGGCTTAACGAAGGAGAGCTTTCCCAATATTCGGTATTGATGGCGGTACCCAGGTTCTGGGGTTCGCTCCAGCCCTGCGGGGTGTAGTAAGAAATATAGAGATCAAAATTACCGTAACCGCCTACATTGAACCTGCCGGTGAAAAGCATCCATTCTCCATCCTGCGACACCGTGATGGCGCCTTTCTGTTCTTCAATATTGATATCGCCCTCAATCAGGGAGGATTTGCCAAAATCACGGCCCCGGATCGGGCTCTGGAAAAAATCTTCTCTCAAATGATCGCCCCTCCTGGTAAAAACCAATAGACTATCGGTAACCGTAACGGAAGGGTAGTACTCCGCAAAAGGAGAGTTCACACTGTCTCCCAGGTTAACAGGTACAAATGCATAATTTTCTGCCGGATGGCTTACCGCAAAATCCAATGCAAACCGGTAACATTTTTTCCGGTATTCCGCGCTTTTGATACTGCGCTCGTTGAGTTTGGGCAATTGCAGAAAACGGTTCACCGCATTCAATGCATCCGAAAACTGACCGTTGCCTGCGAGGTTGATGGAATAGGGGAGTTCATACACGCCAAAATACACACTGTCGAGTTGTTTTGCTTTTTCATAAAAAGTAAGAGAGCGTTTGTATTGCTTCAACTGCCCGAATGTTCCGGCAAGGGATAAATAACCATCCACAAAATTGCTGTCTTCCTTCACTGCGGTTAGCAGCAGGGGCACGGCCTCCCTGAATGCATCATCCCTTAGCAGGCCGATGGCTTTTTCATAGAGGGCCATGATTTTCCGGTTCACTTTTTCCGGGTCGTATTGTTGTGCACCGGCATCTAAGCCAATTGCCAGCAGCAGCATTAAAATGAGTTGCTTTCTTTTCATTGCAAAACAATATCGGAAAAAACAGGCAGAGCAGACTGTTAAAAAAATGCCCTGCAAACGGTTAAATCTGCAGGGCTGTTACCACTCAGTTAATCGGGGGATTATAACTGATGTGTTTCCTTTTCATAGGATGAACAACGCAAAGTTCCCGAACAACTGCAAATGAATTGTCATACAAGTGTAGAAGGGTTACCGGAACGGCGATAAATGACAGGACAATGACAGAAGCGGGGGGCTTAACGGATGTTCAGGTATTTATGTACCTGGATGCTCATTCTCCATTGCGGATGCTCCTGGATATATTCAATGATGGAAGGGGTGATTTCAGCAGCTTTGTCCCATTCGGGCTGAAGGAACAGTTTGCATGTTTTGTTCACCTGTGCCGCATATTGTTCGGCCCATTCAAAATCATGTTTGTTGTAGATCACCACTTTCAGTTCGTTGGCAGCAGCAATTACTTCGGGCAGGGGCGCTTTGAATTTTTTGGGAGAAAGACAGATCCAGTCCCATTCACCCGAAAGCGGGGAGGAACCGGAGGTTTCGATATTTGTTTCGAACCCCTGCTCATGCAGTAAGGCGGTCAGTTCGGAAAGATGATGCAGTAAAGGTTCGCCACCGGTAACAACGGCCAGTCTTCCGGGGAATTTCGCAGCTTCTTCCACAATGGAAGTGATGGACAATTGAGGGTGCCTGGAAGCATCCCAACTGTCTTTCACATCGCACCAGAAACAACCCACATCACAGCCGCCGAGCCGGATGAAATAGGCAGCCCTTCCCTGGTGAAATCCTTCACCCTGTAAGGTATAGAAAGCTTCCATCACCGGTAATGTGGCAAGTGCGGGTATCGTATTCATAATGAACCTCTGTTATTACGGTAAGCCAGCATGGTGTTTTTCAGCAGGCCGGCAATGGTCATCAGGCCAACCCCTCCGGGAACCGGAGTGATGGCGCTGCATTTGGGGGCAACGGAAGCATAGTGTACGTCTCCTTTAATGCGGAATCCTTTTTTTGCAGTTGGGTCGGTCACGCGGGTGATACCTACATCAATGATCACCGCGCCATCTTTCACCATTTCGGGTAGCACAAATTCGGGTTTACCCAGGGCAGCAACAATGATGTCTGCCTGCAGGCAGAGCTCCTTCAGGTTATGCGTATGCGAATGACAAAGGGTAACCGTACAGTTGCCCTGGGGAATATTGCTGCTCAGTAAAATACTCATGGGGCGACCCACAATATTGCTCCGGCCGATCACTACGGCATGTTTTCCTTTGGTGGCAATCTTGAAATGTTCCAGCATCAGCAGGATGCCGTAAGGGGTGGCCGGAATAAAGGTAGGCAGGCCCTGCACCAGCTTGCCGATATTGGAAGGATGAAATCCATCCACATCCTTGGAAGGATCAATGGCTTCGATTACTTTTTGTTCACTGATGTGTTTGGGCAGGGGCAGTTGCACCAGGATTCCGTCTACACCGGGATCATTGTTCAGTTTGTTGATGGCAGCCAGCAGAACCGCTTCTTCCACGTTTTCCTCCAAACGGATGAGGGAAGACTGAAACCCTGTTTCCTCGCAATTCTTCACTTTACTGGCAACATAGGTTTCACTGGCCCCGTTGTTGCCAACCAGGATGGCGGCAAGGTGGGGGGCGGGTTTACCTGCTTTCAGCAAAGCATCGGTCATTGATCTGAGTTCTTCCTTAACGGAAGCGGCGGCAATTTTTCCATCTAGTACTAACATGGCTGCAAAACTATTTTAAATTGTGTTTTCACCCGCGAATAATCTTTGAAAAGGTACATTTGCATAATTAACCCTGTTATATGGAACAACAGCCCAACAACCAGTTGAACATCGAAATCAGTGAAGAAACAGCCGAAGGCGCTTATGCCAACCTGGCGATCATCACCCATAGCAATGCTGAGTTTGTGATCGATTTTGTGAATGTAATGCCCGGTACGCCCAAGAGTAAAGTGAAATCAAGGATTATTTTCACCCCCATGCATGCCAAACGCTTTATGAAAGCCCTGGAGGAAAATATAGAGCGTTTCGAAGCGGCCAATGGCCCGATACAGGACCTGGAGCAGATCGAAATACCCATGCATTTTGGCGGACCAACGGCCCAGGCATAAATATATTACAACAAGCCTTCATCCGAGAAGCTGAAATAACCTTCCCGGCTCACAATGATATGATCTGTTACTAAAATGTCTAAAAAAGAGGCGGCCGTTTTGATCTTTTTGGTCAGTATTTCATCGGCAGTGCTGGGCTGCAGGTTACCGCTGGGATGGTTGTGACATAGAATAATCGCTGTGGCATTATTTTCCAGCGCTTTCTTCAGAATGATCCGCGGATCGGCCACCGTTCCGGTGATTCCCCCTTCGCTGATGATTTCAAAATGCACCATTTTGTTGGCCCTGTTCAGGAACAGCACGGCAAAAACCTCTCTCTGCAGGTATTGCAGGCTTGCCTGCAAATAGCCAGCGGCATCCCTGCTGCTGCCGATTTTTTCTTTTTTGAACAAAGCGGCATTCCTGCGGACGCCTAATTCGAGGGAAGCTGCGATACCAATGGCTTTAGCCTCCCCCAGCCCTTTTATTTTGAGCCGGACCATTTCCTTGGGGCTTAGCCCCGCCAGTTTCTGAAGATCGTTTCCGGAAGCCGCCAGCAACTGCTGCGCAATACTCACGGCCGACTCGCGGCGGGTGCCCGTATTGATTAAAATAGCGAGTAATTCCGCATTACTCAGGGCATGGGTGCCCTTCTGGATCAGTTTGTGCCTGGGCTGATCATCTTTCGCCCAATCCTTAATAGAATATTTCCTCATAATACAAACAATTGCAAAATCAAAATACATTTTCCTGATCGAATTAATATCTTCGCCGAATATTCCACTCAAGCATATCCCATTCATATGAATCCTTCTGTTAAGATATTCTCCGGCACGGGTTCTCAGAAGCTGGCAGAAAAAATCGCACACCGTTTCGGTGCATCTATTGGAAAAATCAATATCCAGAAATTCAGCGACGGTGAGTTTCAACCGATCTTCCTGGAAAGTATCCGTGGTGATTATGTTTTTTTAGTGCAGAGCACGTATGCTCCAACAGACAATCTGATGGAGTTACTGTTAATGATCGATGCAGCTAAAAGAGCGAGCGCACACCGGATCATTGCGGTTATTCCGTACTACGGATTTGCCCGTCAGGACCGGAAAGACAAACCCCGTGTAGCCATCGGCGCCAAACTGATTGCTACTTTACTGGAAGCAGCCGGAGCAGATCGTGTGATCACCATGGACCTCCATGCAGCACAGATCCAGGGCTTCTTTGATGTTCCGGTGGATCACTTAGACAGCTCCGCTATTTTCATTCCATATATTGAACAACTGAAATTGCAGAACCTGGCATTTGCTGCTCCGGATGTGGGCAGCACCAACCGGGTAAGGGAGATTGCCAGCTACTTCAATGCGGAAATGGTGATTTGTGATAAACACCGCAAGCGTGCCAACGAAATCGCCAGCATGGTGGTGATCGGCGATGTGGTTGGGAAAGACATTGTACTGGTAGATGATATCTGCGATACCGGCGGTACACTGGCCAAAGCGGCCGGCCTGCTGAAAGAAAAGGGCGCTAACAGTGTGAGAGCGCTGATTACGCACCCAGTGTTGAGCGGGAACGCCTACGAAAACATTGAAAACAGCGTGCTGGAAGAATTGATCGTTTGCGATACCATTCCGCTGAAAAAAGAATCCAAAAAAATCAAAGCGATTTCCGTGGCCGACCTCTTTGCCATCGCCATCCGGAACGCTTATGAAAATAAAAGTATTACCAGCCTCTTTATCCATTCGCAACTGCGGGGCAGAGAGAAGTAAATTTAACCTGGAAGAATCAAGGCAATTAATTCATTTTCAATGACTTAATTGCCTTTTTTTATATAGATAGGGCAAAAAAGCCGGGCAACGCCTTAAAACTCCCTTCTTTCCCTTACCTTCGCGGTCCAAAATTTAATTAAAATGAATACAATTACAATCGAAGGTGTTCTGAGGACCGAACATGGCAAAAAAGCCGCCCGCCAGATTCGCTCTCAGGAAAATGTGCCGGGTGTAATTTACGGGGGTGCTGAGGAGGTAAATTTTTACGCTCCTGCGAAGGCTTTCAAGCCTTTAGTGTACACTGGTGAATTTCAGTTGGCAGAAGTAAACGTAGGTGGAAAAAAATACAAATGTATTTTGAAAGACCTGCAGTTCGACAAAGTGAGCGATCAACTGATTCACGTTGACTTACTGGAACTGGTTGGCGACAAAAAAGTAGTTGCTACCCTGCCTATTAAGTTCACAGGAACATCCATTGGTGTGAAGAACGGTGGTAAACTGGTTACCAAAATCAAATCACTGAAGATTAAGGCCCTGCCAAAAGACCTGACTTCTACGATTGAAGTAGACATTACCGACCTGGAACTGAATGGTAATATCCGTGTGGAAGATGTAAAAGCTCCCAACATTGAAATTCTGAACTCTCCGCGTATTCCTATTGCATCTGTGGTAATGACCCGTCAGTTGAAGCAGGAAGAAGCCAAAGAAGAGAAGAAGAAGTAATCTCCTGATATCTTTCAAAAGGCCCGGTTTTACCGGGCCTTTTTTTGCCTATTCGTTAAGTATATCCGGTTATGCCCTGAGCGGACCGGGGGCGGGGGTCGTAATGAAGAATGTGCTGCCGGCATTTTTTTGACTGGTAACGCTTAAGCTGGCATTCGATTTCTGTAGAAATTCCCTGCAGAGCTTCAGCCCGAGACCGGTTCCTTTTTCCTGGGCCGTACCCTTGGTAGAATAAAAGGAATCTGAAAACAGGCGGTCTATCTCTTCCCGGGTCATACCAACGCCAAAGTCTTTGATGGCAATCACCGCTTCGGTGGCGCTGGTGGTGGTGGAAATTTCGATGAGGCCGTTTTCGTAGCTGAATTTGATGGCGTTGGAAAGGATATTGCGCAGTGCCAGTTTCAGATGATCCGGATCAATCCAAACATAAATCTCATCGGCCAGGTTGTTGAAGCGGATATTTTTAGCATTGGCCAGCGGGGTTTTCAAAGCAATGATCTCCTCTACCACTGTACGTACCGGAACTTTTTCGGGAGAAGGTACAATGCCGGCCATCTGGCTCCGGCTCCATACCAGCAGGTCGTTGAGGTTGAGCTGCATATCATCTATCTGCCGGGTAAGTTTGCCGGTCATTTCCCTGAATTCATCGGGAGAAATATACTCCCTGTTCAGCAGGTCCAGCGCGCTTTTTAACTGCGCTACCGGCGACCGCAGGTCGTGGGCAACAATCGAAAACAATTTCTCTTTGTTCTTATTCATTGCTTCCAGTTCCGTGTTTTTTTCGCGGATCTGAAGGAGCAATGCATTTTGCTGGTATTTGAAATAAAGCAGGCATAGCGCCGACATGCCAACACTGAGCGCCGTATTGGCAAAAACCCTGCTATCCGGAACGGATGCAAAATAAAAAGAACTGTTCAGCACCAGCTTAATGCCCACAAAAGCAGCACAGTTCAGCAGCGCCATCCAGTAAATAAACCGTTTGTTGTTGTAAAAGATCAGGGTGATGATCAGGTTCGTATAAAGAAAATACTCTGTGCCATTCCGGAAAAGAATGGATTGAAGGGTGAAAATGAGGATGAAGCTGAAAGAAATGATCAGCCTTACTTCGCGGATCCTGCCATGGTAATGCAGCACCAGGATCAGTATGTTGCCCAATACAGACAACAGGTTGAGCGAGGCCAGGAAATATTCCCCGTTGTTGAGGTTCAGCACCATGAAAAAAGCGATGACCGGAACATTGAAAGCCATGACCAGATTGATGACCTCAATCTTCTTGCGCTCCAGGAATTCCATATCGGGGGTAACGCCAAGACGGAGCAGCTTTTTGTATAGGGTGTAGACGAAACTCGTCAGGGGATTGGTCATGAAGCGGCTATCTGCGGTGAAGTTACATAAAGAGCCCGATTTTAGTCAGATACTTTGCCGGTTTATAACAAGAAGCTACTTTTGCGAACATGCATAAGTTCCTGATTATTGGTTTGGGCAATATTGGAGATGAATACCGTCATACCCGGCATAATATAGGCTTCGACGTATTAGATGCTTTTGTACGGAAGCACAACGGGTTCTTTAAAACAGACCGGCTGGCCGATGTGGCAGAAGTGAAATGGAAGGGAAGGACTTTTGTTTGTATCAAGCCTACCACTTACATGAACCTGAGCGGGAGAGCATTTAAATATTGGCTGGACAAGGAAAAGCTCGATGTCTCCGCTACCTTAACCATCGTAGACGATCTGGCTTTGCCGCTGAGTAAGATCCGGTTAAGGGGAACGGGCAGCGATGCCGGTCACAACGGCCTGAAAGACATCCAGCTCATACTGGGAACCGATGCTTATCCCAAACTGCGGTTTGGCATCGGGAACAATTTCCCCAAAGGCGGCCAGGTGAACTTTGTACTGGGTAAATGGCAGCCGGACGAACAGCCGGTTGTAGACCGGAAAATAGCCACCTGCATCGAAATAATTGAGCAGTTTGCCGCTATCGGACTCGAAAAAACCATGAATACGGTAAATAATTTAAGCTTTACATAATAAAACCGGCCCTTTCGTAGTTATAAGCATGGAAATATAATTCATGTAATCCATTCCGTACCCGGAGCCGCGGGCTCCAACAGGGATTATCTGGTTACTATTTTAAATGTGTCGTACTATGAAAATTTTTTGCGTTGGCCGAAATTATGCCGATCATGCAAAAGAACTGGGCAACGCCGTTCCGGAGGAGCCGGTGATTTTCATGAAACCCAAGACTGCCCTGCTGCAGTCCCATACTCCTTTTTACTACCCTGAATTCTCCAACGAATTACATTACGAAACAGAACTGGTACTGCGCATTTCAAAAAATGGCAAATATGTTACAGAAAAGCAGGCTCATTCATATTATGATGCTATTTCCCTGGGAATCGATTTTACCGCCCGCGATATACAGGCCGAACTAAAAAAGAAAGGGCTCCCCTGGGAGAAAGCCAAAGCCTGGGACAATTCTGCAGTGATTGGAGAATGGATTCCATTAACAGAGAAACTCCTGAAAAATCCCATTCATTTTTCGCTGAAGAAAAATAAAGAAACTGTGCAGGAAGGAGATTCTGCCGATATGATTTTTTCGTTCAATAAAATTGTATCCCATATTTCCACGTATTTCTCTTTGAATATTGGCGATATGGTGTACACGGGAACACCAGCAGGCGTGGGAGAGTGTGTGGTGGGAGATGTATTGGAAGGATACCTGGAGCAACAGAAAATGTTTGAACTAGAGATAAAATAATGTTAACACCCAGCATATTATTACAGGCATATAAACTCATGATGACGGCCAAGTCTATGAGTGAAACCTACGATGCCAATCGTGCGGTATGTAAGTATGTGCACTCCACCTCAAGGGGTCATGAAGCCATTCAACTGGCAACAGGAATGCAGTTGCTGCCCTGCGACTGGGTAAGCCCTTATTACAGGGACGACAGCTTAATGCTGTCTGTAGGGTTTACACCCTATGAGCTGATGCTGCAATTGCTGGCCAAAAAAGAAGATCCGTTTTCCGGCGGCCGGTCCTATTACTGCCATCCAAGCAGTAAAGACGAAAACAGGCCGTCCATCATACACCAGAGCAGTGCAACCGGCATGCAGGCCATACCTACCACAGGATTGGCGCAGGGGGTACAGTTCCTGGAAAAATCGCTTAACCACCGGCTTCGCAAATCGGTGGAAGGAAAATCACCGGTGGTAGTCTGCTCTCTGGGAGACGGATGTATGAGCGAGGGAGAAGTGAGTGAGGCGTTGCAGTTTGCCACATTAAAACAATTACCGATTGTATACCTGGTACAGGACAACCAGTGGAGCATCAGTGCTACTTCGGACGAAATCCGAACCATGAACGCGTACGAATACGCCTGCGGATTTAAGGGACTGAAGCGGATGCAGGTAGACGGAAGCGATTTCATGCGTTGCTATGAAACGATGGAGCAGGCTGTGAACTATGCCCGCACAGAGCGCAAGCCGGTGTTGGTGCATGCAAAGGTTCCGCTGCTGGGGCACCATACCAGCGGGGTGAGAAAAGAATTTTACAGAAGCAGGGAAGACCTGTTGAAGCATGGTTTATACGATCCGATCCCCAAACTCAGGTTGCTGTTGAATGGGGTAGGATATACGGAGAGTGAAATTAACCAGGTAGAAACCGATGCGCTGGAACTGGTGCTGAACGATTTCAAAAAAGCACAGGCGGCGGCAGAGCCGGATATCCGTTCGGTGGAAGAGCATGTATTTGTACCAACACCGGTACGGGAAGAAAAAGGACAGCGTTCGCCCAAGGCAGCGGAGCGCGTGATGATGGTAGATGCCGCATTGCATGCCATCGACGAACTGATGGATGAATATCCCGAAGCGATTGTGTACGGGCAGGATGTGGGCGCCAGGATGGGGGGAGTGTTTAGGGAAGCGGCTATGCTGGCAGAGAAATACGGAGAGAACCGGGTATTTAATACGGCCATACAGGAAGCATATATCATTGGGTCAACCGTGGGACTGTCGGCAATGGGAGTGAAGCCGATTGTAGAGATCCAGTTTGGGGATTATATTTACCCCGGTTTGAACCAACTGGTAACGGAAGTGTCCAAATCCTGCTATTTGTCTAATGGAAAATTCCCGGTGCAGATGCTGTTAAGGGTACCGGTGGGGGCTTATGGAGGCGGCGGGCCGTATCATAGCGGAAGCATAGAAAGCACCCTTTTATCTATTAAAGGAATCAAAGTGGTTTACCCGTCCAATGCGGCCGATATGAAGGGATTGATGAAAGCGGCCTTCCTGGATCCTAATCCGGTGATCATGCTGGAACACAAAGGACTGTACTGGAGCAAAGTGCCCGGCACCGACGAAGCCCGTTCGGTAGAACCGGCCAAAGATTATATTTTACCCCTTGGCAAGGCCAATGTGGTGGTGCAGGCAGAAATAGAGAAAATCCGCAAAGGGGAGACCGTATGCGTGATCACCTATGGAATGGGCGTGTATTGGGCTAAAGCAGCCGCAGAACGCTATCCGGGCCAGGTAGAGGTACTGGATTTGAGGACCCTGTTTCCGCTGGACGAAGAAACCGTATTTAATTCGGTAAAACGCCACGGAAAAGTGCTGGTATTGAGCGAAGAACAACAAAATAACTCATTTGCCGAAGCCCTGTCGCTTCGGATATCGAACGATTGTTATCATTTCCTGGATGCCAGGGTAGAGGTAATGGGGGCGAAGAATCTGCCCGCAGTACCCATTAATGTGGCTCTGGAAACCGCCATGCTGCCCACTGCCACCAAAGTGGCCGAAAGAATCAGTAAATTGTTGGCTTACTAACCTTTTTCTTTTTACGGAAACCCCCTATATTTGCAGCCCGAAAGGGAAATGGCGAGGTAGCTCAGTTGGTTAGAGCGCAGGATTCATAACCCTGAGGTGATGGGTTCAATTCCCATTCTCGCTACACAAAACCTCTCAACGCAGTTGAGGGGTTTTTTAATGCGCAGACGCGAAGCAAGCTTGCTTGCTGGAGCGGATAAGCGTTAAAAAACTGTCTGCGGCGCAGCCGCAGGAGGTTTTGTGTAAAGCCCCCCACCAGAAAGTCGGAGCAACGAAGTTGCGACGACAATTCCTCGCCTCATCTAGATGCGCACCAAAAAAATCATTCTAATTTTTCGTCATATTAAACTTTATTCTTAAATTGAATTACCCCAATTTATTCCTCCCCCAATTGTTTCGTTTATATCGCTTACTGACCTGTGACAGCTATGTCTGGGACTCAGGAGGCTTTGCTTTGATAGATTAAAGAGATTTAAGAAATACAAAATGTATAACTGTATTTACGCAATGACAATTCAATAACCATAATAATTAATAACACATTTATAAGTCTACCTTTTTTTCTTTCAAAGGCTAAGTAGCATATATTTCAGTGTTATGCACCATTCGTTTTTGAGGAATTAATTTCGTATTTTTAGATTTCATTAGTTATAACTAGTATATGTTTAATGCAATTGATATAGACAGAACCAATTTAACTATTATGGGTATAAAGTTTGCTGATTTGAGAACGTTAGAAGGTACTGCAAATGCATTGGGCAGTAATATGTTTGATGGTTTTATTTCTACTCCGAAAGGAATTGAGATTATACGTGATTATGTTTCAGGAAAAATTTCATTAAATGAAATGATTGCATTTGCTAACGAAAAAGCATATGTCTAACTCTTACCAATTCAAGACTTATATTCATGGGCAGGAAAAAGGCGCATAGTTGAGATAAGTAAAGATGGTAAGCAGTTTTTTCCAATTGGCCATTTCGACAATGCTTTAAAATACATTGACTCTTTAATTAATGAATATTATCGAATTTCAAATGATGATATAAAAAGTATTGCACAAAAGCTAGCAGAAATTCTCGATAATATAAATTACTTACATCCATTTCGTGAAGGAAACGGACGAACACAACGTGAGTTTTTAAGATTGTTAGCTTTAGAAAAGGGATTCTACTTAAATCTAAATCCACCCGATAACAAAAATGTGTACGACCGATATATGAAGGGTACTGTTGAAAGCGATTTAGATACATTAACTACATTGATATTTGAGTTGCTAAACTCTATAGTTGAAAGAAAGAACGGTGCATAATAAAAGGTTTTGCGCAAGTTGGGCTTTCAGCAATGGCCCATCGGAGAGACTATTGATATGTATGAACGATTTCATTTGATGTGTTTTGTTTTCTTCCTGCTTTCGGCCTTACACGCATTTACACAGGGTAAAATGCTTTTAGGTTTATTGAATTTCTTGCTAACATACCCTACAACCTGGCTTCGCTCTCATTACAACAGTATGATAAACTGCGTATTATGCAGTAATATCCCCTTTAGCTGTACAGTTTTTTCAGTATAAGACCATTGATAAATCACTAACTGATCACTCAAACTGAACAGGCTTCCTTCGTATCTCGTTCGAGTGTACCCCACTGAATACCCCCGACAGCACTGAAAAAACAGTGTAAGCTTCCCCTAAAAGTTGTCCATTCATGGTTAGAGTTAACGACCTCTTGTAACCCCTGATTTCCCGTTTATATAGAAAATCAGGATAATAAACCGATTATTTTATATTGTTGTATTGTTGAAGGTATCACTCTCCAAAAAAATCTGGTTAAAGCTGCAATGTGTATCCCGAGAGGGAAGTGCATTGACTTACCCCATGTGGGGCTGAGGTGGCGCGAGCGTGGGTGATTTGAACCAAACAATTTCGGAAAGTACGCTATTTTTTCTCATAGGCATTGCAGACATTGGCTGGATGATACAGCATCCGAACCACCATGCTGTACACCCATTTGAGCAGAAAAGCATTTGATGAAATAGAAAGCCCCCGGATAGACTAACTGGTAGCCTTCTGCAGTTTTATAAGTACCCCCCCGCTTTTTTAAGCAGAACCCCGGCATCTGCCCCAAATAGCGCGGATACAAGCAAGTGATTAACAATTTTTTTTAATAAGCGGAGGTTCTTACTTTTAAGTGTTAGTGGCAAGTTTAACACGACACGACCACAGAATGAATTACGAAGAAATTGCCGAAAAAATAATTGGACTGAAAAATGCAGACTTAGCATTAAGGGACAAACTTATTAAAAGCGGACAAATAAGTGACGGGTACAATGAAGAAATGAAAGAATTGCACAACAGAAATGCAAAAATCTTAAACGAAATAATTGACATAATCGGATATCCGACAACTGATAAAGTAGGCAAAGAAGCAAGTGAAGCAACTTGGTTGGTTATACAACATTCTATCGGACAACCTGACTTTATGAAAAAGTGCGTGAAATTGTTAGAAATTGCTGTTAGTGAAAACAAAGCCAACTCAAAAAAACTGGCTTATTTGGCTGACCGAGTGGCTGTATTTGAAGGGAAAGCACAACTTTACGGAACTCAATTTGACTGGGATGAAAACGGAGAGTTATGCCCAAACGATTTTGACGACTTGACAAAAGTAAACCAAAGGCGAAAATCTATTGGACTCAACTCACTCGAAGAACAGACTGACATTATGCGAAAACAAGCGGAAAACGAAAATCAGACACCACCGACAGATTTTGAAAAGCGAAAAGAAGAAATTGAACAATGGAAAAAATCAGTTGGTTGGACAAAATAAAACCATTCACTAACATCGGTTTTCTGCTATGTCGGCTGACACTTCTCGCCTCAACATTTGTAATTCTATTTATCTTTAGTAAGTTATTTGGCTGACGAGCTATGAATACCAGCACAGCAGAAAGCCCTCACCGTTGGTGGCAATGCCAGATAGACTCGGCTGACTTCATAAACTATTTTATATAAAACAATCATCGCTAAATGACAAAAGTTCTTCTCTCAATCTTGCTACTTGCCATTTTTCAAAGTGCCTTTTCCCAAGACCATGAAATTGAAGAGTTGAAAAAACTTAATCAAGATTGGCTTAATTCATATGCTAAAAAAGACACGGCAACACTATCAAAAGTTTTTGCAGACGATTTTGTTTTGGTATCTCCTAAAGGTGCTAAAATGACAAAGCGTGACATTATAAGTAACCTAGATAAGCAGGAGACAGTTTCTGTAACCATTGACAGTATTGACGTCCGACTGCTAACAGATGAGGTAGGACTAATAACATGTTACACAACATTCGTTTTAAAGATGGATGGTAAAGATGTAATTGGGCAAAACTGTTATCAAGATGTATATGTAAAAAGAAAAGGTAAATGGTTTGCAGTTGCTGCTCATGTTACATTGCTCGCTATGAAATAACGCTGAGCAACATAATAAAAAATGGACTTTTGTATCTTTAATCAGCAGCGACACCGGGCAGGCGGAACACAATGCCGCCACATGGCCAATGCTTTAACTTTGTAGGCAATGCAAAGAATTAACT
>DATFAP010000032.1:0-30300 GCA_035254545.1 Sediminibacterium sp. | reverse complement strand
ATTGGCACCATACTGGAAGCCAAACCTTTCCCGCAGGCCAAAAAGCCAGCCTACCAGTTGCTGATCAACTTTGGCCCCTTGGGCACAAAGCAGTCATCGGCACAAATCACCGCACATTATTCGCCGGAAGAATTGGTGGGTAAGCAGGTAATGGCCGTGGTGAATTTTCCACCCAAACAAATCGCCAACTTTTTCAGCGAATGCCTTGTAATGGGTGTGTATGATGCTACCGGAGCAGTGGTGTTGCTTCAACCCGACAAAAAGGTGGAGAACGGAGATAAAATTGGCTGAATTCGGCCTTAGTTCCTATATTTATAAGCCAGCCTGCCCGGTTATGAGTGAATTGTTCTACACTTATTATGAGAGTCCGATCGGTTTAATTAAAATCGGAGGTACCGACCAATATATCGGCGAACTGAGTTTTGTAGACAATAAGGACCAGCTTACATACGGCGAACCGGGCATCAGCGAGCTGATGCATCAGTGTACGGAAGAGCTGATAGAATACTTTCATGGAAGCAGAAAGCATTTTGATATCCCCATTCACCAGAACGGCACCGATTTTCAGAAGAAAGTATGGGGAGAACTGATGGAGATTGATTATGGAAAAACCATCAGCTATATGGATCTTGCCAAACGCATGGGCGACCCCAAAGTAATCCGGGCGGCCGCCAGCACCAACGGCAAAAACAATATTGCGATCCTGGTTCCCTGTCATCGGGTAATCGGCAGCGACAGATCGCTGATCGGCTATTCGGGAGGTATGTGGCGAAAGAAATGGCTTCTGCAGCACGAATTCAAAATCACCCATGGGGTGCAGACACTTTTTTAATGAAACCATCCAATGAGGGTTAAATGCAGTTTTTTGTTGATGCTGACGCTGTTCGGTTTCTTGATCGCGACAGATGCGGAACCTACCCCCAATAAAGTGATTATCCTGGGTACCAAACACAATGGCAATAAATATCTCACGGTCAACTCCCTGTTCAGTATCATTGGAAAAATCAAGCCGGATATTATCCTGCTCGAGTTTGATTCTACCAGTATCGGTGATTGTGATATCCGCAAAGTAAGCGGTGCAAAACTGGCAGAATTCCTGGGCATCTGGAACAACCCGATCGAATACAGGGCGGCCAGAAAATATAAAGAAGCGCATCCCGAAGTATGCATTGCCCCCTTCGACATTTATATCCCCAACAGAAAAGAATACGTAACCTATCAGCGGATGATGGAAAAAACACACCAGGAAAAACTGGCGCAACTGTACAGCAATCACCAGTTGGAGCCGGCAGATAGCCTGAAGTACGCAGCCTATACCACACTGAATGGAGGATTGCTGCAGAAACTGGACAGCAGCATGGAGGTAATGAACCGCGAAACCCTGATGGATACCATTTACCGGATCAATGAAATTGAGAATAGTTTTATCCGCAGCATCACGGCCCGCTACAACGACCTCCTGCCATACAGCAGGTGGTACAATACAAGTATGGAATACTGGGAACAGCGCAACAACGGTATGTGCGAAAAAATAAAAATGGCATTGAATGCCAACAGCGACCGGACCATCCTTGTTTTAACCGGATTGCTGCACAAACCCTACCTTACCGCATACCTCCAAAAAAGGGAGTTCCGGAAATTATGCAGGCTGGTGCCTGCCAATGAAGCGCTTGCCGGCCGGCTGCCTATTTTATCCCTGTTTTAAAATAATGCAGTTCCCTTGTAAAATCCAGTTCCGGGTGCGTTTCCATCAACTGCGTAGTGATGGTTGCATATTTTCTGAGGAAATTCTGGTGAATACCGGTTGATTCGTTAAAAGGCCGGTGCTGATACGCCAGGTTAATTTCCCGGATCACTTTCAATAATTCCTGCGCCGGTTCCGACAGGCAGGCTTCAGCGAATTTTTCCCAAACATAGCGGGTTGCATGGTAATTGGGGTGCACCAGGTCTTCTGCATAAAACCGGTAATCGCGCAGATCATCTATCACCAGTTCATAAGCAGGGAAATAATAACACTGCCCCATCAGGCCCACCAGGTCGTGAACGGCTTGTATCAGCACAGCTTTGCTGCGATTATTTTCTATTACACCTTCTCTCAGGTGGCGCACCGGACTGATGGTAAAAATAAGTTGGAGTTGCGGATTGAATTCGCGTAAACGGGCTACCATTTCCTGTAGCAGCAACAGGATTTCTCCTGCACCCAATAATCTTTTTTGGAACCAGTCTGCAGGCGCTTTATGGTTATTGGCAGCTACTTTGCCGGGGTAGTATCCGGTGGCTTTCTCTGTAAGTTCATATACCCATGCCGAGCCCAGAGTGATCATGAGGTAACTGGCCTGCTTCAAAAAAATATGGGCATCCGCTACAGATGCATTGATGTGCTGAACGGCTTCCGCCGCTGTTATCCCCGAAAAACGGCTGTGATGTTTCCAGCTATGCCAGGTCTCATGCAGGCAGAACAATTGTTCTTCGCGCACCATTTCGCGTTCAATATACATATTGACCGCTTCCCCAACGCTTACCGGATTAAAGAGGATCCCGTTGGGGTTCTCCATTACCCTGAACTTATGCTGTTTCAACAGTTCCCCAATGTTTTCCGTAAAGCAGGATCCCATCATCAGCAAAGCGTGGCGATGGTGAATGGGTTGCGCTATTTTTTTGATGGGGAATTCGTAATGAAACTTCATACAATCGGTTAATGAAAAATATCCAGCGCAAGCCGCGCCGATTCTGTCAATGCTTCTTTATTCAACTTTTGCAAAAAACCTTTCTCCTGAAAATAAGGGATCATTAATTCGGTATCCATATTTCCAACCAGGTCGTCCTGTGCCATGGGGCATCCGCCAATCCCTTTCAAAGCTCCGTCATACCTTATACATCCCGCCTGCCAGGCAGCATCGAGCTTACTGTACCAGTTCAATGACGTGGAGTGCAGATGCACCCCAGTTTCCAGTTGCTGGTATTGCGCCACCAGCGTTGCTACAGCACGGCTGATTTGTTCGGACGTAGCCAATCCAACCGTATCTGCCAGGGAAATGGTTCCGATGCCCATGTCTGCCATTTTCCCGGCCCAGTTCAACAACAAATCTTCATTATATGCATCTCCGTATGGATTTCCAAAACCCATGCTGAGGTAGATCACCAGTTCCTTGCTATTTTTCACACAAATTTCCTGAATGGATTCCACTCTGTGCAAACTCTCCTCCATGGTACTGTTGGTATTTCTTTGCTGAAAAGTGGGAGAAAGAGAAAAGGGAAAACCCAATGCACGGATCTCATCAAATGCAACCGCCTCTTCCGCTCCCCTTGTATTGGCAACAATCACCAGCAGGGAGGTTCGGGTACCGTTCAGCCGAAGCCCCCGAATTACAGCAGCAGTATCCGCCATCTGGGGAATTGCTTTGGGAGAAACAAAACTTCCGCAATCGAGTACATCAAAACCTACTTGCAGCAACTGGTTGAGGTAATTTATTTTTACTTCAGTAGGAATAAAATTTTTCCAACCCTGCATGGCATCGCGCGGGCATTCAACCAGTTTAATATCAGGAGCCGTGGTACACATGGTGTTTGTTGAAGGGGTTACTGATTCATTCTTTGTTTCATTGCTTCGTATAGAATCATTCCGGTGGCTACCGACACATTAAGCGAATCAAATTTTGCTGCCATCGGAATTTTGAAGAAAGCATCTGCCGCCTTGGCCAGATAAGGCTGTACGCCCCGGCCTTCATCACCCATGATTACACAACAGGGATCATTGAAGTTCAGCTCAAACACATTTTTATCGGCCCGCATTTCACTCGTATATACGGAGATTCCGTTCAGATGAAGATCGTCAACGGCTTTCAGCAGGCTGCCGACCCTGCAGATATGAATTTTTTCCAAAGCACCCGCACTGCTTTTCATGGCTTCCTCATTCAGCGCCCCCACCCCTTTATCGGGAATGATAATGGCTTGCGCACCGCAGCATACGGCCGTCCGGGCGATGGCGCCGATATTGCGCACATCCGTAACTCCATCGAGCATGAGGAACAGGGGTACAATTCCTTCAGACACCACGTGATCAATAACCTGCTGTAAATCGAGGTACTGCACCAATGCTGCGATGGCAATTACTCCCTGGTGATTGGCGCGGGTAAGCCCGTTCAGTTTTTCAACCGGTACCAGTTGAATAGGAATATGATGTTCCCTGGCCAGGGAACGGATAGAATGAAGTACATCTCCCGTTGCATTTTTCTGGAGCAGGATCTTATCAATTGCTTTTCCGGATTGAAGGGCCTCCACCAGGGGCTGCCTCCCGATAATCATCGAACTTTGTTTTAAGGCCATTTGCAAATGTATTACTTCAATTTTCCCTGAGCCAATAAGAGTTGAACTTTATATATGGCTGCCACACTCATAGAGTCGGTGATCTGCCCTTTTTCCACCATTTCCGCGGCTTCGGCAAAAGGCAGTTTCCGGATTATCAGTTGTTCCGTTTCTTCGGGTTCGGACTGTTTCTGGCGCAGCTCCCGCGCAAGGTAAACCACGGCCCACTCATCGCTTACAGAGTTGGAAAGATGCAATTGCAGCAGGGGCTCCCATTGAGCTGCCGCCAGCCCGGTTTCTTCCAACAGTTCTCTTTTTCCACCTTCCAGCGGATCCGTTCCCAGGGGGGCGCCCCCCTCCGGGATTTCCCAACTGTAGGTATCCAGCGTAAACCGGTATTGCCCAACCAGGTAAGTATTCAGTTGTTCATCCAGCACCAGGACGCCTACGGCGGTATTCTTAAAATGGACTTTACCGTAAATACCCTTGCCGCCGGCCGGATTAATCACCTGGTATTCAGTTAAACGGATCCAGGGATTGTCGTACACATTTTTTTCGCCTGTTATCTGCCAGGGGTTATGCTCCATTCGGATTATTTTTTTTAAAGATAAGGGGCAGGGAAATGAACAGGTATAGCATGATGCAGCAAACAATGGCAAACTTAATGGCGGCACAGTAATAAGTGAGCCACAATGAATCAGGGGTATAATTGCCGGCAATACTCTGCAGCATCAACAGGTTTTCGGCAATATCCAGTATGCCTGCCACATAAGCCGCTCTTTCCAGCCATGCGCCTGTATTGCGCAAAAAGCCTTTTCCCCTGTTAACTGAAACCGCAGCAACAGACAGGGACAGCAACAGTACATAAGCAGGAATAAACAGAAAATCAATCCAGATATTACAGGTAACAGTGGCCTGGTCCCAGGCTGCAAGTACGGTTGTTAGCCTTGCCGGAGAATTGGCAAATTCAAGATCAAGGATCCCCCTGGGAGTTATTACCGTTTTAAGACCGGCTCCCTGAACCCGCATCAGCACAATAACCGCCAGGGAGAAAATGGCGGCAATGGCAATTCGCTTTTTCATACCCTGAAATTAAAAAATTCACAGTACATATACAGATTCTTTGAGTGAATATCAACAAAAAGGCCGCTACCAGACGGTAACGGCCCGTTTCACCTCTGAAACGCTATTAACCTACAACCTTAATTCCTTTTGCAACCAGCCTGATCTCTTTTTTAGGCTGTGTAATGGCATCGATTTCGGCCTTTGATTTTTTGGCGTCTGCCGCATAGTGCTTCAGTTCATCCACAGAAGTGGTAACCAACGTGGTGGCTGGGCCTTAACGGCTGTTACCGCAATCAGCAGCAATAATAAAATGGTTTTTTTTCATATTCCTGTTTAATTGTTTACATTATTATTTGGGTAAAACAGGAATCCTTACCTTCCAGGGTTGTGCAGTAATGGCATTCAAAAAGGCAATAATATCCTGTCTTTCTTCTTTGGTCAGGTTCAGTTTTCTGAGCAAGGGGTCGGTTTGAGGGAACAGTGAGTCCTTCACCTGTTCGGGCTTGGGTTTGGGCTGGGGCATTCCTGCATTATACATATTCAATACCCCATCCATATCATCAAAGAGCCCGTTGTGCATCCATGGACGGGTTCTCATCACATCACGAAGAGAAGGTGTTTTAAACTGTCCTACATGCGCAGCTTTGCCGGTTACCCTATACAACCCGAGATCTTCAAATTCGCGACCGTAATAAGTAAGCCCCACATTGTGAAACTGCTGATCGGTAAAGAGCGGCCCGTTGTGGCAGTTCATGCACCTTGCCTTGGTGCGAAACAAGTGCAATCCGCGCAGGGCGGCATCGTTTAACCTGGCAGCTTCCCCCTGTAAAAAATAATCAAAATCGCTTTTACGGCTTACCAGGGTTCGTTCATAAGTAGCCAATGCATGTACTATCCGTTCAACATTGATTTCCTCAGTGCCATACGCATTGATAAACAGTTTTTTGTACTCAGCAATCTTTCGCAAAGAAGCAGGTACCTGCGGCATACTGCCATGCATTTCAATATCATTGTTCACCGGGCCATAGGCCTGATCTTCCAGCGTATTTGCACGGCCATCCCAAAACAATTTAGGACTGGCCCATATATTCGACAACGAAGGTGTGTTGCGCTTACCAAGTTGCTGATCATGGCCTACCGCCCTTTCCCTGCCGTCTGTCCAGGACATATCCGGCACATGACAACTGGCGCAGGAGATCTGGCCCGAACCGCTCAGCCTGGGATCAAAGAACAGCATCTTACCCAGATGAACCAGTTGCTTTACCGAATCTGCATGTTGATTAAGTGGGCTCCCGGGCAATATCCCCAACTCTTTCCAGGATACCCCGGAATCAATAAAAGGTGCAGGCCATTTTCCGGTCGGCTGCAGGTATAATGCACGGAGCGTATCGCTGTACCATGCATCGCGGGTACTGATTTTTCCGGCATTGAAAGAACAGATTCCCACTCCGGTAATGATAAAAACAATGACTAAAATCTTCTTCATATTCAGAAATACAGGTTAAAAGAACAGGAAATATTCAATCGGTATTTATTGGGATCATATGCGGACGGTAACACCAGGTCCGCTTCTCCGCTTTTTCCGGCCCATACGGCACGGATGGTCATTCCTGCATCCAGTTGTTTGAACATATTTTTCCTGAGCGCCTGTATCCGGGCTTCCAGGTTCAATGCCTTATAACTGTAATACAGGTAATCGGAATACACTACACCCCTGGTAAAAACATTCACCTGTGTTGGCGGCGCCTCCAGTTCATTCAACAATGGAATGGTATAAGAAGGGTGGAATGCCGCAGCGAATGAAGCAAGCTTGCCCGATTTCCAGTAAAGATTGGCTGTGATTCCCGGGCGCACAAATGTATTCCGCAGGTAATGCTGTTCTACGTAATCTTCTCGGGAAACATCGGTAAAATCAATCCCTGCACCGAGTTCGGGTTCAGCGTTACCGGTGTTGAAGCGGTACAGATAAGACAGGTTCAATGTATTGCACAGATAAAAATAATTGCTTCCGTCAAACTCCGCTGCCCAGTTGTCCCCGCTTTGTGAGGACAGCTTTGCATACAATTGCTGGTTACTCCTCTTTCCCTGTTTACTCAGCAACAAATCCGCCTGCATATCCTGTACATACAGTTTACTGTACACATGATACAACCTGGAGCTATTACCTTCATCCATCGTCAGCTCTTCCGACCGGAGCTGATAAGCGGCATTGGCGCGTATCCTTATTTTACCGGCAACACCGGTATAACTGGCGTCAAATCCGCTGTAATCGTTGAAGTGCCGTAACCTTCCCTGCATTTTGGTGATATGTCCGTAGCCCAGGCTCAGGTAACTGTTTCTTTCAATGTACAACTGGTTACCCGCATAGTTTTTATTCTTGTAGGCAATAGACGTGGTTTCATTGCCATATCCCCAGGTAAATCCCGCTCCAACCAGGTGTTTGCCAAACCGATATGTAACAGACGGATGCAGGGTCAGTTTGAAATTATTTACATCGGGCCTTGGATCCACCGAACGGGTGGTCCAGTGATAATTGTACCCGGCCCCGAGCGAAACATAGAGTTTATTTTTCAGCATTTCATAAGCAACCAGTGCATCCATATTGTAGTTCTGCCGCTCGTAGGCACCGGCTTTACCCGCAAAAAAATAATAGGGCTGCACTTCGTCTTCCAGCCCCTTCATGGTCCAGGCCAGGCTGTCTTCCATGATTTTATTGAAGTGAAAACTCCCGGCAATCCTGACACGTTTCAGGGTGCTGTATCCTTCGGTATAAAAATCTGCAATCGTTGTGCGCTGGGCCTGCTGCACCCTTCTAAACCCTCCGGAAATATGTGTGGCGGAGAGGGAGGCATATCCTGTTTTTTCTACCGGACTACTCACCAGTTGAGTGGCATTATGCTGGATCATTCCTGCCTCCGCAGCGCTCTGCTGATAAAAGTAGATACTGTCTGCCAGCCCGTTGCGTTGGGCAGCAACGGAAACAGCCAGGAGAAGCAATAATGAATTACAAACAAAAACTTTATTCATATTAGTCTGCAAATGAAGAAGCTGATTTGGAAGGATCTGCCTTGGGTTTTGTAATAAAATCATTTGCAGAATGATTCGTGTCTTTCAAAATTTTCCTGCCACTAACGGTTCTGGCTGTTTTTCTCACCAGCGACTGGGAAGAATATTCACCTGCACTTACATTGGTGGGGCCTGCGTCAAGACTGTTCTGCAGCCGCTTGGGCACCCTGGCAGTTTCTACTACGCGCTGTAACTCCACCGCATCAATAATATGCCGGATAGGAATCTGCGGATACTTAACGGTGGTACTGGTAACAGTGGTTTCAACAGGAGAAGGATATGCGGGCCATTGTGCAGGATCCTGACCGGCGGGTGCTTTAAAAATGATCAGCCCGTCTCTTCCAAGATTATCGAGCAGGAGGTCCTGCATAGACGATGCAAGAATTACTTTCAGGTTGGGCACAGACGGATTATCAATATCCCATTTGTAGGCTGAGAAAGTAGGAGAACTGGTGGTTGGTATAAAAATGGATCTTCTGTAATCCACCAGGTAACCTTCAAAATTTGCACCGCTCAGATCAATGGTCAGCGTAGGATCCGTAATACCCTGCGTGGTTCCGCCCGTAAGTGCATACGGCTGTGTGTGATTGAGGGCAGTTTGCGCAATGATGATGCTTTCGCCGGGGTTAACCGGGTGATCCTTCCCTGTACCAGGTATCATAAAAAGGCTCTTTACATATACATAGTCTTCGTTTGCGCGTGTTGCAGTTTGCCCGATGGATTTACTCCAGTCGTACTGGCTGTTGGGCAGATAGCCCGGAGTTGCAGCGTTATTAGTAGTTCCGGCAACTCCATACACCTGTCCAAAATAAAGACTGTCGGCATAGAGTACCTGGTTGGAGTTGTTATAAATCTCTGCAAACTGATCGCGAAAACTTGCGCCCCTGCTGGTATTGGAACCGGCATAGTACACCTGCTTGAATACCCAGTCGCCAATTTTCCCGGCAGTTAAAACAACAGCCGCCTCAGAAACGGTTGCAGTAACAGACTGGCCGGTAACATTTCCATTAAACACCACGTCTTCGGCAACATAGGCTCCGCTGAGCGTGGAATATCTTTCTGCACCAATGGTTATCGATGCAGTAATGGTATAGTTACCCGGAGGTACGCTTGCAAACTGAGCCACCCCCTGTGCATCCGAATAAGCCTGGTTAACTGTTCCGCTGGTAAGATTGGTAATTTTCACAATGGCACTGTCCTTTCTCAACCCAAGGGAGGTAACCGATTCCTCGTAAGATAATTTTACGGAAAAACTTACGGGCCTTACACCGGAACCGGCATCCCTTTTATGACAGGCAGCGAACAGCAGCACGGAAAAGGCGAGCAGTAAGAAGGAGTGTTTTTGTTTCATGTTGTTTAATTTAGAATTGAATAGACAAACCTGCCGACAAGCTCAGCGGGCTATTGTATACGACCGAGGTCTGGGTGATGGTATTATAATATTCAGGGCGGATGTTCAATACATTGTAAGCATTCAGTGTAAGCCTGATCTGCCGGTTCACTTCCTTCGCAATACGCATATTCAGGTTACCATATACAAAGGGAAGGTTTACGGGCTCCGTAGACATTACAGCCGAACCATCTACGATGGTCACATTGGGATCCAGTTTCAGGTACCCGTAATCGGGATTATTGGATTCAAATTTCCCGATGGAATGGAACTGAAAGTTTTGATCAATGTATCCAATGGGTTCATTGCCATGCGGAATGGTTTTGGAGGAGCGCAGCCAGTGAATATCGGCCGATAGGCTGATGATAAAACCCAGCCTGGGAATATGCGTATCGCTTCCAATCCTCGATATCAGCGAAACATTCTCCCTAACATCGGCCTGATAAACACCATACCATGCTTTTCCTCCTTGCTGAATATAGGAGTTATCGGCCATGATGATCCTGCGATCATTGCTGTTATCCGACTTACTCCAGGAGAATGCAGCACTGAGTGTGAAGCGTGTCATTAACGGTTTAATCCGGTTGGTTTGTATGATTAATTCGGAGCCATAGTTGTCGGAGCTTAGCCCGTTGGTGATAACATAATTACCGGCACCGGCGAATATGGCGCTGTCTCCCGTTGGATAATACGTGATTTTCTGACCGGGCAATGCGGTGTATCCGTAGTTGGGTAAGCGCAGTGGCTGAAACTGTGAATAGCTGTTAAACCCGTTTCTGTCCTTTTTAATGTAACCAAATAAAGAGACCGAACCCCAGCTTCCGTTGTAACGCAAACCGGTTTCAAACTGATTGGAACGAGCCGGTTTCAGGTTACTGTTATCAGTAGTGATCTTTTGTGTGTATACCAGGAACAGGCTTTGATCTGCATACCCATTGTAAAGGTTCAGCAGGGGAATATCCAGATAAGTCGGTGCCGGATAACGGTGCGCCATAGTGGGCGATTTCGTGGAAATACCGTAGGCCATATTCAGCTCCCATTCCTTGCTGAGCTGGTACCTTGCATTGATTCTGGGTTGAAGGTTTCCGAAACCATTCTGGATATCATAGCGCAGCCCCAAACCAATGTTGAGTGCATGTCCCTTTAGTTTGGTAATCAGGTTATCCTGCAGATAGAACCCGGTATTCACCAGGTCTTTCAGCAGTCTGTAATTAAACGGTCGTTCATTCTGGTTGTTTACACTGATCCATCGGGGTCTTTCAGGATTTACAACGATCCCCTCGCCTTTGTTACCCGTTAAGCTGAAGTTGACCCCATAGCTCAGGTTCTGTAAAACGACGCCTGTTTTGATCAGACTGCTGAAACTCAGGTTGGCTGAAATACTTTTCGGGCGACCGATGATGCGTTCTTCCGCAAGGTAGGCTCCCGGCAAAAAAATACCTTCGTAAATTCCGGTCGTATCCTTATTGGCAAGCCCTTTTGGAGGACCGTTCAACAGCCATTGATTATAGGTTTCCTGGTAACCGCTGCTATAGCTCACACTGAATGTGGCAGAACGGACAAAAGCAGCAGGCAGGCTCAACAATAACCTGTTAGACACACTGAAGTTTCTTCGCCTCGAGTAGGTCTTTAATGCTGCATCATCGTCCGGGTCGGTTAGTACATCATCCAGTTGTGTGCTGTAATCGACAGACAAGGTGTTTTTTAGTCCCCTGGCAATCTGGTAGGTCCACATGAGCGCCGTGTTCACGCGATCAAATTTTTTGAGCTTGTCTCTGGGATCCTTATTGCTGTTCAGATAGCTCAGGCTAATATTCAACGCGCCCCATTTTTTTCCCAGCCCGATTCCCTTCGACAAAGAAAATTCGGTAGAGCCCTCGTTGATACGCGTATTCAACTGATAACTGGTTTTACCGGCCTGACGGTTGATGATGATGGCGCCGGAAGTGAGTTCACTGTATTGCGCAGATGCCACGCCTGAAACCACTTCGATGCTTTCGATATTATTCACCGGAATATCGCGCAGATCAGGGCCGGAGAAGGGTACATCAAAACTACCATCGGACCTGCTGTTGATTACAGAACCGCTCATTCCCCTGATGGAAAAACTTCTGTTCTGCATATTGGCATCGTTGGATTGGCGAATGCCATCTACAATAATGGCCGTACCCAATGAATTGGTGAGTGCATGATTACCATCCGCTTCACTCCTGAGTGTAATCAGTTGCGGGTTCTGCAATTGGGGAGGAACTGTAGTTTTACCGGGAAGGTTATTCAGCACATCGGCCAGGCTAAATGCCTGCATCTGTACAATGGCTTCCCTGTTAAAGAGAATAGAGGAATTGGATACATTGCCTTTTCTTACACCGGTCACTTCCACATGATCCAGTCGAAGACTGAGGTCTCTCAATACAAAAAAATGCAGTTGATGAAAAGCAGCCGCAGGAATGGTTCTGGCAAGGGTTTGCTTTCCTACATAACTAAGTTCAAGATTAATTTCGGTTATCTTTTTTGCTACAGGTATTACGAAACTGCCATCCGCGCCGGTATTGAATACGGCATCGGTCTGCAATACTTTAACGGTACAGAATGCAAGTGGTTTATTCCGACTGTCTGTAACCCTTCCCCTGACTGCATTTGCAGGCTGCGCTTTTATTATTTTATCAGAAAAAAGCAGCACCAGAAGAATCAGTACCCTCATTGCAATGTTTAAATTTACTCTCATGATTCAATCAATGGTTTGCGAATATAGCAGAAAAAATAATTAGTCTACTTATTTAGTAGAGTAAATGATATTTTTTAATTCCTTCCTATTCATCCACCCCTCTGCTATTGTTCGGAACGAATATCCGGCGACGCATTTCTACTGGAAGTAGCAATCGGGAATTTCCATTTACGAAATCGGCAGAAACCGGTCAATGGTGCATGGAGACCTTCTACCGGATAATGCATAAATACCGGGCAATTGCTAAAACAAAAAACCTCTGTGCAAATGCACAGAGGTTTTAAAACAAAGGATTGAAAAATTATTTTAAGCCAAACGCTTTTTTCACTTTGGATACATAGTCCAGCTTCTCCCAGGTGAAGAGTTCCACTTTCACTTTCTTCTCTTTGCCATCTGGTGTTTTGAACGTTTTGGTAACCACTTCGCTCTTACGGCCCATATGGCCATATGCTGCTGTTTCACTGTAAATAGGGTTACGCAGTTTCAGGCGTTGTTCAATAAAGTAAGGACGCATGTCGAACAGACCTTCCACCATCTTTGCAATCTGGCCATCGGTCAGCTTTACCTTGGCTGTGCCATAGGTATTCACGTTGATGGAAGTTGGCTTGGCTACTCCAATGGCATAGGATACCTGTACCAGGATCTCGTCCGCTACTCCGGCTGCTACCAGGTTCTTCGCAATATGACGGGTAGCATAGGCTGCTGAACGGTCTACCTTGCTCGGGTCTTTACCACTGAAGGCGCCGCCACCATGTGCTCCCTTACCACCGTAGGTATCCACGATGATCTTACGACCCGTTAAACCGGTATCGCCATGCGGACCTCCGATTACAAACTTGCCTGTTGGGTTAATATGGTAGGTAATATTGTTGTTGAACAACTTCGCGTATTTCTTATACTTCGCCTTTACCCTTGGAATCAGGATATTGATGATGTCCGACTTGATCTTTGCCAGCATCTTCGCTTCTGTATCAAAATCATCGTGCTGCGTAGATACCACGATCGCATCAATGCGTACAGGACGGTTGTTGTCGTCGTATTCCAGGGTTACCTGGCTCTTTGCGTCGGGACGCAGGTATTTGATTTGTTTGTTCTCTCTTCTCAATGCGGCCAGTTCCAGCAGGATCTTGTGTGCCAGATCCAGCGCCAGCGGCATATAGTCTTCTGTTTCATTATTGGCATAACCAAACATCATCCCCTGGTCCCCGGCTCCCTGCTCTTCTTTCTTCTTACGGTCTACACCCTGGTTGATATCCGCACTCTGCTCATGAATGGCAGATAAAATACCACAACTGTTTGCCTCAAACATGTATTCACTCTTGGTATATCCGATCTTGCGGATAACACCGCGTGCAATCTCCTGTACATCCAGGTACGCTTTTGACTTTACCTCTCCTGCCAGTACTACCTGACCCGTGGTTACCAGCGTTTCACACGCTACTTTAGACTGCGCATCAAACGCCAGAAAGTTATCGATTAATGCATCCGATATCTGGTCCGCTACCTTGTCCGGATGGCCTTCAGATACACTCTCAGAAGTAAATAAATAAGACATTATTGATGGGTTTTAATAATTAGGTATGCAAATATAGGTTTGCGCGTTGAAAATTACAGGCGGGAATAAACAATTCTTAACCGCATCCTGAAACGGGTATGACTACCACCTCCCAGCCTTACCCTGCCCTGCCCTACCTGATTATGGTAGGATGGGGTGAGATAATACAGTTGATTGACCTTATTATTCGGATAGGCCGGGGTATACATGAGGGAATCATTGGTGGGGGCGCTCAACCGCATGGTGAATGAAGTGTCCTTTCGGGTCACAATGCCCTGAACATATCGGGTCAGTTCAAAGTTATAGCCGGCAATCCGGTCGTAACCGGGTACTGTTTTATAGAAACGGTATCCGCCAAAAGTAAAGGTATTAGGGCCGGATGCGGAAATGGAATAATCGTTTGGAATGTTCCTGTTGAACTTATTAGCTGAGTCATAGATACTCAGTAACAGTACCTGGGGCGCTTCCATATAGCGGTCGATGGTCAGCAGATTTGCATCATCGGGCACTTGTTCTGTAATCAGTTCTGCGCGATGAATAATCCGGTTATTCATTTTTTCCAGGTTCGGTACCCGCAAACGGGCATAGGTACCCGGATATGCCTGTATATAAAGCAATGAATCCGGCCTTGGGGTTGTTGCGGTAGCAAATCTGGAAGCCACTTCACTTCCGCCACGGCTACGGGTGATGAAGTTGGCGTCTCCACCCAGGTAAGCATTAAAACGGAAATTCACCACACCGGTATCACGGGTGGTGGCTCCGGTGGTGCTGGAGCTATAATACAATGATAATTTCGTATTGGTATCCAGCAGGTTAACATAGAGCAGTGCGTTGGCCGGATTGGAAGACGCTACTTTAAGGGCAAACCCACCAAAATGGGCACGAAAAGTAGTGTCAGATTTATATGCGTTGGTTGAATCGTAGGTTTTCAGAAAACGGGTAGCTACCTGGTTGTTCAGGCGGATCCGGATCTGGTTATTGGCAGCCTCATACCTGTTTTTTACCGAGTCGCCCAGGCGCCTGATATCCAGGGTAACCGGGCTTCCCAATGCCCCAACGGTAGAAATATTATAACGGGAAGGATAATTGGCCGGGTAAACAATATAAGGGTCCAACGGGGTACCGGTGCTGATTTCTTCTACACTCAGGGTCAACGGTTGGGTTGAATCGCCAAAGAATCTCCTGTAGCTCAGAATCAATACTGCTGAATCCGCAACAACACTATCCTTTGTACCGGGAACCGCAAAAGGAAACTGGGTAGGGAACAACTCAAAGTTCATGGATGCGGTCGTGTTGCCAAACAAAGGGTCATTGGTAATTGCGCCCAGTACATGATCGTCCTGTTTGTAAATGCGGGTGGTGTCCGTTCCATCAAAATTATCGGTCACCAGTTCAAAAGTTGTATCAAAGGTATTTACCCCGTCTACAACCGGAATCAATCCTCTTCCCAATTCAGTGGAAGTTATCCTGGTACAGGCTGCAGCAGTAAACACAATCAATAAAATAGCGATACTACGCAGCGTAGAAGTTGAATGCATGTTCTGGAAATTACTTACCCGCAAGGTCGTTGTACAATTCTAAATACTCTGTTAAATCAGAATCCCATCCTTTGAATGGAACTACTTTTTTGCCTTTTATTTTGGAGAACTCTTCTACCAGCTTTTTGTCGATGATATCGGAGCCGAATGATACTGCATCTGCATAATGCGCGCCTCCTCTGAACATAGCAGTATTGGTCGTATCCTTAAAAGGTTCCAGATCTTTCTCCTTAATATTGGCATTGATAATGGCTTTTTTCAGAAAATCGGCACCCAACTTCTCTTTAAAAGTATTCTGGCCAATGGTAAATACCACTTTGCTGTTTCCGAATACCGGCTCTTTTTTATAGGCAGTTTTGATGTAGGCGGGAATCAGACTCGTCATCCAGCCACTGCAATGAATGATGTCCGGAGGCCATCCGAATTTCTTTACGGTTTCCAGCGCACCCTTGCAAAAGAAAACGGTTCTGAGGTCGTTATCCGGGCACCACACTTCATTTTCATCATGAAAGATCTGCTTTCGTTTAAAGAAGTCCTCATTTTCCAGAAAATAAACCTGTAAGCGGGCGTTGGGCAATGAAGCCACTTTAATCTGCAGCGGGTAGTCGTCGTTGTCTACTGTTACGTTAATACCAGATAAACGAACCACTTCGTGCAGACGATGCCTGCGCTCATTAATAACCCCAAACCGGGGCATAATGCACCTCACCTCCAACCCACTGTCATTGCTCTTGATCGCCAGTTTGTTAATTACCTCCGCAAACTCGGTTAGCTCCAGATATGGCGACATCTCCGTGGCAATGAATAAAATCCTTTTCTTTGTTGACATTAGCACACTTTTTTACAAACCTTGCCCTGAATAAGTGGGCGAAGTTACGAAAAATAAGGCGGAAAGCAAGAAACGGGGATTTGTACACTGATTATCAACGTTTTACAAGCCGATTCTTTTATAATAGCAGGTGCATTAGGAGAACTTAGCTAATTTTGCCTACCCCGTTTCGGATTATTCCTTAAGTGCATAAGCAGGCTGTTATGAAAATAAAATGGTTATCGGTTATTCAGTATCTGATTTTTTTTGGAATCGGTATTTTCCTGGTCTGGTGGAGCCTGCATCAGATTCCCGATGAGAAATGGGAAGATTTCAAAGGATCCCTGAAAACCGCCAATTACGGGCTGATAGTTCCTGTTTTTCTAATCTTATCCCTGAGCCATGTAATCCGTTCCATCCGCTGGAAAATCCTGATGAAACCCATGGGTTATTCCCCCGGGCTGATCAATGTATTTTTTGCAGTGATGATCGGCTACCTGGCCAACCTGGCCATTCCCCGGCTGGGAGAAGTGCTGAGATGCACCATCCTTTCGAGGTACGAAAAGATTCCGGCCGATAAATTGATCGGAACCATTTTAGTAGAACGGGCATTTGATGTCATCTGCCTGGGGCTGGTTTTTGTCATTGCTTTTATTGGCCAGTACGATGTGATCGGCGGATATGCTATTCAATTGTTCCGGGAAGCATTTGAAATCAGGAGTGGTCATTTCCAGGTACAAAGAATCCTGATCATTCTGCTTATACTCACCATTGCGATAATAGCCCTTGTTGTCCTTTTCAAAAAACTGAATCACCTGAGCATTGTTACCGCTGTCAAAAAAATCATCCGGGGTATATGGGAAGGGCTGATCAGCATCAGAAATCTTCAACAAAAAGGATTGTTCCTGTTTTACAGTGCCGCCATCTGGGCCTTGTATATCGGAGGTACCTGGGTAGGTTTACTGGCCACAACCGGAACTGCCGGGCTGGGCTTGCCAGCCGCTATCTCCGCACTCGCATTTGCCAGTATCGGCATGATTATAACGCCTGGCGGAATCGGCGCCTATGCTTTCTTCCTGGCCAAGGTACTGGAGAAGAACGGCGTTTCATTCGAGATCGGATTTGCCAATGGAACCCTGCAATGGTTTGCGCAGTTTATCATTATATTGATGGTTGGATTTGTATGTCTGGGATTATTACCATGGTACAATAAAAAACATACCGTATGAAAGCAATAGAGGCTATCCCCAGGAAAATATTTACCCTGGTGGATTTACAAAAACAGGTGGCAGCCTGGAGAGTGAATGGCAGGTCAATCGCTTTCACCAACGGTTGTTTCGACATACTGCATGAAGGACATATTTTTTCGCTGAACCAGGCCGCCAAAGAGGCGGATTTTCTGATCCTGGGCGTGAACAGTGATGCCAGTGTGAAAAAACTGAAAGGGCCTGAACGTCCGGTCAATAACGAAAAAAGCAGGTCCCTGATCCTCAGCAATCTGGAAGTGGTAGACGCCGTGATTATATTCAATGAAGATACACCTCTGGAGCTCATCCGGGCCCTGATGCCCGACGTTATTGTAAAAGGAGGCGATTACACTATAGAGCAGATTGTGGGAGCCAAAGAAGTAATGGCCAATGGCGGAAGGGTCGTCATCAATCCGATCGTGGAGGGATTCTCCACAACAGGCATCATTCAACAGATCAAGTCCTCCTATTCTTAGAAACGTCAACGCGCATACCCATTTCTTAACATAGCCGAATTTTGGGCTGAATTATATTTGAAACATGACAAAAAGACCATTGATTCAGAGAGATATAAGCTGGCTGAGTTTTAATGCACGCGTGTTACAAGAGGCTAATGACCCCACTGTTCCGTTGAAAGAACGGATCCGTTTCCTGGGTATCTACTCCAATAATGCCGATGAATTTTTCCGGGTACGGGTGGCTACCCTGAAACGCATGATCGAATTTTCTGAAAAACGAAAAAAGCTGAACATGCATATGGAAGTGGACCCGCAACAGATCCTCGACCAGATTCAAACAATTGTATTACGCCACCAGAATGAGTTCAACCGTATCTGGGCGGGTATTGTACAGGAACTGAAAAAAGAGAAAATCAGTATCATAACGGAAAAGCAACTGAACAGGGAACAGAAAATTTTTGTAAAGAAATTTTTTGATGAGCAGGTTCGTTCCAATATCATTCCGCTCATGATTGAGAGCCTTCCGCAGCTCCCCTACCTGCGGGATAAAAGCATTTACCTTGGTGTGGTGATGCGTAAAAAGAGTTCCGCCTATAACCAGAAATATGCCCTGATTGAAGTACCGTCGAAAGCGGTGGGGCGCTTTATCATATTGCCTTCTTCTGGGGGCGACAAAAAGATTATCCTGCTCGAGGATATTATCCGTTTTAACCTGCCCATTATCTTTTCCTATTTCGGTTACGATTATTTTGATTCGCATATTTTCAAAGTAACCAAGGATGCGGAGATTGATATCGACAACGATATCAGCACCAGTTTTGCGGAAAAAATAGAAAAAGGAGTCAAGAACAGGAGAAAAGGAAAGCCGGTTCGGTTTGTGTACGATAAAGAAATGGATGCAGGGCTGCTGGAGTACCTCATCAGAAGACTGAACCTGAACCGGAAAAGCAATATTATTCCCGGAGGGCGTATTCATAATTTTCGCCATTTCATGGATTTTCCGAATGTATTTAACAGCAAGAGTACCCGAAGGGAATCTTTTATACCCAAGGCGCTTCAGAGTGCACAGCGGGTTACCGATATCATTTTGAAACAGGATGTAATGCTGCACTTTCCCTATCATTCCTTTGATCCTGTGATTGATCTGCTGAGGGAAGCCGCAATGGATCCGGATGTTATCTCCATCAAGATCACAGCATACCGGCTGGCTTCCAATTCTAAAATCATCAATGCACTGGTCAACGCATCCCGCAATGGAAAGGAAGTAGTGGTAATGCTGGAACTCAAAGCCCGCTTTGACGAGGAAGCCAACCTCGAATGGAAGAAAATACTGGAAGAAGAAGGTGTAACTGTTTTACTGGGTGTACCCAAAATGAAGATTCATGCCAAGCTTTGTATCATCAAAAAGAAAAAGGGTGCAAAAGTGATTCAATATGGTTTTGTAAGCACGGGAAACCTGAATGAAAAAACGGCAAAAATCTATGGCGACCATTGCTTACTCACCAGTAATGCGAGCGCCATGTCCGATATTAACCGGATTTTCAGGTACCTCGAAAACTGGAAACTGGGCATGCGCAATTTGCAGCTCTGCAAAACCCTCTGGGTTTGTCCGGTAAATATGCGAAAACAGATCATGCTGCTGATAGACAAGGAAATCAAAGCGGCCAAAGCAGGCAAGGAAGCCCGCATCATCATAAAGGTCAATTCACTCAGTGATGCGCTGCTAATCGACAAATTGTACCAGGCAGCCGTTGCCGGTGTGGAAATCAGGATGGTGGTGCGAGGAATCTTCTGCCCCGTCATTGATCACAAAAAATTCAAACAACCCATCAGCGCCATCAGCATTGTGGATGAATATCTGGAGCATGCCAGGGTAATGATTTTCTATAACCAGGGCAACGAGAAGGTATACATATCCAGCGCCGACTGGATGGTGCGTAACCTCGACCACCGCGTGGAGGCAACTATTCCTGTACTGGATCCTGTTATTAAGCAGGAATTGATAGATATTATCCACATTCAATTAAGAGACAATGTAAAAGGAAGAATTCTCGACAATGAATTATCCAACAACTATGTACCTTCCACCGGAAAAAAAATGGTACGTTCTCAAATAGAAACCTACCATTATCTGTTCAGGAAAAATCAGTCCAAAAAGTGAGGTTAGCCGCAATTGATATAGGCAGCAACGCAGCAAGATTACTCATTGTTGAAGTCGGTTACGATCGGGATGGCAAACCTTTATTCAATAAACTCAACCTGGTAAGGGTTCCCTTAAGACTGGGCTTCGATGTATTTGAAAAAGGGGAAATTTCCAAAGAAAAAAAGGGAATGATCCTGCAGACCATGAAAGCGTACCGTCATCTGCTAAATGCCTATGAGGTAGACGATAAAGCCGTGATTATCTGCGCCACCAGTGCCATGCGCGACGCAGGTAACAGCGCCGATATTATCCGCAAGGTAAAACTGGAAACAGGGCTGGAGATTGATGTCATCAGCGGGGAACTGGAGGCTTCCATCATTTATGAGAACCATATTGCCGAAAACATGGATACCAGCAACAGCTATCTTTATATTGATGTTGGCGGCGGCAGTACAGAGCTCACTTTTTTTACCGATGGCAGGCTGCTGTTTAAGAAATCTTTTAATATCGGCACGATCCGTTTACTCAAAGACATGGTGGAAGATGCGCTATGGAACGAGATGAAGAATTTTATCAAAACGGGAACCAGGGGGTATAAAAAAATTATTGCCATCGGTACGGGCGGTAACATCAATAAGGTTTTTTCGCTGAGTAAGAAAAAAGACGGTAAGCCGCTGAACCTCGATCTGCTCAAAGATTACTTCAAGGAGATCTCCAGTTTTTCCGTAGAAGACAGGATCAACATATACAAGCTGCGCCGCGACAGGGCCGATGTGATTGTTCCTGCCCTTCAGATCTATATGAATGTGATGCGCTGGGCCGAAGCCGAAGAAATCTACGTTCCCAAAATCGGATTGGCCGACGGGCTGGTGCAGCACCTCTATTACGAGTTGGAGGCCAGGGGTACAAGGTATTTAAGGAGCTAGTCCTCCTTTCACCGATAGAGAAACACCTTTCGTCCGTTTTTTGCAGCCCGATCGGGCCACTTGGTTAAATTTGAATGAATACAAAATCAAAAAATCCGTCAATTGTCCCCCATCCGTCATAAAAAGAAACTGGTTCCTGCAATAGCGCATGTGGCAGCATGGATCTGTTTTTTTGCACTGCCCTATCTGGTTTTTTTCCCGGGATTACGTGATTTCAGTATGAGCAACCATACGCTCGCTTTTATTATCACCACCGATATTTTTCTGATCATATTTTATTACCTGAATACGCAGGTACTGATTCCCAAATACATGGTGCATGAGAAATGGGGACCGTACATCTTATGGATTATCGCCTGCCTGCTGTTTTTTGTAATTGTTCCCCGGCAAATTGCCACGCTGATTGTGCCACCTGAAAGTTTTACCCCATTGCCAGGAGATCAGGCGGCCAGGATGGCCATGGACCCCGAACGCCAAAGACTCATGCGGGCGAGACGGAGAAGCAGCAACAACTATTTCAATACAGCCATCTTTTTACTGGTAATGACCGTGGGTACCTGCATTACCGTTGTTCAGCGCTGGCTGGCTACCGAGCAGCACAGGAAGGAAACAGAAAATGAAAAACTGAATACTGAACTGTCTTTTCTGAAATCCCAGGTGAACCCGCATTTCTTTTTCAATACGTTGAACAATATTTATTCTCTGGCCATTATCCGCAGCGAAAAAACAGCGCCGGCAGTAATGAAGCTCTCTTCCATCATGCGTTATATTCTTACGGAAACGGAAAGAGACCTGGTACCTTTGTCTAACGAAGTGGAATTCATTCATAATTATATAGACCTGCAGCAGGTAAGGCTTACAGACAAGGTTAAACTCGATTTTACCATCACCGGTAATACGGGGGAACTGCTGATTGCTCCGCTGATCTTCATTCCATTTGTAGAGAATGCCTTTAAATATGGAATCAGCACCAAGGAACAAAGTACGATCCATATTCAGCTTGAAGCAAAAGGGCAACAAATTTATTTTAGCGCCACCAATTTCATTGTGCAATCCGAAAACACCATGATGGAAAATACCGGCATAGGCATCAACAACGTAAAACGCCGGCTGGAACTGCTCTACCCCGGTAAACACAGCCTGCTGACAGAAGAAAAAGGTGGCTATTATTACGTAACCCTGCATATCAATACAGAATCATGATCAGATGTATCGCTATAGATGATGAGCCGCTGGCTTTACAGGTAATCGAAGAATACTGTGGCCGGATTTCCTTTTTGAAACTGGAAAAAACATTTACCAATACAGACGAGGCCAAAGAATACCTGAAAAACAATAAAATTGACTGCCTGTTCCTGGATATTCAAATGCCGGATATCAACGGGCTGCAGTTCTATAAAAGCCTTACCGAAAAGCCGGTGGTGATTTTCACCACAGCATACAAAGATTATGCGGTGGAGGGATTTTCGGTGGATGCAGTGGATTATCTCCTCAAACCATTTGAATACGACCGTTTCCTGAAAGCATGCTATAAGACCAAGGAGTATCTGGATTTTTTGAGCAACCAGGAATTGCAACTGAATTCTATCTTCATTAAGGTGAACTATGAGATCATGAAAATCAATCTCAAGGACATTGAACTCATTGAGGCCTTAGACGATTATATCAAGGTGTACATCAAGCCTACGCCGGTACTAACGCTGATGACCCTGAAAAGCATTGCAGAAAAGCTGCCGTCCAGGGATTTTCTGCGGGTTCACCGGTCTTTTATCGTGCCGGTACATAAAGTGGAAAAATTCAGCAAAACCAAGATTGTGGTAGCCGGTAAGGAGATTCCGATAGGGAGCAGTTACAATACGGTGTACGACCAACTGCTGGCAGCCTCCAAATTGGGTTAATCCTGTTAAAACGCAGAAACTTCTTCTTCCTTTTTGCAGGCGGCACAGGGGTTAATCCTTACCTTTGCGCCAAATTACGACTGCATGCAATTCTTAGAACAACTTGGCATTCAGACAGCCAACAAAGGAGTATCAACAGGTACCAAATGGATTGAAAGCAATGGAGCAACCATTGACTCTTTCTCCCCCGTAGACGGTAAAAAAATCGGCAGCACGGTAGCCGCAGACAAAGCCGCTTACGAACAGGTTATTAGCCAGTCATTGAGTATTGCCAAAGAGTGGCAAAAATGGCCTGCACCCAAGAGAGGGGAAGTGGTTCGCCAGGTAGGTGAAGCCCTTCGTCATTACAAAGAGCCATTGGGCAAACTGGTAAGTTATGAAATGGGAAAAAGCCTGCAGGAAGGATATGGTGAAGTACAGGAAATGATTGATATCTGCGATCTGGCAGTGGGTTTATCCCGCCAGTTGTTCGGACAAACCATGCACAGCGAACGCCCTACACACAGAATGTATGAGCAATGGCACCCATTGGGTATTGTGAGCATCATTTCCGCATTCAACTTTCCGGTTGCCGTATGGAGCTGGAACGCAGCACTGGCCTGGATCTGTGGGAACACCACCATCTGGAAGCCCAGCGAAAAAACACCACTCTGCGGTATAGCCGTACAAAAAATCATTGCCGCGGTATTTGCAAAGAACAATGTACCTGAGGGGGTAAACTGTCTGGTACAGGGAGCAAGGGAAGTAGGCGAATGGATGAGCAACGACACCCGTATTCCGCTGGTATCCGCTACGGGATCTACCCGGATGGGTAAGGAACTGAGCGCAACGGTTGCCGCAAGACTTGGTAGAAGCCTGCTGGAACTTGGTGGTAACAATGCCATCATTGTTTCTCAGCATGCAGACCTCGATATGTCGCTGATTGGCGCAGTGTTTGGAGCGGTAGGTACTGCCGGTCAGCGTTGCACCACCACCAGAAGACTGATCATCCACGAATCCGTATTTGATACATTCACTGCCAAACTGGTAAAAGCATATGCACAGCTACATATAGGTGATCCGTTGGATACTAAAAACCACGTTGGCCCATTGATTGATACTGCAGCAGTAAACATGTACCTCAGTGCAATTGAACAATGTAAAGCGCAGGGCGGTAAATTCCTGGTAGAAGGGGGCGTGGTTACAGGAGCCGGATACGAGAGCGGTTGCTATGTAAAACCATGTATTGCGGAGGTAACCAACGGCCTGCCGATTGTGCAGCATGAAACCTTTGCTCCGATATTATATGTAATGAAATACAGCACCCTGGATGAAGCCATTGCCATGCAGAACGGCGTTCCTCAGGGACTGTCTTCCGCCATCATGACACTGAACCTGCGCGAAGCTGAACTGTTCTTATCCGCCCAGGGAAGCGATTGTGGTATTGCCAACGTAAATATCGGAACCAGTGGCGCGGAAATTGGCGGGGCTTTTGGTGGTGAAAAAGAAACCGGCGGGGGCAGGGAGAGCGGAAGCGATGCCTGGAAAGCCTATATGCGCAGACAAACCAATACCATTAACTGGGGTAATAACTTACCATTGGCCCAGGGTATTCAATTTGATTTATAGCCCGATACCCGGAACCAAAATCTCCGGGAATAATCAGAAAAGCCGACCGGACAATTGTCCGGTCGGCTTTTCTGTTGGGTTGAACGGCACCAGCCGTTTGCATTATTTTGATTGAAACACCCGCACCCAGTCCACTTCCATTATTGCAGGGAAAATAGCATCATCTACTCCTTTTTTGCCACCCCATCCCCCGCCGATAGCAAGGTTGAGTATCAGGTAAAAGGGTGCATCAAAAGGCCATTCCTTTACAGAAAGATGTTCGTTGCGGATATGATTGTACACTACCCCGTCCATCATAAAATCGATTTTTTCAGGGGTCCATTCTATAGCATACACATGAAAACGGGAATAGGGATCTGCAGTATAAATGGCTTTGCCCTTTTGTGTTCCTTTAATATGATTATACGCATCGGAATGAATGGTTCCGTATATGCTGTCTTTCTCATAACCCACATGTTCCATAATATCAATCTCACCGCAAGCCGGCCAGGTAGCAGCGTCGATATTGGTGCCGAGCATCCAGACTGCCGGCCAGGTACCCCTTCCGGCAGGAAGTTTGGCCCTGACTTCTATGCGTCCATAAGTAAAAGCGGCTTTGTTCCTGGTCTGAAGCTTTGAAGAAGTGTAGGCTTTGTTCTCCCTGGCTTCCTTTCTGGCAATGATTTTCAGCACACCATTGGAAACAACCGCATTCAGCGTATCACCGGCAGTATAATATTGCAGCTCATCGTTGCCGCCCCCATGTGCACCGGGATGATAACCCCATCTGGTACTGTCGGGCAGCCCCTGATAGTTGAATTCATCGCTCCATACCAGCTTCCATCCATTCCTGGTGAGTGTTTTTTGCATCAGTTCCATTAACAGTTCAGGCTCATTGGTCGTGATGAACTCAAAATCATTTGCCATCAGCCATTCCATGGTTTCCGCATCATTCACGGTCCATGCATTCAGGGCGATGTTGAGTTGCTTGGCCGAAACAATCCATTCAGGATATTTTTTAAAAACAGCGTAATGATAGTCCGCACCTGTTATTCCATCTGCTTTCAGTTGTTCGGGAGAGCGGTCACCGTTCAGATACTGGGTAGGAGCACCGGGATCCAGCGAAACGATCTTTTTCAGTATATCATAATCGAAACTGATGTACACTACCCTTTCCCTTGCACGCAGCGCATGAACCAGCGCCACTGTTTTTGCGGCAATTCGCTGCCCTCTTTCTTTGTTTAGTTCCGAAGGTTTGATTTCACAGACCAGCCTGGTAGCCGTATTATTTTCCAGGCCGGCCAGCAAATATTCCCGCAGCGTAGGCAGCTTCTCTCCATTGGAAAGCCTATGTTTTATCAGCTCCGAATAGGTTGTTTGTTCAATCGGAAGTTTCTTGAAATCCGGATCATGATTAATGATCAGAGAATCGTCCGAAGTCATCCTGACATCAAACTCCGATCCTGTACAATTCAATGCAATGGACTGTTTCAGGGCGGCAATGGAATTCTCGGGGAGCTTGTTTTTCTTGAAAGCACCCCGGTGCGCTACCACAATATTATCGGCAAAAAGAACAGGAGCCATACTCCTGGGCTTCAGTATTCCGCAGGAAGCCGTACAGGTAATCAGCAAAAGACAAACAGTAATACGTATCATATTCGGGCATATAAAATCTGCTCCACAATTTAATCATTGAGGAGTAGATTCCGGTGTACTTTATTTTGATGTTCCGCTGTTCACCTTTTGCATCAAAGCGGGGTACCGGAAAAATTAAAGTTAAGCGAGAATTGGTGGAACATATGCTGCTGGTAAAAACCGGTAGCATACCGGATATGAAGTTTGCGGAGCAGTATCCCCGCGCCACAGCTAAAACCGTTCAACCCGCTCCCGGCGCCAAATACATTCAGATCCTGCCTCCGCAGAAAATTATAGCCAAGACTCAGCTCGGTAAAATCGGATAAATAGATTTGCGAAGACAAAACCAGGTGGGCAAATATTTTTTGCAACCCATTGTTGCGGATATCCCCTTCCGTTGCATTAAAAGCAGTATCGTTGTACCGGATATTCAGCCGGTGAAGATGATGAGCCGTTAAAGAAAACTGTATCGGTGCATTGGCCAGTTTTTTACTGATGCCCGCCTGGATATCAAAAGGTAATTCCTCTTTCTGCCCGTCAGCGGCATAGGTTTTCAATTGCATACCCATATTTTTAACCAGCACAGAGGCCTGCCACATTGCTGTTGTATCGGTATAGCTTAGCCCGATATCCGCAGCAATGCCGGAAGAACGGTAGTTACCGTATGCAGAGTGAATCAGTTTTGCGGTTACCCCAACACGAAACCTTTCCATGTACGGCCTGGATACCATCACCTGTATCATATAGTCGTTTGGTCGGATGTTCCCCAGGATATTGCCGGAGGCATCTGTTTGTACAAGGCTTCCGTAATTCAGGTATTGCACACCCAAACCAAGATTGAGGCCCGGCCCGGGAAGATGCAATGCAGTTGCTGCAGTCAAATGACTGATACCGGCAATAAAGGCGTTGAAGGAAGTATTCACCTGCCTGCTCATCTGCCGCTGCAACAAAGCGGGATTATGAAATGCCATGCCCACATCATTGCCAAAGGAAGAAATATTGATGCCGCCAAGCGCGGAAAGCTGGGCTGTATTGGGTTGTGTAAGGAAGTTAAAAACAGCATTGCCACCAAGTGTTTGTGAGGTGCACCTGGTGGCAGTGTAAATAAATATCAGCAGCAGTAATATCCTGTTTTGCATCCGGTATTAAAACTAATACAAATCTGCAAGGAAAATCCACTGGTTATACCAATGCATAATCCAGTACCTGCTGCATGGTCTTCACGTAGTGAAACTGAAGGCCTTTGATGAAATTGCTGTCGATCTCATCCACATCTTTCTGGTTCATATGACAGAGCACGATCTCTTTCAGGCCTGCCCGCTTGGCCGCCAGTACTTTTTCCTTGATCCCCCCTACCGGAAGCACCTGCCCGCGCAAGGTAATTTCACCGGTCATTGCCAGGAATGGCTTCACCTTTCTGCCGGTGAATGCAGAGGTTAAAGATGTCAGCATGGTGATCCCTGCACTGGGACCGTCTTTTGGTACGGCCCCTTCCGGAACATGTACATGAATATTTTTCTTCTGGAATAATTCCGGATCAATCCCCAGCTTCTTCGCATTGGCCTGTATATAGCTCAGGGCGGTTGTTGCGCTCTCCTTCATTACATTGCCCAGGTTTCCGGTGAGTTTTAGTTCTCCCTTACCATCGCTCAGAATGGTTTCTATAAAAAGAATATCCCCGCCCACATAGGTCCATGCCAAACCTACCACTACCCCGGGCATATTGGCTGTTTTATAAATTTCGTTGGTATACCTGGGCTGGCCCAGAATATGCTCCACATCGTTAGCGGTCACATTCAGTTTCACCTTGTTCTTCAGGGCCATTTCTTTAGCCTGGTAGCGCATAATGGAAGCCAGTTGGCGATCCAGTTCCCTAACACCGCTTTCGCGGGTATATTGCTCAATGATTTTTTCAAGCACTTTATCGCTGATCTTGAAATTCACTTTGGCCAGCCCGTGTGCTTCCTTCTCTTTCGGAACCAGGTGACGCCGGGCTATCTCCACTTTCTCCTCTATGGCGTATCCGCTGAGATCAATGATTTCCAAACGATCGCGCAGTGCGGGTTGAATATTTTGCAGGTTATTGGCCGTAGCAATAAATAATACTTTACTCAGATCGTATTCCAGTTCCAGGTAGTTATCATAAAAAGTGTGGTTCTGTTCGGGATCCAGCACTTCCAGCAGGGAGGAGGAAGGATCTCCCCTGAAATCAGCGCCAATCTTATCAATCTCGTCGAGGATCATGACCGGGTTGGAAGATTTACACTTTCGTATATTCTGGATGATCCTGCCGGGCATGGCGCCTATATAGGTTTTGCGGTGTCCGCGAATCTCACTTTCATCGTGTAGCCCGCCCAGGCTCAGCCTCACATATTTTCTACCGATGGCATGTGCAATGGAACGACCCAAAGAAGTTTTACCAATTCCGGGAGGTCCCAGAAAACACAGGATCGGACTCTTCATGTCTCCCTTCAGTTTCAGTACGGCCAGGTATTCCAGGATCCGGCTTTTGATCCTGGTCATACCGTAATGGTCAATATCGAGTATTTTCTTGGCATTTTTCAAGTCATAATTGTCTGCAGTATAATCGTTCCATGGAAGATCCAGCATCAGGTCCAGGTGATTGTACACCACGGAATAATCCGGGGTGGATGCATGCATTCTCTCCAGTTTCTGTATTCCTGCATTGAATGCGGATTTGGCAGCTTCGGGCCATTTTTTGGCCTCCGCTTTTTTCTTCATTTCAGCAATCTCCCGCTCGTTGGTGTCGCCACCCAGTTCCTCCTTGATGCTTTTCAGTTGCTGCTGGAGAAAATAGTCCCGCTGCTGTTTATCGAGTTCCGTGCGGGTTTTACTGGTCACTTTATCCTTCAGTTCGGCAAACTGAAGTTCGCGCTGCAGAATATGAATCAGTCTTACTGCACGGTCATTGGTATCATTGATTTCAAGCAGTGTTTGCTTTTCTTCCAGTACATTGTTGAGATTGCTGCTCACAAAATTGATCAGGAAGGCCGGCTGCTCTATACTTTTCAGAATAATCGCCGCTTCAGTAGGAAGATTGGGCGAAAGCTGGATGATCTGAGTTGCCAGGTCTTTAATGGTGCTGATATAGGCTTCAAATTCGGCTGTTTCCGGTGCCTGGTCTTCTGCCAGCAAATGAATCGATGCCTTAAAATAAGGATCATCGCTCAGCATTTCCAGCCATTCAAATCTTTTCTTTCCCTGGATAATAATGGTGGTTCCCCCATCGGGCATTTTAATCAGCTTCACCACTTTAGCAACCGTACCGATTTGGCAAAGGTCCTTGGGTTCGGGTTCTTCTATATTGGAATCCTTCTGAGCAATTACTCCGATCAGCTTATCGGCCTTATAGGCATCCGTAACAGCCTTAATACTCTTATCCCTGCCCACCGTGATGGGTAAAACCACCCCGGGGAACAGCACCGTATTGCGCAGGGGTAAAATCGGAAGTATGTCCGGAATAACCACGGCTTTATCCTGCTCAGTTTCCTGCTCGTTCATCGGAATAATCGGCATGAAATCGGTATCATCCTCTGCTCTGAATATTAATTTATCTTTCAACATAGCTATTTCTTTGGTCAAATTGTCATTATTCCGGCCCTAATCCGGGGGAATTTCATAGTCTTCTGTAATGAACAATATTAATGCCACCGGGCCAAAAAGAAGAAACAGGTACAAACTGGCACAAAAAAAATCCTCCCGATGAATCTCGGGAGGACCTTCTTGCAAGAAGTAATATAAAGTAACGAGTACTTAGTATTTACTTATTTAGCTTTAGCAGTGTCAGTAGCAGCTTTAGTAGTGTCTACTGCAGCAGCAGCAGTGTCTACAGTTACAGCAGCAGCAGTGTCTACTGTAGCAGCAGCAGTGTCAGTAGTTGCTTCAGTTTTTTCAGCATTGTTACAAGCAGTCATTAAACCTGCTACGGCCAGA
>DATFAP010000031.1:0-20512 GCA_035254545.1 Sediminibacterium sp. | reverse complement strand
GTATAAAAATTCTTTAATTACTAAAATATTTAGTAAATTTATGCTAAAATATTTAACGTCAATCCTTTTGTTTATGCTTTCAAGATTTACTGCCGGCAGGCCCGGAAAATTGAACGGCGCGGAACAGTGCCGCCAATATGTGTTGATGACTTATCCGGAGGCGTTAAATAGTCCGGGAACAACGGCTCCTCCCATCGATCTGGCTTTGTTTGAAGCGAAGGAACTGATGGAGGAAACCATGATTCGCTGGATGCACCGGATTATCAGCAGCCAGCAACAGTTTCAGTTGGAACTGTTGCAGCGGGTAGACCCCGTTACCGGGCAACTGGAGGTTGCCATCCTCGATAAAACGCCTTTTCAGCAACTGGCCAGGCAGTTGAGGGTCGTGAGTCAATACATCAATAGCTGTGATTGTGCGGAGATGCACTTCAATATCCAGCCCAATATCAGTTTGCTGCAAAAAGCAGTTGACCCCGATTTTCAGGGTATTTATGCTATCCGCAATTTTCATTTATTGAAAAAGAACCACGATTTTGACACTTACCAGCCGGTTAATGTATTTGCATTAAAGCCTTAGCCCTTTAATACGGCAGCGGCAAAGTCGATCTGAATCTTTATTTTCGTTGAAATCAGAGCAACAACATGGAAGCCGTTATTGAGGCCATCGGGCAATTGTTTACCGCCGTTTGCGAAAAAAATGCAGACCGGATTGAGAAACTTCCACAAAGCGGAAGCGACAGGATCTATTTCAGGATATATGCAGGTGAAAAAACCTATATCGCTACTTATGATATTAATACCAGGGAAACCGTAACTTTTATTCAGTTCAGCAGGCATTTTAAGCAGGCCGGGCTTCCGGTTCCCGAAGTATATGGTGTGAATGCAGAAAATACGATTTATATACAGGAAGATTTGGGTACGGCCTCCCTGCTGAACAAGCTGGAAGAATACGGACACAGTGATTATACATATGAATTATTCCGTAAAAGCCTTGCCCGGCTTGCAAGAATGCAGATACTGGGAGACAATGGGTTGAACTATAACCTGTGCCTTACCGCAAGGGAATTTGGCAAGCAGGCCATTATGAGCGACCTGCTTTATTTTAAGTATTATTTCCTCGACACATTACAATTGCCTTACGATAAGCAGGCAATGATGGACGATTTTGATGCACTCAGCACTTATCTCACCAGAACCGAGAATAAATATTTTATGTTCCGTGATTTTCAGAGCCGGAATATTATTGTGCAGGAAGATGAAGTCTATTTCATCGATTACCAGGGCGGCATGAAAGGAGCGTTGCAGTACGATGTGGCGTCCATGCTCTGGCAGGCAAAAGCCGAGCTGAGTGAGGAATGGAAGAAAAACCTGCTGGAGTATTATATGGATGAAGCAGACAAACTGCTGGAGAAACCGATTGACCGGATCACTTTTGTAAGCCAATACAACGGTTATGTATTGATCCGCCTGCTACAGGTATTGGGTGCATACGGGTTCAGGGGTTTGTTTGAACGGAAAGCACATTTTCTGTCGAGTATCCCGCTGGCCCTGCAGAACCTGAAATTTTTCCTGGATAACCAGCGTGTGGGAATTGTTACGCCGGAATTTGACCGGGTGCTTCATTTGGTGGTTGCTCCTGACATGATGGAACGTTTCCATGTGCCGCAGGCCAATGAACAAACACCATTGGTGATAGAGGTGAACAGTTTCAGTTATAAAGTAGCGCTTCCCGTAGACGAAACAGAAAATGGCGGCGGGTTTATGTTTGATATGCGGGGAATTTTAAATCCCGGCAGATTCGAAGAATACAAAAAACTGACGGGTAAGGATAAGCCGGTGCAGGATTTTCTGGAGCAGCGTACTAAAATGGGTAAGTTCCTGAACAGTGTTTGGGATCTGATAGACATTACGGTAGAAGAATACCTGCGCAGAGATTTCAATCATCTCATGATCAGTTTTGGTTGTACCGGCGGACAACACCGAAGCGTGTATGCTGCGGAACAAACCGCCAGGCACCTGCGCAACAAATACAAGCTGAAAGTTAACCTCACTCATACCAATAGTCATAATTGGGTTAAATAAACAGGGCAGATGAAAGCAATGATACTCGCAGCAGGATTGGGTTCCCGTTTAAAACCATGGACGGATCATCACCCCAAAGCATTGGCACCGGTGAATGGTAAAAGCCTGCTGGAGCGGAATGTGTGTTACCTGCAACAGTTCGGCATCACCGAATTGATTGTGAATGTGCATCATTTTGCAGATCAGATTGTTGAAGCGGTGGAAGAAAGCAAAGGATGGGGATCTGCCATCACCATCTCCGATGAAACAGATGCAGTGCTTGAAACGGGGGGGGGGTTACAAAAAGCAGCCTGGTATTTTAAAGGGGAGAGCCATTTTGTATTGATGAATGCAGACATCCTCACTACCCTGGACCTGAACAGGATGATCGGTGTTCATCTGGAACATCAACCTTTGGCAACGCTTGCAGTCAGCAACCGTACATCTTCCCGTTGCCTGTTGTTCAACGAAAAGCAGCAGATGGTTGGTTGGAGAAACAACAGTACCGGAGAAGAGCGGGGACCTATATTGGAGCTGAAAGACAGATCAGGTATTCACGCTTATGCGTTCAGCGGTATTCATGTGTTGAATGCAGGTATTTTTTCTGCGATCAGGCGCGAAGGGAAGTTTTCTATGATAGATGTATATGTGGATGCCTGCACGGATTACACCATTCAGGCATTTGACCATACCGGAACCCTGTTGCTGGATGTGGGTAAGCCGGAGAATATCGAAAAAGCCGCCAGCTTATTTAAATAATCATGCCCAGGATTCAATTTGCCATTATTGGTTGCGGACACGCTGCTGCGATACATGCCACGCAGATAAAGCGTTTTGGCCAATTAGCGGCAGTCTGTGATGTAGATCCTTCTACAGGGAAAGTGTTTGCAGAAAAGCATGGGGCCCGGTTTTATCCAAAGTTTAAGCAATTATTGGAGAATGAACCTACGCTCGATGTGGTTGTGATCTGTACACCCAACGGCCTGCATTGCCAACAGGCGATAGCCGCTATGCGGACCGGATGTCATGTGCTGGTAGAAAAGCCCATGGCGCTCTATCTCCGGGATGCCAATACAATGATTCGGGTTGCAAAGGAAACCGGCCGGCAGCTATTCACTGTAATGCAAAACAGGTTTAACCCTCCGGTTGTGGCGGTGCGGAAACTATTGCTGGAAAATCGGCTTGGCAAATTATACAGCATCCAGCTCAATTGTTTCTGGAACCGGAATGCCGCATACTATAAGGATAGCTGGCATGGTACCAGGGATCTGGACGGAGGAATCCTTTTCACACAGTTCAGCCATTTTATAGATCTCCTGCTTTGGTTATTTGGCCCGGTGAAGCAGGTAAAGTCTGTTCTGAAGAATACCGCAGGTAGGCGGGAAATTGATTTTGAAGATACGGGTGTGGTGTTGTTGGAGTGGAAGAACGGAATGCTGGGCACCATGCATTATACCATCAATGCTTTTGAAAAAAACAGGGAAGGATCCCTGACGATATTGGGAGAGAAAGGAATGGTGAAAATAGGAGGCGAATACCTGAACACCCTTGAATACCAGGATATCAGTAAGTACAGGATTAAGTATAAAGAGACCGATAGCCCTGCCAATGACTATGGCGCTTATCAGGGATCCATGCGCAATCACAACAAAGTGTACGAAAGCCTGATTGGCAATTTGAAAAAAAACAAGCCCTATTATACAAGTCCGGAAGAGGCAAGAGCAGCCATTCGGCTCATTGAACAAATCATGAGCCCAACTAAATAAATTACCATGAAACAAGCTTTTACATTGATTGAATCAGGGATCAGGGATGTGGCGCTTGGAGAGAATGTTACGATTGTAGCGCCCTGTAATCTTTATGAGTGCAGCATTGGTAAGGATTCATTTGTAGGACCTTTTACGGAAATTCAGAAAGCCGTGGTAATTGGAGAGCGCTGTAGGATACAATCGCACAGCTTTATCTGTTCACTGGTCACTATTGGCAATGATTGTTTTATTGGGCATGGCGTCATGTTTGTGAATGATCTCTTTAAAAAAGGAGGGCCTTCGGGTAATCCGACCGAATGGCAAAAAACAGCGATCGGTCATCATGTTTCCATTGGCAGTAACGCCACTATTTTACTGGTAAGTATCTGCAATGACGTGGTCATTGGAGCTGGAGCTGTTGTTACAAAAGATATTACTGAGCCGGGTGTTTATGCCGGTAATCCTGCCAGGAGAGTCAGGTAGTGTAGATGTGAGGAACCCGTAAATAATTAAACTTTGATGTAGATTTTCTTTTTGTCTAATATGTATACAATCAACCAGTAGAAGACCACCAAAGTAATGGCATAAAGCAGGGATCCCACTCTTTCGTCCTGTGCAATTGGTTTGCAGATATTGTTATAAAACCAGGGGAGTGCAGACGTATAATGTTTGGTGCCATCCGGATCGGTTTCAGAAGTCCATCTGAACATGGCCAATACCCTCGGCAGAAAACCACTGAGTACGAAAATGAACAATGGGTTCTTGCCAAATACATCAAAGAATTTACTCCAGCGACCTGTGACCTCCTTGAATTCAATCAGGTAAATTAAAGTGCCCAATGTTAAAATAGCCAGACCAGATGTATAGATGGTATAACTGCTCGTCCATATTTTTTTGTTGATAGGGAAACTCAGGTCCCACACATAGCCCGTAACGATGAGAATAATGCCTGCAATCAGCAGGTTGGTCAGCATTTCAAAATTCTTCCCTTTTAACTGGATGTATTGACCTACGAAAAAACCGAAAACAACCTGTACGATGGCTGCCGGTGTGCTCATAAAACCTTCCGGGTCAAACGGTACGCCCTCTCCCTTATAAATATGGGTTACTCCCAGCAGGTTGATGTCGATGCTGGTGCCAAACCAGCCGGCCAGGCTATATGGATCGCCTTCCTGCCCTGCGGCAAAACAGATAAACCAATACAACAGTAAAATGGACATGCTCACTATGAACGCCCCTTTGGTTTTGCCGTAAAAAACAGTGATGGAGGCAAAGAAGTAACAAAGCGCAATTCTTTGTAATACCCCTAATATCCGCACATGCTCCCATGGTTTTGCAACCAGCTCCTCGCCGCTCCATTTGATAAACGGACTCCAGTTCAGTAACAGCCCGATCAAAAAGATGAGAACAGTTCTCTTGATCACTTTTTTCCAGAATTCAGCGGGGCCGGCTTTTTCAAAACGAGGCATCACAAATGCCATTGCATTACCTACTGCAAACAGAAAGAAAGGGAATACGAGGTCGGTAGGGGTTACTCCATACCAGGGTGCATGTTTTAAAGGGCCGAATATATGTCCCCAGCTTCCGGGGTTATTCACTAAGATCATCAGTGCTACAGTGGCACCTCTGAATACATCCAGGGAGTAGTATCTGTTCTGCATAAATGGTTATCTGCCATGAAAATACCAATAAATTATTATTCTTCGCTTTCCGTTACCCAACACCCATAGCCAGATAATATTCATTTATCTGGCTATGGCCTATTTCTATGCCCTCCTTTTTTGTTAAAGATCGTTTGATGTGCAATATTGGCTTAAATCTGACTCTTTTACTGAGGGGAATTAAGAATTGATGCTGCGTTTCTTATACCGATATGGCATTAAGGTTGCATATTTGCAGGAAGTTATGGCGAAAATGTGTACCGGTGGTGCCAGTATCCAGTTGGATCCGCAACCAATACTGACCAATAAAGGGGGATCGGATGGCCTGGAGAATCAATGACTGAAGCCTTTTGGTACACTTTGTACGCTAAACCCATCAGAATAATCACACAATTCATATAGGATGAAGAAAGCATTAATTACAGGTATTACGGGTCAGGACGGAGCTTATCTGGCGGAATTGTTGTTGAAGAAAGGTTATGAGGTGCATGGAGTTAAACGCAGGAGTTCTTTGTTCAATACCCAGCGGATTGATCGTTTTTACGAGGATCCGCATATCCCCGACCGTCACCTGGTACTGCATTACGGAGACCTGACCGATAGCACAAACCTGATCCGGATTATACAGGAAGTACAACCGGATGAGATCTATAACCTGGGTGCCATGAGCCACGTACACGTGAGTTTTGAGACCCCGGAATATACGGCCAATGCCGATGGGATAGGTGCGTTGAGAATATTGGAAGCCATCCGTTTACTGGGGCTGAGCCACAAAACAAAATTTTATCAGGCATCGACTTCCGAATTATATGGCCTGGTGCAGGCAGTACCCCAAAGTGAAACCACTCCGTTTTATCCCAGGAGTCCTTATGCGGTGGCCAAGCTGTATGCATACTGGATTACGGTTAACTACCGGGAGGCTTACAATATGTATGCCTGCAACGGAATCCTGTTTAACCATGAATCTCCGTTGAGGGGAGAAACCTTTGTTACGAGAAAGATTACCAGGGCTGTTGCCAGGATAGCCCTTGGCTTGCAGGACACGCTGTATTTGGGTAACCTGAATGCACAGCGCGACTGGGGCCATGCAAAGGATTATGTGGAAGGAATGTGGCTGATGCTGCAGCAGGAAAAGGCCGAGGATTTTGTACTGGCCACAGGCATTACTACTTATATCCGGGACTTTGTAAGGATGGCATTTTCGGAGATTGGCGTGGAGCTGGAGTTTAGCGGAACTGAGGAAAATGAAATTGGTAAAGTGAAATCCGCTGAAGGCAAATACAATTTGGAGATTGGAAAAGAAGTCATTAAAGTAGATCCGCGATACTATCGCCCAACGGAAGTGGACCTGCTGATTGGCGACCCCACCAAGGCAAAGACGAAACTGAACTGGCAACCCCAATACACCCTGGCAGAAATAGTCCGGGAAATGGTGGCGGCAGACATCGAATTGTTCAAAAGAGAGCAATTGCTGAAAGACAGCGGATTTACGATAAACAAGGAACATGAATAAGCAGGATAAAATATATGTGGCGGGTCACCGCGGAATGGTGGGAAGTGCCATTGTAAGGAAGCTGGAGCAGGAAGGCTATACCCATATCATCAAAAAGACCTCTGCAGAACTGGACCTGAGAAACCAGCAGGCAGTAGCAGATTTTTTTGCAGCAGAGAAACCGGATTATGTGTTTCTGGCAGCCGCTAAAGTAGGTGGAATCGTTGCCAACAACACGTACAGGGCCGAATTTATTTATGATAATCTCATGATGGAGAGCAATATCATTCACCAGAGTTATGTGAACGGTGTAAAAAAATTGTTGTTCCTCGGTTCCTCCTGTATTTATCCCAAACTGGCCCCTCAGCCTTTGAAAGAAGAATACCTGCTGAGTGGCTACCTGGAGGAAACCAATCAGCCCTATGCAATCGCTAAAATTGCGGGCATAGAACTCTGTGACAGTTACCGTGCACAGTATGGTTGCAACTATATTTCAGCCATGCCTACAAATCTATACGGTCCCAACGACAACTATGATCTGGAGAAAAGCCATGTGTTACCGGCGATGCTCCGTAAATTCATAACAGCCAAAAGAACCAAAGCACCTACCGTAACGATCTGGGGTACCGGAACACCCAAAAGGGAATTTCTGCATGTGGATGATCTGGCGGAAGCCTGTCTTTACCTGATGCAGGCCTACAATGAAAAAGGGCTGGTGAATATCGGAACGGGCATTGATGTAACCATCCTGGAACTGGCAGAGCTGATACAGCAGATTACCGGGTATCAGGGAGAGATTGTGCTGGATGCGACCAGGCCCGATGGAACACCCAGGAAGCTGATGGACGTGAGCAAGCTTGCAGCCGCGGGCTGGAGGGCTAAAATAGATTTAAAAACCGGCATTGAGATGGTTTATGAACTGGTAAAGGATCAGCCCTGGGGCGCTTAAATCAGATTTCGGGCAGGAACCTATAATCGATAAATTTGCAGAACGATATTCAATTTATATGAGTAAAAAAATCATGATCACAGGCGGTGCCGGTTTTATTGGCTCGCATGTTGTTCGTCTCTTTGTGAACAAATATCCTGAGTATACCATCGTCAACCTCGATGCGCTTACTTACGCAGGTAACCTGGAAAACCTGAAAGATATTGATACTAAACCCAATTATCATTTTGAAAAAGTGAATATCCTGGACGTGAAGGGATTGGAGGAAGTGTTTGATAAGTACCAGGTAACCGACGTTATTCATCTGGCGGCTGAATCGCATGTGGATCGTTCCATCGTGTCTCCGATGGATTTTGTTTATACCAATATTATCGGAACCGTGAACCTGCTGAATGTGGCAAGAGCTAAGTGGGGACCGGATTACAGCAATAACCGTTTTTATCATATCTCCACGGATGAAGTGTATGGAAGTCTGGGCGATACAGGACTCTTTACGGAGAAAACACCCTACGATCCCAACTCGCCCTACTCGGCAAGTAAAGCCAGCTCCGACCATTTTGTGAGAGCCTATGGTGAAACCTATCATATGCAAACAGTGGTATCCAACTGTTCCAATAACTACGGTCCTTACCATTTTCCGGAGAAATTGATTCCGCTGTTCATCCATAATATCATCCAGGAAAAACCATTGCCGGTTTATGGCGATGGCTTATATACCAGGGACTGGCTTTATGTAAAAGACCATGCATTGGCTATTGATCTGGTTTTCCATACAGGCGTAACCGGAGAAACTTATAATATCGGAGGCTTCAACGAATGGAAGAATATTGATTTGGTAAAACTGCTCTGCAAACAGATGGATCAAAAGCTGGGAAGAGAAGAAGGTCACAGCGAAAAGCTGATCACCTATATCAAGGACAGGCCGGGCCACGATAGAAGATATGCCATTGATGCAAGTAAGATCAACCGCGAGTTGGGATGGAAACCTACCGTTACATTTGAGCAGGGACTGAGTGAAACCATCGACTGGTTTCTCAATAACCAGGAATGGTTGCAAAATGTTACCAGCGGAAATTACCAGCACTATTATGAATCCATGTACCACAACAGATAAACAATGCGCGTAGAGGAGACCAGTTTGCCAGGATGTTTTATTATCCATGATACTTTTTTCGGAGATAGCAGGGGTTATTTTTTTGAGAGCTTCAACCGAAGAACATTTTTAGAGAAGACAGGATTGGATGTAGACTTTGTACAGGATAATCAATCCAGTTCACAAAGAGGTGTATTGCGGGGATTGCATTTTCAGCATGGAGAGCATGCACAGGCAAAACTGGTTCGGGTACTGAAAGGAAAGGTATTGGATATTGCAGTAGACCTTCGTCATAATTCAGGTACTTTTGGAAAGCATGTAGCTGTTGAGCTTTCTGAAGACAGTCATACCCAGTTTTATGTGCCCCGTGGTTTTGCGCACGGATTTGTGGTATTGAGTGAGGAGGCTACCTTCTTTTATAAATGCGATAATTATTACAATAAAGCTGCGGAAGGTGGAATTATTTACAACGACCCTGATTTGGGGATCGACTGGAAAATAGATGCTGAGGCGGTGTTGTTGTCCGACAAAGACCGGGTATTGCCCTTGTTAAAAGATATTGCACCCACACTTCAATTTTAATCATCCAAAATCCAATATATGAAAGGGATCATATTAGCAGGCGGTTCAGGAACAAGATTATATCCTATTACAAAGGGAATCAGTAAGCAGCTCATGCCTGTTTACGACAAACCGATGATTTATTATCCTTTGTCTGTATTGATGCTTGCGGGTATCAAAGACATTTTATTCATTACTACTCCACAGGATGCAGACCAATTCAAAAGGCTGCTGGGCAACGGTCATGAGATAGGCTGTAATTTTTCCTATGAAGTGCAGCACAAACCCAACGGTCTGGCACAGGCTTTTGTGATCGGAGAAAAATTCATAGGGAAGGACAAGGTTTGCCTGATCCTGGGAGACAATATTTTTTACGGAGCCGGATTCAGTAAACTGGTACAGTCTTTCAATGATGTGGAAGGAGCCGCTGTATTTGCTTACGAAGTAAATGATCCTGAAAGGTATGGTGTGGTTGAATTTGATGAAAATCAAAAAGCCATTTCCATCGAGGAAAAACCCAAAAACCCAAAATCCAGCTATGCGGTTCCCGGACTCTATTTTTACGACAACAGTGTGGTGGAAATTGCCAAAAACATTCAACCCTCTCCCCGTGGGGAATATGAAATTACGGATGTAAACAGGGTTTACCTGGAACAGGGACTCCTGAAAGTAGGGATCATGAACCGGGGAACAGCCTGGCTGGATACCGGTACTTTTGACTCTTTTGCCGATGCCTGCGAATTTGTTCGGGTCATTGAAAAGCGCCAGAGCCAGAAAGTGGGGTGTATTGAGGAAGTGGCTTACCGGATGGGTTTTATTAATCGTGAGCAGTTGATGGAACTGGCGGATAAATATGCTAAAAGCGGTTATGGAGAGTACCTGCGCAGGCTGAAACTGAAATAATCTTGATTTGTTGAACTTTTTAATCATAGGGCTGTTCTAATTCGGAACAGCTTTTTTATTATGCACGCTTTTACCATCAAAGATCTGGAAAACCTCTCCGGTATTAAGGCCCATACCATCCGTATCTGGGAACAGCGATATTCTTTGCTTAATCCACAGAGGACGGATACCAATATCCGTTATTATTCCAATGCAGAACTGCAAAAGGTACTGAACATTGCCCTGCTGAATAAGTACGGATTCAAAATTTCCCGCATCGATAAAATGACACCGGAGGTGATGAAGGAGAAGATCCTTTCCCTGTCTCAGGTACAGGCGCAGCAGGAACGGCTGGTCAATGAACTGATTGGTTGTATGGTAGAAATGAACATGGATGAATTTGAAGAGAAGATTGATGAGTATATTGCGTCAAAGGGAATTGAGAAAGCCATTATACAGATTATTTTTCCCTTTCTGGAGCGGATTGGAATCCTTTGGCTGACCAGCCATATCAATCCCGGACAGGAGCACCTGGTGACCAATGTGATCCGCCAGAAACTGATTGCAGGAATTGATTCAGTTCGAGTAAAACAGGATCAGGATAGCCGCGTTTTGCTTTTTTTACCCGAAGGAGAACACCACGAAATGGGCTTGCTTTTCACCAGTTTTCTCTTGAAGAACCGCGGAATTAAGACTATTTACGTAGGCGCCAATGCCCCTCTGAAAGACATTGAGTTTATTGCCAGGCATATGAAGCCTGATTTTCTATATTCCCACCTCACCTCAGTTGGTAATAATTTTAATCTGGAAAAATTCCTGAGTCAGGTACAAAATAAGATGCCGGACCTGCAGTTTGTAGTTTCCGGAATCCTGATTCAACAGTATAAGCAGCGGGTTCCTGCCAACGTATCCCTCAAAAAATCGCTTGCTGAGGTCATTGAATACATTTCCAGACTCTAAGCTCCCCCATGTTTTGTTTAATATTTAATGTTTAAACAAATATTTTGCTGTTTCAACTCATTTTGTTTAGTTTTGATGCATAATAAATTAAACAAAATGGCTGCAATAAATTTTGACCAGATGCTGTTGAACAACGCCGAATTTTTGAAACCCTTTGCGATTACGCTTACACGAGATCAGGAAGCGGCGAAAGATTTGTATCAGGAAACCCTGTTCAGGGCGCTGACAAATAAGGATAAATACAATGCAGGTACCAATATCAAAGCATGGTTGTATACAATCATGCGAAATATTTTCATCAATAATTACAGAAGAAAGGCCAAGCAATCCACTATATTCGATTATACGCCTAACGAGTATCTGCTGAATCTGAATCAGGGTGCTGTAACCAATGACGCTGTTGCGAATATTCATCTAAAGGAAGTGAAACAGGCGATTCATAATCTGCCGGAGATCTTTAAGAACCCGTTTCTTCTTTATTTTGACGGATATAAATACCATGAAATAGCCGAAATGCTCGATGAGCCTTTAGGTACCATTAAAAGTAGAATTCACTTTGCCCGAAAGTTATTAAAATCACATGTACAAAGATTCTAAGAAAAAAGCAGTCGTTATCGGTAGCGGATTTGCAGGCATTTCTGTTGCTGGTTTTTTGGCCAAAGACGGCTGGGAGGTAACTGTTCTGGAAAAGCAATCCACGCCGGGCGGAAGGGCCAGGCAGTATACCGAGGCCGGGTTTACATTTGATATGGGACCAAGCTGGTACTGGATGCCGGAGGTTTTTGAACGCTATTTCAGGCAGTTCGGCAAAAAGGTATCAGATTTTTATACGCTTAAAAGACTGGATCCCTCTTACAGGGTTTACTGGTCCGATGGGTTTACGGATATCCCTGCCAATTACGAGGCTTTCAAAGCAATGTTTGAACAAATTGAACCGGACAGTGGTAAAAAGCTGGATCAGTTTATGCAGGAAGCCGAATACAAATACAAGGTTGGTATCAACGACCTGGTGTACCGGCCGGGGCAGTCCGTAATGGAGTACCTGGATTGGGATCTGATCAGGGGGGCATTAAAGCTGGATGTATTCAACTCCATGAAGAATCATGTTGCAAGGCATTTTAAAAACCCAAAACTGATCGAATTAATGGAGTTCCCCATACTATTTCTCGGGGCACTTCCTGAAAAAACACCGGCGCTTTACAGCCTCATGAACTATGCGGATATAAAGGGTGGAACCTGGTATCCTGAAAAGGGCATGTTCAGCATTGTGAAAGCCATGTACGATCTTGCTGTTAGCATGGGTGTGCGGTTTCATTTTAACCAGAACGTGCAGCACATCACTGTTCAAAATGGAAAGGCAACCGGAGTGGAATCGCTGGAGCAGATCAACGGTCAATCCAATCCGCAGCATTTTGATGCGGATGTGGTGATTGGCGGTGCGGATTACCATCATGTGGAAACCAGGCTGCTTGATCCGGAATACCAAAGCTATTCTTCCTCATACTGGGAAAAAAGAGTGATGGCGCCAAGCTGTATCCTATACTATGTAGGATTGAATAAAAAGCTAAAAGGGGTATTACACCATTCTTTGTTTTTTGACTCATCTTTTGCCGTACATGGTAAAGAAATCTATACCAGTAAAGAGTGGCCTTCCGACCCCCTGTTTTATGTAAGTGCTCCTTCGGTGACGGATGCTGCTGTTGCTCCTGAGGGTTGCGAAAATCTTTGTCTGTTGATTCCTGTAGCGGCAGGCTTATCGGGCGACACGGAAGCCCTGCGTGACCATTATTTTGAAATGATTATCCGTAGAATGGAGAAACTGACCGGCCAGTCTATCCTGGATGCAGTGATTTATAAAAAATCTTTTGCTTACAGCGACTTTATCAGCCAATACAACGCTTTTAAAGGAAATGCTTACGGGTTAGCGAACACTTTGCTGCAAACAGGTGTTCTTAAGCCGTCGTGCAGAAGTAAAAAAGTCAGCAACCTGTTTTATACCGGTCAGCTTACTGTACCGGGTCCGGGAGTGCCCCCCAGCCTGATCAGTGGCGAGGTGGTTGCCAAAGAAATCGGAAAAGCTTTTGGACGATAGCCCACATTTTATATATTTAAAATGCAAATTCAGCTATGCTAAATATTTTTCATGAAGTTAGTCAGGATTGCAGCAAAATTACAACGGAGAAGTACAGCACCAGCTTCTTTTCTTCTATCCGTTTGTTGCACAAAGACCTTCGGGCGCCCATTTTTAATATTTATGGTTTCGTTCGTTTTGCGGATGAAATTGTAGATACTTTTCATGGGTATGATAAGGAAGTACTGCTGAAAGAATTCCGGGAGGCAACATATCTGGCCATAGACCGGAAGATCAGCCTGAACCCGATCCTGAACAGCTTTCAGCTAACGGTTAATCAGTACAATATAGATCATCGGTTGATTGATGCATTCATGCACAGCATGGAAATGGATCTGAGTAAAAAGCAGTATGACCGAAGCGGTTATGAGGAGTACATTTACGGGAGTGCAGAAGTAGTGGGCCTCATGTGCCTGTCCGTATTCTGCGATGGTCATAAAGAAACCTATGAAAAACTGAAACCTGCTGCAAGAAGCCTGGGATCGGCGTTTCAGAAAGTGAATTTCTTAAGAGACCTGAAGGCAGACTATGAGCGCCTGGACAGATTGTATTTTCCGGGTTGCGATTTCAGCAACTTTGGGCCCAACGACAAAGCCATGATTGAAGCGGATATTCAACAGGATTTTGATCAGGCCTATGAAGGCATTATCCATTTGCCGCTCAAGGCAAGGTTTGGTGTATATGTTGCATATAAGTATTATCTTTCTTTATTCAGAAAGATCAAAAAAATAAAACCGCAGCGTATATTGAATGAGCGAGTCAGGATTCCTGATTACGGTAAAATGTACATCCTGGCAAAAGCAGGAATCCGGAGCCAGTTGAATTTGTTATAGAATACTTTAAGTGTAGATATGGAGCAGGTAGTATTGGTAGATGAGCAGGACAAGGAACTGGGCCTGATGGAGAAAATGGAAGCACATGAGAAAGCTTTGTTGCACAGAGCTTTCAGTGTTTTTATCTTCAACAGCAAGGGTGAAATGCTATTGCAGCAAAGAGCCCTGAACAAGTACCATAGCGGAGGACTCTGGACCAATAGTTGTTGCAGCCATCCAAGGCCTGGCGAACCAGTTGCCGATGCAGCAGCCAGGCGGTTAAGGGAGGAGATGGGCTTTGAAACAAAGCTGGATAAGGTATTTGATTTCATTTATAAAGCTCCTTTTGTGAACGGCCTGACGGAACATGAATTTGATCATGTATTTGTAGGGCGCTATGACGGGGCTATTGTACCCAATATGGGTGAGGTAGAAAATTATGCATACCAGTCTATAGAAAAAATTGAACAATTAGTAGAAAAGAACCCACAGTTTTTTACCGCCTGGTTCCGCATCGCATTTCCAAAAGTACAAGCATGGTGGCAGCAAACCTAAAAGCAATCGTAATAGGCGCCGGCATAGCCGGTATTGCAGCAGCTATCCGGCTGAATGTTCAGGGCTTTGATGTGGAGGTGTTTGAACAGAACAGCTATCCCGGGGGTAAGTTGAGTGCTTTCAATTTAGGCGGCTACCAGTTCGATGCCGGTCCAAGCCTGTTTACACAGCCTGAATTAATCCGCGAATTATTTGAACTGGCCGGGGAAGAGATGGCCGGTTATTTCTCTTACACCCGTTTGCCGGTATCCTGCCATTATTTTTACGAAGACGGAACCTTTGTTCAGGCATATGCAGATACAACTGCGTTGGCACAGGAATTACAGGATAAACTGGGAGAGCCACAAAAGAATACGATTTCCTTTTTACAACAATCAGCCGATATCTATAACCATATCGGAACGCTTTTTTTGCAGAATTCCCTGCATAGGCCATCCACGTTGCTCCTCTCAGACATTAAGCCGGCCTTGAAATATACGCGACGATCCTATCTGTTTAAATCCATGAATGAACTGCATGAGCAGCAATTCAGTTCTCCTAAAACAGTTCAGTTGTTCAACCGATATGCAACCTATAACGGCAGCAATCCATATAAGGCGCCCGCCATGCTTACCATGATCCCTCACCTGGAACACAATCTGGGAAGCTATTATCCTAAAGGAGGTATGATCAGTATTACCAATGCTTTGTACGGACTGGCGCTTCGAAAGGGTGTGCGGTTTCATTTTAATGAAAAGGTTGAGCGCATCATCCGTTCAGCGAACAGGGTGCAGGGAATAGTTGCCGGTGGCGAAAATATTCCGGCGGATGTGGTGGTGAGCAATATGGACATTTATTTTACTTACAGGAATTTATTGGGAGATGTATGGAAGGCCGATAAGGTTTTAAAGCAGGAGCGAAGCAGCAGTGCCTGTATTTTTTATTGGGGAATCGGTAAAAGTTTTGATCGGCTTGCACTTCATAATATCTTCTTTTCAAAGGATTATAAAGCTGAATTCAATCAGTTATTCAATACCGGTAAAATATACAGCGACCCAACGGTATACATTAATATCACAGCTAAATGTGAGCCGGGCTTACAGGCTCCGGAAGGAAAAGAGAATTGGTTTGTAATGGTAAATGCCCCGGCCAACAGCGGTCAGGACTGGCAGGCTTACAGCACTGCCTGTAAAAAAGCGGTTATTGAAAAATTAAGCAGGATTTTGGGTGAGAATATTGAAACGTTGATCGAAGAAGAGGAAGTTCTCACTCCCGAAACCATCGAAGCAAAGACGGCGTCTTATATGGGTTCTCTTTACGGAACCAGTTCCAACAGCAGATTGGCAGCTTTTATGCGCCATCCTAATTTCAGTAAACCAATCAGGGGGCTTTATTTTGTGGGTGGAAGCGTGCATCCGGGAGGAGGAATACCCCTCTGCCTCAGCAGTGCTAAAATTACCGCGGAACTGGTAGCAAAAGACTATAAAACACAACGGCATTCATGTTGACCAAAAAGAATATCAGCATTTACCTGGCTATCCTGTTTCATCTGAGCGGATTGATCGGCATATTGTATACCCCTTATAAGGAGTGGTTTATAGGCAATACCCCTTTGAACCTTTTACTGATGACTGTATTGTTGGTCTGGAATCAGCAAAAGCCCAACAGGAACTTTTTTTATTTCATCCTGATTTGTTTTACTGTAGGAATGATTACGGAAATCATTGGAGTGAAGACGGGGATTTTGTTTGGCAACTACTCGTATGGAGCTGTGCTGGGTATGAAATGGATGGGCGTACCCTTGCTGATTGGGGTAAACTGGTTCGTTATTGTGTTTTGTTGTATGGTATTCATGGAGAAATTACACCATTGGGTAAAAGCCAAATATCTTGCAGAGCATATGTCTCCTCCGCATGTAACACTGGAAACACTTTCTGTGATTGTGGATGGCGCCATACTGGCGACAGCCTTTGACTGGCTGATGGAACCCATTGCCATGAAGCTGGATTTCTGGCAATGGGAAGGACAGGATATCCCCGCACTCAATTACGCCTGCTGGTTTTTGACCAGTTGTGCACTCATAGCTGTTTCCCGGAAACTTTCTTTTCATAAATACAATCCATTTGCAGTGCATCTGCTGGTAATACAAACATTTTTTTTCCTGACACTCCGCATATTTTTAACATGATTTACCTACTTGTTGCATTATTGGTGTTTGTACTGATGGAAGGCGTTACCTGGCTAACGCATCGGTATGTGATGCATGGATTTTTATGGGTACTCCATAAAGATCATCATCAGAAAGAGGATGGTTTCTTTGAGAAAAATGACTGGTTCTTTGTCATTTTTGCAATACCCAGTTGGCTGCTCATCATGTTGGGCAGTATGAGCCAGCACTATATATCAGTTAGTATAGGGGCGGGTATCGCTCTGTACGGAGCAGCCTATTTTCTGGTTCATGAAATTATTATACACCAGCGGTTTAAATTATTCACCCGCAGTAATAACCGTTATATCAGGGCTATTCGCTGGGCGCACAAAATGCACCACAGGCATATTGGCAAAGAAGAGGGGGAAAGCTATGGGATGTTGCTGGTAGCTAAAAAATACCGGGATAAGATTCGAAGAGACGAAAAATTGAAGTCTGTTTAATCCGTGAGGAAGTCCTATGACTATATTATAGCGGGCGCAGGATGCGCAGGGTTGAGCTTGTTAATGCGGATGATAAAGGATCCTTTTTTCTCCCAAAAAAAGGTACTGGTGATAGATGCATCTTCCAAAAACCGAAACGACCGCACCTGGTGTTTTTGGGAAAAAGAGCCGGACATCTTTGAACCGGTTGTGCATCACCGTTGGGCTGCATTGGATTTTTTCTCCGGCAGTTATTCATGGGAACTTTCCATCAGGCCCTATACGTACAAAATGATCCGGGGACTGGATTTTTACAATTATGTAAAATCCGCTGCAGCATGCCATTCCAATATTCATTGGTTGAATGAGACGATCCTGGGCCTGGTTCCTGAAGTACGCGATGCGGATGGGAAAACACTGGCAGGTATCAATTTACAAGGACGCAGCATTTATGCGGAATATGTATTCAGCAGTATTTTATTTGAACCTGTTCGGCCCGAACCGCATCAGTACTATCTGCAGCAGCATTTTAAAGGCTGGACCATTCAAACGGAACTGCCCTGTTTTGATCCCGGTAAAGCCACCTTCATGGATTTCAGGGTGAGCCAGGAGCAGGGCACCACATTCATGTACATGCTGCCAACATCTGCCACCACGGCATTGGTGGAGTATACCTTGTTTACCAAAGACTTGCTCAGTCCGGGATCTTATGACAGGGCATTAAAACAGTATATCTCCGAATATCTCAAGATTAGTCAATACGAAATTGTACAGGAGGAATCTGGTATCATCCCGATGACAAATGCACTTGTTCCGAAAACTGACGGCGCCGTGGTATACATTGGAATAGCGGGGGGACAGGCAAAGGCAAGCAGCGGATATGCATTTCGGTTTATTCAAAAAAGAACAGCACAGATTACGGATGCCCTCAAAAAAGGTAAGCCCATTCCTGTAAAAGCCGGCTTTGCTGCTGCAAAAGGGCGTTTGTACGACAGTATCCTGTTACATGTACTTCATCATCATAAAATGGACGGTAGCGATATTTTCGCCCGAATTTTCAGGCAGAACAGGGCAGCAGATGTGCTGGCCTTTCTCGACAATGAAAGCTCCCTGCTCACTGATCTCAAAATCATGAGCAGTGTTCCGACCGGTGTTTTTTTGCCGGCCGCACTGCGGGAGCTGAAACATTTGCTGTAATTTTAATACAATGTCACAGATTATTACCATCACGCTGAATCCGGCATTGGATAAAAGCATCGTTGTTCCTGAACTGGTACCTGATAAAAAGTTACGTGCTGTTTCTGCGGAAGTGGATCCGGGCGGCGGCGGTATTAATGTTTCCCGGGCTTTGCATAAGCTGGGTTGCGCATCGGAAGCTGTTTTTTTAGCAGGGGGCTATACCGGAAATTTTTTGGAAGAACTTCTGTTAAAAGAAGGGGTAATGATACACTCTTTGCCCATAAAAGAACCAACCAGAGAGAACTTTGTGGTTTTTGATGATGAAAAGAAACTGCAATACCGCTTTGGTATGGAGGGGCCCTATGTTAGCGAGGCGGAATGGAAAGCGGTTCTGGATTATACGGCCAGCCGGAAGGGTGTGACTTATGTTGTTGCAAGCGGTAGCTTACCCCCGGGGGTTCCGGTCGATTTCTTTGGCCGGTTGGCAGCGATTGCAAAAAACCTGCGGGCAAAGCTATTTGTAGATACTTCAGGAGAGGCATTGAAATATGCCGTGAAGGAAGGTGTTTATATGATTAAACCCAATTTGGGCGAATTGGGCAGTTTGTATGGCAAACAAAAGCTATCGCAGGAAGAAATTGTTGCGGCTGCCCGATCAATAATTGCAGGGGGCGGCTGTGAAGTGATGGCGGTTTCTATGGGATCTGAAGGCGCCCTGTTATTTACCGCCAACGAGCAGTACAAGGCTAAACCGCCTAAAGTAACGGTTCTGAGCAGTGTAGGAGCGGGCGACAGTATGGTTGCCGGCATGATCTGTGCATTGTCTCAAGGCCGTGGCTGGAAAGAAATATTGCGGTATGGGGTGGCTGCAGGAACTGCCGCAACGCTTCATCCGGGAACCGAACTGTGCAAAAAAGAAGATACTGAACAAATATTTACTTTATTGAATCAGGATTAATCAGGTTCTATTACATTTGCCATTCCAAATATTGGTCTCGTAGTACAATGGATAGTATAAGAGTTTCCGAAGCTCCAGATCCAAGTTCGATTCTTGGCGAGACCACAAACCCTCGCAGCGAAAGCTGGCAGTCATGGCGAGACCATATTTCAACAACCTTTTTTTAAACATTGATTAACTCCAAAGAGGTTGATATTCATTATTTTAGATTAAGTCGATGAATAAAGGGCCTATATTTCCCCCTATCACAGGAATTGCAGGTTTCTTTAGAAAAACATGGCCTACATTACATTTTGATATTAAGCTATATGATAGTTTTCGAAAAGGACTAGATGATCATTAGCGAAGAAGTAGTCTAATTATCCTGGCTAAGATATCTAACCACTTGTCATGAATATGAAATTTGTAAATCAGTCTTTTATGCTTAAACCAATATTTTTTTTCATGGTTTTCTTATTTCCTCTTTTTTGTACTGCTCAAAAAAAGTCGCTTCTATCGGTAATAGAGGAAGACGCAAAAAGAATTGGCTTCCACGCAGGGAAGGATTTTTTTCAACGTTTAAAGTTAATCGACACAGCAAAGCAACAGATTTCCTTTTCAGCCTATAAGGGCAAAATTTGTTATGTTGATTTTTGGTTTATTGGCTGCGCCCCTTGTTCCTTTGAAATTCCTTATTGGAAAAAAAGAGTTTCATTATTTGCTTCTGATACTAATATAGTTTTCATTCAGATCTGTTTGCTGTCCAAAGCAAAAGGAGCAGTAGATTCATGGAAAAAATATATAAGAGAAAATGATTTGCCTGGTATTCAGCTAACCTATGATCCGATAAATATAAAAGGTCCTGGTAGCTTAGAAATTGA
>DATFAP010000030.1:0-28758 GCA_035254545.1 Sediminibacterium sp. | reverse complement strand
CAGCGTATCCAACCTACTCTATTCTAAATAAGGATGGCAGTGTAATGGGGCATGATGTGCCGAATCCAAGCACTCAGCTAATTATTGATTATATGCTGTTTAATGCTTTAAGAGGAAAAATGCCCTCAAAAAGTTTTATAGAAGTGAATCAAGAACTTTGGAATTTGAATACAAAAACTACGAGTCCTGAATTTATCTCCTGGGTTGAATCTTTCTACTCAATGCCATTAGGGGTTGCCTTATTGGCTAATTTAAATGGAGGAAATTAGTAACAGAACCTTTTTAGCAAGTGGTAAAACCGTGGTATCTGAATATTATTTTAGATAAAATCAACCTTATAAGGCCTACATCAGATGGTCATAGAGGAGTATGGAAACACAGTCGGGACAATAATTGTTTTATGAATTTGCAGAAGTTATCTTGCCTTTAGAGACGGCTCTTCAATTCAGAAAATACTTATACTTTAAATAACCGTTGGCAATTGCGGCAGGGTCCTTTGCATCTGTCTTTGAAAATAATTTAAAAAGCCTGGTTCTGGTTTCTTCCCCTGTTGACTTTTTCCCTTTGATGGTTGGGGGAACAATAACTGTTTCATCAATGTCGGCCAGTTCCACTTTGGTGGCAAACCAGGTAATATTATAGCGTGGAATCGCAAGCCCCAGTATTGTACCTGGCAACCCCTGTATTCCTTCTGGTCCACCTTTCACTACCAGCTCTTCTGCATAAAATGCAACCAGGTAAACGGAATCGAATATTCGCCCGATTGCTTTTCTGCATTCATATCCGGCAATTTTTCTGATTTCATGCCCTATTTTCCACTTGATTGGGGGGATGCTGTCTTCAAAAAGGAAATCCTCCTGCATGATCTCTTTCTTAACCACTACCTGCCTTGTTGCAAAATTGGTATAATATATATTTTTTGATTTGGATTGGGAGAACATTTGTCTGACCGGCTGGTTCGCAGCATCATTGTCGCGCCCTGCCTTGTAAATGGAAGCCCCTTCTGTAAAAATCAGGTCGTAATAGCTGACAAGAAATTCCGGAAGCATGTCTTTTGTTTGCTGCGATATATTCTGCCCTGCAAGTGAACGCCGCATATTTATTTTTTTCTCAAACTCAATTTTTGCCCTGGTTACAAAATCCTGAGCGGCTATTTCCAAAGCAGAAAACAATAGCAATATACAAATTAGCAAATGTCGATATTTCATGGTTTTCTGTTAAAGTGTACGTGAAAAATTCCAGGTTAATGATAAGAGTGCATACCTGGGGATATAATTACTGGCTGTTTCGGAAATTGAGCCTCCGCTCGCATAACGGTTGTATCCGGTATTCTGATTAAGGATATCAAATATCGCCAGTCTGATCTGGGCTTTGTCGTTCTTCAGGAATTTTTTAGTAACCGAAGCATTCCATTTAATTTGCTGTCTGCTTGTGCTGAAAGAACTGTTTGCGGGCTGAAAATTCATAGTTATATCGCTCGCCAGTTCAATCTTCCCGGGAAGAAATACAGTGGCATTTGCGTTGTGATTGTGCTGCCAGTTGTAGTTATTCCCGATATTGCCTCCATCAGAATTGCTTTTAGTAAAACTGATATTGGAGTTATAGCTGAATGAAATCTGTTTTAATTTATAAAAAGAAATGCGGGGCCCTGCTGAAATACTGTGCTGACGTGTCTTTATTTCGGTTCCATTCAGCATCCTGATGTATCCGTAGCTGTTTATATTTACATTGAAGCCTATAGTGGTAGAAGCATTAACCGAAACCTTGCCTAGCCTTCGGGAATAACCGATATACCCAAAGAATCCCGGCAGCCCGTTCCTGTTGATATACTGGGTGGTGCTTTTATTGAATTGATCTATTGTCTGGCTGCCGATAATACTATTCTGTGTTTGTGACCAGCTAAGATTGATGTTCAGAGACGAATATGCGGCCATCCTGAAATCATTAAAGTTCAAACTCATTCTATGGCTAAAGGAGGGTTGTAAATCCGGGTTGCCAATGGTAATGGAAAGCGGGTTGCTGTTTTCCCGAAGCGGTTGTAATTGCTCGATGGATGGCTGCTCCGTTCTGCCAGAATAGTTGAAGTTGAGTGTTTTTGTAGGTGAAAAATTATAGTTGGCCTGCACCTGCGGAAAGAGATTGATAAATTGCCTTTTTGTACTGATATGGATATCTCTGTTGATTTGTTCAAAAGAGGTAAAGCCGAGCTTTCCCCCTGCGGATAAAATGAGTTTTTTCGGGTTATATCTAAGTGTTAAACCCGGAAGCTGTGTGGTGATATTATAGGTATAGCTATTACTGAGTGTGTCTATCAGTTTGTCATAATTGCCACCGACCCCTTTATTCAATACCTCCCTGTCTTTGTCGCTGTTGGTGTGGCGCCAACTGTATTCAGCGGTTAAATAGAGGTCCCGGCCTATGGGCTCTGTATAAGTTACCCTTGCTGCAACAGACGATGTATGCATTTTATTCAGTTGTTTCTGATTCAGGCTGTCTTCGATTGCATTCTGAGTGACTGTATTATAATAGAAACTCAACGCTTCTGTTCGCTTTTCAGATTCTCCACCGGTATAGCTTTGTAGCAAAATCACAGCAATATTCCTACCTTTTTTTCTGAACCTGCGTTGAAACATCATACTGCTGTTGAAATAATTGTTCTGCCCGTTGGTCTGGTTAAGCTGGGTGCTTTTGTTTAATAGTTTTCCGTAACTGTCTTTTGATTCGGAATAACTTTCCGTTTCACCTGTCCTGTTTTGCTTTTGCCCCTGCACACTTATTTTCATGGTTGAAAAAGAATCCAGTACCAGATCATAGTAGCCATTGATCAGGTGCTGCATGCTGTAAGCGCTGCTTGTATTATTACTTTTTCCTAAACGAAGGCTGCTGTCGGGAAGTAACTGGCTGTAGATATTGTTCTGCCAGCCATTTGTTTGCAACTGATTCAACCGGTAGTTGAAATTGATATTCCTTTTGTTGTCCAGCCATTTGTTGGCGTATTGGGCACCGCTATATACACTGGACGGCAAACCACTTCCGTAATAGCGCTCTGAGTTCTCTATGTTTGAACCAATCAGCTTCCCTGTTTCATCTTCTATCTGATTATTGATATTGGTGATGTACTGGGATCTGTCCTGACTGGAAAGGCCGGTACTACCTGTGTTGGAAACGATACCGAAGGCCGATATTTTTTCTTTCTTCCTGAACAGGTTGAACATCCCCTCATTGTTGTAAAAACTTTTTCCATCAGTGCCGGGTGAGATTTTGCCAAAAAAGCCGTTCTTACTGTTTTCCTTTAGTTGAATATTAATTGTTTTATTACGAACACCATCGTCCACCCCGGAAAAAACGGCCTGATCGCTTTTCTTGTCAAAAACCTGTACCTTATCAACCGATTTGGCCTGCAGGTATTGAGTGGCGAGCGTGGGGTCGTCACTGAAAAATTCGTCTCCGTCTACCAATACTTTCGTTACATCTTTTCCCTGGGCCCTGATTTTCCCATCTTTTCCGATCTCAATGCCGGGTAAGCGCCGGAGCAGTTCCTCAACATTGGCGCCATCAGCCACTTTAAAACTATCTGCCCTGAACTCCAGCGTATCCCCTTTCATTCTGATGGCCCGGCCCGATTGCACAATCACTTCCTGTAAGAGATGATACCGGGAGGTCATCACAATTTTCCCAATATCAGCTATTCCTGTGTCGCCCAGATTGAGGTCGGTGATAAAATCGGCCATATTGGGATATGTGATCAGGGCAAAATACCTGCCGGCCTTTAGTTTATCAATTGAAAAAGTTCCTTTGGCAGAACTTCTGACAGTGGTAACAAGTGTGGAATCTTCTTTGCTGAGTATTGCAATGATGGCATACTGAAGGTTTTTATATGCAGAACTGTCTGTAACTACTCCTTTTATTCCGGCCTTTTGAGCATTCAGGCTCTGGCAGGAAGACAAGACCAACAGGCATGCTAATATGCATTTGATGGGATCGATGATCTGGCAGTTTCTGTTCAAGCAGTTTAATTTCAGGCAAACAAATATAAATATTTTTAATATTAAAATAATGTTATTATTGTTTTTTGATACCAAAACACCAGGTTGGAGGCGCTAACCACTTCCGGGAATGCTTATTTTTAGCGCCTATGATAGCCGCCGTTAAACAACAATTCACTGATCTGTTTCAGAAAGCGCCCATGCTTTACCGTTCTCCGGGGCGGATTAATATCATTGGCGAACATACCGACTACAATCAGGGATTTGTTTTGCCCGCCGCCATTGAGCAGGCCGCCTATATTGCCATCGGTCCCAGGGAAGACAACGCGCTTCATCTGTATGCGGTTTCGATGCAGGAACTGGTTGTTGTACAGTTGACCGGTCTCTCCCCTCAACCAGGTGCCTGGTCCAATTATATAGCGGGCGTTGCGGAACAATTTATCAGAATGGGGTTCCCCATAAAAGGATTTAATATGGTGCTGTACAGTGATGTTCCGATTGGGGCCGGCCTGTCTTCTTCAGCAGCCATTGAGTGTGCAGTTGCATTTGCACTGAATGAATGTTTTCATTGCGGACTGGACCGGCTGCAGTTGGTGCATCTGGCGCAAAAGGCTGAACATGAATTTGCCGGTGTTCAATGCGGCATCATGGATCAGTTTGCCAGTATGATGGGCAGGCGCAACCACCTGATTAAACTGGACTGCCGGTCATTGGCATATGAATACATTCCTTTTCAGTTAAGGAGCTATGCAATGATTTTATTTGATACCAATGTAAAACACAGCCTGGCCGCCACTGCTTACAATGAGCGCAGGCAGCAATGCGAACAGGGCGTGCAATGGATCGCAGATCAAATGCCGCATGTTCAAACACTCAGAGATGCTGACATTGATATGCTTGAGAAATTTGTTTTTCCCAAAAACCCGTTGATATATAAGCGATGTGCATATGTGGTAAAGGAGATTCAAAGGGTAGAGGCCGCCTGCAGGGCGCTGGAGGCCGGAGATCTGAATGCACTCGGCCAACTGATGTATCAAACACATACCGGCCTTTCGCAGGATTATGAAGTGAGTTGCAGGGAACTGGATTTGTTGGTTAGCCTTGCAAAAAACAGCCCTGGCGTTATTGGCGCCCGCATGATGGGAGGTGGTTTCGGAGGATGCACACTCAATTTAGTGGAAGCGGCCCGGCTGGATGAACTGATCAATACCGTTCAAATTTCTTATGAGCGGGACACGAATTTGCCATTGAATTACTATCTTGTTTCTGCTGCTGATGGCAGTGGTCGGGTTGATCACTGACCGGGTACGCACAAACGATTTCTATGCAATCATTACAGCCTGCCGATTACATTGTATTCCTGTGTTATTTCGTTATTGTTGCCGGTTATGGCTGGTGGGTGTACCAGCAAAAAAAATCGAAGTCTGCCAGTTCTACAGATTATTTCCTGGCAGAGGGTTCGCTTACCTGGTGGGCCATCGGCGCTTCATTGATTGCTTCCAACATATCTACGGAGCAGTTCATAGGAATGAGCGGAAGCGGATTCAAAATGGGGCTTGCCATTGCCAGCTATGAGTGGATGGCAGCCGTTTCATTGATTGTAGTGGCCATCTTCTTCATGCCGGTTTACCTGAAAAATAAAATCTTTACCATGCCGCAGTTTCTGCAGGTGAGGTATAATTCCACGGTAGCCATGATCATGGCGGTGTTCTGGTTGCTGTTGTATGTATTTGTAAATCTTACTTCCATCTTATTCCTTGGGGCTCTGGCCATCAGCAGTATCTCCGGTTTCTCTTTTACACTCTGCATGACCGGCCTGGCTTTCTTTGCCATTCTGATTACACTGGGAGGCATGAAAGTAATCGGCTATACCGATGTGATACAGGTGTTCTTCCTGATCCTGGGTGGATTGGCTGCAACTTATATAGCACTGAACCTGGTGGCGGATCACAACGGAACAAGCGGGGTATTGAACGGCTTTTCTATATTAACTGAAAAGGCCGATGATCATTTTCACATGATTTTTAAAAGAGACAATCCCTCTTACATGGACCTTCCCGGGTTAACCGTATTGCTTGGCGGACTCTGGATTGCCAACCTGAATTATTGGGGTTGCAATCAATACATTACCCAACGTGCATTGGGCGCCGATTTGAAAACCGCGCGGAATGGATTGTTGTTCGCAGGTTTTTTGAAATTGCTGATGCCGGTTATTGTGGTATTACCCGGAATAGCGGCATATGTATTGTACCAGCAGGGCTATTTTCAAACAGAAATGCTGCAGAACGGAGAAGTGAATCCCGACAGGGCTTATCCTGTATTGTTGAACCTTTTACCGGTGGGGTTGAAGGGGCTTTCTTTTGCCGCACTTACGGCTGCAGTAGTGGCTTCGCTGGCAGGAAAAGCCAATAGCATCGCTACCATTTTTACCCTGGATATTTATAAGAAGAAGGTGAATGACGCCGCAACAGAACAACAACTGGTTCGGGTAGGCCGTATCGCCATTGTTGTTTCAATGGTGCTGGCAATGGCTGTGGCGCCGTTTATGGGGATTGATCAGAAAGGTGGCTTCCAGTATATTCAGGAGTACACCGGGTTTGTTTCTCCGGGCGTATTTGCCATGTTCTTCCTGGGTTTTTTCTGGAAGAAAACCACTTCCAATGCGGCGCTGTTTGCAACCATCGGCGGCTTTGTACTTTCATTGCTCTTTAAAGTTTTACCCGGAATCGTTGACTTGTCTTGCCTTGCTTCTACTGGTTTTGCTATACCCAATCCGCATGGTATTTATGAAATTCCTTTCCTCGACCGGATGGGATTTGTATTTGCCATTTGTATTGCGGGCATGTGGATCATCAGTACCATAGAGCAAAGAAAAGGAGTGCGTACCCACGGACTGGAGATCGACCGGAGCATGTTTAAGCTGCATCCGGCGTTTGCAGCCGGTGTGTTGATCCTGCTCGGAATCATCGCGGCTTTGTATGCCATACTCTGGTAGGCCATGTGTAACAAGTGTTTGCGCTTAAATGCAGGCTAGTTGAATGAATAAGCCATGGCTGCTGATTCTTTGGCCATTTGCTGATTGTATTCGAAAGTGAGTTTTTTGTGGTTGATGGTATCTACGATGGTGCCGATCAAACATAGGCCGCCTGTAAATAAATACAACAAGCCCATTCCGGTTTGACCAACCATAAAGCGCTGAACACCTCCCACTGCTACAAAGCCCAGAATACAGCCCAGTAATATCTGATCTGTTTTCCTTCTTTTGCCGTTATAAATGGCAATGAAGTTCTGTAATTGTGTTTCAGAAAGATCCTTGGTAAGATGCTGGAGATAGACCAGTTCTTCACCTTCAAGTGCCGGGATCAGGTTCATCAGGTTTGGCTTCATGTGGTTGTTTTTATGGAAAAGAGGAGCGTTCTTATCCTGTTAAATATAATGATAATAGCGAAAATCCCCAATGGATGGTGTTGAAAGGACTCCCTGAACTGCAATCTTAATGCATCATGCATGGAATGGCCAATACCGCACCCCGGACAGGAATTGATCCCTATTGCCTTAAAAGCGCAGAGTGAAGGGCCCTCGGTTTCCGGAAGAAAAAACAATACCAGCATGGCAAGGCTCCAGCAAAGCACTTCCCCATTGCACCGGATAAACCGGAAGGAGGCGGCTAAAGGTTTTGTAATTTGCATAGGCTTATTTTCCGAATGCAGAAATGTTGGTGCTGAAAATCTTCACGGCAATCGCGATCAGGATTACACCAAAGAACTTTCTTACAGCCAGCAATCCGGATTCTCCGAGCGCTTTCTGAATATGACTCAGCGACTTAAGGGTTATATAAACCACCAACAGGTTGATCAGGATACCTGCAAGTATATACAGTTCATCAAAGTTGGCCTTCAAAGACATGATGGTGGTGAGGGTTCCGCTACCGGCAATAATCGGGAATGCAATCGGAACAACTGTGCCCGATTTGGCATTGGCGTCCCCCTTAAATATTTCATGGCCCAATACCATTTCGAGCCCCAGCAAAAAAATGACAATGGAACCACCTACGGCGAAAGATCGAACATCCAGGCCCAGAATTTTCAGGAAGGGCTTACCCGCAAACAGGAAAAGGATCATTAGGCCACCGGATACGGCAGTTGCCTGAAAAGAGCGGATCCCGCCCATTTTCTCCTTTAGTGAAATCAACAGGGGAATGGATCCCAATATGTCCACTACGGCAAAAAGGGTAAAGGTTACGGTTAAAAGTTCGTCCAGATGAAATTCCATATTTGGGCGTTTTGTTAAAGATAGTAATCTTAGGCATTAGTTGGCCGGTGCCATTCCTTTCCCTGGCGGGAATAGTTGTACAGCAAACTGTGTTCCATCCCGTTTTCTGAAATAGAAATTTTTACCACGCATCCGTAATGAAGAGTAAATACATCGAAAGAGGCTTTCAGGGGAGTGTTGGTGATATGCGAAAGGATACTTCTCAACACGCCTCCATGCGCCACAATCACCGCATCTTCGCCTGTTTCTCTGATCGCTTCAAATTTGTTCACCACCCGCTGATGCAGGGTTACATAACTCTCGCCGTTTGGTACGCAAACATTTACAAAATCATCCATCCAGGGCTGGATCTCGGATTTTGGAATTTCATTCCATTGTTGCATTTCCCAGTCGCCACAGTTTAGCTCCATTAAATCGTCATGGCATTCAACCAGATCGGAATGGTATAATGCGGTAGCCAGTTTTGTGCAGCGTTGCAGCGGGCTGCTGTACACACGAACATTCTTTTCGGGTAAATGCGGGCGGATCATTTCCACCTCTTCTTCAAATGTATCGGTAACATCAAGATCGGTCTGCCCGTAACAGATCCCTTTTTCTACATTGGGGGTAGTGTGCCTGATCAGATAAATTTCCATAACAGTAAACATCCTATATAAAATGCAATTTCACAAATTTGTTGCGTGGCGCCCAGGCAATCGCCCGTATAGCCTCCAATCCATTTTTTGAAAAAAAGTGCAGCAAAAAAACGGATTATCAGTGGCGGGATCAATGCAATCAATAGAAAATAAACTGTTGGGTTTATGAGGGTATTGGTAAACACAAGAATGGTCGGGTTCAGATAGTCGCCGGAATACAGCAACAAAAGAGGCAGAACAGCGCCGGTAAAGGAAATAAGCATTTCCCCCTTCGTCAGTCTCCGGTCTGCTAGGGGCTTGCTCTTGCTGGAATCAATGTCCTGTACATAGGGAAGTTGTTGCATGATGGTATTGGAAAAGAACCTGCTGCTGCTGTGGCCGGCAACCAATACCATAGCAATGGTAGTTGCAGGAAAGTAATTGAATAATTCCAGCAATAGCAGAAACTTAAAGGAAAGTGCAAGGATCAGGCCCATTACCCCATATGTGCCCAGCCTGCTGTCTTTCATGATGGTCAGGATTTTTTCGCTGGTCCATCCGCCGCCAAAAGCGTCGCAGCAATCGGCCAGCCCGTCTTCATGAAACGAACCTGTTAGCAGAATCGTAGCCAGCATTGAAAAGGCGATGCTTAAAGCAGGGGAAAATAGCTGGTTGGCAAATACCAGTACGGTGCCTCCCACAACACCTACCAATATCCCGATCCAGCTAAAGTACCTGGCGGAAGCCTGTAAAAGGCTGGCGGAATAGGGAAGGTTGGAACCAACCGGAATTCTGGTGAAAAACATCAGGGCCGTTCTGAAAATCAACCATTGGTACTTCATAACTGGCTCTAAGGTAACAGAAAATCAAATTGAACTAACCTGCGCTTCATCGAAAGAAGCCATCTCATTCAGGAACGCAACAGCGCTTTTAATAACCGGGATGGCCAGCGCTGCTCCGGTACCTTCGCCGAGGCGCATACCCAGTTGCAGGATGGGGTCGGCTTTGAAATATTCCAGCATACCGGCATGACCCTGTTCTCCGCTGGCATGAGCAAAAAGGCAATTGTTCAGTACCTCCGGTTGCATTTGATGCGCCAGCATAAGGGCGGAAGTGGAAATAAATCCATCCACTACAATGACCATTTTTTCTGCATAGGCTTGCAGGTAGGCCCCCGTCATCATGGCAATTTCAAAACCACCGGCTTTGGATAATAACCGGTATGGGTCGTTGCGAAGCAAATCCAACCGGCGTTCCCTGAAAACAGTTTCGAGGGTATTAATTTTGGTATTCAATTGTTCATCGTTTGCGCCGGTACCTCTTCCGGTACATTCCCGGATGGCTTTACCGGTTATGGCGCTCATGATCAGTGTGGCAGAGGAAGTATTGCCGATACCCATTTCTCCAAAACTGATGCAATTGCACTCCCTGGCAGCCAGTTGCTCAACAATCTTCCGGCCCTGTTCAATGGTATTGAGGGCCTGCTCTGCCGTCATGGAATCCTCTTCCAGGTAATTTTTAGTACCTGCCCCCTGTTTAGCATGAATGAACCAGTCACTGGAAGGAATTGCACTGAAATCTGCATTCACGCCGGCATCTACCACCACCAGCCGGATATCGTTTTGCCGGGTAAATACATTGATGGCTGCCCCGTTCCGGGTGAAGTTCAAAACCATCTGCGCCGTTACTGCCTGCGGATAGGGGTTTACCAGGCCGGTGGCGGCAATGCCGTGGTCAGCAGCAAACACAACGATGGCGGGATTGGTGATTACCGGAGACAGGGTTTCCTGAATAAGCCCCACATTTAATGCAATGGACTCCAGAAGGCCCAGCGCCCCGATGGGTTTGGTTTTCCGGTTGATCTTTTGTTGCAGTTGCTCTTTCAGTGACTGATTCATACGATTATAGTTTGATACTGATTCCGGAACTGATGACAAAAGGAATACTATTGAATCCCCTCAGGTCATAAAATCTGTTACCGGTAACATTCTGCGCATCTATAAACAGTTTATAGCGCTTGCTGAAGCTGTATTCTCCATAAGCATTCAGGATTGCATAGGCGGGCAGAGATACATCTCCCGTCTTGTAGCCGCTGATGTCATAGCGGCTGCTTACATACTTGCTGCTGATGCTGATGAATAAACCGTTGTGCTGATAATTCAGCGAAGCATTGATATTAATACCGGGTCTTCTCAGGCCATAAGCATATCCGGTGTCATTGAAACTTTGCCTGCTTTGTGTGGAGTCGCTGATAGACAGAAAGCTGAAATTCGCCTTCAGGTTGATCCTGTCGGTAATTCTGGTGTTGGTTTCATATTCCACGCCCAATACATTTTGCTTCACAAAATTGAAATACTGGTAACGCACATAGTCGTAGTCAATTCCGTTGTTGATGTTCCTGTAGAAAACGACCAGCCTGCTGCTGAACTGGCTTCCGGTGTTGGCAACACCCAGTTCTACAGAGGTGCTTTTTTCTGCTTTCAGATCGGGCTGCCCGCTGTACTGATCAAACAACTGGTACAGGGATGGCGCTTTAAATCCGGTGGCAACACTACCAAAGAACCGGATATTTTCTGAAACACTGAAAGAAGGATTGAACGTAAATGTAAAATTGGTTCCATATTTTGAATGATGGTTATACCGCACCCCAAGGTCGGAGGCAAGTCCTTTGCTATTGTTGAACATCAGCGAAGAGTAAACGGATGTCTGACTGAAACTGGTGTCGTTGAACCCACTGCTGTATGGGCCGTAAGGGCTCACAGATAAGTATTGATTGTTCATGCTGCCGTACCTGTACTCAAATCCCTGCAAGAGACTGAACGTACTGTTCAACGGTATGTTGGCGTAGAGTTCGGCAAACTGTGTTTTAGCAAAGTAGTTGTTGCGCACAAAATAGCTGAATACTTTTTTGTCCGTACTGTCTCTCTCGTACGCCCGGTTGGTCTGGCTGAACTGGTAGTTGGCCGTAAGGCTGAGTTTAGGCGTTTTATACTGCAAGCCTGCGCCTGTATTCAACACATTATTGATGGCGTTATAATACCGGTCGTCTTTAAAAACGCCTTCGTCGATCCCGGCCTTGTTGGCGCTGTACATGGCAAATCCTTTTACGGAAAAATGATCGCTGATCCTGTATTGCGCGCTGGCGCTGGAAGAGTTGCCATCGTACCCGTCTTTGTCGAACCCTTTGTTGCCGGCGGTATCCTGCGCAGTACTGAACCCGTCCGTTTTCATACGGGCTGTTCTCAATGAATAGCTAAGTCTGTTGAGCTTACCAAAAACCTGTAGGTTTCCCTTAAAAGTATTCAGATTACCAGCAGATAAAGTGGCGTTTGCATTCACCGGTTTGCTCATGCCTTCTTTTACCGTAATGATATTGATCACACCGGCAATTGCATCACTGCCATAGATGGTGCTCTGGGCGCCCCTGCATACTTCAATCCGTTCCACATTGTTGATACTGAAAAGGTTCAGGTCAAATTCATTGTTGATCATGGATGGATCGCTCAAAGGAATACCATCCATCAGGATCAGGGTTCTGCCGGTAGCTGCGCCACGCATGAATACAGACTGGTTGGTTCCGGCATTGTTGTAAGCTCCGTTGATGGTGATCCCGGTTGTTTCGTTGAGTACCTGCGCAACCGTTTTCCCATTGCTTCTCTCCAGTTGTTCCCTGGAGATAACGGAAATGACTTTTCCGGTGGTGCTTTGTTTTTGTTCCTGCTTATTGGCGGTAACAACTACTTCGTCGAGTACACGTGTACCCGAGCTGTCTTTCTGCGCCAGCAATTCAGTGCCTGCCAGCAGTGTTAGTAAGAGCGTTAATTTTTTGCTCATTGTTTTGTTTTTTTAGATTGAACAATGAGCTTCCAGGAAATTAAAAAAAAGAAGAAAAATAAACTACCGCTGCAGCAGTACTTTACGTTCCATGCTTTTCACCCGAAAGCCGTGAATGTTGTTGTATCTGGCAGGTCTTCTGACTTTCCCGACTTTTGGGCCTCCTTCCCATTCCTTTAACCGGAACAGTGGTTGCAGTTGCTCAAAAGTTCGCCATACAAAATGCGGCGGGATTACAGCTACGGGGATAGTGTCGGACTTACACCGGACTTCCCTTTTAATCATCTGCCTGAGGCAGGTGAACCATGTACAGGGCAAATGTAAAGGCATGATTTTTAGTTTCACATTAATTTTATAAACATACCCCTGAATAACTATTTTTATTTCCACCGGAATAAGGGCGTACTCAGCCATTCATCGGTCAACCTTAGATTCTTAAACTTAATTACTTATTTTCAGCAGATGAAAGGAAGCCAGAAACTCAACCTGTTCAGTTTTACGATGATCGTAGTAGGGCTGGTCATAGGAATGGGTATATTCAGAACCGCTGCTACCAGCGCTAAGGATGCCATAGAACCATCGGTGTATTTCACCGCCTGGATACTGGGAGGTTTCGTTGCATTTTGCGGTGCATTAACTTATGCAGAAATCGGGAGCCGTTTTCCGGTAACAGGTGGTTATTATAAAATCTTTTCTTATGCCTATCACCCCAGTATTGCTTTTGCCATCAACTGTATTATCCTGATCAGCAATGCTGCCAGCTTAAGCGGCGTGGCGCTGATCGGAAGCGGGTACATTACCAAGCTGTTCCCGGGAATGAACTGGACCGATACCCACAAAGCCCTGATCAGTTGTATCGCCATCATTATTTTTTATGCCATCAACCTGCGTGGATTGAGGATGAGCTCAAAGGCGCAGAATATCCTGATGGTGATTAAAATCACCATGATCCTGGTATTGATTGCTGCACTGTTTTTTCCATACGATGCGCCGGCCGTTGTAAATGCTGTAAGTACAACTCCGCAAATGAGCTGGCTGCAGAGTTTGGGAATCAGCCTGATTGCAGTTTCATTCACCTATGGGGGATACCAGCAAACCATCAATTTTGGCAATGAAGTGAGGAATCCGGCAAAGAATATACCCAGGGGAATCTTCTGGGGCATTGCCATCATCATCAGTTTATACCTGCTGGCCAATCTCAGTTATTATACCATTGTGGGTTTTGATCAGATGAAGGGCGAAAGAGAGATTGCCTATGTACTGATTCAAAAAGTGTTTGGTAATACCGGGGCGGATATTTTTTCTTTCTTCCTGTTCTTCGGCGTACTGGCATATGTAAATGCTTTACTGATGAGTAATCCGAGGGTGATGTATGCCATGAGTGAAGAAGGTAGCCTCCCGCGCATTTTCGGAAAACAGAACCCCCAAAATGACGTATTGGTAGTATCCCTCTCGGTATTTGCCTCCATCTGTATCGTGATCCTTTTCTTTGCACAGACCTTCGAGAAGATCCTGAATTTTACCATTTTTCTGGATTGTTTTGGGATGGTGGCCTCCAGTGCAACCCTTTTTATCCTTCGTAAAAGAACCCGGCACCTTGACGGAACAGGTATTTACAAGATGAAACTCTATCCGTTTCTGCCGCTGATATTTATTGCGAATTACCTGTTTGTGGGGGTGAGTATCGCCATTCAGACACCGGATACCGCCCTGGTAGGGGCATTGGTGCTTGGGGCCTTCATTTTACTCTATTTCGCCACGGCTAAACCGAGAAATGACCTTTCATAAGTTTTTACAGGCAAAAGAGGGGTATTCCTTTCCGTCTGTCTAAATTTTGGGTATTCGTGCCGGAATGACGTTATTTTTGGTATATGAATAGAATCTTAACTGCAGGGCTGGCCTGTTGGGTGTTTTTTTCCGGGGTCAGTGCCCAGGAGCCTTCGGCCAAATGGGACTTAAGGCGTTGTATAGAATATGCCGCCAAAAACAATATTTCGGTAAAGCAGGCAGATGTTCAGGCGAGGCTCTCCCGTCTGGATGTAGATAAGGCCAAATGGGCGCAATACCCGAATCTGGGCTTCAGCACCAACCTGGGAACACAATGGGGCCGTTCCATTGACCCTACCACCAACCTCTTTACCACAACCCAGTTATTGTTCCAGGGTGCTACCCTGAGTGCAGGAGCGCAGATTTTTAACTGGGGGGCCTTGCAGGCGGATAAGAAAATTGCCGCATTCAATGCACAGGCAGCGGCAACCGATGTGGAAAGGATTACCAATGATATTTCTTTGAGTATTGCCACTTATTTTTTACAGGTGGTAGCTGCAAAACAACAGATAGAAATAGCCGAAGTTCAACTGGAACAAACCAAATTTCAGTTGGGTTTTACCCGTAAAAAAGTGGATGCAGGAACCCTGCCTGAATTAAGTGCTGCAGAAATTGAAGCGCAACTGGCCAGGGATACCACTACGCTGGTAAATGCCCAGGCTAGTTTTTCGCAGGCATTGATCCAGTTGAAAGCGGCCATCAGCCTGGATATGGCCACGCCGTTTGAGGTGGAGATTCCGGCGGTGGCGAGCATCTCCCTGCAGCCGCTCGCCGACTTGGAACCTGTCGGCTTGTACCAGGTAGCACTGAACGCACAACCCTTGCAGAAAGTCAATGCATTCAAGTTAAAGGCTGCGGACGAGTCTGTAAAACGTGCAAGGGCTGCCTTTTATCCAACCCTTTCTGCCTTTGGCACATTGGGCTCCAACTTTGCCAATTCAGCCACAGAAATTACCGGCGCCAATGTGCTGGGGTCTAAACCAACCACCAATTTCGTAACGGTGAATAATGTAACCTACCAGGTTTATCAGCCGGATATTCAGATTCTGTCTCAGAAAAGATCTTTTGGTGGAATGTGGAGCGGATGGGGAACGCAGATGGACCAGAACTTCCGTCAGAGTATAGGGCTGCAGTTGACCGTTCCGATTTTCAGCAATGGAACTGCGAAACTGGGCTACCAGAGAGCTAAACTGAATCTCCAGACAACCGAAAATAACAAACAGCAGGCCGATCTTACCCTGCAGCAGAATATCTATCAGTCTTTTACGAATGCCAGGGTAGCAATGTTGCGCTATAATGCCAGTCAGAAATCTGTGGAAGCCTCTCAGAAAGCGTATGATTTTGCTGCAAAAAGGTATGAAGCCGGGTTATCCAATACACTGGATCTGATTACCAATCAGAATAACCTGCTGAAAGCAAAACTGGACAGGCTGAACAATCAGTTTGAATATATATTTCGCATAAAACTCCTTGAATTTTATAAAGGTCAGGGCATTAAATTATAGCCGCAACAAGTTGGCAAAAACCGAAAATAACTGTTATGAGTAAGAAATTGATTTGGATTATTGTTGGACTGGTTGTACTGATCGCATTGGTGATTGGTTTGAAAAAGGCCGGCGTAATCGGAAAAGAAGAAGGCATTACCGTATCTGCAGAAAAAGCAGAACAGCGTACCATCATCGAAACGGTGAATGCCAGTGGTAAAGTATATCCCGAAGTGGAAGTGAAGATCAGCCCGGATGTAAGTGGTGAAATAGTTGAACTGACGGTGAACGAAGGCGATAGTGTAAGAAAGGGACAGGTGCTTGCAAGAATTTATGCAGACCTGTTGAATTCTACCAGGGACCAGGCGCAGGCAACCGTGAACCAGCAAAAAGCGCAGGTGAGCAATTCAACTGCACAACTGGCTTCACTCAAAGCAACCCTGGACCAGACGGAAGCACAGTACAACCGCCAGAAAAAATTGTATAATGAAAAAGTGACCAGCCGCCTGGAATTTGAACAGGCAGAGCAGGCGTATAAAAGTGCAAAGGCCAATTATAATGCGGCTACTGAGGGTATCAAGAGTGCCCAGGCAGCCGTTCAGAGCGTACAGGCTCAGTTGAACAGGGCCGACAAGGATGTTAGCAGAACCGTGATCACCTCCCCGATGGATGGCGTGATCAGTTTGATGGCCGTGAAGAAGGGCGAGCGTGTGGCAGGTAACAGTTTTAATGTGGGTACGGAAATGATGCGGGTAGCAGATATGCGCAGTATTGAAGTGCGTGTGGATGTAGGTGAGAATGATATTCCAAAAGTGAAATTGGGAGATACAGCCATTGTGGAAGTAGATGCCTATACCAACCGTAAATTCAAGGGCCTGGTATATAAAATTGCCAACCCGTCCACCAGTTCAGTAAGTACATCTGTTGCGAGTGCGGAGGTAACCAACTACAAAGTGCATATCCGTTTATTGCCCAACGATTATAAAGACCTGATTGTTACCGGAAGAGGATTCCCCTTCAGACCCGGTATGACAGCCAGTGCCGATATTCAAACGAGAAGCAAGCAGAATGTATTGTCTGTTCCGTTAAATGCCGTAACTACAAGGGATGCAAGCGACAGCTCCTCTGCAAAAACAGCGGATAAGAAATCAGACAAAGCTCCTGAAACCACCACTACAGATGCACCCAAATCCGTAAGCTCGGATGATAGCATCCATGAAGTGGTATTTGTATTGCAGAAAGACAATACCGTAAAAAAAGTAAGCGTGAGAACAGGAATTCAGGACCTGAATTATATTGAGATCCTGGGTGGGCTGAAGGCCGGAGATATGGTCATTACCGGTCCTTACTCCATCGTAAGTAAATCCCTGAAAGACGGGAACCTGGTTACCGTAGTGGCCAAGGAAAAGCTTTTTGAGGAGAAGAAGAAATAGCATATCCCCCTTTAGCACAACTCCATAGTAAGTGGTTCATCCGGCGTCAATTGCCAGGAATCATTGGCTATGGAGTTTTTGTGTAAGTTTGCCCCCAGAATAATAAGCCATATGAAGTTTGGGATATTAGGTAGTGGAAGCTGGGCAACTGCAATTGCCAAAATTTTAACGGATAATGGCAACACCATTAACTGGTGGGTACGGAACGGAGATAGCATACAGTATATACAGAAAAGGAGGCACAATCCACGCTACCTCAGCGGCGCCTATTTCAACCTGTCGCAATTGTTGTTGAACGACCGGCTGGAAGAGGTGGTAGCCCAGTCTGATGTATTGGTAGTGGCTATTCCTTCTGCCTTTGTGGAGGAGGTAATAGGGCTTCTGCCCAAAGAGGCCTGGAGAGACAAGAAGATTGTTTCCGCTGTAAAAGGCATTCTTCCTGTATCCAATCAGTTGTTGCATGAGTATATGGCAGATCGGGTGAGCTTTCCGATAAGCAGCTATTACACACTACTCGGACCCTGCCATGCAGAGGAAGTGGCTTCGGAAAAATTATCTTACCTCACTTTTTCAGGAAAGGACGAAGAACAGGTCAAAGACATTGCAGGCTACTTTAAAACCGATTACATCAATACGGTTGTAAATACGGATGTAATCGGGGTGCAGTATGCCGCTGTATTGAAAAACATTTATGCATTGGGTGCCGGTATTGCCCACGGCCTGGAATACGGTGATAATTTTCAGAGCGTATATATTGCCGCTTGTGCCAATGAAATGGCCGGTTTCCTGCGAATGATTTCAGGAGCCGACAGCGGAGCACAGTTGAGCCGGCAGAACTATACCGCATCGGTATACCTGGGAGACTTGTTGGTAACCTGCTATTCGTTGTACAGCCGGAACCGCACATTCGGCAATATGCTCGGAAAGGGATATTCCGTTCAGGCGGCAACCCTGGAGTTGAATATGGTGGCAGAGGGATATAACGCAACTAAGTGTATTCATAAAACCAATGAAAGTACTGTAAAGGCGAATATCCCGATTGCATCAGTAGTGTATGAAATGCTTTGGGAACATCTGCCGGTAGCGGAAGGATTCAAGAAAATTGAGGGTTATCTTTCTTAGAGTTGAAACAATTCAGCGGCAATCCCGTCTGCATAAAACCTGCCCTTAGGGGTGATGATCAGGAAATCACCACTGTGAACGAGCGTACCCTGCGCAATGAAATGGCCCGCTTCCTTCAGCACTTTAGCTGCGATAGTTTTATGGCCGATTGCAGCCAGGTGTTTCAGGTTCAGCCCTTCAGAAGTACGTAATGCAGTCATGATATATTCATTCATGCGCTGTTCCGTAGTCAGTGTTTCACTTTCGGCGGGAACAATCTCCCGGTAAAGAGAGGTAATGTATAAACTGTTGTTGGCAATATTCCATTGCCTGCTTATCCCGTTAAACGAATGGGCGGCAGGTCCCAGGCCCAGATAATGACTGCCCGACCAATAGCTGGAATTGTGCCTGCTTCTGAAACCAGGCAATGCAAAATTGGAAATTTCGTAGTGCTCATAACCCGCGGTGCCGGTGGATTCCATCAGTAGGTTAAAATGCAGGGCTTGTTTCTCCGGATCCACTTCCTCCAGTTGCCGGTCGCTGATTTTTTTAGCCAGGATGGTTTTGGGTTCTACCGTTAATGCATAACAGGAAAGATGAGGAACTTTCAGTTGGATGGCTGTTTGCAGATTCTGTATCCAATGCTCCTCAGAAAGCGTTGGTCCCCCGTAAATAAGGTCAATGGACAGGTTGTTGAATCCTGCGGCCTGTGCAAGCGTTATGCAACGCAGGGCCTGTTCTGCATTGTGCGCTCTTCCCATCCATGTAAGATCTGCTTCAAAAAAAGACTGGATTCCGATGCTCAACCGGTTGATTCCCGCGGCTTTCCATTCCTGTAAACCGGCGGGAGTGATGTCGTCTGGATTGGCTTCAAGGGTTATTTCCGCCTTGTCCGAAACAGTAAAATATTTGTACAGGCTGTTGAGCATCCTGTTTAACTGTTCTTCCGAAAGCAGGGAGGGTGTTCCCCCGCCGAAGTAGATGGTTTCGACCGGTCCGGTCAGGTAATCCTTCTGCAGCCTGGTTTCTGTAAGAATTGCATCGATCATTTGAGGCATGGACTGTTTGTTCACCGAAAAATGAAAATTGCAATAATTGCAGGCTTTTTTGCAAAAAGGGATGTGAATATAGATGCCGGCCATAGAAATAAATAAAGATTAAAATTAGTATTGTTCCGGGTTCTGTAACAATTAATCGTTGGCATTCAATATTTTTGGGGCGATGAGATTCCTGCGCAGCATTTTTTTTATCCTGATTTTCAGTTCAACTACACTTATGCTTTTTGCGCAAAGTGATAGCCTGGATAAAAAAGATACAGGATCAACCCGTCGCGGCAGACCGGCAAACAGCACGGTGACTGCGGTTCTGCAACAGGCGGACAGCCTGCAAAAAACGGTTGCAGACACTCTTTTACGCGATAGTATTGCCGGAGCCGACACGATCAGGAAGCCCGTTGTGATTCCGGTACAAGCGGTCATAGATACCGCCAGCTACCAGCGCTATATGGCCCATCCCTGGTTGCCCATGACAAAGGCGCCGGCCTATATGGTGGTGGATTACAGAACCAGGGAAACCAAAGACTATTTGTTCTACCTGCTGTACGGAATCATCACACTGCTGGCATTTGTTAAAATGGTGTTTCCCAAGTATTTCAGGAATCTCTTTTTGTTGTTTTTCCAAACATCCCTCCGACAGAAACAAACCAGGGAGCAATTGCTTCAGGACACCCTTGCATCCCTGCTGATCAACTTACTTTTTATTATTTCTGCAGGATTGTTTATATCCCTGTTAATGATTGAAAAGGGATGGTCACAATTGCCCTTCTGGACATTTTATGCCTATGTAACCGCGGTATTGCTGACCATCTATACGGGTAAGTATCTTTTTCTGTTGTTTGCGGGATGGGTGTTCAATAACAAAGAAGTGGCCCATGGCTATATATTCCTGGTATCCATGATAAACCGCATACTGGGCATATTGCTGATCCCCTTTAGTGTATTCATGGCTTTTGGTGAGGAGTATATGATGTCTGTAGTTACAACATTGAGCCTTGGCGTAGTGGCGCTTTTGTTATTATACCGTTACCTTGTGTCTTTCGGTTCGCTCCGAACCGGGCTGAAAATCAACGCATTTCATTTTTTCCTATACCTTTGTGCTGTTGAGATTTTGCCAATGGTACTCATTTACAAGCTATTGGTTAATTATATCGGCTGATTTTTTACATTTGCAAAATTATTAGACAGAGCAGTATGATCAAACACGGGGTTACACAATCAGCGGCTTCAAAGACAAGTAAAAAAATTCTGATTTCTCAGCCCAGACCAGAAAATGATAAGTCGCCTTACTTTGATCTGGAGAAAAAGCACGATGTGGAATTGGTTTTTCATCCCTTTATTGTACTTGAGGGGATACCTGCGCGCGAGTTCCGAAAGCAGAAGATCGATATAGGACAATATACTGCCATTATCTTCACCAGCAGAAATGCCATTGATCATTTCTTCCGCATGAGCGAAGAAATGAAAGTAACCATTGGGCAGGATACCAAATATTTTTGCATCACTGAAGCAGTTGCACTGTATCTGCAAAAGTTTATTCTCTACAGAAAGAGAAAAGTGTTCTACGGAGCAGATGGCACCAACAAAAGTTTGTTTGATGTAATCAACAAACACCGCGAGTCTGAGAAGTTCCTGTACGTATGCAGCGAAAATCAGCAGGATAACGAGATCGTAAGCTGGTTAAAGAATAATAAATGTGAATTCCAGTTGGCTTTCATGTACAGAACGATCAGTAACGATATTAAGCCGGCAATGGAGTTGTATCAGTATCACGTAATCTGTTTCTTTACACCAAGTGGTGTAAAGAGTTTGTTGGATAATTACCCGGACTTTGAACAGAAGAATATTGTCATTGCGTCATTTGGAAGCAATACTTCCAGGGCTGTGGAAGAAGCCGGTTTTACACTCGAAATTAAAGTTCCCGCCCCACAAAGACCCAGTATGGTAGCAGCGCTTGATCATTACTTCTGCAGTATTAAAACAACGGTTAAGAGTGCCACAAAATCTGTAGCAAAAGCTGCTAAAAAATAGTTGTATTTAAAAGATATATTTGATGAACAAACCCCTCTGTTGAGGGGTTTTTATTTGATCAGATTTATGGAAAAACACAAAGGCAACAGGCTGTTACAGGAAACCAGTCCCTATCTGCAGCAGCATGCATATAACCCGGTGAACTGGTACCCCTGGGGCGAAGAGGCACTGAACCGTGCCAGGATCGAAGACAAGCCGATCCTGGTAAGTATCGGATATGCAGCCTGTCACTGGTGCCATGTAATGGAGCGGGAAAGCTTTGAAGATGAAGCAACAGCCGCATTCATGAATGAATATTTCATCAATATCAAAATTGACCGGGAAGAAAGGCCGGATCTGGATCATATTTATATGGACGCCGTACAGGCAATGACCGGAAGTGGAGGGTGGCCGCTCAATGTATTTCTTACGCCGGAAAAGCAACCATTTTACGGGGGCACTTATTTTCCTTCGCAAAAAATGCAGAACCGTTCTTCCTGGATGGAAGTACTGGATGGGGTTCGTAAAGCATACCGGGAACGGAAAACCGCGGTAGAAGAACAGGCGCAGAACCTGATCGGGCATTTAAACAAGAGCAATGCATTTGGGTTGGCACAGCCGGAGGAAGCAACGCAGGAACCTTTCTATTCAAAAGAAACCCTGGATCAGGTAGCCCGGCAGATCTTGCAACAGGCAGATACAAAGGACGGAGGGTTCGGAGCCGCCCCTAAATTTCCGCAGAGCTTCAGTATTATTTATCTGTTGCGCCACCATCATTTCACCGGCGATCAGGCCGCCCTGCAGCAGGCTTTGCTGAGCCTCGATAAGATGATACAGGGCGGAATCTATGATCAGGTGGGAGGAGGTTTTGCCCGGTACAGCACTGATGGGCAGTGGCATGTTCCGCATTTTGAAAAAATGCTCTACGATAATGCGCTGTTGCTGATGGCGATATCAGAGGCTTATCAGGTAACGGGTAATCCGCATTATAAAAATGCAATTATGCAAACCATGGATTTCATTGTACGGGAAATGAAGAATGATGAGCATGGATTTTACAGCGCTCTGGATGCCGACAGTGAAGGGGTGGAGGGGAAGTTCTATACCTGGACGAAGTCGGAGCTGAATGATGTATTGCAACAGGATGCTGAATTCTTCAATGCATTTTATCAGGTAGCATCCGAAGGAAACTGGCACGAGGGCCGGCAGGAGGAACCTGCCACCAATATACTCCGGGCAAGCCGTTATCCGGAACCCGAAGAGCAGGAGCGCCTGCGCCATTGCAAAAACCAACTGATGGCGGTAAGGGCAAAAAGAACCAGGCCGTTGCTGGACGATAAAGTGCTTCTTGGCTGGAACGCCATGATGGTAACCGCCTGTTGTAAAGCCTGTGCTGCGACAGGAGAAGCGGCTTATCTCCGGTTGGCGGTCAATAACATACTATTCCTGGAAAGCAGGCTGAAAGACCCGGAAACCGGTTTCTGGTATCATACGTATAAAGCCGGGGTAGCCAAAATACCCGCTTTTCTCGACGACTATGCCGGTTTAATTCAGGCATATATTCATTTACAGGAAGTAACCGGAGACGCAGGTTATCTGCTGAAGGCAAGGGAGCTGACCAGCCTGGTATCGGATCATTTCAGCGAAGCGGCCACCGGCTTCTTTTTCTATACCCCCGATTTTCAGCATGACCTCATCATTCGGAAAAAAGAAGTGTATGATGGGGCCACCCCCAGCGGAAATGCAGTAATGGCCGAAAACCTGCAATACCTGGCCATACTGTTCGACCGGAGCGAATGGGCAAAAAGGGCCAGGAAAATGCTTGGATCCCTCCGGAATGCCGTTGAGAAGCATCCTAGTTCCTTTGGGGTATGGGCGGCAGTATTACAGAGGGAAGTGATTGGTTTTAAGGAAATTGTGGTGACCGGGCAACAGGCCGGCCGGTATCTGTATCCAATAAACAGAAAATACATACCTAATAAAATAATCCAGGCTGCTGAAACTAATTCCGGGGAGTTTCCGTTATTGAAAGGAAAGCAATTTGGGGGTACTGGGGTATTTTTTTATTTGTGTAGTGATTATACTTGTTTACCAGCTTTTAACACCATAGATCAGTTTTTAGCAAAAGTGTAACAAGATTTAGCCTAATTTGCCTCTTGACAGTGTTTTTTGAAAATTTCATATTTGCTTAAATAATAATTTATACTATTTGGCGTTACATCTACTTGCTACTGTTAAAATAATGGAAACAGCACTTTTTCATAGGTTAACAGCCATTGGAAAACATATATTTGCCACTGTCAAAATTCTGATCGGAAAATGAAAATTCATCTCTCGCTTATAGCCGCCGGGGCCATGTCGCTGACCTTGGTTTCATGCTTTAAAGGCAAAAAGAACAAAGGACTTCCGGATGACGGGCAATTACATGGAGTGGCGCCCGCTGCAAGGCAAAGCATGAATGCGCCCCGGAACATGGTTTATATACAACCGGGTACTTTTCACATGGGCCCCAGTGATGAGGACGTAACGTATAACTACACTACCCGAAACCGTCAGGTATCCATTCCGGGATTCTGGATGGACGCTACTGAAATCACCAATAACGATTATCGCCAGTTTGTTACCTGGGTACGCGATTCGCTGGCCTTCAAAATTTTATATGGTCAGGGGATCAATAATCCGGACGATACGATGGCGGTAGACTGGAAAAAAGTTGCGGCGATCAAGTGGGATAAAAGCACTGTAGAAAAGCTGAACGAATTGAATCTGGCTCCGGATAACCGTTTGTACGGAAGACCGGATATGGATCCGGATAAGCTCATCTACCACATTGAATATCCGGATTTAAAGGAAGCCGCTAAAAGAGAAAATGCAGGCCTGCCACTCAAGAATTTTATTGTAAAAAGAGATCAGAAAATATATCCGGATACTCTGGTATGGATGCGGGATTTCTCCTATTCCTACAATGAACCGATGACGAAAAGATATTTCTCTCACCCCGCTTTTGGAAACTACCCGGTAGTTGGGGTAAACTGGAAGCAGGCAATGGCTTTCTGTCATTGGAGATCTCATATTCAGAATGCCTATCTGGAACGTAAGAAAATGGCGGTGGAAGGCGATTACCGTCTGCCGAGTGAAGCGGAATGGGAATATGCTGCCCGCGGAGGAAGAACCAACTCCATGTTCCCCTGGGGTAGCTATTATACCAGGAATAAAAAAGGATGTCTGCTGGCGAACTTCAAACCAGGCAGGGGTAACTATGCGGAAGACGGCGGCTTCTATACCGTACGTGCAGATGCATACTGGCCTAATGACTATGGTTTATACAATATGTCCGGTAATGTTGCAGAGTGGACTGGTTCCTATTTCTACGAAGGTGCATACAATTTTATGGCCGATATGAGCCCGGATATCCGTTACGATGCGAAGGATTCAGACAGACCCCGCGAAAAAAGAAAAGTGGTGCGCGGCGGAAGCTGGAAAGATATACAGTATATGATCCAGGTAAGTACCAGGAACTACGAATACCAGGATACCGCTAAATCCTATATCGGGTTCCGTTGCGTAATAGACCTGGCTCCCAAAATGAAAAAATAAATTTCAGATAATCTTCCTTATATAAATAAGCTTACACTAAACTTAAAATAGAAAAAATGGCTGCTGCAATTCCTCCTAAAGTTAGTAAATGGTTTGATGTTGGTGTATCCATCGCTGCTGCGGTGGTAATCTATGGTGCTTTACAGAAAATATTGCACACAGAAATTGCAGACCTGATGCTCAAAATAGGTCTGGGCACAGAGGCGTTGATCTTTGTGGGATACGGTGTGCTATACCTGATCTACCCTGCTATTGATGATCATGAAGTTCATTTACCTGGTAAAATTCAACCTGCCGGAAATCCTGCATTATCCAGCCTGGATAAAATGTTACAGGAAGCGGACATCACTCCGGCCAACCTTGCTAAATTGAGCGCAGGATTCCAGAAACTGGGTACTACCGTAGAGAAAATGGGCGAGATTGGAGATGTTGTAAAGTCTACCGGTGATTTCTCCGCAAAATCTAAAGAGGCCAGTGAAGCAATGGGAACAATCGTTGCAGCAGCCAACAACGCCGCTCAGTCGTTGAAAGGCTTTGGTGATGCCAATGAAACCACCAAGCAATTCCACAACCAGATGCAGAATTTTACTAAGAACTTATCTTCTTTAAATACTATTTACGAATTGGAGCTGCAGGAGAGCAACAACCACCTGAAAGTACTGAATCAGTTCTACGGTAAGCTGGCGCAAACAACCAGCCTGCTGAGCGGCGGTGAGCAGGATGCTGCAAAAGCTAAAGAGCAAATCAGTTTACTCGCCAATAACCTGTCTAAACTGAACCAGGTGTATGGTAACATGCTTACTGCCATGAACGGCAGATAATTGCCCGGTGCAACCAAAACCAATTTGTAATTAATATTGATAAACGTAAGATAGTATGTCACTACCCAAGGAACCGCGGCAGAAGATGATCAACATGATGTACCTGGTGCTAACAGCGCTGTTGGCATTGAATGTGTCGTCTGAGATCTTAAATGCTTTTAAGACGGTCGACAAAAGCCTGATGACAGCAAGCGGAATAGTAGAACAGAAAAATATCGGCATTTTTAAGTCGTTCCAGAAAAAAATGGATGACCCGGTTACCAGGGATAAAGCTGCTATTTGGTTTCCAAAGGCGCAGAAAGCAAAGCAATTGGCAGATGATACCTATAACTACATTGAGTCTTTAAAGCAGGAACTGAAGAATGAAGCTGGTTTGTCTAAAGACGAGAGTGGGAAAGAAATCTATAAGGAAGACGATCTGGATGCGGCAACACGTATGTTTCTTTCCAATCCTCCTGAAGGTAAGGGTAAGGGGAAAGATTTATATAATAAGCTGAAAGCATTTAAAGATCAGTTATTGACCATTGATGCGGATATTGCAAAAGAGGTGGGACCAACGCTTCCGCTGGATATACCTGAAGCAAAGGACGATAAAGCAAAAACAGCCTGGGCATACAGCTTTTTTCACATGACGCCTACGGTTGCAGGTATTACCATTCTAAGTAAGTTTCAAAATGATATCAAGAACAGTGAAGCGCAGGTAGTAGAATACTGTCACAAAGAAATTGGTGAGGTAGAACTGATTTACGATCAGTTCCAGGCCATTGCCAATGCCAATGCCAGTTATATCATGCCGGGAGAAGAGATTGTAATCAATGCGGGTGTCGGCGCATTCAACAGCGCATCCAAGCCAACAGTAACGGTAGATGGTGCAGGTGCTGTTCCCACACCGGATGGCTCTTTTGAATATAAATTCAAGCCAACCAGCAGTGGTATCAAAAAAGTAAATATCTCTTTTGTAAAACCTGATGGAACAACCGCATCTGTAACAAAAGAAATTAAATATACGGTAGGTGTTCCTGCCGGCCTGGTGGTATCAACCGACAAAACAAGGGTATTCTACCAGGGATTGGATAACCCGCTGAGTGTTACCGGCGGTGGTGGCGATGAGAAAGTGAATGTGAGTATTGATGGAAACGGGGTTAGTTTCCGTAAAGAAGGTCCCGGTCAGTATGTAGTGAACTGTACAGCGTTGGGATCAGCGACTGTAACAGCAACTGATGGGAAAAATACGCAGAAGATCATTATACCGGTGAAAAGAGTGCCTAACCCCCTGGCAACTGTAGGTGGAAAAGCGGGCGGTCCGATCGGCGCCAACGTATTCCGTGTACAGAAAGGAGTAGCGGCAGAACTGAGAGATTTTATTTTTGAAGGAGTTAAATACGAAGTGGTTTCATTTACCCTGATTTGCACCGGTAAAGGATTTGAGGAGAGCGGATTTGGAATTGCAGAAGTAAATGGAGCTTATTTTAACGGTGAGGCGCAGACACTGCTTCGTAAATGTCAGGCCGGTTCAACTGTGGTAATTGATGAAATTAAAGTATCCGGACCCGGTGGTTCAAGAATACTGGATCAGAATATTTCATTTACACTTCAATAAATGTGCGTATGAAAAAGATATTAATTAAAGGAGTTGTATTGGGAATGGCTGTGACCGGAATGTTGCAGTTAAATGCACAGTCTAAGTACAGAACCGGAGGTACTACAACCAAACCGGCCATTACCAAACAGCAGGCTCCTGTAAAGACAACTCCTGCATCCGATACGGTGATCAAAAAAACCGGAACCAATACGGTACCGGCTGCTAACAGCGGAACCTCCCGTTACAGAACGGGCAATGCTGCAACCGGAGCCGGGCAACCTTTAGCAAACCCTGCAGGTGCTACTGTGAATGCTGCGGCAGGCACTGCGACTACGGTTACCTATGATACAACCATCCAGGGAGGTTTTGATGTAAAACCGGAGATTTCATTGCGGAACAACTATGCAATGGTCAGAAACCAGGTAAGGGATCGCAAGCCCCTGGAATATGAAGACCTGCGTGAAGACGATGCACATTTCAGCCATTTTGTCTGGAGAGAGATCGATGGACGTGAAAAGATCAACCAGTCTTTTGTTTATCCCGGAAAGGATGATAACGGCGATCAGCGTTTCTTCTCGATCCTGCTGAATGCCATTAAGAACGACAGTGTAGTAGCATTTTCAGCAGATAATGACCGTTTTACAACTCCATTGACGCTTAACCAGGTAATGGCTTTAACCGGAGGTGCTTATGATACGGTGGATGTAGCCGATCCTGTTACAGGTGTGGTGGAGCGGGTGATTACCAAAAAACCAAAATTCAGTCCTGATTCTGTATACACTTTCCGTATTAAAGAGCAGGTGATATTTGACAGGGAAGCCAGCAGGCTATTTACCAGGATTATTGGTATAGCTCCCATAGCCAAGCAGGTGGTAGCCGGAAAATCCCTTCCAAGGGTATTGTTTTGGGTATACTATCCGGATATCCGCAAAACACTGGCCAGATACGATGTATACAACCCCAAGAATTTCTCAGCAAGAATGTCCTGGGAAGAATTGATGGAAAGCAGGTACTTTTCCAGCTATATCATCAAATCTACCATTGGGAACCCGGGTGATAAATCTTTGAACGCTATGTACAAAGACCCGCTGTTCCGTTTGCTGGAAGGGGAGAATATTAAACAGAAAATATTTAATTACGAG
>DATFAP010000029.1:0-21236 GCA_035254545.1 Sediminibacterium sp. | reverse complement strand
GTTAACAGAAATGAGGAGTTTCACCGATTATTTTTCAAAATATTTAAAAAAAACAATATGCATTGCTTTTAACCATAAAATCCAATTTTCGGAAAAAGGGGATGCCTGAATAATCAGCGATTTGCCAATCAATCATATATTATAAAAATAAATATGCAAATAGCTGCATACTGATTTTCAGTGGTATCGGCTAAAAATGCAGCTACACCTGCCATTTTAGCGTACCAAATGCCAAAAAATAATTTTGCGATGTGGGCCATTATTGTAATTTAGTGCAAGAATTTAATGGGTTAGTAAGTAAGGGGGCCAGCAGCAATGTTGGCCCTTTTGCGTATCCTGAAGCCTCCCTAATGAATGAGTATGAGTAAGACAAAAACCGCTTTTTTTTGCAGCAATTGTGGACATGAGAGTACAAAGTGGATCGGTAAGTGTCCCTCCTGTAATCAATGGAATACTTTCACTGAAGAATTGATTCACAGCGGGGATGCCAAAGAGAAAATAACCTGGGAAAATTATCCTGAAACAAAAAGGGTTAACAAAACGGTTGCACTGAGTGATGTAACCGTGCAGGAAGAAAAAAGGATCATTACCAAAGATCCGGAATTGAACAGAGTACTCGGCGGCGGAATTGTTCCGGGCAGTCTTGTTTTGGTTGCAGGCGAACCCGGTATCGGAAAGAGTACCCTGTTTTTACAAAACGGTTTGCTCATTAATCAACTGCGGGTATTGTACATCAGCGGAGAAGAAAGTGAACAGCAAATCAAAATGCGTGCAGACAGACTGAAGATCAAAAACGATCAGTTTTACCTGCTTACCGAAACAGATACCACCATCATTTTCAAGGAAATCAAAAAACTGAAACCACAACTGGTGATTGTGGACTCCATTCAAACCATTCAGTCTAACCTGATTGAATCGTCTGCAGGAACCGTTTCGCAGATCAGGGAATGCGCTGCAGCCTTTCAACGCTTTGCCAAGGAAACCAATACACCTGTTTTTTTAATCGGACACATCACCAAAGACGGCAGCATTGCAGGACCTAAAATCCTGGAACATATGGTAGATACGGTACTGCAGTTTGAAGGAGACAGGCACTATGCATACCGGATTCTGCGCACCCTGAAAAACCGTTTTGGAAGCACGTCGGAACTGGGCATTTATGAAATGAGCGGGGATGGTATGCGGGTAGTAACCAACCCCTCTGAAATACTGATTGCCCAGCGGGAAGAAGTGTTAAGCGGCAGTGCCATTGCTGCCGCCATGGAGGGAATGCGTCCGCTGCTGATTGAAGTACAGGCACTGGTTACAACCAGTGTTTACGGTACTCCGCAAAGAACAGTAACCGGCTTCGACCTGAGAAGATTACAATTATTGCTGGCCGTTCTGGAGAAACGCGGCGGTTTTCAGTTTGGCATGAAAGACGTGTTTGTCAATATTGCAGGCGGCATCAAAATCGAAGACCCCTCCATTGATCTGGCAGTGATCTGCGCATTGCTGTCTTCGTACGAAGATCATCCTTTACCGAAGGCAGTTTGTTTTGCAGGTGAGGTTGGTTTGAATGGAGAAATCAGGGCCGTAAACAGAATTGAACAACGAATTGCAGAGGCACAGAAACTGGGCTTTGAAAAAATCATTGTTTCCCGATACAACAAAAAGAGTTTTAACCCCAAATCCTATTCCATTGAAGTGGTTGCACTGAGCAGGGTAGATGAAGTGTACCAGCAATTGTTCTAAGCGCAATCCCTGTATTTCCCGTTAAAAAACAGCAGGCTTTTCGGGAAATACGCTGGTTACCGCAAGCTGGTTTTTCTAGTTTTACTGCATGTTAAACACGATCAGTAAATCCCTCCATGCGCTGCTGCATGTATTCTTTCCACATTATTGTGCCGGTTGCGGAGCAGACTTCATCAGTACGCGCGAATTCCTTTGCTCAAAATGCAACCATCAACTTCCCTATACCCGGTTCATGGAACTGGAGGAAAACCCGGTGCAGAAAATATTCACCGGAAGAATTCAAATAGAATCAGCCGGTTCCCTCTGTTATTTTACCAAGGCGGGCCTGTTGCAGCATATTCTTGTTCAACTAAAATACAGGAACAATAAAAATGCGGGGTATTTCCTGGGCAGGTTACTGGGTCTTGCTTTAAAACAAGCGGAGAGATACCAGTCGGTAGACCTGATTGTGCCCATGCCATTGCACCCCAAAAAAGAATTTCAGCGCGGATATAACCAGGCTTCTGTGATCGGGGAAGGGATCCGCTCGGTCTGGAACAAACCAATGGTCTGTGATGCTGTTGTCCGGCTGGTGTATACCCGGTCCCAAACCAGGGAATCGCGGAGCAGCAGGTGGGAAAACATGGAGGGGGTCTTTAGGGTAACACTTCCCAAACTGCTCTTAAACAAACATATTCTCCTGATTGATGATGTGGTAACCACCGGCGCCAGCCTCGAAGCCTGCGGAGACGCGATCCTGGAAATACCGGGGACCCGGCTGAGCATTGCAACGGTTGCTTACACAATTTAAAGGGTCTTATATCAACTATTCTTCAAAATAGCTGTTAATTGCAGTATAAACCAGCTAATATGAAAAATATATTCATCGCTGCCTGCCTTATTATGCTCAGTGCATTTACATTTCCGGCAGACAATAGTATCCATCGTTTCAAGGTAAAATCCATTGAAGGAAAAACCATCGACTTTGCCAGCTTTAAAGGAAAGAAAATACTCGTTGTAAACACAGCTTCCAAATGCGGCTACACACCACAATACGATGCTTTGCAAAAACTGTATACAACCTATCAGGACAAACTCGTGATCGTTGGGTTTCCCGCCAATAATTTCGGCGGCCAGGAACCGGGCAGCGATGGTGAAATCCAGGAATTCTGCAAGGCGCGTTTTGGTGTAACATTTCCCCTTGCCAGTAAAGTAAGCGTTAAGGGAGATGATATGGCCCCTATCTATAAATGGCTTACCTCCAAAGCTCAAAACGGGGTAATGGATGCGGAAATCAAATGGAATTTTGGAAAATTCCTGCTGGATGAAAACGGAAAACTGTTAGCATATTTTCCGAGCAACGTGAAACCGGACAGTGAAGAAATATTAAAATACATCAAGTAATCAAATCAACTAAATTTGCGTTGGTAAAGAGAATGTACCCTGCATTCTCTTTTTTATTGTGAACCGAACCCGAACCCTGTTATGCTTTTTTCTGAAGTCATCGGACAAACCGCCGTCAAACAACATCTTGCAGAAATGGTGGAGCAGAACAGGTTGAGTCATGCCCTGTTGTTCCTTGCAAAAGAGGGAGCGGGCGGCCTGCCAATTGCGCTGGCTTTTGCGCAATACATTGTCAGCCTTCCCCCGGATGCTCCGGTTGTGGAGGACCTGTTTGGAGGAATGACTGCACTGGCTCCGGCCTCCGGGTTTATTCATCCCGATCAGATTGCCGATCAACCGGGATACCAGCGCGCTGCACAATTGATTCATCCGGATCTGCATTTTACTTACCCCGTCATTCCCAGAAAACCGGGAGACAAGCCCGTTAGTGCAGACTATATAGAGGAATGGCGCGCCTTCATCCAGGCCTACCCATACGGTAATGTATACGACTGGCTGCAAAATATCGGCGCCGAAAACAAACAGGGAAATATTACTGCGGAAGAATGCAACCAGATTATCCGGCAACTGAGCCTGAAAAGTTTTGAAAGCAAATACAAAGTGCTCCTTCTCTGGATGCCCGAGTACCTGGGCAAAGAGGGAAATAAACTCCTGAAACTGATTGAAGAGCCCCCGGCCAATACCTTGTTTATTCTGGTGGCCGAAAATGAAGAGCAGATTCTGCCGACCATTCTCAGCCGCTGCCAACTGGTTAAAATTCCTGCGCTGGAAGATGAGGATATTGAACGGGCCTTAGTTGAAAGAGCCAAAGCCACTCCGGAAGCAGCCAAGCAGATCACCGCCATCTGCGAGGGTAATTACCGGGAAGCCCTTCAATTGATGCAGCATGCCGATGAAGACTGGCACAGCCTCCTCCGGGAATGGCTCAATGCCATGCTAAAGAACGGTCCCGCTGCCCAGGTGAAGTTTGTGGAAGAGATCAGCAGGCTCGGCCGTGAGAAGCAAAAACAGTTCCTTCGTTACTTTAACCACCTGCTGGAGCAGAGTATCCGGATCAGGGTATTGGGAGAAGACGGGGTGAAACAGGGTGAAACAGAGAAAGATTTTGCCAAAAGGCTCAATAAAATAGCCTCCGTAAGCCAGCAGGAAGCCGTTATCGGGGAATTGGACCGCGCCTCCTATTATATAGAGCGGAACGCCAACGCCAAAATGCTGTTCCAGGCCCTTACCATTAAACTATACCATATCATTCAGAACAAAACCCTAATTTTGAATTAACTGCTATTTCTTGAATACATCTGTATGATTGGAATAGTCAGCTACTGCGCAGGGTAACTCGTGTTCTGATTTTGGGGTGAGTTTGTTCCCTGCAGCACTATTATTAACCTTCTTATCTGAAGATATGGGATGTGGATCTTGTGGAACCGGTAAACCCAACGGCTGTAAAAGCAATGGTGGGTGCAGCACCGGTGGTTGTAACCGATTAAATGTGCATGACTGGCTGTTGAACCTGCCATTCAGCGACCCCGAAAGCAGTTGCAAGATTGTGGAAGTGACCTTTAAACAGGGTAGTCGCAAGGAATTTTACCGCAACAATACTTTACAATATTTTGAAAAGGGCGAATACCTTACCCTTGAAGGGGTGAGCGGATTTGATGTGGGGGAAGTGAGCCTCACCGGCGAGCTGGTTCGCATACAGTTAAAGAAAAAAGGGGTGGATGAGTTCAGCCCTGAGATTAAAAAAATTCTCCGCAAAAGTACTGATCGGGATATAGAAAGTTTCAGGATCAGCAAAGGACGCGAAAAGGAAATCCTGGCACGCAGCCGTGCAATCTCCCGCTCGCTTAACCTGCAGATGAAACTGAGTGAAGTGGAAATTCAGGCGGATGGCAAAAAAGCAACTTTCTTCTATACAGCCGACGACCGGGTGGATTTCCGTGAGCTGATTAAGATCTTTGCCAATGACTTTAAGTTTAAGGTAGAGATGAGACAGATCGGGATCCGTCAGGAAGCCGCCAAAGTAGGTGGAATCGGCTCCTGTGGAAGAGAACTTTGCTGCAGTACCTGGCTCAACGAATTCAAAAGCGTAAATACCACTGCCGCACGCTATCAGAACCTGTCTATCAACCAAACCAAGCTGAGTGGTCAGTGTGGCCGTTTGAAATGCTGCCTTAACTACGAGTTGGATACCTACCTGGATGCATTGCAACAGTTCCCCGATTATGCAGACACCCTGGATACAGTAATGGGAACCGCGCACCTGATTAAAAAAGATATTTTCAAAAACCTGATGTGGTATATACTGCCCAATAACAGCAAACATTATCCGCTCACCATTCAAAGGGTAAGGGAAATCAAGCGGTTGAACCAGCAGGGACAAAAGGCAGAAGAACTACAGGCAGTGGAAATCATCAGCAGCAAACAGAAAGAGGCTGAACCGGCTTTTGTAGAACTGGTTGGCCAGATTAGCCTGAAAACACTGGAGAAAAACGATCGCCGCAGAAAAGATCAGCAACGCAATACACAGGGACAGCGCGGAGACCGGAAAGCCGATACCCGCGGGCCGCAGCAACAAGGTGCCGGACAGCGTGGACAGCAACAAGGTTCCCGTGGGCCACAGGGCGGCGGACAACGCGGACCCCAGCAGAACAGACCTCCACAGGGAGGTGGCGGACAGGGTCGTGAACCAAGAGAACTCCGCGGACCGCAACAACAAAATGCCGGACAGCGTGGACAGCAACAAGGTTCCCGTGGGCCGCAGGGCGGCGGACAACGCGGGCCCCAACAGAACAGACCTCCACAGGGAGGTGGCGGACAGGGCCGTGAACCAAGGGAATCCCGCGAACCCCGCGGGCCTCAACAACAACGCCCACCCCAGGAACCTGCACAAGGAACCCCTCCTGAATCAAAATAAACCGGTTCAAATAATTCGCAATAAAAAACGCCATTCTTTCGAGTGGCGTTTTTCTTATAATATCGGTTGCTCCGCTTAAAGCTGATCCATTTCTGTTTTCACAAACTCCATTAGTTTTTTGATGTAGGCTGGTGTAAGATTGAATTCCAGCCCCGCTGCCTGATAAAGTTCGGGTAATGTTTTGGTGCCGCCCAAACTCAACGCATTGATATAGTGCTGTATGGCCTGCTCCGGATTTTGTTTGTATTGCATCCAGAGTCCGATAGCGCCCAGTTGTGCAATGCCGTATTCGATATAATAAAATGGCACTTCAAACAGGTGCAACTGGCGCTGCCATCCTGTAGCGCGGTATTCGTCCAGACCACTGTAATCAATGCCGGTTCCGGAGAACTCGTTCAGGATCTGCATCCAGGTGGCTGTTCTTTCCGCAATGGTATGTTGCGGATGTTCGTATATCCAGTGCTGGAATTGATCGATGATGGCAATCCATGGGAATATCGTGATGGTTCTTTCCAACTGGTGTTCTTTAGCGCGTTTCAGATCCGCTTCATTGTGGAAGAAAGCGCCCCAGTGATCCATCGTGAATAACTCCATCGACATGCTGGCCACTTCTGCAATCTCCATGGGATATTCCTTGAACGCAGACAAAGGCAGCGGATGAGAGAGGAAGGAATGTACCGCATGCCCACCCTCGTGTACCATGGTGGTCACATCGCTCATTTGACCTGCCGCATTCATAAAGATGAAGGGGGCGCCGCTCTCTGCCAGCGGGCAGTTGTATCCGCCGGGAGCCTTTCCCTTTCTGCTTTCCAGGTCGAAGTGCTTCAGTTCATTCATCTTACGCAGACAGTCTGCAAAAAAAGGATTTAACTGCTCAAAGCATTGAACCGATTTTTCATAAAGATCCTTTCCGTCTGTAAAGGGTTTCAGCGGTTGAACACCTGCAGGCTCCGCCTCCGTATCCCAGGGACGCAAGCTATCCAGCCCAAGTTTTGCTTTTTTGCGCGCATAAATTTCATTAACCAGCGGCAATACATGCTGCTTTACCGCTTCATGAAATTGAAAACAATCTTCTTTGGTATAGTCAAATCTTCCGAGTTCCTTAAACTTATAATCGCGGTAATTGCTGAAGCCAGCGTTCAGCGCAACCTGGTGCCGTTTGGCAATCAGGTTGCTGTACAGCTCATGGAGTGGTTGCGCATCCAGTTTTCTGCGTTCCTGAATTTTGCGATATACCTGTTCGCGCAGTGTACGGTCGCTGCTTTCCAGAAATTGAGCTGCCTGCTGCAGGGTATATTCCACACCCCCTACTTCTACCGTCATCTTGCCGGCAATCACCCCGTATTGTTGCTGCAACACACTCAATTCGGCCAGGATTGGAATATTGGCCTCCCTGAACAGATCAATGCTTTTCTTTACACTCCGCAGGTAGGTATGGTACATCTGCTGGTCCAACTCAGCCGTATAGGGGCAGTTGATCAGTTTCCGGTTCAGTTGATCCGCATAAGGCTGCAGTTTCGGTTGAATTTCCATGCAGAAATAAGTAAAAGCCTCTTCCAGCGACTTGTCTGTGGTATCACAGGTCATTTTAATCTGTCTCCAGCAGGCATCCTCACTCACCACCGCCTCCAGTTCACTCAAATCCCTGAGCCATTGCTCCAGATCGGCCTTGCCGTTCAGGGGGCGTTCCACCAGTGTTTTAAAATAAGGTTCCAGCGTTTCCCAATCGGTTACCTGAAAATCCCGGGGTAAAAAATGTCTGCTGATCTTCTCAATTGCTGCTGTAGGAACCATGCTATAGTTATTTTGGAAGCAAATTTAACGTATCATGTGCTGTACTTGGGCCAGGAGCCTTATTTTTACAAACTTTTATACAATTCATTCAACAGAGAGAACAGCGCAGTTGTGAGTGACATCATTCAATTATTACCCGATAATATAGCCAACCAGATCGCGGCGGGAGAAGTAATCCAGCGACCAGGCAGTGCCGTGAAAGAATTACTGGAAAATGCAGTGGATGCCGGCGCCACCAAAATCAGGCTCATCATTAATGATGCAGGAAAAGCCCTGGTGCAGGTCATTGATAACGGCAAAGGCATGAGTGCGGCAGACGCCCGCATGGCATTTGAACGCCATGCCACCAGTAAGATCAGGAATATAGAAGACCTGTTCCGCATCAAAACAATGGGCTTCCGCGGAGAAGCCCTGGCATCGATCGCCGCGGTAGCACAGGTGGAGATTAAAACAAGAAGGGCGCAGGATGAACTGGGCACTTACCTCGAAATAGAGAACAGCAAAATTATTAAACAGGAAGCCTGTGCAGCACCGGAGGGTACCAGCATCAGTATGAAGAACCTGTTCTTCAATGTGCCGGCACGCAGAAACTTCTTAAAAAGCAATGCCGCTGAAATGCGGCATATTGTGGAAGAGTTCACCCGTGTAGCCATGGCCTTCCCCGATATTTTCTTTTCGCTTACCAGCAACGGGCAGGAAGTGTTTCACCTAGAAGCAGGCAGTGGCAAACAAAGGATTGTACAAATACTCGGCAACAGCTACAATGCCAAACTGGTTACGGTTTCGGAAGACACCGATTACATGAACATCACCGGTTTTATCGGCAAACCCGATACGGCCCGCAAAACCAGGGGAGACCAGTATTTTTTTGTCAACAGCCGTTTTATCAAAAGTGCGTACCTGAACCATGCGGTGAATGCTGCGTTTGAAGGAATCATTCCGAAAGACAGCTTCCCGAGTTATGTATTATACATAGACCTGGATCCTGCGCAGGTAGACATCAATGTGCACCCCACCAAACAGGAAATCAAATTTGAGGATGAGAAAATCATCTACGCATTTGTACAGGCAGCGGTAAAGCATGCGCTTGCACAATTCAGCATAGCCCCTTCGCTCGATTTCTCGCTCAATGCAGATATACAGGGACTGGATGCGGTCAGCAAGCCATTTACCGGCGAAAAGCAACAGGCAGCAGTGTCATCCAACCTGTACAAAACTTTTTCGCAGAAGCACCAGGCCCACCTGATAGAGCCCAATGAAAAAAGTGAACTGAAACACTGGAAGGATTTCTTCAAAGCTTCCGAAGAACCCGGAAAAAGCATAGCCGATACCGAAATTAAATACGATGAAACGGGCATGGTTGTGCTGGAAGATGCCGGCAACAAACTGACTACACCGGAGTTCAGGCAGTACATGCAGGTGCGCAACGCGTTTATTATTGTTACCACCGGCAGTGGTTTTATGCTGGTACACCAGCAACTGGCGCATGAACGGATCCTGTACGAAAAGTACAGTGAAGCAGTACATAGCCAGCAGATGCCTACTCAAAAAAGCCTCTTCCCCGTTACACTTGAACTGGTAGGAAGTGATGCCGTTTTACTCAATGAGTTATTGCCCGAACTGCAAACCATCGGATACCAGGTAGAGCCCTTCGGTCAAAACAGCTTTGTGATACAGGGTACCCCAGCCGATGTGATTGCAGGAGATGAAAAGCATTCCATTGAAATGCTGATAGAACAATACAAACATTTCAGCAGTGATGTTAAGTTCAGTAAGAGAGAAAAACTGATCCGGTGCATGTCTAAGCAACATTCCATCAAAACGGGGCAACAACTGGATCTAAAGGAAATGGCTGCACTGACCGAATCCTTATTTGCCTGTAAAACGCCCAACGTAACGCCAAACGGCAGCCCTACTTTCCTGGAATTTAAGGAAGATTACCTGAACAGGATGTTTGGAAGACAGGCTTAGTATTTTTCAATAATACCAGTAAGGAACTGTTCTATGGATTTACGAACCTCGGAAGCAGTAGCCTGGTGTGCGTTCACCAGAACAGAGAAGATCAGCGTTCTGCCGCTGTTGGTGGTAATGTATCCGCTGAGGGCCACATGATTACTGAGTGTACCGGTTTTGGCATAGATTTTACCAGCATAGTTTTTATATAGCCCTACAAGGGTGCCATCATTACCGGTAGGCAGAATTTCCTTAATGCGGTCCCAGGAAAATTCTTTTTTCATTTGAGTGAGTACCCATACAAAGTCTTGCGGCGTCATCATATTATACCGACTCAGCCCGCTTCCGTCTACCCACTTGGGTTTATGGGGGATACCCGCGAAATCCGTTTTCAGCAACGTATCAATGATCTGGTAATCGTCCATCACTCCGATCTTTTCATTTCCCACCATCAGCAAAGTTTGTTCTGCAAAGAAATTATCACTGCGGTGCATCAGGATCTTCAACAGGGAATCCGTGGGTTGAGAATAGAACTTCTTCCAGGTTGCATTGCCGTTGTTTACCCCGCTGGCAAAATGCAGTACCCTGTTGAGGGTGTCTTCCAACAGGCTTAGTGAAACATCTTCAATGCCTTTTTTAACGGTGAAGGGGATATCGGAGGTATTGAACTTCCTGTTGCTTTGCACCACTTCAAAATGATTATCGGTCTTGTCTCTTGCAATAGCGAAATTGCCGGTTTCCATACTGGAAAAAATAGTCAGCGAATCTTTGAACGCCTTTGGTATAATATTCAGGCCATTGCCCTTTCTTTCAAACCTGACCAGGTTTCCATAGATCGGCATGGGGGAACGTTCGGGCATATAGTCTGCATCAAAATCGTCCCAGGCCCATCCCCTTCCGAATGAAGCCGCTTTCCAGTTTGGCGTAATGAAGGTAATATTGGGGGCATTCTCGCGGAGAAAGGTGAATGCAGGCTGCTGTTTAAAATCGGGATGCAAAAAAGTAGGATCGCCGGTGAAACGAACGGCCATATTTTCTTCGCCCGGCAGGTATTCAAAAGCCACCAGGCTGTCTTTCAGGTTTTTCATGGCCGCGTAGCAGGTAAAGAGCTTGGTATTGCTGGCCGGAACAAAATATTTTCCCTCCTGGTAATTATAAAGGTATTTATCTGCTACCGGATCATACACACTGATGCCGACATGCGCCGGTGCAAACGCTGCTTTATCGAGCATCGATTCCCTGGCTTGCAATGCAAAACCCGAAGGTTGCTGCACTTTACAGGAAGTAAAAACGAGCGAGGCGAGCAGTAAAAAATAAACCAGTTGTTTCATAAAGTCGGCATTAACTTCTTTCTACGGCGCGTAACCATCTTTCAGGAATATCATTGTTGCAGGCGGTTACATAATCTCTGTAACTGCAAGCTACGTAATTGCCATCATGTAATTGCATCCACCAGCGGCCGGTTCTTTTGCTTTGCAGAAAAGCGGTTTCCACCTCTGCAAAAGCCATGGTAAACTCATTGAACTCATTTCGGTTAGTAAGTTCCGCCTCCTGCTTACCGCGATAGATTCCATCCAGTACATACCAAAGCATATGCGCCTGTTGTTTGGCGGTGAGGTTATGCTGATCCTGCTGCGGCAGATAGCCATACAAACCAATGGTGGTACAGGTGCGGCTCATACCGGCATACTGCATCAGTGTACAGGCTTCTTCCCCGTTAAACCCATTTGGTGTAATCAGGTTGGCAGGTGCATGCGCGTGCTGAATTGCAGCAATATCGAAACTGAAAATTTCACTGTTGCGGATGGCCGGTTCCATTTCTTCAATAGCTTCTTTAACCTTTCCGACACGGTAACAATCAAAGCCCAGCTTATCAATGGTCTCCAGCATATCCGGGTGCATGAAGTAACTTTGGAATCCGATATGTGAATAGTGTTTAAGGTGGTTGGGAATACCGGTAAACATTTCGACCAGGAACTGTTCCGCGGGCAGAACGGTTTCCATATCAAGGTCAATCTTTGCGTCTACCACAACGGCATCCACAATCTTATTCATGGCGCCATAAGAAAGATATTGAGGGTATGTGATATCGTGGCTGCCCCCGAGTATCAATACTTTCTTGCCCATCTGCAGCAGTTCTGTAACAACCATTTTCAGGGCCGCATAACTGTCGTTGAGAGTGGCGCCTGTTTTAACATTGCCGATGTCGGCCACTTTTACCTGCGTGTGCCAGTAGAACAAACTATAAAATGCCGTACGGATTTTATCCGGCGCATCGGTGGCAGTGTATTGCATTCCCATACCGCGCATTTCACCGCAACCCACAATCACCAGATCCGCATCATTCATATCGGGCAATTCTTCTTCGTAGGCCAGCACGTGCCTGCCCAACTGGGTATCTTTAAAGCCCTCGTCTTCGGAGAGCATGGCCATATTCAGGGGTTCCAGAAAATCTTGCAGGGAATGTAGAGACATAGGATACTATTTGCAGGAGAATAACGCAAACAGTGCCATTTTATTGCCCTAATCCGTGTACTTATAACCAACCCCTCTTACGGAATGAAAATAGCGCGGATTCCGGCTGTCTTCTTCAAAATATTTTCTGAAGTTCAGGATAAAATTATCAATGGTTCTGGTGGTGGGAAACACATTGTACCCCCATACCACCTGCAGTATTTTTTCGCGGGTAACCACCTCTCCCCTGTTCTCCACCAGCAGCTTGAGCAACATGGCTTCTTTTTTACTGAGGGCCACATTCAGGCCATTCCAGGTAACCGCAGTCAACGCCTTAAAGTCGATGGCATTGTTACCAAACCTGTACTGATCGCCCACCGATTCCCTGATCTGTATCTTCTTGTTTTTTTCAATCAGTTTGGCAACCCGCAGCAACAGTTCTTCCAGGTTAAACGGTTTGGTCAGGTAATCATCCGCTCCTTTTTTTAATCCCAACACTTTATCGGCAGGAGCATTTTTGGCGCTGAGCATCAGGATGGGCACTTCATTGTTGTGAACACGAAGGTTCTCCGTAATGCTGATGCCATCCAGATCAGGAAGCATGATGTCCATGATAATGAGGTCAAAATAAGCCGATCCGATTTTCTGCAGGGCCTCTGTTCCATCGAAGGCAGAAGTAACTTCATAGCCTTCCATCTCCAGATTTAATTTCAGTGCTTCGTGGAGATTGGGTTCATCCTCCACCACCAGGATATTTGGTTTAGCTTCTGCCATGTTTTGATTTGAATAGTACGGTAAAAATACTCCCGTTCGGGTGATTGTCGGTTACAAAGATATTGGCATTGTGCGATTCACAGATTTTCTTACAGAGGTAAAGTCCGAGCCCCGTACCCTGCGCTCTCCGGGTATTTTCATTGCCCACGCGGTAGAATTTATCAAACACTTTTCTCTTTTCCGTATCCTGAACACCCTGCCCTTCATCAATCACATCCAGTTTAACCTGTTTATTGTCCGAAGAAAGCGCAACAGTAATGGGCTTATCCCTGGGAGAATATTTAACAGCATTCTCCAGCAAATTACTCAATAAAAGCTGTAAGAGAAAAGGATCCCCATCAATCTGAGTTTCTTCTGCCGTTTGCCGGTTAAAAATCCGGGAGGGGTACCTGGCCGAACACTCGGCCACACAGGTTTTGAGCAGATTGGTTAATTGAACGGTCTGCATGGCAGAAGCATATCTTCCGGCATCCAGTTGCGCGGCAAACAGAATATTATTACAAAGACTGTTCAGCCGGTTGGCTTCCTGCAGTGTATTGGTAATCAGTTTTTGCTGTTTCTCTTCATCCAGTTTTCGCTTTTGCAGGGTCTCCAGGTTCAACTGGGTAACCGCAATAGGGGTTTTCAGTTCATGGGTAATGGCCATCATGAAATTTTGCTGCTGTTCAGAAAGCCGCAACTGCCGGCGGATGGCTCTGTAAACATAGATGGCCCCAATCAATATCAGCACAAGGAAAGTAATCCCCTCTCCAATGTACTGGGTGGTTTTTCTGGCGGTGGCCGTTTCGATGGCGCGCAGTTTGGATTCATAGGCCGGATCGGTCTCCACCAGTTCACTCCGCTCAATGGATGAAATCACCGCATTCTGTTTTTCCAGGGCAATGAACCACCAGGCCAGTGCAGCTACCATATACAGCAGCAGGAACCAGTAAACAAAGGAGATAACCCTTAGTTTGGGCGATTTCATTCCAGTCATGGCTGAACTTTTTCTACACGAATCCCCGCGTTTAAAATGGCCGGGAGCGGATCCTCCCGCATGATCTGCTGTAAGGTAAAGCTGTAATTTCCGGCCCGGAGTTTTTGCGGAGTCCGCGTAATCCTGATGCGGTGATCATAAATATCATCCATGCCTGTACCCAGCCAGCCTTTTTTATTATCGGCCAGCAGCAGATTGATCTGCTGGGTTTTAGGGGTATCGTTGGGCGCTTTTGTGGTAACCCGCAGCCAGATATTATTATACCGGTAAGCATCTTCATGCCGGATAATGGCATAGATATGATACAGAGATACCGTATCTGTAATGGTGAAAGTATACACGGGCTGCACATTACTGCTCCAGTTGTGTTCCGGGAAAAAAGTGGTTTTTTCAAAAACACCAATCGTATCACAACCCGCTAATAAGGCACAAAAAACAACCGATACCAGTAATTTCTTCACTTCCGTTATTTTAAACGAAGATAACAAGATTCAAGGGTTCCTACAGAACGTTTAAGATCTGTTCTTTGGCTTTCTCCAGTTCGTCTTTCATCAGGATCACCGCTTTCTGGATAGTGGCATCATAAGCCTTGGAGCCGGTGGTATTGATTTCGCGGCCAAATTCCTGCAGTATAAAGGAGAGCTTCTTGCCCTTGGCCGTTTCTTTTTCCTCCAATATTGATCTGAAATAGGCGCAGTGATTATTCAATCGAACCTGCTCTTCGCTGATATCAATTTTCTCAATGTAAAAGATGAGCTCCTGCTCCAGCCTGTTGGGATCATAATTTTCTTTGCCAACATTGTCTTCCAGTACCTTTTTCAGGCCCTCCCTGATCTTGGTACGGCGCAGGGGTTCCAGTTCGACAATCACTTTCTGTTGGGCTTCAATATTGGCAAGGCGAACGAGGAGATCTTTCTCAATAGATCTTCCCTCATCTTCGCGATGTTTATTCAGTTCGGCAATGGCCTCTTTTATCAGGCTGTTTACCTGGTTCCATTCATCATCGCTCAGCATTTCCGTGGAAGGTGTAATTACATCGGGCAGTTTGAGGATGGTGCTGAGGATATCCCCTTTTTCGAGGTTAAGTTCATCGGCCAGTTGGGCAACCGGCTGAAAATAGGCTTTTGCCAGGTCGGTGTTAATGGTAACCGGTTTGCTGGCGCCGTTCAGCTTAATGGTAATATTGCATTCCACACTTCCTCTCTGCAGCCCTTCGTTCAGGGTATTGCGTACCTCAAACTCAAAAGGTTTTAACAGGGAGGGGATATTCAGGCGGAGGTCGAATTGTTTACCATTCAGCGAGCGGATCTCTACCAGAAAGTTCTTCTCACCGATTGATTTTTCCGATCTTCCGTAACCTGTCATTGAGTGAAGCATACACGAGTATTTGGGTAAAAGTACTTGAACAAGGGCAGAAATACTAAAAATCAATGCCAACCCACTTCCGCTTGCTCTTTTCGTATTTCTCAAAATTGAACTTGTAGAGTTTACCGGGGCGGTGGCTTACATCCTGTTCCATTTCATGGGTATCGATCAGCAAGTCCATGGAAGCAAATTTTTTCCGGAAATTTCTCCTGTCGAGCGTAATACCCAGGATGGCTTCGTAGAGGTTCTGCAATTCACGAAGGGAAAATTTTTCGGGGAGCAGGTTGAAGCCCAGGGGATGCTCCTGGATTCTTTTCTGCAGCCACTGGTAACAAACATCTACTATTTCTTTGTGGTCAAAAGCCATTTCCTTCAGAGAAGCAAGGCTTACCCAATTTAATTCGTTGTCGTGAATTTTAAGCGCATGGTGCTGAATGTTCAGAAGCGAACAATAGGCAATGGTAATAACCCTTCCGCCGGGGTGACGGTCGGGAGAACCGAAAGCCTTCACCTGGTCGAGAAATACATTTTCCATTCCTGTACGCGCTTTCAGAATCCGGTAAGCGGCAGCATCCAGTTCCTCATTATCGCGTACAAAATCGCCCAGTAAAGAATACTTGCCTTTGTACAGGGCCAGGTCGCTTTTAATCAGCAGAATCTTCAGTTTATTCTCCTCAAAACCAAAAATCACACAATCAACAGTCAGGGGAACTTTGGGATAAGAATGAACCAGTTGCACCGCGTCTTGTATCGGCTGTTCTGAAAGCACAGCCTTAACAGGAATTTTCTTCATATGAACTACGTTAGGGAAATAAGGGCAGCGCCCTTATCAATAGGGCGTTAAGATACAAAGTTTAGGATTTATCTTTATCAAACCAAGTAAGAATTATGTATACAAGTGAGCAGGTAAAATCATTACAACATCAAACAAAAGCATTATTAAAAGCAGAAACGATCTCCCCAAAAGAGGTAGCGGCGCTAAGGGATGTATTGCGATTTCATGAATATCGATATTATGTACTAAGTGACCCATTTCTGGCAGATTATGAATACGACCAGTTGTACCAGTGGCTGGTAAAGCTCGAAAAAGCCCACCCGGAGCTGGTTACAGCCGATTCGCCCACACAAAGGGTAGGCACGAGTCTGAACCAGGCTTTTGTAACCGTACCGCACCTGGTACCCATGCTGAGCCTGGACAATAGCTACAGCTCGGCGGATTTATTGGATTTTGACCGGAAAGCCCGGGAAATAACCGGTTTGGACAGCATTGAATATTGTGTAGAACCTAAATTTGACGGCGCCAGCATTTCCCTCATCTACGAAAACGATCTGTTAACCAGGGGTACAACCAGGGGAGATGGCGTAGAAGGGGAAGATATCACCCAAAATATCCGGCAGATTCGCTCCATTCCGTTATCCGCCCCATTTTTAGCGAACGGCATTCAGCAGATAGAGATCCGGGGCGAAATCATCCTCAGCAAACAATCCTTTGAAGCCTACAATGAGAAATTGATCGACCAGGGACTCACCCCATTAGCGAACCCCAGGAATGCAGCCTCCGGAAGCCTGCGCATGAAAGACCCCCGGGAGGTAGCAGAACGAAATCTGGATGCATTTTTATACCATGTAAGTTATCATACGGGCCAGCCCGAAGCGCTCAACACCCATTCCGGATCGCTGGACCTGTTGTGGGATCTGGGGTTCCGGACTCCCAAAAATGAAAAGAGGGTATTACAGGGAATAGAGGCGGTGATTGATTACTGTTTGGATTTTGAAGCAAAAAGAGATGAGCTGCCCTATGAGATAGACGGCATGGTGGTAAAAGTAAATACGATCAGCTTACAGGATCAACTGGGCATGACATCGCACCATCCCCGCTGGGCCATCGCCTTTAAATTCAAAGCGCGTCAGGCCACTACCACACTTACAGGAGTGGAATTTCAGGTAGGGAGAACGGGCGCAGTAACACCGGTGGCCAAGCTGGAACCGGTGTACCTGGCGGGCGTAACCATATCGAGCATATCCGTACACAACGAAGAATATATATTACAAAAGGATCTTAAAATAGGTGATACGGTACTGATAGAGCGGGCCGGAGATGTGATACCACAGATCGTAAAAGTGCTGCCGGAACTAAGAACCGGTGCGGAGAAAGCAATTGAGTTCCCCAAAAACTGCCCTGTTTGCGGAACACTGCTTTTTAAGGAAGAAGGGGAAGCCGTATGGCGGTGCATTAATATAGAATGTGAGGCACAGGTTATGGAACGCATCATCCATTTTGTGAGCAAGGATGCCATGGACATCAAGCATTTTGGAGAAGCCAATGTGCGCAAATTCTATGAACAGGGGCTGTTGAAAGATATCCCCGGCTTATACCAACTGGATTATTTTAAGATAGCCGAAATGGAGGGATTTGGCAGAAAATCATTAGAGAACCTAAAAACCGCCATAGAAGGGAGCAAGCAGCAGCCGCTGTACCGGTTAATTTATGGATTGGGAATCCGTTTTGTAGGGGAAACCACGGCAAAAACACTGGCCAACTCCGTGAATCATTTATTAGACTTCGCCAGCAAGACCGAAGAAGAATTGTTACAATTAGAGGATGTAGGCACCAAAGTAGCCAAAAGCATCCTGGGATTTTTTCAGAACCCTGCCAACATAGACATGCTGAAACAACTGGAAACGCTGGGCTTACAACTGATCAATGTGAAAAAAGAAGCGGTGGCGGCAGGCAATTTAAGCGGGCAGACCTTCCTGTTTACCGGAACCCTTGCCAGGATGAAAAGAAGTGAAGCCGAAGCAAAGGCAGAAGCGCACGGGGGTGTTATTGTAAGCGGCGTAAGCAGTAAACTGAACTACCTGGTAGTGGGAGAAGATGCGGGATCCAAACTGGAGAAGGCGAAAAAGATCAACACGATAAAGATCATTACCGAAGATGAGTTTTTAACTTTGTTAGGAGATTAAAACAAAAGATATGTTACAGGCAGCTACACTAAAATTTTTAAAAGATTTAAAGAAAAACAACAGCAAGGAATGGTTTGACCAGCACCGGAAAATATATGAAGCGGCGAAGGCCGATTATCTTGAACTGGTAGCTGCCATTCTGAACAGCTATGGCAAAAAAGATCCAACGTTGGCAACGCTCGGTCCGAAGGAATGCGTTTTCCGCATCAACCGCGATGTTCGGTTCAGCAAAAACAAGGACCCGTATAAAACCAATATGGGCGCCTATTTTGTACAGGGAGGTAAAAAATCCATTCTTGCCGGATATTACCTGCACTGCGAGCCCGGAAAGAGTTTTGTGGGCGGAGGATTATATATGGCCGAACCGGATAAGATCAAAAAAGTGAGGCAGGAGATCGATTACAACTGGAGCGAGTTTCAGGAGATCATTGGCCATAAACAATTTAAGAAAGTATATGGCGATCTCTCCTTCGAGGACGGCATGAGCCTGCAGCGTGAACCCAGGGGATACGAGAAAGACAACCCTGCCATTGAATACATTAAACTGAAGAACTGGATTGCGGCTGCCCCATTAAAAGATGCAGACCTGACCGATCAAAACTTAGTAAAGAAAGTAACCGAAGCGTTTACTGCCCTGCAACCGCTGGTGCGGTTTTTAAACGGGGCGTTGGAGGGGTGAAACTTCCTTGGCTTTGGTCAACTAGCTTGCATCATTATTCTATTAAGAAACTACTTTTGAGATAAGCTCTAGAATTCTAACTACTGATGGCAAGATACTACAGCCAAATTTTTGCAAATCTATGCTATGAGAAATGCTGTAGTTAGTTACTGATTTCTACTGCGCTAACTTTTTTAATTTGCCCGTTTTCAGATAAAACAAGAAAGCCATTTTGCGCTTTCTTTTGAGTAAGAAGCTTCTTGAAAGTCAAGTCTAATCCTTTGCGAATTAGTTCACGAAGATTTTGAATGTCGGCATCAGTCTTTTTCATCGCTCTGTTTTTTTATTATTTGCCAAACTGGTTCATCATGAATTTTTATTTGGGCATTACCTTGACCTTCAGCTACAAAAGTAAATGGTTTGCTTGAATTATTTATAACAATCCAGAAATCACAAAGCTCAATAAACCTATTACTCAAGTTATATATTCCCCGAAAATACCTCCTTCTAATTGTTTCTTTTGGAATATCATGACCTCCTTCACTTACCCTGATCTTGACCCGCTCAATTGCCAGATTCACATCATTTAGCCAAAAAAACAGTAAAGTTATTGAGTAACCTTTCTCCTTCGCCAGTTTAATTGTATTTAAATATGAAAGAGTGGTCAATGTTGTCTCAAATGCAAAGTCAACATTGCTATTTATTAGTTCCTCAATTCTTTCAAGCATGATTCTGCCTGCATGAAATGATACACTTTCAGGCTGGAATGGTGAAAGTCCTTTTGCTATCTCGTCAGCATTTACGAATTCCTTACAATTAAGCATTTCAGGAAGTATAGTAAATGATGCAGTCGTTTTTCCTGCTCCATTGCATCCCGAAATAATGTAGAGATTTGGCACTTTTACTAATTTATAGGCCAAAGCTAACAAATATTTTAGCGCGATGGTAATCTAAGGCTGTATTTCACACAACGGCTAGATTGGCAGACTGTAGATAGGAGCCTTGCTTTAGAGAGAGTATAAAATATTTTATACTCTCCATTAAAATGTTAGCTGCCGTTTTTTTTGTCTACTGCGTCATAATTCGCTACAACAGTCGGGTAGTTTTCTACAAAGTTGCGAAATTCTATCTTCCATTTTATGTATTTTCCACCTTTAAGGGTTATAAAAATAAGCAGGCTTTTATCCACTTTTATTCTCCTTTCCCAACGGATAGCAAACCCGTCTTCCCTACATTTGAACAAAGGCCAGAATAATGTTATTCATTTCTATTGTGCTTTGGGGTCATTGAAATTTGAAGAGTAGCATATGTTTTGGTTCTTCTCCATAGCTGTCGATTAGTTGGGAATTGGCACAATTCTGGTACAATTGGGGCAATCGAACTGGCCAATTAGCGGCCAATTAACGGCCATTTATTTCAACACGTATTTTGTACCTCAATCCTTCTTATTCTGGATGTTGCTTTTGAACAGCAAGCAATACAGTAGACGCTGGTAGCAACATTTCGAGTTTCAATCCTTCTTATTCTGGATGTTGCTTTTGAACACTCGTCTCTTAAACGATGGTCTTTGTATAGGCTCAGTTTCAATCCTTCTTATTCTGGATGTTGCTTTTGAACATATCATCATATTATGATGGGTCCGCATATTGCTTAGTTTCAATCCTTCTTATTCTGGATGTTGCTTTTGAACAAAAAATGTTTCCGGTTTCCTTCAGTCTAATCGTGAGTTTCAATCCTTCTTATTCTGGATGTTGCTTTTGAACTTTCCTTTATCACATTGTACCAGGCATTGAATTCCGGGTTTCAATCCTTCTTATTCTGGATGTTGCTTTTGAACCTGTTTTTTGAAGCCCTGAGTTTAGCGATATCATCTGGTTTCAATCCTTCTTATTCTGGATGTTGCTTTTGAACATACGTTGACGGTAAGCCGTTGGATCAGGATCCGCTGTTTCAATCCTTCTTATTCTGGATGTTGCTTTTGAACAGTTTTTCCATTATTGTTGGGATTGGGTTTGTTGTAGTTTCAATCCTTCTTATTCTGGATGTTGCTTTTGAACGTTCCCTCTGCATCTGCATCTATTGCAAATTTAACAGGTTTCAATCCTTCTTATTCTGGATGTTGCTTTTGAACATACTGTATCTTTTTCCGGAAGTTACAATCAAGAAGTTTCAATCCTTCTTATTCTGGATGTTGCTTTTGAACTGCACCTGTACCGTCCTGGTAATCAAAGATAAACCTGGTTTCAATCCTTCTTATTCTGGATGTT
>DATFAP010000028.1:0-99825 GCA_035254545.1 Sediminibacterium sp. | reverse complement strand
AGATCATCAAAGGTTTCATCTATATAATCTGTAGTTTCCTTGACAATCAAATCATACTTGTTAAAAAGATAAGCGATCAGAATCTGTAAATAGGCATCAGAAATGGTTACCTGTGTTTGAATGAGTGGCACACTATTGGAGCGGATAAAATCAGCCGATCCAACGTGTTCTATATCCAACCGGTTAATATACTGGCTGTATCGAAGATGGTCCTGAACAATCGAGTATAGCATGTTGTTGCCTAGCTGGTCATCATTTGCCAGTTCTACCCGTATGCCCGAACTGCCTGATAACGATTTGAGTATTGAAATCGCTTCAATCAAATCGAACTCCCAGCGGTATTCAATCGCTTTGGCTGTTCCAAGTCCTATGTTGAAGAAATGTGCCAGCATCCAGCGCTGAGGCGGCAGGAAACGATCTTCATCATATTCATAATCATTTTCCTGCTTATTGACTTTATGACCATCGGAAGGAGCAATGCGCTTTTCCTGTAAAAAACGTACGCTTCCAAAAGTTGCCCTAAACTCGGGGCTGATCAAATGCGCAGAACTTGTTTCGAGATAGAGGTCTGGACGGTAACTGCTTTCACGTTGCCGTTGGGTTTCTTTGATAGCACGGTACGCGATGATAACTGTAAGTAATGTACCTACCGAAGAGACGGCGGCAATGAGGTTTGCCGTGTTACCTGTGAGATCATGCCAGATATTTTGAAGCATATTAAATTCATTCTTCTGCCAATTCTCTTTTAGGGATTGACACTATTCAAGATCGTTGTATTTGACGCTATAGCCTCCGACACTGAAACCGCTTGTCGGACTTGACAGGATTCTTTTTGCCAATTTTTCCTGTTCGTTAAATACCGGTTTTGAGCCGATAACATAGCCATCTTCCGTTAAAAGGTAACCCAGTTTCCAGCGGCCTTTGTCATTTAAGGAAAAACAACATTCAGCAATCTTAAACATCTTTGATAGGTTCGAAACGGTCTCACCGATGTATTCAAGATTTGTGGTTGAAAATCCTTTTGCCAAGTGGTCTGGATCATCGGTGCGGGCAACCAGTTCGATATACGGATCACTCATAATTTCAAAAACAGTAACGAGTTTTTTATTCTTCGGTACAGATCGTTGCCGTGTTTGTTTATGCAATTTTTTCACCCAGGCGACAAATAATTTCAATTGCTTTTTTGCCGCTTTATAGGTATCATCTGAAATATTATCAACTGTTTTTTCTCCCAGTTTTTTTAATATGCCGTACAAGTATGGCTGGGCAATCAACATGGAGATTACTACTTCAGGACTGGTAAGCGCACTTTTACGTGTGTGCAGTTCAAAACTTATTTCATGCGGAGCGGCGGCAGCCATTTGCCGTTTCATCATTAAATAATCGCTCTTGCTTGAAAAATTAGAACGGTCCCAACTGATCATTGTCAGTTCGGTCAGCGTTTTCTTGCGTGTATAAATAACGGGTTTATCGAGGTGGCGGATAAATAAATCTGTTCCATCAACCGGTTCCGGGCTGCCATACCTCACAAACGCAGCTTTGACCGTATCTATATTATTCTCCTTTGTTATTTCCGCTTCATCCCAAAATCCCAATGGCGGCAGGTCACGTCTATGGTTGACCAGCATCCTCATTTTCTTTTCGGCATTAACCGCTGCCTGAATATCCTGGAGGTTTTCCAAAGTTACATGCTCGCCCTGCAAGTCGGGAACGGCTGAGCGAAGAATATGTTTCTGAGGTGCGTTCATAAAATCATGATTTATCAAAATAATAATCAAGGCTCAAGTTACTAAATATATTAGCATTCAATGTCGAAACTTGTATGATAACCTGGCCAGGTAAAAACATCAGGTCATAAAAATCACTTCTCTTGGAACGAGCTTACATGGCAGCTATAGTCATGCTGCAGGGAACACCATCTGAGGGCACAGGGAAGGGGGAAGAAAAAGCCACACCCACTTATATTGGTCATTATAGATTCATAGGGCTGCCCTGATCCAGACTTTCTATATTTTACTATTGACAGTAAATAGTAAAATAAGTAGTATATTTGTCTATTGATAGTAAATAGTAAAATGACAGTTAAAGAGAAAATAGCACAACTTTTCAGGGAAAATACCGAATGGACGGTCCATGAACTGACCGATAAACTGGGTGCTTCCAAACAAATGGTCCATATTGCCCTGAACCAATTGGTGGAAGAGGGACATCTCCATAAATTGGGACGCACTCCTAAAACCGTTTACAAAATTTCCTCCGCTGCTTCCGGTTTAGAAAAAAAACTGGCCGTGAACGTTTTCACCGACCAGGACCAGGACTATCTGCAACAGCACTGGCTCCAGGTTACCGCAACCGGCAATTTGCTGGAAGGCGCGGCTGCTTTTACTTACTGGTGCAACCAGCGAAATGAACCAGTTCTAAAAACACTCTCGGAATACCGGAAGACCCGCATTAAATACGACGCATATTTTGAAGCTGACGGCCTGATCAATGGCATGGAAAAACTGCGTAATACAAAAGGGTATGAAAATATTTGGCTGAACGACCTGCATTACCTCGACTTTTACGCCATCGAACGGTTTGGTAAAACAAGACTCGGTACCCTACTTCACTACGCAAAGCAGGGACAGAACCTGTCCCTTATGCGGAGGATGCTGAATGAAATTGGCCCTCGCATCCGAAATTTTGTTTCCACGCATGATATTGATGCGATCGGGTTTATTCCTCCTACTGTGCGGAGGGAAGTACAGTTGATGAAAGTTCTGGCCAGCGGATTAAAGCTACCCCTACCCGTAGTAGACATAAAAAAAATGAGCGGCCTCATTCCTGTTCCTCAAAAATCATTGTCTAAACTGCAGGAAAGGATCGATAATGCATCGGGAAGTTTTGCAGTGATCGAAAGAAGATCTTTCTCTCATGTTTTGCTGATTGATGACGCGGTAGGATCCGGTTCAACATTAAACCAGGTGGCAGAGAAAATCAAAAACAAACAAACTGCACAACGCGTTAGTGGCCTGGCCATAGTTGGCAGTTTTAAAGGATTTGATGTGATTACCGATGTGTGAATACTACCGGTTGATTCGGCATTATAGTACCCTATTTGATGTTTTTCTCGCAGATTATTCATAATTTACACAAAAATCGGCGTTATGCTGCCTAATACCTTGATTGAAATTGGCAAAACCGTCAGTAACCGGCGGGATACTTTGAAAATAACGCAGGAAAAACTGGCCGCTATTTCCGGCGTATCACTGAGGACAATCCGGGAGGTTGAACAGGGTTCCGGTAATCCTTCCATGGAAACCCTGGATAAATTATTTGAAGCGCTGGGCCTTGAAATAATGGTGCAGATAAAAAATAAAGGTTTGTAAAACCCTGACTGGCGAATTACGATGAAAGCAATTGTAAAATACAACGGAACTCCTGCAGGTATCCTGGAGAAAACTGCCAGGGAATATACGTTTCAATATGAGCAGGAATATATTCTGGCTGGCGGGAGGCCAATAAGTATTACGATGCCTTTCAACAAAAACCCTTTTAAGAGTAAATACCTGTTTCCTGTTTTGATGAATCTGCTTAGTGAAGGTTCAAATAAAAAAATGCAATGCAGGCTTTTGAAAATTGCAGAAGATGATTATTTCAGTTTGTTACTGGCTACTGCTAACCAGGAAACCATTGGGCCGCTCACTGTTGAACCGTTACAAAATGAAGCTGAATAATATACAATATTGCCCCTCCACACTTGCTCCGGGTTATACCACCTATAGCCCAAAAGCAATGAAAAATCTTTTTGGCAGTCGTGCTAAGAATATAAGTCATATTTTACCCTTTCCGGCACCGGGAACAAATAACAAGCAAACAAAAGAATACAACGAGAAACGAAAAAACATTTCGATTTCGGGCTTCCAGGAGAAGTATTCAATCCGTCTGAATAAAAACGTTCCGGAACTTACTAATAAAGAAGGCCATTATATACTCAAGCCCATTCCTGCAGAGCGATTGCTGATGGTGGAGGACCTGCCGGCGAATGAACACCTGACGATGCAGATCGCTGCTCAGGTATTCAAAATTGATACCGCCGCTAACGGGTTGATCTTTTTTGAAGATGGCTCTCCGGCTTACCTTACCAGGAGATTTGATTATAAAAAAGACGGCTCTAAATACCAGTTGGAAGATTTTGCCACATTGATGGGCTTAACAAGAGAAGCGGATGGTGATGAATTTAAGATTAAAGCCAGTTATGCTGATGTAGCCAATATCATCGACAGGTTTGTGCCCGCTGCCAAATTGGAAAAACTTAAATTCTTTGAACTGGTACTATTCAACTATACATTCAGCAATGGCGATGCGCACCTGAAAAATTTTTCTTTACTGGAAACCCCTGATGGCGACTATGCATTGTCTCCTGCTTACGATTTAGTCTGTACCGCTCTGCATATTGATGATGGAAATCTTTCTTTACAAGGCGGCCTGTACGAAAAAGATTTTGAAGCTCCGGCATTCAGGCAATTTGGGATATACACTTATAATGACTTTGTTTTGTTTGGAGAGCATACAGGCCTGGAAGCTAAACTGACTGAGCCCGTTTTAAAAAAGTATGCAACAGTAAATAATGAAGTATTGGCTATGATTCAGTGTTCATTTTTAAGTGATAAAAGCAAAGAACAATACCGGCAGCTTTACCAGGAAAGGGTAAAGCGGTTGAATTTATTCCCCTAAAACCTATCCTCCAAACAACCGTTGTGCATTGGCCGTGGTAATGGCCGCCACTTCCGCCTCCGGCAATTGCTTCACCTCCGAGAGTTTGGCCACTACATATTTTAAATAACTGCTCTCATTTCTTTTTCCCCGGTACGGCACCGGCGTTAAATAGGGGGAATCGGTTTCCAGCACCAGGTGCTCCATATCTATTTGGGCCAGCACTTCTCCTAGCCCGGCATTTTTATAGGTCAGCACCCCGCCGATCCCCAGCTTAAACCCCATCCGGGTGATCTGCACTGCCGATTCATGGCTTCCGCTGAAACAATGGAATACCCCCTTCAGCCCCCTGGCCGCATAGGGCTTTACCATTTCGATGGTCTCCTGCATGGCATTGCGGGTATGGATCACAATGGGCATTCCTTTTTCCAGGGCCCAGTCCATCTGCATCCGGAATGCCTCCTGCTGCTGCTCCTTATATTGGGTATCCCAGTAATAATCCAGTCCTATTTCGCCCACTGCAGCAAAGGGCCGCCGTTCCAGCCAGCCCTTCACCACCTGCAACTCCTCGGGGTAATTCTCCTTTACATAACAGGGATGCAGCCCCATCATGGCAATACAAGTTCCGGGATATTGCTCCTCCAGGGCCAGCATGCCGGGTATTTCCGTACTGTCGATGCCTGGAAGGTAAAATTTCGCAACCCCCTCCGCCTTCGCCCGCGCTATTACTGCGGCCACATCATTTTTAAATTCTTCTACATATAAGTGTGTATGGGTATCTATCAGAATCATTCCGCAAAATTCGAACATTTTTTAGGGCTTGGAAAATAAATCATTACTGTTCTCCGTTTATTAGCTGAACAGGTTTTACAAGAAAGAAGAATCAATGTATCAGAAGATAAATAACGTATTTGGGGATTGATGTAAGTAACTAACAGTGCGGGATTTAACCATCTACACTGTCATTTTTGTTTTCATAGGGTACGGATTAAAAACAGGCTGGAGTTTCTACTCTGGCCTTCCCTTTTTTGGGCCGGCTCCTTCCCGCTGGCCCATCCCGGCCGCGCGGGCCCGTCGGATCTTCGCACAGGCGCTCTATATTTTTCCGATGGCTTCGAACCGATACCCTCTCTCGGTAAAATATTCCAGTACCCTCGGCAATGCATACGACATGCGTTCCCAGGCCTTGGTACTGTCGTGAAATACAACTATTGATCCTGGCACTGTATGCCGGATCACATTCCTGCAGCAGGCTTCCGGGCTCAGTTGCCGGTCAAAATCTCCACTGAGCACATCCCACATAATGATTTTATACCTGCCGGTGACCCCTTTGGGAGAAAAAGGATAAGGCGGCACTTCGGGCATTTTCCGGATCTGCGACCGCCGGATTCTTCCATAAGGCGGCCGGAACAGGTTGCTCCCGATGACTTCCGATGCCTGGTGTATCTCCGAAAAATAAACGGCATCGGTATTTTTCCATCCGTTCATATGATGCTCGGTATGGTTGCCCACTGTATGACCTTCATCCAGAATTCGCTGGTATATAGCCGGGTACATCCGTACGTTTTTCCCGATACAGAAAAAACTGGCTTTTGCACCATAGCCTTTTAACAGATCCAGTACATAGGGTGTGGCTGTTTCGTGCGGACCATCGTCGAAACTCAGGTAAATCACTTTCTCCCTGGCAGGTAATTGCCAGACCAGTGAGGGATAGATTGCCCGCAGCCACCAGGGTGTTTTTACCAGATACATACCGTAAAGATATTCCATTAAGCATTTCCTTGGTTTATATTTGCAGCATGAATAAGAAAGTAAGGGTTCGTTTTGCGCCGTCTCCTACGGGCGGTTTGCACCTGGGCGGTGTTAGAACGGTGTTGTTTAATTACCTGTTTGCCAAACAGCAGGGCGGCGATTTTATTGTGCGGATTGAAGACACTGATCAGACCCGCTTTGTAGAGGGCGCCGAGGAATATATTTTCAATACCCTGAAATGGTGTGGCCTGCATCCGGATGAAAGCCCCCTGCATGGCGGCCCCTTTGCTCCCTACAGACAAAGTGAGCGCAAAGCTTCGTACAGGCAATATGCCGAACAACTGGTGGATGCCGGTTATGCGTATTATGCATTTGATACGCCGGAAGAACTGGAGCAAATGCGCATCAACCATAAAACCCCCGAGAATCCTTCTCCGCAATACAACCATGCGCTGCGGGTACACATGCGCAACTCCCTGACCCTTTCTGCCGAAGAAGTGAAGGACCTGCTGGCGGCCGGTACGCCGTATGTGATCCGGATTAAGATGCCCTTAAATGAAACCGTTTCTTTCACCGATATGATCAGGGGCGAAGTGGTTTTTAATACCGATCAGGTGGATGATAAAGTATTGTTGAAAGCTGATGGTATGCCTACCTATCACCTGGCTGTGGTAGTGGATGATTTTGCCATGAAAATTTCACACGCCTTCCGTGGCGAAGAATGGCTTCCCTCCGCTCCCGTTCACATCCTGTTATGGAAATACTTAGGTTGGGAAAAAGATATGCCCCTGTGGGCGCATTTACCACTGATCTTAAAACCCGATGGGAACGGCAAACTGAGCAAGAGAGACGGCGATCGCCTCGGCTTCCCGGTGTTTGCCATGGACTGGACCGATCCCAAAACCGGTGAAAAAACCATTGGATTTAAAGAACGCGGTTTCCTGCCTCAGGCTTTCATTAACCTGCTGGCCCTGCTGGGCTGGAACGATGGCTCCGACAATGAAATTTTCACACTGGATGAACTGGTGAATAAATTCTCCATGGACCGGGTGCACAAAGGGGGCGCCAAATTTGATTTTGAAAAAGCCAAATGGTACAACCACGAGTGGATCAAACGCCTACCTGCTGCGGATCTCAGCAGTCATGTACTGGCGGTTTTGGCCGAACAGGATATTGTGGTGAACGATGTACCACTGCTCCTCAAGATAATTGACCTGGTGAAAGAACGTTGCACTTTACTCCCCGACTTTGTTCAACAGGCTTCCTTCTTCTTTAAAGAGCCCGTTCATTTTGATACGGACAGCCTTCGGCCGAAATGGGACGAGAAAAAAAATATGTTCTTCATTGAACTGGCCAATGCACTTGAACTGAGTACTGCATGGAATGCCGCCGACCTCGAAAAGGAATTTAAGGAACTGGCTGCTGTGCATCAACTGAAACCTGGTGATCTCATGCTTCCTTTCCGCATCATGCTGGTGGGTGGTAAATTTGGCCCCGGTGTTTTCGACATTGCCGCCTTCATTGGCCAACAAGCTACTGTAGGCAGAATCAGGCATGTATTGAGCTTGCTGTAGTTTTACCGCTGCGCAGTTAACCCTGCCGTTCCATCAGGTCCATCACCGGTTGCCAGTGTGTATTGTACAAGTTCCGCAGAAACAATTGATCTGCGGGTTCCAGTTGTACAATGTGATTGGTATTAAGCGCCACATGCTCCGGTGTTCTGATGCCCGGTATTACAGTAGATACCTCCTCGTAACTCAGAATATAACTCAATGCCAGTCCCGCTGCCGTGGTCTGGTATTTTTCCAGCAATGGATATACATGGTCGTTTAATATTTCGAGTACGGCCCTGATGATATGAGGTACCAAACGATAACTCCGGTGATCGTCTGCAGTGAACACCGTGTCTTCTTTTATTTTCCCCGACAGCAATCCAAACTGCAGCGGCATACGGGCAATGATGCCGTATCCCTTTGCTGCTGCGGCTTCCATGATGGGCAATGCTTTCTGATTAATCAGGTTGAACACCATCTGAAATCCATCGCCCAGGTTGTTTTGCAGAAAATATTCTGCCTCCGGAAATGGCTGAAAGGTAATCAGGGAGATACCCCAGTAACGGACCTTTCCCTGCTGCTGCAACTGCTGCATGGCTTCGATGCATTCACCCTGCTCCAGGTGCGTCATTCGGGCTACATGCAACTGGTGAAAATCGATCGCATCCCTTTTAAGCCTTCGCAAACTCTGTTCGCAGGCTTTGATGATATAGTCTTTCGTGTAATTGACTTCTATCTTCCCGTCGGCGCCTACCCGCTGCCCCGCTTTACTGGCGATAACCACATTCCTGTTATTGCCCAGGGTAGTACCCAGCAGGGTTTCGGCATGGCCCAGGCCATAGAAATCCGCCGTGTCAAAGAAATTGATGCCGGCTTCCAGCGCCGCATGAATGGCCTGCACGGATATTGCATCATCCGAAGGTCCCCAGCCTATTTCTACTCCTCCAACATTGGCGGAGCCTCCTATGGCCCAACTACCGAATCCTATTTCACTGACGCGTAAATCTGTTTTTCCGAATGCCCTGTATTGCATAGTGCCGCTCTTTATAATTCCGTTGGTAAACCTAAGCACATTTAAGTTAATTTTGCACTTTCTGACTTGCATAATTACAGCATATGAAAAGACCGCTCCGGGTATTAGTTGCCAAAGTTGGTTTGGATGGCCACGATCGTGGCGCTAAAATTATTGCAACCGCTTTGCGGGATGCTGGTATGGAAGTAATCTATACCGGGCTTCGGCAAACACCTGAAATGGTGGTGAACGCCGCCCTACAGGAAGATGTGGATGCCATTGGGATCAGTATCCTCAGTGGCGCACACATGACTGTATTTCCAAAAATCATCGGACTGATGAAAGAAAAGGGCATGGATGATGTATTGCTCACCGGCGGTGGTATTATTCCCGAAGAAGACATGAAGGAACTGAATGAACTGGGGGTTGGGAAACTTTTTGCACCCGGCGCTACCCTTGCCGATATTGCCGCCTACATCAGCGATTGGGTGAGCCAAAACCGAAACTTCTAAATCTCCGCTGTTATCTTTGCACAAACTCTTTACATATATGCCATACGCTACTTTAACGACTGCGCTTGACCAGGGAATCTTCACCATCACCATCAACAGACCCGATAAACTAAATGCACTAAACCAGCAGGTGATGAGCGATTTAAATGCGGCGATGGATGAAGTGTACAGCAATTCCGCTATTCAATCTGTGATTCTTACTGGTTCCGGCCCCAAGGCTTTTGTTGCCGGCGCCGACATCAGCGAATTCTCCGGCGCTTCTGTTGAAGAAGGAAAAGCCATTGCCAAAAAAGGGCAGGATATTTTCTTTAAAATTGAACACTGCCCTAAACCAGTGGTTGCCTGCGTAAATGGTTTTGCACTGGGTGGCGGTTGCGAACTGGCCATGAGCTGCCATTTCAGGATTGCTTCCGACAATGCTAAGTTCGGACAACCCGAAGTGAACCTGGGACTGATTCCCGGCTATGGCGGCACGCAGCGTTTGGTACAACTGATCGGCAAAGGCAGGGCTATGGAATTGCTGATGAGCGCCGGCATGATCGATGCCACCACTGCACTGCAATACGGCCTGGTGAACTATGTGGTTCCCGCTGATGAACTGCTGGCAAAAGCCAATGCTGTTTTATCCGTGATCAACAGCAAAGCCCCGCTGGCCGTTGCCGGTTGCATCAAATCTGCCAATGCTGTGTTTGATGAATCCAAAAACGGCTTTGATGTGGAACTCAACGAATTCGCCGCCTGCTTTGGAACAACCGATATGGTTGAAGGCACTACTGCTTTCCTCGAAAAAAGAAAAGCCATTTTTACCGGAAAATAAATCTACCAACAATATGGAATACAGAATTGAAAAAGACACCATGGGTGAAGTGCAGGTTCCTGCAAATGTTTACTGGGGTGCTCAAACGCAGCGTAGTATTGACAATTTCAAAATTGCGCAGGACATCAATAAGATGCCGAAAGAAATTATTCAGGCTTTTGCCTACCTGAAAAAAGCGGCTGCCTTAACCAACCTCGATGCCGGTGTTCTGGCTGCTGATAAAGCCGAACTGATCGGCACCGTTTGTGATGAAATTCTTGCGGGCAAACTGAACGATCAGTTTCCACTGGTGGTTTGGCAAACCGGTAGCGGTACGCAGAGCAACATGAACATGAACGAAGTAGTTGCTTACCGCGGACATGTGCTGAAAGGCGGCGCCCTCACCGACAAAGACAAGTTCCTGCATCCGAACGACGATGTAAATAAGTCTCAGTCTTCCAACGACACTTTCCCTACTGCTATGCACATTGCTGCTTATAAAATTCTGCTGGAAGTTACCATCCCCGGTATTGAAAAATTAAGGGATACGCTGGCAACCAAGAGCAAAGCATTTATGCACGTGGTTAAGATTGGCCGTACCCACTTTATGGATGCCACACCTCTCACCGTAGGACAGGAAATCAGCGGTTATGTTTCTCAACTGAACCATGGACTGAAAGCCATTAAAAATACCCTGCAACATTTAAGTGAACTGGCACTGGGCGGCACCGCTGTTGGCACCGGCATCAATACGCCGAAAGGATATGATGTAAATGTGGCCAGACATATTGCCAGCCTGACCGGCTTACCTTTTATTACGGCTGAAAATAAATTTGAAGCCCTGGCTGCGCACGATGCAATTGTGGAAGCCCACGGCGCGCTGAAAACCGTTGCCGTTAGCCTGATGAAGATTGCCAACGATATCCGGATGCTCTCCTCCGGTCCGCGCAGCGGCATTGGTGAATTATTCATTCCCGATAATGAACCCGGTTCTTCCATCATGCCCGGCAAAGTGAACCCTACCCAGTGTGAAGCGCTTACCATGATTGCTGCACAGGTTATGGGGAATGATGTTGCCATCAATATCGGTGGTTCCAACGGTCACTTTGAACTGAACGTATTCAAGCCCGTTATGATTTATAATTTCCTCCATTCTGCCCGCCTCATTGGGGATGGTTGTGTGAGCTTCAACGACAAATGTGCCGTTGGTATTGAGCCGATTGAAACCAATATCAAAAAACACGTAGACAACAGCCTGATGCTGGTGACTGCGTTAAACACCAGGATCGGTTACTACAAAGCTGCTGAAATTGCGCAGAAAGCGCATAAAGAACACACCACCTTAAAAGAAATGGCGGTAAAACTGGGCTACTTAACCCCTGAGGAATTTGATCAGTGGGTGGTTCCCGGCAATATGGTTGGAGAAATTAAATAATTCCCATTCATTGGAAAGCAACAAGCCGGCGCTTACCCGTTGGCTTGTTGCTTTTTTTGTACCGTACTTAGTATACTTTCTTTCCGCCTACATAGGTTGCACTCACTTTTGTTTTGAGGATATCCCCTTCCTTTACATGCATCAGGTCCTGGTTCAGCAGTATAAAATCTGCTTTCTTACCCGGTTCCAGGCTTCCCACTTCTTTTTCGAGAAACCCCGACTTTGCCGCCCAGATGGTCATTCCGCGGATGGTTTCTTCACGGGTTAATGCGTTTTCCATCTGGAACCCGTTTTCGGGAAATCCTTTGGCATCCTTGCGGGCCACCGCTGCTAAAAATGTTTTGAATGGAGATATATCTTCCACAGGAAAATCGGTTCCCAATGGCAGCCAGCCATTCTGTTGCAGCAACTGCTTGTATGCATATGCGCCCTTCATTCTTTCGGGCCCCAGCCGCAACGTTGCCCAATACATATCACTGGTGCCATGGGTGGGTTGTACGGAAGGCACAATAGTTACGGCTCCGAACTTGCCAAAGTCTGCTGCATCAATGATCTGTGCATGTTCTATTCTCCAACGTTTATCATTGCCAGGCTGCAGGTATTTATTGTAGATATTCAGGATTTCCCGGTTGGCACTGTCGCCAATGGCATGCGTGCACATCTGGAATTTGGTTTTACTCAGCACATTGGCCAGTGAATCGTAATGCGATTTATTGCGCAGTAAAAAACCTCCCCGTCCGGGCTCGTCGGAATAATGCTGCAACAGGCAGGCTCCGCGACTGCCGAGTGCTCCATCTGCATATACTTTGAAGCCGTTCACAAACAGCTTATCCGTTTTATATGGGCCCGTTTTCAGGTACCTTGTAAGATTATTGTCGTTATCGGATAACATCACATACAACCGCATCTGGATCCGGTTGGCTTTCTGCAGTTCATCCAGCAGTTCCACATCGTAATAATTCAGGCCGCAATCCGTTACCGTGGTCAGCCCCTGTGCAAAACAGTTAGCCTGTGCTGCTTTCAATACCTTGGCATAGTTCTCCTTGGTTGGATCGGGTATTTTGGCATAAATGGCATTATCGGCATTGTCTATGAGTACCCCCGTGAGTTGCCCGTTGAGGGTTTGTATATCTCCTCCCGTTACGGTTTGCCCGGCTTTGATGCCCGCCAGATTAAGTGCGGTTTGATTGGCTATGGATGCATGGCCGTCTACCCGGGTGATCACCACGGGGATATTGGGGAACGCCTTGTTCAGTAATTCATTGGTGGGAAACTGTTTTCCGGGCCAGCGGTTCTGGTCCCATCCCCTTCCCTGTATCCATTTCTGCTCCGGATGCTGAAGCGCAAATACTTTGAGCCGTTCAATGGTTTCTTCCCAGGTTTGCGTGCCAAACAGATCGGCCTGAAACAATGACCGGGCATATCCTACAAAATGGGCATGCGCATCTATCAATCCGGGATACACCGGCTGCCCTTTTGCATCAATGATTTCCTTCGCATCATATTTTGCAATTATCACATCATTCTTGCCTACCTCCACAATCTTTCCGTCTTTTATGGCCATGGCTTCCCCAATACTAAAGGAGGAATCTACCGTATAGATTACGGCATGATGTACAATCATATCCACTCCGGAGGTGGTGCAGGAGATCAGAATTGCTGAGATAAGTAATAAGCAGGCATTTCTCATATATCCACTCAAGATAAGGAAAATGCCGGATAGATTTTTACTAGGAAACCTGGCTCTGGTCGTCTACCAGTGCTTTGGTTTCGACGGTATGGTGCTGCGCTCCGGGCGGATGGGCAAAGAACTTATTCTGAAATATCAGTATGGCAATTACACCGGCAGAAATGGCGGCATCGGCTATATTGAAAACCGGGCGGAAGAATTCAAATTCTTCTCCTCCTACAAAAGGGACCCATGCCGGATAATGCGCATTGGTGATGATCGGAAAATACAGCATGTCTACCACTTTCCCGTGCAGGAATCCCGCATACCCTCCTGTTGCCGGCAACAGGGTGGCTACATTCTGGGTAAACGGATTACTGTATTCGAAAATGAGACCGTAAAACAAACTGTCGATCAGGTTTCCCAATGCGCCTGCATAAATTAATGATGCACATACGATGAATCCCCGGTGGTATTTCCTGCGGATAAAATCGCGCAGGAGGAAGCTGCCCCAAATAACGGCAACCAGCCTGAACAGCGTCAGGGCAATCTTGCCGAATCCTCCGCCAAATTTCCAGCCCCAGGCCATCCCCTCATTTTCTACAAAATGCAGGCGAAACCAGGTGCCCAGTACCAGGTGCTCTTCTCCCGCAAAATAATTGAGCTTGATATAAAATTTAGATGCCTGGTCTATAAAGATCACTGCCAGGATAAGTAATACGACTTGTTTTGCTTTCACGGTTCTTTTTTAACGTGAGGCAAAGATAAGGGTTGAAAAATAGTATAAAATCATAAAATGAGGGCGGGTACAGGAGCAGGAAAATCAGATTCAAAAGCGCAGCACCCCCCGATACTGCGCTTTTTGGTAAGTGATTACCTTGAATCCGTTTTAGATGACTGACTCATCTTTATCAAAGGTGCACCCGCTTCTCCGAAATACAACAGGTTTATTTACCTTTTGAACATACGTAATTTTACGTTTACCATACGTATGATCCGCTGTAAATTGAACCTGAATGAATCGTTTATTTGCTGGTGAACTATATTTATGATTGATTAATTAATATTCCTGTATGGCTGCAAATTGTTCCGGTCCGCTCCCGCTGATGTCTGTAGGGAAGGTTACGGTCCTGAAAAGGAGAAGATGGCATTTTCAACTCAAAACACTGGCGCTCTCCGAAGCAATGGGCAAACCGGAAACGGAAGAAATGCCCGGTTCGGCCGCCGATTTCCTGGAACTCTGTAACCAGGTCTTCACCGTTAACCAGGCCGATGGAATCAGAATTTACATGGCCGCCTTCCCGGCTGACGAAAACGAGGCATGGGTGCCTTTCAGTAAGGGTGGAACGCTTACATTGGTTTACGCCCCCTGCCTGCTGAACCAGACCACCGGAACCTATAAGGATATTGGCCAGGGGAATTATTTTATTCTTCATCCCTCCGGCGGTTGCGTAAAAATTGACCAGCTTACCGCCGAAAGATGGATCATCAGCGAATACAGAAACAACCCGCTGAAACTGCCGTTGTTAACGAATCTGGTGCACAACGCCGGCGGAGATCCCGCCTATACCGATACGATTTCGGTGTTTCATACCAGGGAGGAATTTGAACAACTGAAAGCGGAGGTGGAATGCCAGGAAGCCGCCGGTGTGGTAGCCAGCTTTACCTCCTATACCGATACGGAAGAACCCGGCGTGAACAGCCATTACCTGAACCGGATGACGGTTGAATATTACCTGACAGACGCCAATGATAAACTGATCAATATCACGGCACGTCCCAGGTTGAATTACACCGTTACCGAAGGTGAAGTGGACGTAACCGCATTTAATAATGGAACTTTGTGCCCGCCGTATAATTGTGCCGGAGACACTACTAATTACTAAGATATGAGATACCTCTCTTTATGGTTTGAACTGATTACCCTGATCCTTTGCCTGATCAATTTCAGACGCCTTCAATCCAGAGCAATGAAAGGGTTTTTATTGCTCCTGCTGGTGAATAATGTTGTGGAATGGGGAAATTTCTTTCACCTCTTTGTAATCAACAACTCGAATAACTGGATTGCCAATATCCGCAACCCTTTTGAGTTTGTATTCATTGGCTGGTTTTTCAGACAGGTCACCGACAACCAACAGTTGCACAAGCGGATTAATGTGCTGACTATTTTTATTGTTGTGGCTTCTGCTCTGAACTTCCTGTTTTTCCAGGGCTATCGGTACCTGAACTCCTACACCATTATCCTGGGCAGTTGTATTGGCGTGTACTATATTTTTGAGTATGTAAGAGAAACCATTGAAAAAGCGGAGATCCCTGACCTGATCAGCCATCCGTATTTTTGGGTGAGCGTTGGCTATCTTTTTTTCTACGCCGGGCAGAGCGTATTACTGAGTTTTTTTCAATACTTTCTCACCACCGGTAATTTTGAGCCTTTTATTCCGATCTGGTCTATCTTTATTAACTTAATCAACTTTATATTATACTCTTGTTTATCTATTTCCTTCTTCTGCAGAACGAAACAACCTGGTATATTGTATCAGGGATAGCCATCGGGGCCACCATCCTGTTGTTCCTGGCTGCCATGGTGGTTTACTTTGTAATTCAATACCAGCAGAAGCAACATCAAAACAAAACCAATACCATCCATATGCAGCAGGCTTTTCAGGAAGAGTTACTGCTAACACAGGCCGAAGTGAAGGAACAAACCCTGCAAACCATTGCCGCCGACCTGCACGATAATATCGGCCAATTGCTCAGCATCACCAATGCCACACTCAGCTCTGTGAACCTGAACGACCGGCAGAAGTCGGAACAGAAAATAAAAGATGCCATTGGTTTCGTGAACACTTCCATTAAAGACCTGCGGCAACTGGCTAAATTATTACAGGCCGAGAATCTGCTGCAACAGGGTTTAACACAGGCTGTTGAAACGGAAATGCAGTGGATGGGAAAGCATGGACAGTACGCGGTTACCTATGTACAGGAAATGGACAACACATACGCCCCCAACCCTAAGATTGAACTGATCGTATTCCGGTTACTGCAGGAGACCCTGAACAATATTATGAAACATGCCCGCGCTACTGCCATTCATTGCGAACTGCACTTTCGCAACCATGAACTGCAGTTATCTGTTTCGGACAATGGCAGCGGGTTTGATCCGTTACTGCTGAACAATTCCGCTGCAGGACTGGGTATCAACAACATGAAAAAAAGAAGTGCCCTGATTGGCGGAACCGTTGAAATCAGTTCCGAAACCGACCGGGGTACTACCATTCATATCATTATTCCTTATGAGCAAGCATCCTAACATGATCCGGGTAGCTATGGCAGACGATCACGCCCTTTTCCGGTCGGGCATTGCCTCCCTGCTGTCTGAGTTCAACGATATCAGCATCGTTTTTGAAGCCTCCAACGGCATTGACCTTCAAAAAAAAATGGCCCTGCACCCGGAAGTGGATGTGATCCTGATGGACATCAATATGCCGCTGATGGACGGCTATGCCGCTACCGAATGGCTGAGGCATAATCATCCGGCCACCCTGGTACTGGCCCTGAGTATGTACGATGAGGAACAGGCCATCATCAGAATGCTGAAAGCCGGCGCCAGCGGCTATATTCTAAAAGAAGCCCAGGTTGCAGAATTGCACCACGCCATTCTCCAGTTGATGGAGAAAGGCTTTTATACCAACGATATTGTTTCCGGTAATTTGATCCGCTCGCTTCAGCAAAAGGAACTAAACATCAAAAAGGAACTGAAACTGACCGACAAGGAAATCCGCTTTCTTCAATTATGCGCGTCGGAACTTACTTATAAGGAAATGGCAGACCAACTGGATATTGCCGTAAGAAGCGTTGATAATTACAGCAGGAACCTGTTTGAAAAAACCGGCACCAAATCGAGAGTGGGGCTGGTTTTATGGGCCATGCGGAACAACCTGATTCAACCCCTGTAAAGCGCCGGTTTACTCTTCGTAATAAACCCGTTTCACCCGCTGGCTCACGGAGGTCATGATTTCATAAGCAATGGTTCCCGTTGCCCTGGCCAGTTCCTGGATGGGGATATTGCTGCCGAATACTTCCACAATATCACCCGACCTTACTTCGGGCACATCTGTTACATCGATCATGGTCATATCCATACATATATCGCCGATCACCGGCGCCCGGTGTCCGTTCACATACATTTGCCCGATGCCATTTCCGAGCTTCCGGTTGTATCCATCCGCATACCCGATACGCACGGTGGCGATGGTACTGTTCCTGGTAACAACCCCTTTTCTTCCGTAACCAACAGTTTCTCCTGCTTCTATGTTCCTGACCTGTGCTACCGTTGTTTTCAAAGTATCTACTACCTGTAGTTTCAGTTGCTCCCCGGCATTGCTGTCTACCCCATACAATCCTATGCCCAGGCGGACCATATCAAACTGGTATTGCGGATCTCTCCGGATGGCCGCTGTATTGGCAATATGTTTGAGGAACGGGTATCCCAGCGCCTGCTCCAACCGGGTTGCAGCAGTGGTAAGCAGGTTTACCTGTTGTTGCGTAAATGCATCCTGCGCCGGATCTTCGCTGGCTGCCAGGTGGCTGAACAATGACTTCACTACAAAACGCTGCCGGCCTTTTAACAATTCGGCGAGTACTTCCACTTCCTCCGGTTCAAATCCCAACCGGTTCATTCCCGTATTGAGTTTCAGGTGAACCGGATATTGTTGCACACCCTCTTTTTGCAGGTAGCGCTGAAAGGCGTGATAGAGTTCAAATGAAAATATTTCCGGCTCCAGGGTATAGTTTACGATGGTATCAAAACTGTGCTCGTCGGGACTCATAACCATGATAGGCAAACTGATGCCTGCTTTGCGAAGGGTTACGCCTTCATCCGCATACGCTACCGTCAGGTAATCAACCTGCTGTTGCTGCAACCTGCGCGCCACTTCTCCCGCTCCGCTTCCATAGCTATAGGCTTTGACCATGGCCATCAGTTTGGTGGTTGGCGCCAGCATTCCCTGATAGATCTTCAGGTTTTGCACCATCGCCGTCAGATTGATCTCCAGTACGGTCTGGTGTACCTGTTGTTCCAGCCAGTGCGCAATCTGTTCAAATTCAAACTGCCGTGCTCCTTTCAACAATATATACTCCTGCTGAAATTGGCGATGGGTACTCTGTTCCAGGAAGTCGTCCGTAGATGAAAACAGTTCCACCGCAAATGGCAGGGGAGCTTTTGTTACGTCATCCAAACGCTGCCGCAGGTATTCTGTAATTGCCGGCCCTACTGCATACAGTTGGTGAATACCATTCTTCGTCAGCAGTTCCTCCACATCCCGATACAATTCAGGATCTGCCTGACCCGACTGCACAATATCCGACAATACCACACTTGCCCGATGGCTGCCCGCCTGCTGTTTCAGAAAGCTAAGGGCAAGCGCCAGCGATACTTTATCGTTGCTGTAACTATCATTCAATACCAGGCAATTGTTAACAGCCCTGCGCAACTGCATCCGCATTTCCACGGGCGCCAACTGCTGAATCCGTTGCTGTATAACAGGCACCGCATAGTCCATCTGTAATAATACCGTGCAACAGGTTAGTGCATTCTGCACCGAGATCGCGTCTGTAAATGGGATGGTCAGATGTAGTGACTGATGCTTGTATATTGCCGTTACCACCGTAACCGTTCCGCTGACCTGTTGTTGCGTTACCTGCATGGTATTGCCCGCTGCAGCACCCCAGGTAACCAGCGTTCCCGAATAGCTGATCGCAGGGCGGATATAATCCTTTGCAGCCACCAGTGTTGGCGTGTTACGGAAGAGGCGGAGTTTCTCCTCCAGCTTTTGTGCAGCACCGGTAAATCCCTCGTCGTGTACCGCACCGATATTGGTGAATACCCCCAGCGTGGGTTGTATGATCCGCTCCAGACGTTCCATTTCTCCCGGCGCGGAAATACCCGCCTCAAAAATACCCAGTGTATGGCGCTCGTTCATTTGCCATACACTCAACGGTACGCCGATCTGCGAATTATAACTCCGGGGACTTCTGACAATGACATAATCTGGTTGCAGCAACTGGTACAACCATTCCTTTACAATCGTTTTTCCATTGCTTCCCGTTATTCCGATAACCGGTATTTTAAACCGGCTGCGATGTTGTGCTGCCAGTTGTTGCAATGCTTTCACCGTATCGGGCACCTGCAATATCTGCGCCTCCGGATAGGGTGACGGATCTACCGCTTCGGCTACCAGAAAAGCCCTTACTCCCCGGTGATACAATTCCGGAATATATGCGGTTGCATTTCTTCGCGGACCGCTGATAGCTATGAATAAGGTTTGTTCGGGAAAGATCAGTTTACGGCTATCCGTTACAAGATAGCTGACCGGCCGGCCGCCATACCCTTTTCCGGGTAACTGCAGGCTGTCGGCAATATCCTGTAATGTATAGTTCATGGTATTAGTTTACAGATGCATCTTCCAGATCTTTCGGTGTTCCCTTCTTGTTCACAAAAATGGAATAGAAAATGGATCCGGAAATACACACCAGTATCACGCCCAGTGAAATAAAGACCTGTGTGGGTTTATCGATCCATTCGCTGATATAGTGTTCTCCCAGCATTTTTATTCCGATGAATACCAGTACTATGGCAATCCCCTGTTGCAGGTAATCAAATTTGGTAACCGCTCCTCTTAACAGGAAGAACAGCGAACGGAGCCCCAGCACGGCAAATATATTGGAGGTGTAAATAATCATCGGATCCTTGGAAATACCCATTACCGCAGGGATGGAATCCAGTGCAAACACCAGGTCGATGGCGGCCAGTAATACCACCACCACAAACAGGACGGTATAGGCTGGTTTACCGTTCACCCGCACCACATATTTTCCTTCTCCATCATGGTTAACCAGGGGCAGGAATCGTTTTAAAAATTTGTAGATTTTGGAATCGTGCGGATCAAACTGTTCGTCTTCATTTGCAGTAAACATGGTGTAACCGGTGTATACCAGGAATACGCCAAAAATATACAGCACCCAGGAAAACTTGGCTACCAGGGCCACTCCCACTGTTATAAAAATGACCCGGAAAACAATAGCCATCAGGATACCTACCAGCAATACCCTGGAGTAATGTTTCTCTTTTACCTTAAAAGAATTAAAAATAAGGATGAATACAAAAATATTATCGATACTCAGACTCCACTCCATCAGATAAGCGCTCAGGAACTCCAGCGGCAACTGTGATCCATTTACTACCGTGCCATTGCTTTCCCGTGCCAGCAGTCCGCCTTCGAACCAGAGAAATACAAAAAAAGAGAGTGCAAGGCTTACCCATAAAAAGGTTTGCATCAGCGCCTGTTTAATGCTGATGATTTTGTTTTTTTTGCTCAACAGGCCCAGGTCAAAACTGAGGGCTACCGTTAATACTACACCAAATACCAGGTAAACCAACGAATGTGTACTCATAATTTTTTATTTAACTGCAGCGGCATATTTTCTCCTTCTCCACCATTGAAATACCGCGCCCGTCAATAGTACAAAGGTAACCGGAACAGCGGTATTTAAAAGCTGCCAGAGTGTTTTCTGCTCTTTTACTTTTTGCTTATCGAGCAGGCGTAATACCACTGTTTTATTCCTGCTTTCGAAGAGTTGCTTATCCGAAGACAGGTAATCAATACTGTTCAGGAAAAATTCCCGGTTGGCAAAGCGATAGTTTTCCATCGGGATCATTCCCATGGGCAATGGCCCGGTGGTACTGCTGATGGCATTGGTTACAATATCTGCATCGGATACCACAATCTGCTTCCCGGCCTTAACTGCGGTTTTCAGAAAAGGTTTACCCGTAACCCTTTGTACGGAATCCATTATGCTTTGTGGCAGGCGGTTGGCAAACAATGAATTGAAACGGCCTTCCAGTAATACTGCCACCGGCACATAACTCTGGTTGAAACTGAGCAGGTCTTCTTCGCGTTGTACGCTGTTCAACGACACAATTGCCGGTGAACTGACCCTCCGGCTGTTGGTATCGGATGCCAGCAGGATGGTTTTCCGGATGCCCCTTGCCATCACCGTATCGATACTGGAGGGAAAAATGGGCAACACCCTGTCTATATTCTGCGATACGGGGTTGGGGGTTCTGGAAGATAAGAACGGATAATAGGGCCAGGGCATCCGTTGCATGCGGATACTCCCATCCGGATTGGTACCCACTACCAGTGGTATTTTGGAACAACTCAGGTCCTGTAACAGATCCGGATTGATCCTTACGCCGTACTTAAACAACAATTCATCCAGCCCCAGTCCACGGTCAAAAGCAGTGTACTGCCCCTGCGTCCTTTTCAGGCTGTCCAACTCGGCATGCAGTTTGTCGATGAACCAGATGATATGGCCCCCGTTCATTACATACTGATCCAGTTTTAACTGGTCTTCTTCGGTGAAGGGCCGGGTTGGCTTTACAATCACCAGTGTTTGTATAACCGATGCATCCGGGTATGCCTGCTTCAAATCGAATACACCCAGCCGGTAATCGTTGCGCAAACTCTCTCCCAGGTCATTCACGGTTAAATCGGTGGGTTCTCCGTTGCCCACCACATAAGCCACTGTGGGAACATTTTTACGGGTGAGTTTATCAATGGCTACTGCAAACTTATTTTCGAGCAGGGCCTCCGCCGCATTCCGCGTGGCCTCTGCATCTTCCTGCGGCTCTTCGTTGATTACATTGAACTGCTTATATATTTTTTTGCTGCTGCGCAGATCTACCACAATGGGCAGTTGATTCTTCCTGTAGTGCACCAGGGCAGCCGGAATGATTAACTGGCTGGTGGTTTTATCGGCTTCCTCCGAAGTAATATCGGTTTTCTCAAACGGAACCCCCATCCTTGCCAGGCTGTCGTAGAGCATGGCTTTCAGCGAATCCTGCCCCAGGTCTTCTCCCGGTTTTTTGAATTCCACCTCCAGCCGGTTGGATGCATGCACATTGAATTCGTCCAGCACATCTTTTACGGCAATGCTCAGTTTCTTATAATCGGCCGGAAGATCCCCGGTAAGAAATACTTCTACCCGAATGGTACTGTCGGTCTCCGACAACAGCTTTACGGTAGAGGGGCTCAGGGTAAATCGCCGGTCTTCTGTAAGATCCAGTCTTACCGTATACAACTGACTTCCCAGGATCAGTACAACCACCAGCAACAATGCTGTAACTACACGGTATTTTTTCAACATATCTTTCATCTTACTGCTGTATATGTTGTTTTTTCACCTGTATCCTGGTGAGATATAAAAAGAATCCGGTAAGGGCCATAAAATAGATCAGATCTCTCGAATCGATGATGCCCCTGCTCATGCTGGCGGTATGTGTTTTAATACCGAATACCTGTATATAATAATCAGCGCCCCCTGCAAACAAGGGCAACCGGCTCAATGCATCAAATCCGGCAAAGAGTGCAAAAGAAATAAATGCCCCAATGCCAAATGCCGCAATCATATTTTTGGCCAGGCTGCTGGCATAGATTCCGATGGCAGCATAAACGCCCGACAACAGGCATAAACTGAGATAACTTCCGGCAGTGGCACCCTGATCGATGCCTCCGGTTACACTCAGGGCCTGTATGGAGCATGCATAGATCAGCGTTGGCAGCAGGGCCACCAGGATAATGAGCCATGCTCCCAGATATTTTCCGGCTATAACCTGGCCGGAACTGAGCGGAAGGGTTTGCAGCACTTCAAAGGTTCCTGAACGCATTTCCTCCGAGATACTCCGCATGGTGACGGCCGGAACCAGGAACAACAGCAACCAGGGCATCAGATTAAAGAACCCGTTCAGGTTGGCATAACCAAAATTCAACAGGCTGGTATCGGGAAATACAAAAAGCAGGAGTCCGGTGATCAGCAGGAAGATACCCAATACGAGGTACCCTGTTACGGAACTGAAAAATTGTTGCCATTCTTTTTTGCAGATCATCCACATCACTCAAAACTAAAGAAAATTTACCTGCTTTTCTGTTTTGGATTGTCAACAAAAAGCAAAAGCCGAAGCATGGTTGCTCCGACCTTTGTATCATTCAAATAAAAAACGTTTTCTCTGCACTACACAGCAAAACTCTCTCCGCATCCGCAGCTTCTGCTGGCATTGGGGTTATTGAAATAAAAACCCTTTCCGTTTAAGCCATCGGAAAAATCAAGCTCCGTATTAACGAGATACAGAAAGCTTTTAAGATCGGTAACAACCTTCACGCCATTGTCTTCAAATACCTGATCCATCGGCTTGACCTCGTTGTCGAAATCGAGCTTATAACTCAGGCCCGAACAGCCTCCCCCCACAACACCTACCCGCAGAAAATAGCCGCTATCGCCGGTAAGTCCTGCTTCCTCCATCAACTGAGCCACCTTCTTTTTTGCCTTATCGCTTACGTAAATACTGTTTTCTGTTGCTACTGCACTCATAGATTAGTGAATTTTTTCTTCAAACACCAGTTCTTCCAGCCCGTTCTTCTTGCGATAATCATTAATCGCAGATTTGATGGCGTCTTCTGCCAATACGGAACAGTGAATTTTTACCGGTGGCAGGTTTAATTCCTCTACCAGGTCCATATTATCAATGGCTACGGCCTGATCTACTGTTTTCCCTTTCAGCCACTCTGTTGCCAGGGAAGATGAGGCGATCGCCGATCCGCAACCAAAGGTTTTAAACTTTGCATCGGTGATAATACCGGTTACATCGTCTACTTCAATCTGCAGACGCATTACGTCTCCGCACTCGGGAGCGCCTACCAGGCCCGTACCTACGTTCTTCCTGGACTTATCGAGCGTGCCCACGTTCTTGGGATTGCTGTAATGATCGATTACTTTATCTGAGTATGCCATAATATTATTTTTAAGTGTGTTTGTATTAATGATGCGCCCATTCTATTTTATCCATATCCACGCCTTCCTTGAACATTTCCCATAATGGACTCATGTCGCGGAGTTTCAATACGGTTTCGCTCACCGCCTTGATCGTATAGTCGATCTGCTCTTCGGTGGTGAAACGACCCAATCCGAAACGCAGTGAACTGTGTGCCAGATCGTCTCCCAGGCCCAGCGCTTTCAGCACATAGCTTGGCTCCAGCGATGCAGAGGTACAGGCTGAACCGGAGGATAAGGCAATATTTTTATTGAAACCCATCAGCAACCCTTCTCCCTCCACATATTTGAAAGAGATATTGGCTACATGCGGCAACCGATGTTCCCTGTTGCCGTTTACATAGGCTTCTTCCAGTTGCATCAGTGCATTTTCCAGCTTATCGCGGAGCTTGCTCAAACGGGCTGCGTCTTCTGCCATCTCCAAACGGGCCAGTTCGCAGGCTTTTCCAAAACCTACAATACCGGGCACATTCAGGGTTCCGCTTCTCATACCACGCTCGTGTCCGCCCCCGTCCATTTGTGCAGTTACTTTTACCCTTGGGTTTTTACGGCGTACATACAGCGCGCCAATTCCTTTGGGACCGTACATTTTATGTCCGCTGAATGCCAAAAGATCAATACCGTCCCTGTTCACATCCACCGGAATCTTGCCCACCGCCTGTGTGGCATCGGTAAAGAACAATACGCCATGCTTCCTGGCGATATTGCTGATTTCTTTCACGGGCATAATCACGCCAATTTCATTATTGGCATACATAATGGCAATTAATATGGTGGTCGGCTTAATCGCAGCCTCCAGTTCTTTCAGGTCTATCAGCCCGTCTGGCTGTACATCCAGATAAGTTACTTCCGCACCCAAACGTTCCAGGTGCTTACAGGTATCCAGTACCGCCTTGTGCTCGGTGGTTACGGTAATGATATGGTTACCCTTGCTGGCATACATTTCATATACACCTTTGATGGCCAGGTTATCTCCCTCCGTTGCGCCGGAAGTGAAAATGATCTCTTTGGGATCAGCTCCGATCAGCCTGGCCACCTGTTCGCGGCCATAATCCACCGCCTCCTCAGCTTCCCATCCAAAAGGGTGGTTACGACTGGCCGCATTACCGAAATGCTCGGTAAAGTATGGAAGCATGGCCTCCAGTACCCTCGGGTCCATTGGCGTAGTGGCATTATTGTCTAAGTAAATCGGTAACTTCAACATAGTAAATAGCTTATTTTCTGGTAACACAAAAGTAGTGCAATAGGTTCTATAATTTTGGGAGCCCGGAACCGGCTTCACTTGTTTTTCCCTAAATCGAAATCAAATATTAAAAAAATTAACAATGCCTAAGATAGAACACATCGGAATTGCGGTTAAGGACCTGGAAAAATCCATTGAATTATTCGAGAAACTCCTGAATATCAACTGTTATAAAACCGAACTGGTGGCATCTGAACAGGTGAATACCGCCTTTTTTAAACAAGGCGAAACCAAGATTGAACTGGTAGCCAGTACCTCCGAAGAGGGGGTCATTACCCGTTTCATCGATAAAAAAGGAGAAGGCATTCATCATATTGCCTTTGATGTTGAAGATATCCATGCCGAAATGGACCGGCTGGTAAAGGAAGGCTTTACCTTATTGAACAGTATGCCCAAAAAAGGAGCCGACAACAAATTGGTTTGCTTTCTGCATCCCAAGGGTACCAATGGTGTGTTGATTGAACTTTGCCAGGAACTGCACCCGGATGCGCACCTGCTATAAGCCGGCCTAGAGTCCCAGCTTTTCCACGGCTATCTGCGCCGCAATCTGACTGGCGTCTTTCTTATTGTTGCCCCGGCCGGAGGCAAATACCTCGCCGTCGAGCACGGCATTCATGGTGAATACCCTCCTGTTGCCTTCCAGTTTTTCTTCTGCCAAATCAAAACTGATGGTCTTTCCGTTCTTATTGGCCCAGCCGATCAGTTTGTTTTTGAGGTTGATGTCGATCAGTTCCAGATCTTCCACAAATAAATGCGGTATCACGATCTGCTTCAGAATCCAGTTTTGCGTTTTGTGATAGCCTTTGTCTAAGTATACAGCTCCTATCAGGGCCTCCAGGGTATTACCAAATATCTGGCTGCCCTTCAGTGCATTGTCGAAACGGTTGTAAATAGTGAGTTTGCGCAACCCCATTTTAAGGGCAATATCGTTCAGTTGCTGGCGGTTCACCATCTTGCTGCGCATTTCGGTTAAGAACCCTTCACCTTTATAGGGGTACCGCTTAAAAAGATAGTCGGCCACCACGGTACTGAGTACCGCATCTCCCAGGAATTCCAGCCGCTCATTATTTTCGTCGGGGGTATCCTTCACCGAACGGTGACTCAGTGCATTACGATACAGTTGAACATTCCCGGGTGTAATACCCAGCATGTTTTTCAACTGCTCTTCAAAAGCAGACGCAGATTTTTGTTGAAACAGTCTTTTAAAAAATTGCACTTTTTTTAAGCTACGTATTTTTTAAAAATTACGCAGGCATTATGTCCGCCAAAACCAAAAGTGTTGCTCAATGCAGCCCGTACAGTTCTTTGCTGAGCTTTGTTAAAAGTGAAATTCAACTTCGGATCTAACTCGGGGTCGTCGGTAAAGTGATTAATGGTGGGGGGAACAATATCGTGAATAACACTTTGGATACAGGCAATCGATTCAATGACACCCGCAGCTCCCAAACAGTGACCGGTCATAGACTTGGTACCACTGATGTTCAGGTTATACGCATGCTCGCCAAATACATCCGTAATGGCCTTCACCTCCGCTCCGTCTCCCAACGGTGTAGATGTGCCGTGTGTATTGATATAATCAATTTCATCGGCTCGCATACCGGCATCTTTCAATGCCGCCATCATTACATTTTTAGCGCCCAGGCCCTCGGGATGCGGCGCTGTTAAATGATACGCATCGGCTGTAGCGCCACCGCCCGCCAGCTCGCAGTAAATACGGGCCCCGCGCTTAACGGCATGTTCATATTCTTCCAGGATAACACAACCGGATGCTTCTCCCATCACAAATCCATCCCGGTCTTTGTCGTAGGGTCTGCTTGCAGTTGCAGGATCGTCGTTTCTTTCGCTCATGGCTTTCATGGCATTGAACCCTCCTACACCGGCTTCGCTGATCACCGCCTCGGATCCTCCGCTGATGATGATATCTGCTTTGCCCAGGCGGATGGTATCTGCCGCTGCAATCATTCCGTTGGTACTGGATGCGCAGGCGCTTACCACCGCAAAGTTGGGTCCGCGGAAACCATGTCGCATGGAAATCTGTCCGGCGGCAATATCCAGGATCATCTTAGGTATGAAGAATGGATTGAAACGGGGCGTACCATCTCCCTTGGCGAAGTTCAATACTTCTTCCTGGAAAGTGGTCAATCCACCGATTCCGCTGGCGAAAATGACGCCAACACGATCGCTGTCTACATTTTCTTTACTGATCCCGGCATCTTTTACAGCCATGTCACTGGCCGCAATGGCCAGTTGCGCAAAGCGGTCCATTTTACGGGCTTCCTTGCGGTCCATAATACTGGTGGGATCAAATCCCTTCACTTCGCAGGCAAAACGTGTCTTAAACTTACTTGCATCAAATAAAGTAATAGGTGCAGCGCCGGACACACCATTCAACAGCCCGTTCCAATATTCATCCAGGGTATTTCCAATGGGTGTAATAGCTCCGATACCGGTAACAACTACTCGCTTCAATTGCATAAAATGGGCCAGTTTAAAGTGTTAATCCGCCTTTCGAGGCGTTGTGCCGCAAGAAGGCGGATTAAAATTATACCTTACTAAATATGATTTCTTACTTAGCGTGCTCTTCTAAATAAGCTACTGCCTGACCAACAGTGGTAATGGTTTCAGCCTGCTCATCCGGAATAGAGATGTTGAATTCTTTTTCAAACTCCATGATTAACTCAACGGTATCCAAAGAATCCGCACCGAGGTCGTTAGTGAAAGAAGCTTCATTCGTAACTTCTGCTTCATCTACGCCTAACTTGTCAACGATGATTTTTTTAACTCTTGTAGCGATGTCTGACATTGTAAAAGTTTTTGATTACTGGCGCAAAAATATACATTTTGACATATAAGCAATGTTTTAAGCAATTTTTGTTTCCACACATTGGCCCGGAAACCCCCAAATAGTTCAATAAATCGTGTTTTCCTGCCTTTTTTTTGAAAATGATGGCTATATTAGATACGCTAAATCTCCCAAAATTCTCCGCATGGCCCTTAAAATGATTCAATACGGAACCCCGGAATACGAACAAATGGTAGCCCTGCGCCGTCTGATTCTTCGTAAACCGCTGGGCCTGGACTTTACAGACCAGGAACTGAAGTCCGAGGGAACTAACGTTTTGCTGGGCTGCTTCGATGAAGAGGTGATGGAGGGCTGTTGTATGCTGGTGGAAACAGCCCCGGGCGTTGTCAGACTCCGCCAGATGGCTGTTTTATCCGGATTGCAGGGTAAGGGAATTGGCCGGGTACTGATGTCTTTTGCCGAAAATGTAGCCCGCGACCGGAGATTCCGCAAAATCATCATGCATGCCAGAACCAGCACCATTCCTTTCTTTGAAAAGCTGGGCTACCATGTTACCGGCGAACCCTTCATTGAACTAACCATCCTGCACGTAGTGATGGAGAAAGAATTATAGTTTTCCTGCTTATTGGGAAATTTTACTGTTCAGCATTGCCCGCAGCTCGTGCCGGAACGCATCGGTCATCCCTTCCTTGGGTACCAGGAAAAAGGATTTGGCATCAAAATAGAGATGAAAAAAATGCGGGCTTTCAAAAAACCGGCTGAACCTTTTCCAGTCCCACCCCATTTCCCCCTTCTCGTTTTCCAGCCTTATTCCATATTGGTTAAAATAAATGGTAAAGCTGTCTTTAAAGGTTGCCGCACGCTTGTAGATGCTATTGGGTAAAATGTACCAGAATGAGGCCATCATCATGATCCAGATAAAAGATCCCAGCAGGAATGGCTCCGGCCTGATTTTTTTTGTATAGAACAAAACAGCCGCTACAATCGCAAACACGTTCACCAGTATCACCAGCACCCTTACTTCCGGACGCTGTACAAAATGGTAGCGAAGCGCCTGTATTACTTTTTTCTTTTCGTAGGAGAAAGTATGTTGCATAACGCAAAAATAGTCCTCCCCGCGCGAATTTCACTGCAATCGTTTGCAAAGAATAAAGGCGCTGGTAAAGGGGTGGAATCAAAATCATTTCAGTATTTTTAAATTCAACCTTTGCCCCATATGTCTTTAGCCAAACCGCGCCTGAGTTTCATGCAAATCATCAACATGAATGTGGGCTTCTTCGGAATTCAATACAGTTTTGGGTTACAGCAGAGTGCTGTGAATCCGATCTATGATTTCCTGGGTGCAAAACCCGATGAAATTCCGCTGCTGAACCTGGCCGGCCCCATGACTGGTTTGCTGATTCAACCGATTATTGGCGTGCTCAGCGACCGTACCTGGCATCCGCGCTGGGGCAGGAGAAAGCCTTATTTCCTGTTAGGAGCCCTGTTTTGCAGCCTCTGCCTCTTCCTCTACCCGTTCAGTTCCACGCTCTGGATGGCGGCCGGATTACTTTGGGTACTGGATGCAGCCAATAACACGGCTATGGAACCCTACCGGGCTTTTATTGCAGACAAGCTTCCGCCTTCGCAGCATGCCAGCGGTTTTTTAACGCAGAGTTTCTTTACCGGCCTGGGCATTACGCTGGCCAATATTTCCCTTTTCATTTTTCAGAAATTCATTCCCGGTCAGCATGGCGCTATTCCCTACTGGGTTTTTGGCTCCTTCTTCCTGGGATCGGTCTGTTCCATTTCTTCTGTTTTGTGGAGCATCAGCAAAACCCCGGAAATTCCTCCCACCCCGGAGGAACTGGCAGTATTGAAAGCCAATAAGAAAGGTGTGCTGCAACCCTTTATTGAAATTGCCCATGCCATTACACATATGCCCAAAGTAATGTGGCAACTGGCCCTCGTATACCTGTTTCAGTGGTACGCTTTGTTTTGTTACTGGCAAAATGCGTCCAAAAGCATTGCGCAGTCGGTTTGGAAAACCTCCCCCTCCGGCAACAAGGAACTGTACGAGGAGGCCGTTGGATGGGCCGGCCTGGTAAATGGGTGGTACAACGTTGTTACCTTCCTATCTGCTTTCGGCCTGGTCTATCTGGCTAAAAAATTCAGTCCTAAAAAAATACATATAGCCTGCCTGCTGATGGCAGGTCTGGCCCTGCTGGCCTTTCCGCATATTGAAAACAAATACATGCTTTTCGGGCCAATGGCCGGATTCGGCATTGCATGGGCAAGCATGATGGGCGTCCCCTACCTGATGGTGGTAAACGATATTCCGAAAGAAAGATATGGGGTGTACATGGGCATCATCAATATGATGATTGTGATTCCGATGATCCTGCAAACCACTACATTCGGATTTGTATTGCATCATTTTTTAAACAACGATCCGGGTAAAGCCATCAGCTTTGGCGGTGTTTTATTATTACTGGCCTGTGGCGCCACCCTGCTGATGAAAACATCCAAACCCGCAACAGAAGAAATTATTTTACAGGCCGGAGGGCATTAAACATAAAATGACTGATATGAAAATACTTTGCATTGGCGAAGCATTGATCGACATGATTTGTACCGACAAAGGCAGGTCCCTTGCCGCAGGTAATCATTTTCTGAAAAAGCCGGGAGGCGCCCCCACCAATGTGGCTGCTGCCATTGCCGCCCTGGGAGGCAAAGTGGAATTGGCTGCCAAAGTAGGCAACGACCCTTTTGGCAAACAACTCATCCACGTGATGGAAAATTTTGGCGTGGGTACCAATGCCATGCTCACAGATGAGGAATATTTTACCACTTTTGCATTTGTATCACTGATGGAAAACGGCGAACGCGATTTTGTTTTTAACCGTGGCGCCGATGGCCAGCTTACCAAAGAGGACATCGACTCCATTGATTTGCGCGATGTACATATTATTCATTTTGGTTCCGCTACCGCTTTTTTACCCGGTCCGCTCCAGGAAGCTTACCTGCATTTACTGAACAAAGCCCTGTACCATCAAATTTACATCAGCTTTGATCCCAATTACCGGCACCTGTTATTCAAAAACAACATACAGTCCTTTATTGATCAGTCCTGGCATTTCCTGCAACATTGCAACTTCTTCAAAGTAAGTGATGAGGAAGCCATGCTCATTACCCAAACCAGCAGCCTGGAAAAAGCGGCGGATATGCTCCTGAAAAAAACCAGGGCCGTGTTCGCCATTACACTGGGTAAAGAAGGAACCCTGATCAGACTGGACGATGAACAGCATATTGTAGACAGCATCCCCATCACAGCCATTGACACCACCGGTGCCGGTGATGCCTTTGTGGGCGCTATTCTGTATCAGCTCAGCCACCGCAGCAAAGTTCAGATGAATGAACTGAACCTGGGCGATTGGAGAAGATTTGTGGCCAATGCCAACAAAGCCGGCGCCCGCACCTGTGAATACATGGGTGCCATGGAAGCTTTTAGCCACCTGAATAACCAGATTTTTAATTAGTCAATTCCCTTATCGTGTACCAATACCACCTGCACAAACAAATCAACCAGCTCTGTGCATTCCATGGGCTGGACATTGCCGGCAAAGACAGTGGATTTTATATTCGCCTGATGACCAATGCCAATACACTGCAGGAACTCTACCTTTCCATTTACGGCAGGCACCAGGCCGGTGAACTGCGATTTGCTGAATTGCTGGGACTGTTGGTACGGTCGCATAAAGAACGAAACACCTCGCTGAAAAACAATGACGCGCAAAAGGAAAAAGAAGGGGTTTGGTTTTTGAGTAACCAGATTACCGGTATGAGTTTATATGTAGACCGGTTCTGCGGCAATCTCAAAAACCTTCCGGGTAAACTGGATTACCTGCAACAACTGGGTGTGAACTTCCTGCACCTGATGCCTGTATTCGAAAGCCCCGCAGGTGAAAGCGATGGCGGCTATGCCGTTTCCAACTTCAGAAAAGTGGATCCGCGTTTCGGTACACTTGATGATTTTAAATCCGTTCAGCATTGCATGCAGCAGCAGAACATGTTCCTGATGACCGATATTGTGCTGAATCATACTTCACACCGCCATGCATGGGCGCAAAAAGCCAAGGCCGGAGACAAAGAATACCAGGATTATTTCTACATGTACAACGACCGGGCCGTGCCCGATGTACTGGAGGAAACCATGCCCGAAATTTTTCCGGAGTCGTCTCCGGGCAATTTTTCTTTTGTACCCGAATGCAATAAATGGGTCATGACCGTTTTCCACCACTACCAGTGGGATCTGAACTATACCAACCCGGCCGTATTCATTGCCATGCTGGATACCATTTTCTTTTACGCTAATTTAGGTGTAGATATTTTGAGAATTGACGCCCCTGCATTTATCTGGAAACAGGTAGGTACCACCTGCCAGAACCTGCCGCAGGCGCACCAGTTGCTCAGACTGATTAAACAATGCGTGCATATTGCCGCGCCGGGCATGGCTTTATTGGGAGAAGCCATTGTTGCACCCAAAGAAATCATGAAATATTTTGGCACCGATGCCTTTACTGCCAGGGAATGTGATGTAGCCTACAATGCCACACAGATGGCCCTGCAATGGGATGCGCTGGCTACCGGCGACACCCGGGTGATGCTGGCTGCGCAACAGGAACTGCAACAAAAACCTTTCGGCACTACCTGGATCAACTATACGCGTTGTCACGATGACATTGGCCTGGGCTACGACGACAGCATGATTGCTGCTGCCGGTTACAATGCTTACCAGCACCGGAAATTCCTCAAAGATTACTTTTCCGGCAACCACCCCATGTCCGATGCCACAGGTGCGTTGTTTTCTGTGAATCCTAAAACGCAGGATGCACGCATCAGCGGTACACTGGCTTCTTTATGTGGATTGGAAAAAGCAATCGGCTTGCAGGATACCGCTGCCATTGATCTTTCCATTGCAAGGATTTTACTGATGCAGGCACAGAGCATGTTCCTGGGTGGTATTCCCATGTTGTTTTACGGAGATGAGCTGGGTTATACCAATGATTATTCTTATCTGAACGATCCGGGCAAAAGCTACGACAACCGCTGGATGCACCGGCCAGTAATAGACTGGAGTAAAGCGGAAAAACGCGGGGAGGAACTCTCCATCGAAGGTCGCATTTTCTCCGCCACACAGCGAATGATTCAGATCAGAAAGCAATTACCGGTGCTCTCCGATCTGAAAAATTGCACATGGTTGCATCCGCACAATATTCATGTTGCCGGTTTCCTGCGTGCTTACAAGGATGAACGCGTTTACTGCTTATTCAACTTTAGCAGGAAAGTTTCTTTTATAACATGGCACGCATTCAAAGAACACGGGATGGTTCCCGCTGCGCTATACGACTACTGGTCGGGGCGTAAACACAAAGTAGGGCCCGACCACAAATACCTCGTGCTCGAACCCTACCAGTTTTGTATTTTGGAACCAGACCTGTAGCTGAATGTACAGCAAACGATTCCTGCTATAATTTAATCACCACCGATGCCGACCAGTTTCGGCCCTCGGATGGCCAGATACCCGGCCCGGGATAAAACAGGGGCCGCTTGGTGAAATACTGTTTATCCAGCAGGTTATTCAGATTAATTTTACAACTCAGATTTTTGCTGATCCTTACCGAACCGTTCAGGTCCAGCAGATCATAAGCAGGTACCAGGCCCACTGCTCCGGTTGCCGGAGCGGGTGTTACCGTATTCAATGCATCTGCAAAGGTAGCCGACACATAACTGTGTAACAGGGATACACTCAGCAATGGGGTACGGATGGTGGCTCCGTTCCTGCTGGTGAAATCCGGTGCAGACTCCACTTTGTTTCCGCTTACTGCAACATTGCCGTTGCCTGTTTTTACCATCGCATCCAGGTATCGGGCCTGCATGAATGAAGTGGAGGTAAACACAGATAGCACAGCACGCCTGCCCAACTGCCAGTTGGCCTCCAGCAGTATCTCCAGGCCCTTACTGCGTGAGTTACCGATATTGGTTCTATAGGTAATCAGATTATTCGCTGCATCTGTTTGTGCCAGTGTTCCGAAACGATGGTCTTCGCGGAGCAGAAACGCAGTAACATCCCATTTCAGCATCCGCCAGCTTCCCCTGAATCCGATCTCCGCATTATAGCCATGAGCATCTTTGATATCCGGATCTACCTGCTCGTACAGGGATGCAGGCACCAGGTCTTTAAATATCATGGGTCGATAAGACTGTGACCATCCGCCATATAACTGCAACTGCTCGCTGATCTTATATTGAATACCCGCGCCCAGCAATGGGAACCGGTGTTGGATAGAGAGGGGGATTTTATTGGCCGGATAATATTGAATTACTCCGGACATATCAGTTCTTCCTGTTTCTATCCTGGCGCCGGCCGTTACGATGAGCCCTTTCAGCAATGAGATCCTGTTTTCTGCAAACAGGGCCAGGTTGGATGTTTTAAAATGCAGGTCCCTGCCCCACACAGGACTTACCAGGCTGAGATCATAATCTGCTCCGGTGGTTCCTTTTCCCTGTTGTGTCCGGTGCAGGTCATTGTTCATGTACTGCAACCCGGCTGTAAGGGTATGTTCCTGCTGCCCTGTACGGTAATGCTGCAACAATCGCAACTCTGTTGTATAGCTGTTAAAACGGTCTATATCCACCTGCCGGTTGTTGTATTGCATGGTTGCCGCATTAATGGTATCCATTACATTGGTTGGCTTGTCGAACAGTACACTGTTTCTTTTTCCCAATACGGCAGAACTGGTAAGCTGCAAACGGGTATCTGCATTGATCTGCCAGTGAATGGTTATTGCCGGCACATGAATATCGGGATTAAAATAATTGCGTGTTCTTGTTGCCTGCCGGGGATCTGCTGCAAACATGCTGTCGTTTAACGCGCCCGGAATCTTGTAGGTATAGGCCGATCTCGACCATTCCAACTGCAGCGAAAATTGACGGCCGGGTGCATATTCCAGCGCAACCTGCTGTGCTGCCGAGCTGGTATGCTCTTCCCGCCTGTACCCATCCCTGGTTTTTTGCTGGTGGTATGCATAATACCGGATTTTTCCGAATGTTCCGGAAACTGCATTGTAGGAACTGAACAGGTTATAAGAGCCGGTTGTGGTGATGTTTTCAAAACCAAACTTTCCGGTACTGTCTGCCCGCTTGGTAATATAATTGAGCATTCCGCCAAACTGCGCACCATATTGCAATGAACCCGTACCCCGCACCAATTCTATCCTTTCGATACTTTCAAAAGGCATGCTGTAATGACTGGCTGGATAACCATACATATCGGAATTAATCATCACCCCGTTCTTGCGCATATTGAATTCCCAGCCGCGATGCGGATCCAACCCCCGGGTGGCTATATTCACCTGGTTGCCTGCACCATCCATATCATATACAAATACACCGGGCACTTTGGCAAAAACCTGTCTCCCGTTTTTTGATGACAGGTCTGCATTGAGGTATCCCAACTGTATCAACTCTGTTTTTTTTCCACTGTGTATATAAGTGCCCTGTTCTTCCGGCAATCCGGTTTTTGCATGGATATAACCGGTTACGGTAACGCTGTCTAATTGTACCTGGGCCTGTATGGTTTGCAACTGCAACATGCAGCCGCAAACCATAACAATCCTTTTTATCTGTTGTTTCATCTTTTACCAATTCATTGTTTCAATTAATTACATCCGTCGGACTGGCCTCTCGCAATGGCAAAATTGCCCACTTTCTTTCCCTGCGCCAATCCCACTTCACAATCGGCGCGATAGTGAATACCTCCGTACAACCGCGAATTAGACGCTTCATCTGCCATTGCATGGTATGCATTGGCCCTTGCCGGTACAATGTAACCCAACACTGTTGCTGCTGCCGCACTAAAGGTGGAATGCCCGGATATATAAGCAGGAAAATTGGGTATACCGGTTGTGGTCTTGATCGCCCCATCCATCTGCGTGGGGCGCGGGTTGTAATAAAAGTATTTGGTATCCCAGCAGGTGATGCCAGCATCCATCACAGCCATGTTGAGCAGGGCCAGGTTTCTTGCCCAGCGCACTTCGCTGAAATGCAACGGAACAAAGTCCTCCGCGGCTATCAGGTTCCAGTGTCCGGGAGGTGTGGATGTTCCCACACCATCGGCCCAGTTATGTACAATAGCTATGCGATCCCTGGTTGCATTCTTGCTGTAATATTTCACTTCTTCCAGTTCTGCTTTGAATTTTACAGAATTGGTAGATGGTGGTGCGGCGGGACGAATGGCAATCGTGGTCAGCGAATCGAACAGGAATGGCCGTACCCTTCCAAAGAAAGGAAGCATGGGCGGACGACCCGGTGCATCCAGGCTCTTCCAGGGAACCTCTCCCCCCGCTGCCGCATCCGTTTCCAGTTGCGCCCATTGTGCTGGTGTACCTACAGCCCTGCTCATATTATCATTGGCAGCCCTTGCAATTACTTTTGCTGCCACCAGTCTTCCCAATGCAACCCCGGCCTCTATATCGCTGCGCGTGTTCATACCGGCCATGATCCTTGCTTCCATATGTTCATTCGCTTTCTGTTGCACAAAAGCTGCATCGGCAGGAAACAATAATTTGAGCAACTCCACAGCAGCGGATGCCACTACTGCATCTTCGCTCGGGTATGCGGGCAAAGTACTTTCCGGCAACAATGCCTTTATACCCGTATCTGTTTTATAGGGGGCCTGCCTCGTATACAATCGCTTGTAATAATATGCTGCCACCAGTGCATCATATTGCGCAACACTTACGTATGCATATGCCCTTGCTGCATAAGGCGGGTTAGAAAAAGGAAATACCGGATAGCTGAATGGGTTGGCGGCCGATGGTGTCGGATAACTGCCATCTGCATTCTGGTAGGGCGGCAGGTTTCTTTTGGCAACCAGTTCGCGCATGATTTCATTCCAGCGCAACACGGCTCCCGCTCCCCAATACTGAATGGTTTTGCGCTGTGCATCGGTAAGGTTTTGCTGCAAGCCCCTGATCTCATTCAATTCGCGGAGATAGGCCGCATTATTGGATGCCAGCGGCGCAGCCAGCAACACATCCGTGGGTGTTGCCAATACCACCGGTTTCCAGTCTCCCGCATCGGCATCTGTTTTAACAGGTTCCAGCATTGGCAACTCTTTGGTTCTGTCTTCGATAGACCGGTTGCAGCCCGGCATAAATGCCAGCAAGAGCAGCAGTGATCCTATATAGATGGTTATTTTTTTCATGGCTTATTTTTTCTTTTTTTTAAAATCAAAAATGTAGAATACCCCTGCACCAACGGAAGTGGTTTGCCCCACATTTCTGCCCGACAGGGTAAACATGGCGTTCCCGATCAGGGATAACCCTTCCACCGAAGAGAATGTATATTTTACATTGGCCCCGGTTCTGGTAACATTCATCTGGTTACTCAAAAAAGGCATGTTGTTTTTGGTGATATCAAATCCGCCCTGCGTATGGGCAATATCCAATACGGCTTCCGCAATCCAGGTACCGCTTCTGTAACCGGTCCGCAGATTGTAGTTCGTCATGTTGGGCATATCTACCTTGTTGGTATTATGCAGTTCGGTAGTGTAATAAGACGGCCGGTCGATAGTCACCCTGTCGCGAAAAATATAAGCAGCCGACCCTGTTACAAAAAAGTGCTTAACCTGGTAATCCAGCATCAGCCTTACCATTGCACTTTTGCTTCTCATTCCGATAGACAGCGGAAGATAGTCTGCCACATAGTTGGTGGTTGGCGCAGAGAGCGTTCCCAGCGCATACAGGGAAAAATTGCCCTTCCCAAATTTTTTCTCTACCGGCATCCATTTAACGGTGAAACTCAGATCCTGCAAACCCTTCTGCCCGGCCAGTGTTCCCATCGAAGCCTTTGTGCTTATATATGGCAATGCAAAAAGCAGGTTGAGGTTGTCTTTTAATCCGTAGTTACCCATTACCCCAATCATCTGCGAACTGACTGTTCCCAGGTTCTGGTTATCTCTTTTAAAAGTTCCTTCCCAGTAATGATCCCAACTATTGTGGGTGTACATAAAACCGGTGCAGAAATTGTTCTTCGACATCATGATGGCATCGATGTCGGTTTGGCTATACCCAACTGCCGAACAGCAGATCAGGCATAGCATTGGTAATATTTTTTTGATCAACATAGTTGTTAGTTTGGTTTGTTTTGAAAAAACGGCTTTAATGCAGGCGTTTGCTGATGATTTTGGTAAGGCCAGGATCCATACTGAATGTATGTTTGATCACTTCCGTTCCCAGTGCAATTCTTTGTGTCTGTTCTTCTGTTCCCACAAAGTGGCGGAACGATTTAAAATACCGGGTGTTGACCGAAAAGAACAGCCCGGTTGTATCCATATGATTCATTTGGCCGCAGGTAGCGCCCCCCGCCCCCCAGATGGCCGCCCAACCCTGCGAACAGGTCGGTTGGTAAGTACACGAAAGGGCAATAAGAAGTACTATAAAATATTTCATTTTACTTTTTTATGGTGTTATCAATCAATTGGGGAGCTGTACACGCACAGCAAAGTCAACTACCCGGAGGCAATTGTTTCACTGCAAATGAACATGGTCTTACTTCTTCATCTTAAGCCGGGTAGCTACAAGCCGCCCAACTTTTTGTCCGATGTCCGTGCTGATGATACAGGAATTGTGGTAATGGAGACCGCCATAAAAACGTGCCCAGTTATTTTCTTCCGCTGCATGCCTGAACGATTTGAAGGAACGGCTCTTGATGCCAAACTCCAGCTCTGTTGAGTCGGTATAGGCAAAATTGTCGCCGAATACGCTGGTGAGTGCTTCTGCTGCTGAAGAAGATATGGTGGAATGCCCGCAGGTATATTCCGGAAATGCGGGGGTTTGTAAATAGGGCCTCCAATTAATATCGATGTACTTGTTGATCACTGTTTCGGGGCGAACGGTATTGTGCTTGTACTTTACATACCAGCACTGTATAAACGCATCAAACAAGGCAATGGCGGTTTTTGCTGTTGCATAAACCGTAGTGGAATAATCTGCTTTTGATTGCTGCGCAGCGATTCCTACCACGCTCATCCAGTGACCTCCGGGTGAGAATTTTTTACTGCTGTACATCACATGTCCGGTAACATTCATTTTAAATGGATTGTCGTCCCAGAACTCCGCAATATGTCTTTGTTCCGGAGTAAGACTGTCAACCGCATTTTTGATAGCCATTACTTCCTGGTAATACTTACTATTCTTGTCTTTTATGTTGAAGGCCGGTGGAGGAACAGGATCAAAAATTCCTGCACTGTCAATGACCATTGTTCTGATCTCCATCCAGTGCGGTTCTGCCGCTGAAGCGTACATTGGAGGTGTGGGTACCCATCTGCCCGGAATATCTTTTACGGTGTATTTTTCTGCTCCGCGGGTTTCGAGGTAATTGTCTTTTTTACTCCAGCGCACAATCTCCCTGCCAATACTGTCTGCATATAAACGGGACGCCTTTTCTATTTTATCCGTTAATCCTTTTTGCCTGGCCACCTTCAGAATACTGTCTGCATATGCCTGCATGCTTCCTTCCGGAAAAGTAACGGATTCGCCCACTTTCATATAGGCCAGCAAGGCTGCCAGCTCTACATCTACATCGGGCGTAAGCGCAGGTGCATGAACGGTTGTAAGGCCATTTAACTGGCCTCCCAACGACTGGTATTGGTTCGGATAGGCAGCAGCAATGACTTCATACGCCGCAATGGCTGCATATGCGTAGTTTCTGGAAGCAACCATGGGCGGGAAATTATTTCCCATCACCACCGAGTTTAGTTCATGAACGGTTGCACTGAATAAGTCCGGATTGTGTAAAAAAGGTTTGTACTCATCGCTGTTCTTGCAGGAAAACATACATAATACCACTACAAGGCCTAGTAAGGTCTTCTTCATAAAATGGAGCTAGTTTAGATTGTAAAAAGAAATAATGCTTAATGAACCAGCATTATACCTGTGGCGGATGATCCTGCAATTTTGTATAGTCGCCACCCAAACAGGAGTGCACAATTGCCCGCTGGATTTGATCAGCAGTACCACAGCTAAACTGCCAGGAAAAGAAGTGATCTTCTGTAAAATCCTGAACGGAAAATTTAGCAGTATGTGGATGGGATGAGGAATTCTTTTTGGAAGAGGAGTTTTCTACAAAGTCGTTGGCTAACCGAAAGAACTGATCTCTTGCACTACGTATGCCTGTTTTCTCTGCATTGGGAATACAGAGTAACTCCATAGAATCCATATAGAACCTGCGTTTCACAAAAGTGTATGAAACGCCTTTGATCTCTATTTGCCCGGTAACTTTTTCGTAAACAGGTGAACTGTTGGTATAGGGAAGACTCACGGGAACTTTGATGTGCAGCAGGGCTGCTTCGTCAAAAATATCCTGATCCAGTTCTGCCTGAAGATGTTCTTCCGCACGAATTTCCATCCAGTTGTACAACATTCTGTACCCGCCCCAGTTAAAGAGCAGGAAAGCAAGCAGTAGTATGGCAGTTCCTTTTTTCACCTATCCGAAAATACATGAATTTATTGAACTTTAAAAGTTTTGTTATCCGGTCCAACCCCTGTTATTGTTAGTTTTTTCCAGTGCTTCGGAAGGGAAGATTTGATCTGGGTAATACCGGCCGGAGTAATTTCCAGCCCGCCAAAACCCATCAGCACCGCCTGCAACACCCCGCCGGCCCCTGTGGCAAAATACGGATTGGATCCACCTTTGGTTTCCGCAATCACCCGGAATGGCGGATTCAGGTTTGGTAGGTAAGCATCCTGGAAAAAATGAAAAGCTTTTTCGGGCTCCCCCAAACGGTTGTGCAGCAAGGAGAATATGGCCTGGGTCATGGCAGGCGTTCCTTCGTTGGGCACCCGGGTTTCATAATATTCCAGGTCTTTCCGCACCTGCTTCGGATCCGTGATTTCCTTCAGCGGATAAGCCAGCAGGTTTACATCCCCCTGTTTGATTCCTTCTCCGTTGTAAGTGGCATGCTCCCGGGTTACTCCATTGTCCATTTTCAGAATAGGAATATTTTGCGCTACATGTATCCAGTCGGTATTGGCAGGCTGCCCTACTATCCGGGCTGCTTCCGTAGCATGTTGCAGCACGGTTTTTGCCGCGGCATTGGTGAAAGCGTTGTTGTCTACATTTTCGGCCCACTCATCGGCAGCCACTACATTTTTGATTTCATACTTGCCAGGACCATTTCGTTCTACCCGGCTTGCCCAGAAATCGGCCGTTTCTTTCAACAACGGCCAGCCCTTCTCTTTTAGCCATTCCCTGTCTTGCGTAACACAATAATAGTTCCAGGCCGCTATTCCCACGCAGGCCGTAATATGATGCTCAAAAGGTCCACTCAATGCCCATACCGGGGTTTCTTCTACCCCGCTCGCAGCACTTTCCCAGGGGAACATGGCGCCCTTGTATCCGTGATTGAATGCATTTCTGCGGGCTGCCGGTAATCGCTGATAACGATATTCCACCAGGCTTTTCGCCATCTCCGGATGCAGTACCAATATGGCCGGATACATCCAGAGTTCCGTATCCCAGAACACATGTCCGTTGTACCCCAGCCCGCTGAGCCCCATGGGCGAAGGGCTTATCTCTGATCCCTCGCGAATAAAAGAATACAAATGGTAAAGCATGCTGTGTACATCCTGCTGCGACTGCGGATCGCCCTCTATCTGAATATCGCTTTTCCAGAGCTTACCCCAGGCCTTGTTGTGGAACTCCAGTAACCGGTCCCTTCCTTCCAGTTTGGCAAATATGGTCATACGCTCTGCTTCGTTCAATGCATCATCGTGGTGTGCACTGGTAATAGACGACCCCGCAATGGAGAACCGGTAGGTTGTTCCCGCCTTCAGCTTTTTACTGAACTTCATCAGGTGCATATTGTTGTCCCACATTTCATGAATCACCCGGGGCTCCGTGCCATGCGCTTCATCAAACAGGAAAGTATTGGATGCACACATCAGCAACTTTCCGGTGGGGCTTTTTGCCGAAGAGGTCAGCAGGCTGATGGTTACATGCGGACGGTCTATTTCATTGTAGTAATTCTGTACCTCCTTTAAGGCGTCCGGCGCCTCCATTACACTGGCCGTACTGAGCTGCAAATCTTTTTTTACCGTAACAGTTACATCCATCAAAACCGTAAATGGAAGGTGCCGCAGCGAATAGTATGTATAGCTTACACTGGCTTTGCCGGCATAATCAAAAGAACAGGTGAAGCCTGCTTTTTGCATATCCAGTTCCTGTTTCATGTTTTGCACATCGCCTGCTCCTAGGTCTTTCCCGTCTATCCCCAGACGCATGTTCAGCAGATTGAAACTGCGCAGGAAATTACTGACCCTCCCCCTTCCGTACTGATCGTATGCACCGGCCAGTACCACGTCCTTTACTTTAAAAGGTTCGGGAGAGGAAACAATTCCGATCATTCCGTTTGCAACAGTAACACCATAATAGCCGGAGGCATTTACAGGAGACACAGTGATTTTCCAGGGATGCTGGGCATACACCTCGGAAAAAAAGCCGGCGAAGATCAGGGCGGAAAAAGCGAGCAATCGTTTCATAATCCTTATTTTGCAGGTAATAGTTTGTTCCAAATTTATCCAATAAAAACGGGTTAACGCTTATTTTTTCAACCAATATCCGAAAGAACCGCTTGTAATAAAAAACGCTATGAAAAAGCTGCTGATTATTGTTGTTTCGCTGTTTGTTTTAATTGCGCTGGTAAGTTTTTTACTGCCCTCCGAACAAAAAATTTCGCACTCGGTGATCGTAGACTGCCCTACTGAAGCCCCTACCCGCCTGGTTTCGAATCCGGCCAAATGGAGCGCATGGTGGCCCGGGCAGCAACTCAATGATTCCGTTTGGAGCAGCGGCCAAACGCTTTTTCAGGTGCAGAAAATTTTATTGAACGGCTTCCAGGCACAAACCAGAAAGGGCCGCCTGCAAGGTTTCGTGGATTTCAACTTCTTCATGGCTGCCAACGGCGGTACGCAGTTTAATATCAACGGAATCTACCGGTTTTCTTCCAATCCCTTCACCAAAACCCTGCAATATATTTCGATGATGGATACCAAAAAGACCCTCCTCCATTTTATGCAACAGGTGGAGGTTAATTTTTCCAACATTGAAAAGGTATATGGTTTCAACATTGAAAGAAAACAATTGGTGCATACTGCCTATGTTTCGCTCAAACAACCTTTTGATCACCAGCCATCGGTTGTGGAAATTGACAGCCTGGTGAAAGAATTGAAACAGTATATTGCTTCGCAACAGGGCAGGGAAATGGATGCCCCCATCATGAATGTATATACCGGCGAAACCGGTGCAGTTGAAGCCATGGTGGCCATTGCCACCGACAGAGAGCTTCCTTCCACCAATCGTTTCCTGCTGAAGAACATGGTACGCAATGGTTATGTAATGGTGGCAGAAGTGAAAGGCGGCCCACAAGTAATTGATTCCTGCAAAAAAGAACTGGAGAACTATGTACTGGATTACCGGAAAAGCTCTCCTGCAATCCCCTTTCAGCAAATGATCACCGACCGGGTTAAAGAAAAAGACAGCTCCCGCTGGATTACCAGACTTTTTTATCCTGTTAGAAACTGACGGGCTCACTGCGTACAGTCCTGCTACCGGTTCAACCCGGATTATTTTATTGCGATAACCTGTAAAGGCGCATTGTTTTTAGCAATGATGAAGGCCTTGCGCGTACCGATTCGGATGGATTGAATTTGCCGGACCTCTCCGTTGATCGTTACACCGTTGATGCCTGTTGCCGCCAGGCTTCCTTTTTTGCCGGTTAAGAAAGTACCATAATCTGCATCCTGGCGTCCCAGTTCCATACTGTACGCATAAAAATTACCCATCAGCAGGATACCTGCTGCCTGTTGGGTTGATACGGCTGCCGCTGTTCGGAGGGTACTCAACTGTGCATTGGGAGGCAATGCTTCCAGATCAAATTGCAACTGCCCCCGGTTAAACAAAACTGCATTCCCTAAATAATCTGCACGCAACTTCTGCGACCGGTCTAACTGCTGCTGACCAAATAGTTCGGCCAGGTTTGCTTTGGCAAAATTTTCTGCATACAGGAATTTTTTTCGCAACATCGGAATTTGTTTTTCCAGCAGGCCCTTGCCGGCTAGCGGAAGCTCTGTGCCTTTCAGATAATACGTCATCACCTGCTCCGTTCTTCCATTGTTGTCGAAGTCGTTGATGTAGAGGCTTACCGGTTCTTTTTCCGAAACCTTCAACCGGTTATTGAATCCCAGGTTTCCGGCCAGGATATCGGGGTCTCCATCTCCATCCGCATCCTGTACAGCAATAAACTGCCACCAGCCTTTTCTGCTGGTGAGTGGTTTGCGCACAAAGCGGTTACCTTGTAGCAGGAATGCATCTATGCCGCCCCACTCGTAACAGAGCACCAGTTCCTTTTGACCATCTTCATTCAGATCTGCCCAGGCAGCAGAACTGACCATGCCTGGCTGCATTAGCTCTTTGGAATAAGCGGCCGTAACATCATTGAATTTACCTGTACCATCGTTCTGCAACAAATAAGACCTGGGGGCTTTTCCATATTGCCAGGGTTCTGTTCTTCCTGCTATAAAAAGGTCCGGTTTTCCATCTCCGTTAAAATCATGGACCACCACCCTGCTTTGTGTTACATATATGGCGCCGAATGCATCTTCTTTTTTGCGAAGCCGGCCTGTACCATCGTTCAGGTAAAGCAATGGTTGTAAATGCGGATCGGCTCCGTAATACTCATTACCCCCACTGGCAATGACCAGGTCGGGATAGGTGTCGTTGTTCACATCCACCCATTGCGCATCTATATTTTCCCACATACTGTCCTTTGCCATTTCCGGCTGTGGAAGTGCTATAAACCTGCCTTGTTTGGTTTGCAGGTATACGGCATTGTGAAAGGTTTTTGCTGCACCTACAAATACATCTTCCAATCCATCGTGATTAATATCTGCTACAGCCAGCGCCGGCCCTTCGGATGATACCATATGGGGGATCAGCGGTTCCCGGTCAAATTCATTGAATGTATTTTCGGTATGCCGATAGGTTAACCCGGTCTGTGAAGTAATGTCTTCAAAACTTCCGGCCGCCTGCCTGGGTTGAAAGCTGTTGTAATTGAACAGTGGCAATTCCCCGCGGTACGCAATGGTTTGTTTTTTTCCGGCAGTCAGCTCAATCCGGCTGTAGCGGTGATCTGGCCAGATCAGCAATACAGAATCTACCTGCATACCTTCCAGCCCTATATGAATTGGCGCCATCATGCTGGACTGGAACCCATGCACGGGCTGTTGTTCATAGGTATGGATTCCATCTTTTGTGTACACCATCAGCTTTGTCCCTAGTGCCTGTGTATTACCCGGAAAGCCTTTCAGTTGTACGGATGCATACGCCGTTTTCTTTTCAGCAGTATTGGTATTGTTTGCATACACCATCACCGGCTCATTAATGTTATTGACTACAATATCCTGATCCCCATCGTTGTCGAGGTCTGCATACAATGCCCCATTGGAAAAAGTTGGTGGATTTGCAGCTATGCTGTCTGTCATATTCCTGAAATGGAACCCGCCCTGGTTCAGGTAGAACTGGTTGGGGATTTTGATCTCCGGGAATTTACTGGTCAGCGCGAGGTCCTTTTCGTTGATTTTCTGTTCCTTCAGTTTTTGCTGAATCTCATTGCCCGAAACAAAATTGATATAGTCTATATCATTCATCCGCTTGGGAATACCATTGGATACAAACAGGTCTTTCTTTCCGTCGTTGTTGAAGTCTACCCATAAAGAAGCCCAGCTCCAGTCGGTGGCATGCACCCCTGCATACTGACCCAGTTCACTGAATGTTCCGTTCCCGCGGTTGTATTGCAGATTATTCCGCGCATACTGCGGGGCATATCCATAGGCAAGCTTCTGTTGAAAAATGGTATAATCATCCTCGGATGGCGACCGGCGGATCATATAAGGATCATAAGGAAGCATATCCATCGAAATGATATCCGGATAAGCATCGTTGTTTACGTCTGCCACATCCACCCCCATGCTGAACTGACTCGTATGACCGATCCGTTGGGTAAGTTGTTCCGAAAAAGTTCCGTTGCGCCGGTTGATGTAGAGATAATCATTTTCGTGAAAATCATTTCCTACATAGATATCCGGCCATCCATCCAGATCAATATCTGCAATGGCCACGCCCAATCCATACCCGATCCTGGTACCGTTGATGCCGGCCGAAGCACTTACATCGGTAAACCGGATCCGGTCGCCTGTCTTCGGCTGGTCATTGCGATACAACCGCTGACCCGCCAGGGAATCCCGCTTGCTGTCGAAATAGGACCTCGGCGCATAATTTCCATCATGTGTTACCGGATGGTTGAGCAGGAACATATCCAGGTCTCCATCGGCATCATAATCGAGAAATGCCGCCTGTGTGCTGAAGCCCGAAAAGTTTAGTCCATAGTCTGCTGCCTGTTCTCTATAATGCGGAATACCCTTTGCATCAATACCGGTGCATACCAGCAACTGATTGTTTCCCTTTAAATGCAGAAAATTGGATACCCGGCAGATATACAGATCCAGCAGACCGTCGTTGTTGATGTCTACCACAGACACGCCCGTACTCCACGCCGTGTCTGCCGGAATTCCGGCTAATGCCGAAACATCTTCAAAATGCATCCCCCCTTTATTGAGATACAATGCATTGCTTTTCTGGTTGGCGGAGAAAAAAAGATCAATCAGTCCATCATTATTAAAATCGCCCGATCCTATTCCTGCTCCGTTGTAATAATACATGTAGGAGAAAAGATTGAACGCAGGTGTGGGTGTAAGCTGGTTGGTAAAATTCAGCCCGGTAGTTTTACTATCCAATACCTCAAACAGGGAAGCTGCAGACTTTTTTTCACTGCACCCTGTTGCGCAGGCAACCATAACTGTTACCACAACAACAGTGGCCAACAGCCGGTTGCTTCCACGGAAACAATGCAGTATTGAATCGGACATAGGTTTTATTTAGTGTTGCCCCCTTTGGGGTTGAGCCGGAAAAAAACCGGGTAGCCATCGCTTTGCAAAAACAGGAACCCGGTTTGTTGCTGGTATTTCACAGGTGCAATATCCCGCACCTGTCCGTTCAGACTGATACCAGCTTTATATGGAGCTGTGATGGTATATCCGCCTTTACCATCTCCCAGCAATACCTGGCCAAAAGAAGCATCCACCCTGCAGAACTGCGGTAACAGGTCAAAGAAATTACCTGCAGCAAGAATATCTGCATGACCATCCTTATTTACATCTGTTACTGCTATGGCATTGATGGAAGACAATTGCGCTTCAACCGGCAGCGGCCGGATACTGAACTGCCCCTTGCCATTGTTGATGGCTATCACCGAAGCGGCATTATTTACCTGCAATACTGCCGCACCTTTTAACCCGTCTTTAAACAACTGCTGTATTGTTTTGGATGCATAGTCCTGGTGTTTCAGATTGGATTTTTTTAAAGAAGGGATCTGATCGGTGATCTCTTTTTTCATGAATACCGGAACCTCTTTATCACCAATGGTACGACTGAATATTTTATCCGGTGTTCCATTCTGATCAAAGTCTTTGATCCATACTTTCACCGGATGCGCGGAATCGGGTTGCAGGTAAAAATTCTGCCCCAGGTTGCCCAGCACCAGATCGGCATCTCCATCCTTGTCGAGGTCCGCAATGCTGAGTTGCTGCCACCATCCATATTGGTTTTCCAGCCCGGTTTTCTGTTCAACAAACTGCTTTCCGTTAAAGCTGTACACATGCGGATACATCCATTCTCCGGTTATAATCAGCTCCGGTTTACGATCGCCATTGAGATCCGCCCATGCAGCCGAAGTGATCATTCCGGGGTTATTCAGCATCGGTGCCACAGTTTCATTGACTTCACGGAATACGCCATTGCCTTCATTGCGATAGAGAAAACTCCTCGGCGCTACACCGTAATTCTGCGGCTCGCTCCTGCTTCCTACCAAAAGGTCTATCCGGCCGTCTCCGTCATAATCCAGCGGGATGGCTGTTCCGCAGTTGGTATGGCTCACCGGCAAAGCACCGATCTTTAAAGTAAAGTTACCCTTGCCATCGTTGAGGAAAACATGATTCTGGTAGCTCTCGGATGTTGCCGCGGTAAAGTTGCCGCCACCACCTGTGAAGAGATCCGGGTCTCCGTCCTGATCCGCATCAAAAAAGAATGCGGCTGTTACATCGTTAAAGGCATATTTCTTAAAGTCGGGGACTTCCTTCTTTACAAATCCTCCGGCTGTTTGCAGGTACAGTTGCCCGGGCTGATGCAATGCGCCACCGATATAAATATCTTCCAGTTCGTCCCCGTTTACATCTGCCACAGCAGATTTAGGACCCTGACGCGAAAGCATGAACGGAATATTTCTTTCCGTATAAAAATCCACATAATCGTCTTCAGTATGTTTTTCGAACGGCAGTTGAAGGGCTTCAAAATAAGGCGTTGTTACAGGAGTATTAGCCGGTGAGTAGGGCCGGGCCGATGCTGCAGCATACTTTATTACATGTTGCTGGTTAATCGCTGGCTTTACCACAGTGGTGACGCTCCTGTTGGGCCAGATCACCTGCATTGAATCCGGTTGTGCATTTCCGATACCAATGGTTTGCCGGTATTCTACGGAAGACTGAAATCCTTTGCTGGGAATCAGTTCGCGGGTAATAATCTCTCCGCCACGGTACAGTTTAATGATGCTGCCTATACCGAATGTATTCGGTGTTTTGTATTGCAGTGATACGGAAATATAACCGGTTTTATGTTGTTCCCTGCTGTTGTTCTTATATACCAGTGCTTCCTGGTTTACATTGCTGATGACCAGGTCCAGGTCGCCATCATTGTCCAGATCTGCATAGGATGCTCCGTTGGAAAAACTGGGTTTATCGAAACCCCAGTTCATCCCGGCATCTTCAAAACGGAGCTGCCCCTTATTGCGAAATGCTTTATTCGGTATGGGAACGGAAGGCATTTTATCAATCACCGTTTCCACTTCTTCTTTTTTGCCGGTAAGCGCCATCTGGTTCACTACATCATTGGCAAAAAAATCAATAAAATCCTGATCGGTCACATCGCGGTAAATGCCATTGCAAACAAATATATCGGAGTAGCCGTCATTGTCTGCATCAAACATCAATGCGCCCCAACTCCAGTCGCTCGCAGCCACACCACTGTAAAAGGCGGTTTCCCGGAATTTGCCTTCCCCGTTATTCACCTGCAGGGAGTTCTGTGTGTACTGGTTATAAAAACCCTGATTCTGTTTCAGTTTAAATACATCATAGCCCTCAAAAGAGGTATTTGTTTTTAACCGGTAATCATCGCCCGGCAACATATCTGTTGTAAAAATATCCGGACGGCCATCGTTATTGATATCCTGTAAATCGGCACCCATGGAAGAAAAACTGATGTGCTGTGTACGCTGTTCAATTTCATCTATGAATGTGCCGTTTCGCTGATTAATGTAGAGGTAGTCCTTCTCAAAAAAATCGTTGGATACATATACGTCAGGATATCCGTCCTGGTTGATGTCTCCAACGGTTACCCCCAGGCCAAAGCTGATGATGCTTCCGTGGATACCCGCCTCGCGGCTCACTTCTTTGAATTTTCCCTGATCGTTTCTGTAAAGATGATCCCCGCCCCCTTTGAGGAACTCGGCAAATGGCGCCTGCGCGTCGGGGATCTGCCGCATATTGGCATAGTTGAGGCTGTTCACCGGAATAGGACTGTTGTTAACCAGGAAACAATCCAGGTCTCCATCGAGATCATAATCAAAAAAAGATGCCTGGGTAGAATATCCGTCGTTATCCAGGCCGTAAGCGGCTGCGCTTTCTGTAAAAGTCAGGTTGTGGTTATTGATGTACAATTGATTTTTTCGCAGCGGCTTTTCCAGCATATTACCCGCATTACACACATAGATATCGAGCCAGCCATCGGCATTAACGTCTGCAAATACCACTCCGGTACTCCACTGCTGCTTATTGCCGAAACCCGTTTTTTCGGAGATATCTTCAAACTGCATATTGCCTTTGTTGAGGTACAGTTTATTGGCCCCCTGGTTGGCAGTGAAGAACACTTCGGGTAATCCGTCGTTGTTCAGATCTCCCGTAGCTACGCCCCCTCCATTGTAAAAGTTTCTGTACTTAAATACATTGAACGATTTGGTTTCGGTAATGGTATTCGTAAAATGAATATTGCTGTTCTGAGCGAGCGTAAAAAGCGGTTCCTGCTGGTCTTGTTTACAGGAATTCAGCAGCAATAGTATAGTACCGGCAAGTAGGATTGTACGAAGCATCATGTTCTAAAAATAAGTAATTACAGCATGCTGTTTGGATATTTTACACAGATAGTATGCCGGTTTTTTTCGGTAAGCGGAATAAAAAAGGCCCCGGTAAACCGGAGCCTTTCTGAACTTTATACGATTGAAATTAATAACCGAAGTTTTGCTTCAGGTTCGGGTTAGATGCCACTGCTGTTGCAGGGATCGGGAACACTACCCTGTAAGCACCGGAAGCTGCCGATCTTTCCTGTACGGGATCATTAAACACTCCGTAACGGACCATATCATTTCTTCTCCAGCCTTCCAGCCACAATTCTCTACCTCTTTCTTTCAGCAGATCAGTTAAGGTAAGTGCGCTTAAAGCGGCGACACCTCTCTTGCTGCGGATATCGTTCACAATAGCCAGTGCAGTTTCTCCGCCACCGGTACCACCTCTTAAGATGGCTTCGGCCTTCATCAGGCGAACATCTGAGAAACGGAAGAAAGGAAACTCATTCTGGCTACCCCAACCTCCATCATTGATGGTAGATGGATCCAGCGGGAATTTGTTTGGACGAATACCGTTTGCTTCGTTATTAAAGAACATAGACACGTTCCTGGTAAATACCAGGTCGTTCTTACTTCTGTCTTTCAATACAACGATCGGGTTACCGATTCTTCCGTCTTTAGGTCCTCTTACAGTACCCACGAGGAAACCGGCAACTACACCTGTTTGTGCAGTATAACCTGCCAGTGTATCGGATCTTCTTTTATCGGTAGCTTCAAAGCTGTCATAGAAATCGGAGAGCGTGGCAAATCCGTTCCAGCCGCTTGGCGCCTGACCGTAGTGGAAGCCCATGGCGGTTTGCCATACCAGTGCAGAACCGTTACCGGCTCTTGAATCAGAGCCATTTCTGCGAACAAAGATATTCTCAGTAGACAGCGTACCGTTGTCCCACTTAAAGTTATCCCAGTAATAAGCGTTCACTGCCAGTAAAGGATTTGCAGCGATATTGTTACAGTACTCAATCACTTTGTTCATGTCGGCTGAAGCAAAGGTGTAAGGACCTGCCGGCTTGGTAGGATCTTGTTTGTACACTGCCTTGTTCAGGTAACATTTTGCCAGCAAAGCCCATGCAGCTTCTTTGGTGGCCTGGGTTCTGTTGGTACGGGAGAATGCAGGCAGGTTGGGTACTGCTGATTCCAGTTCTGCAATGATGGCATCAATGGCTGCTGACCTGGTTAATACATCAGGAATAGCGCTTGCTGCCGCAGTTGCAGGTCGTGTTTGTACCTGTCCGTACAGATCACAGGTCAGGTAGCGGAAATACGCACGAAGGAACTGTCCTTCTGCTTTTTCCAATCCTGTTTTGGTTTCTGCAATCAGGGTTGTCTGGAACAATGCTCCGTTCAACTGATTCCACGCATTGGTGATCTGGTTATGGTCGGGTCCCCAGGTGTGCAGGTGCAAACGACGCCAGGTACCAAAGTCGTCCCAGTCTGTACCGCGGGTTGGTCCGAGCAGTTCGTCGGTGGTATGTTCCTGCATACCATGCCATCCTTCCTGGCCACCTACCAGGTTATTTAGCTGCTCGTAAACAGCAGAAATGGATGGGGCAGATGGTGCGCCACCGCTTGTGGTAGGCGCAATTGAATTGGGCGCATCCAATTTAGGCTCCAGTTTGGTACAAGCCGACATCGTAAGCATACCTACGGCTGTTACTACCGGTATAAAATAATTAGTTATATTCTTTTTCATATTATTCAATGTTATAAAGTTCAAAATTAAAAGCCAATATTAGCACCGATTGTGATCACGATTGGTTTTGGATACTGTGTGTAATCAAAGCCGCGTGAAGGGATACCACTCATGCTCTTATCAACGTTCACCTCAGGATCTATACCAGAGTATTTGGTGATAAGCGCCAGGTTTTGTCCGGATGCGAATACAGATAAAGTCTTGATAACTTTGCTCTTCATTTGGAATGCATAACTCAGGTTTACGTTGGCCAGGCGAAGGAAATCCGCTTTCTCCAGGAATCTGGTAGAAACAGATCCGGGGTTGAATGGATTCTCAGGACCTTTACCCACTTCATTGGTTACGTTACGGCCATTGCGCAAGCTTCCTTTCAGGAACAGCGCATTGGCGGTGTTATTGTAAACATAATGACCGGTTACGGCATTTAAGAATACGCTCAGGCTCCATCTGTTGTAAGAGAAGTTGTTGGTTAAACCGCCAAAGAACTTAGGCAGTGCAGATCCAACCAGTTGGTTGGAAGCGCCGGCAGCATAACGTGCGTTTCCGTTACCATCAAAGCCCTGGAACTGAAGCATAGACCAGGTAAAAATTGGTGAGTTGTTGGTGAGCACCTGTGCAAATGCACCTGTTAAACCCTGACCGCTTACGCTACCGGTGTTGATGGTAGAAGGTAAGCCGGTGATATTGTTGTTAACAGTGGTCATGTTGAAGTTTGCATCCCAGTTGAACTTAGCTCCCTGGATCACTTTATAGTTGATGCCTAACTCCCATCCTTTGTTCACTACGCTACCATCGAGGTTGATCCACCAACTGCTGGTTGGAGCAAATCCACCTGGTGTTGGAGCAAAGAACAGCATGTTGGTTCTCTTGGAATGGTAGTAATCTAAGGTAACAGATAAACGTCTGTTCTTGGTGGTAAAGTCTACACCAACACCGCTGGTGGCCACTTCTTCCCATTTCAGATTAGGGTTACCCTGCTGAATAAATCTTGTAACAGGACCGGAACCTACGTCAAAAGTCTGCTGCAGGTTCAGGGATGCATAAGAACCTAAGTTGTCCTGGCTACCCAGTTTACCATAGTTGGCTCTTACATTGAACTCGCTGAACAGTTTACCCAGCGTGTTTTGCGCCCAGGCTTCTTCCATTACTCTCCACTTGAAAGCGAAGGCAGGGAATGTACCATAACGGTTGTTGCTACCAAACTTGGAAGACCCGTCGGATCTTACCGTTGCAGTTAAGAAGTACTTGTCTTTATAAGTGTAGTTCACCCTGGCAAACACCGATTGCAATTCATTTCTGTTGTAGTCAGGAAGGAAATTGGCATAGTTTTTAAAATTGCTGTAGTTCTTGATGAAGTTGTCTGTAGGTGTTACTACAGGTGTATTCAGTCCCCATCCGAAAGTACCACGGTACTTTGTTTCGAAGTTTTGGTAAGAATAACCTGCAACAGCGTTCAGTGCGTGAACATCATTGAACGTTTTATCGTAAGTAACATAATGTTCTACCAGTAAAGACTTCACATCCAGGTTCTGCCTGGTGGTACGGCCGTTACCCTGAATGGGGTTACCATAATCCTTACCGTATACATTAATAGTACCACCGTAAGCGCCTGAACCTAAACGGGGATCGGCAAATGAAGTTCTTTCAGATTTAGAGTTATCGATACCAAGTACTGCCTTGTAAGTAAGGCCCTTGGCAATCTGGTAGCTGGCAGAGAAATTGGTCAGGAACCTGTTGATGAAATCCTTGTCCTCGAAGTAAGCCAGCATCTGTACAGGGTTTCTTGCATCTCCCTGCTGAAAGAAAGAGCCATCTGCATTATAAACAGGCATGGTTGGGTTTAACTGCAGGGCAGCACCCAGCAAACTTCCCTGGAAACCTGCGTTATTGGAAAGCGGAGCGTACTCATTCTTCGTATTGGAATAGGTGAGGTTTGCTTCGAGTCTTAATTTATCGTTGAATAATTTCTGAGAAATATTGGCACGGGTAGTTAATCTTTTCAGACCACTGTTTTTAATCACCCCCTGCTGGTCATCGTAAGAACCGCTCAAACGAACCGTGGTTCCTTTGTTGCTGTATCCCCAGCTTAAGTTGTAATTCTGAGAAATAGCCTGTCTGAAAATCTGGTCCTGCCAGTTGGTGGAAGCGCCCAGATCGAGGAGTTTAACCGCAGCTTCTGCATCAGCAGGAGCGGCGCCCCCGTCGATGTTGGCCTTCTTGGCATACAGCAGGAAATCTGTTGGGTTCATCAGGTCGTATCTTCTGGCAGTATTGGCAATACTGGTGGTTACACCAAAATTGAATACACCTTTTTTACCTCCCCTACCTTGCTTGGTAGTAATCAGGATTACACCATTTGCACCTCTTGAACCATAGATCGCAGCAGCAGATGCATCTTTCAACACCGTCATGCTTTCGATATCGGCAGGGTTCAAAAAGATCAACGGGTTTTTGGCAGTAGTGCTTCCTTCCACACCACTTCCGTTTGTCCCTAAGGTTCCACCCTGAATCAAAGGTACTCCATCAATTACATACAGGGGCTCCTGGGAACCACTAATGGAACCCGTACCTCTGATGTTGATGGTTGCAGCAGAACCTGGCTCACCGGTAGCTGGTGTAACGAGTACACCGGTGGTACGGCCTTGCAGGAGCTGATCAGGAGAAGCAATCTGACCTTTGTTAAAGTCTTTCTCGCTAACCTGCGCTACGGATCCGGTTACGTCTTTGGATTTCCTGGTACCATAACCGATTACCACCACATCACTTAATGCATCAGCAGCAGCAGTCAGCTTTACCGATACATTGGTGGATTTTGTAACATCCACTTCTACTGTACCATAACCAATGGAAGAAATGACCAGTGTGTTAACGGCAGAAGAAATGGTGAGTTTGAATGAACCGTCTTCACCGGTTTGAGTACCGATTTTGGTTCCTTTGGCAACTACAGATACACCACCCAAGGGCGATCCGTCTTTTGAGTCCGTCACTTTACCGGTGACAGTCTTGGTTTGGGCTTGCGAAAAGATCGCAAACAGGCAAGCGAAAGCACCCAATAATATGGGCTTAGCAAGCAACTTTAGATTCATAAAATGGCAGTTTACTGGTTATTAAGCGTGTACAAAGTACACATTTTTATTTCTAAAACAAATTTTTGTTAAAATTTAAAAAAATAATTGCTGTACCAGTTCAACAGGTTTTCTCATGCGCGCAATCCAATCTTAGACCACCGTCTTCAGCAAAACGATGCACTCCTTTTGAAACAAAATAGCAAACAATCGAAGGAAAAAATACAGCTAAAATGTTCGCTAATAAAGGATTAGTATTTTTTTAAGGTCCGCAACCGTTTGCGGAAACATTTGCTGTTGAAATTTTTTACCTTACACCAAACTTGCCGAATGAATACTACTACGCTCAAAAAGATAGCGGAAACGCTGGGCTGCAGCATATCCACTGTATCCAGGGCACTGAAACACCACCCCGATATCTCTGTGAAGACCAGGGAAAAAGTACTTGAACTGGCCAATACCCTCGACTATGAGCCAAATGCTTTTGCGATTCATCTCCGAACACAAAACAGCAAAGTCATCGGATTGATGGTGCCATTTATCTACAATCAGTTTTATGAAAGCTTTATTTCATCTGTAGAAGAAGAAAGCAGGAAGCATGGTTTTGCGCTGATGATTCTTCAAACTGCAAATGATCCCCTGATTGAGGCCGGGAACCTCAAACTGTTTCGCCAAAACAGGGTGATGGGTTTATTCGCCTGCATCACGGCCACCACCAGTGATTTTAGCGGCTTCCGGAAAATGGGCGAACAAAATATTCCCGTGGTGTATTTCGACAATGTTCCAAAAGACGCTGCCACGTACAGGGTTTGTTTGGCAGACGAACGCGCCGCCACGCTTGCGGCAGAAGCCATGCTGCAGACCGGCAAGAAAAATATTGCTGCGCTGTTTGGTGATCCCCGGCTCTCCATTACTACCAACAGGCAGGAAGCAATGGAACATTTCATCCGGAGCAAATCTCCGTCAACCACCCTTACCGCTTACCATGCGGCGAATTCGGAGGAAGCTGCAAGAACTGTTCAGCAAATACTCAACGCGCAGAAAAAACCGGAGGTGATTTTTTGCATGAGCGACGAACTGCTCATTGGTGCAATGAAGGTTATTCAGGAACTGCAACTGAAAATTCCGGAGCAAATTGGCGTAATCAGCATCAGCAATGGTTTTATTCCACAGCTATACTACCCACGTATTACCTATGTTGAAACAAGTGGCTATAAACTGGGCAAGCTGGCTTTTACACATATGATGGCCTGCATTTCCGGAGCATCGGCTGTAAAGGAATTAATACAGGAGTCGGTATTAATAGAAGGGGGGTCCCTGTAAGAGATCCCCCCTGTTGTTTCATATGGATTCCACCCGTTTTCGGAACACTTCGTACTCGGCTTCCAGTAAGCCGATGCCCTGTTCCTGCTTTGCAGACAATGGCTCTATGCCCAATACGACCTCTACATACAAATCGCTGATCTTTCTGCGAAATTTAAACTCATCGAAGAAAATGGATTTCCGGTTCAGTTCCACCATCTCTCCTTTCAGTGCCTGCAGTTGCTTCAACCTGTTCTTTCCGGTTGAATCGGTTGCCGTCTGCCGGGCAAGTGCGGCTATTTTTTTATCCAGCGAATCTACCAGCACAAATAATTTTTCGTGAAGGCTGTGCAGCCGCATTCCCTGTTGATACAATTGCGCAACCGATGCAGCCGTAAATCCTTTGGCCGGATTGGGCATTACCTGAAACGACTGCTCATATTGCTTTCCATCCGCCTTCACCACTACTTTGTATTTGCCTACCGGTACACGGGGGCTCACAAATCCGGAATACTGCACCGTGGATTGTGCAATGTATCCCCCCAGGGCTACTTTGGGTGGATTCACATTCAGTGGCCAGTATACCTTGTTCAGTCCTTTCACCCCTGTACCATTAAAATCCCTGATTTTACGATTGGCTGCGTCATAAATTTCAATCTTTACCACATCGTTGCTTCGTTGCCTGAGGTAATAATAAATAGCCGGCAGTAACACTTTATTTTCTCCCACCCATCCCGTTAAATTGGGTGCAGGTTGCGGATACTGTTGCGCAAAATCGTAGGCAAAATGCTGTACAGGATACAGAATGGCTTCTTGATTGATATCCGATCTGATCAGTTCCCGCAATGGTTGCAGATTATCAATGATATAGATTCCCCTTCCATGCGAAGCAATGATCAGGTCATGTGTAACCGGATGAATTTTGATATCACGAACCAGATTGTACCAGGGCATGTTCTGGTACTTACTCCGCATCCAGGTAGCACCTGCATCGGGTGAAATAAACAGGCCCATTTCCGTTCCGAGGAATAAAAGCTTTTCATTACCGGGATCTTCCCGGATAATATGTGCAAACCCGGTGAAATCCGCCGACAGGAACCGTTTCCATGTATTGCCTCCATCATTGCTCACAACCGCGTAAGTGCTGTTGTCTCCGTACATATGATGATCCAGCGTTACAAATACGCGTTGCGGATTCAACGATGACAACTCAATACTGCTGACCCATGCATGCTCCGGTACTCCGGTTTTCCAAATACCGGCAGCTTTGTTCTCCCATGTTTTTCCGCCATTGCGGGTTAACTGCAGATTACCATCATCTGTACCCGCCCAGATGACCTGTTCATTTTTCGGATCCTGTACAATGGTAAAAATGGTACAGTGATTCTCTGCACTGGTATTATCACCGGTAATGCTCCCGCTGTTCTCGGCCTGGTTTTGCTTGTTCTTATTATTGGTGGTAAGATCCGGTGAAATCCGTTCCCAATTCCGCCCATGATCCCTGGAACGGAACAGGTACTGCGCCCCCATATACAGGTTACTCACCGGCTTTCCGTCTGCCCCTTTTACTGCAGACTTTCCCGTTACAATAGGGCTGTTCCAGTTCCAGCGATGATCTTCGTCGCCAGGCAGTTTCTTGGGCTTGATGCCGAAAGACAATCCTGTTCTGCGATCGATCCGATAGGCTTCGCCTCCCTGCGACTCTGCATAAACAATTTCCGGGATCACCGGATCCGGTTGTACCCAAAAACCATCTCCACCACCCATGCCCCTCCAGTCTGCTGCGCTTACACCTCCGGGGGATGAACTTGGTGCCATCCAGTTGTTATTATCCTGCAACCCGCCATAGATATTATACGGCGTTTTCAGGTCGGCACTTACATGATAAAACTGTCCCACCGGCAGATTGTTGAGGAACTGCCAGGTGCTTCCTCTGTTCATACTGAAATACACCCCTCCGTCGGTTCCGAGGTACAGCATATCTGTTTGATTGGGGTTTACCCACAATGCATGATGGTCGGCATGCGGCGCTACTCCGCCAATGATCGTATTGTTCCAGGAATATCCGCCATCGTTGGAGTATGCAAAATCAAAGGCAGGGCGATATACCCGCTTGGGATCTTTGGGGTCATATACCAGTGTGCTGAAATAAAAAGGTCGTGCCGTAATGTTTTCCGTTGAAGCCAGCTTTTTCCAGTTTTCACCTTCATCTGTTGAAATATACAGGCCGGGATTCTTGGCCTCTACAATGGCAAGTATCTCTGATGGCCTGGATGGATTAATCGTGATAACGATTCTGCCCAGATCGCCTTCCGGCAATCCCCTGGTAATTTTATTCCACGACTTTCCGCCATCCGTGGTTTTATACAATCCGCTTCCGCTGCCACCCGATACAAAGGCATAGGGCTTTCTCCTGAACTGCCATACAGAAGCAAACAGCGTTTCTGTGTTTTGCGGGTGCATGGCAATATCTGCGCACCCGGTTTCTTCGTTCACATACAAAATTTTATTCCAGGTTTTTCCGCCATCCGTGGTTTTATACAGCCCTCTGTGCGGGGAAGATTTCCATAAAGCCCCGGGAGCGGCCACGTATACATTCTTTTTATTGGCCGGGTCTACCACAATCTTGCTGATCCTTTCCGTACTGTCTAGTCCGAGCTTCTGCCAGTTATTCCCCCCATCGGTGGTTTTGTATAAACCATCTCCGATGGATACGGAGTTACGGGTATTGCTCTCTCCCGTTCCGGCATAGACTACTCTGGCATTGCCGGGCTCAATGGCAAGCGCTCCAATGGATTGACAGTATTTGTCGAATATGGAGCTGAAAGACTGCCCTCCGTTCTGGCTTTTCCAGATGCCGCCGCCGGCAGTACCCACATAAAGGTTGATCTGACCCTCTGTCGTAATTCCTTCAATGGCCGTAATTCTGCCGCTCATGGTAGAAGGCCCCAGCGCGCGGGCGCCCATTACCTGGAAATAAGATGAGTTCAGACTGGTTTGTGCAGTCGTGCCCGCTGCCAGCAGCAACAGGAGCATGGATAATTTTATTCTTATAAGCATATGATAGATTGTAGGGATAAAACAAACTGCCCTTTGTACCTGCAAACAGACTGGTACAAAGAGCAGCTACAGTATGTTTACTTCAACTAGTTTCCTTTAAATATAGACTCGTCGATCGTTGGATTGATGGTCACTTTTTTATTCACCATCATCATCATACCCTGGTCTTGCTTAAAGGGCATTTTAATACCGAAATCGGTGGTTTGATAATCGAGGTATTTAACCGCAGCTTTAACTTCCTGGCCCTGCTGTTTCATAATCGATTCCATCTTGTATACCAGATAGGTTTTAGGATCAAAGAAGAAGGTCTTTTCATTGTTGTTTTTAGAAGTCAGTTTTACCTTGAGGTACTCATTGCCATCTTCCTCATCCTTTCCCAGGAACTCTACAGTTGATCCCTTGGTTTTATAATCTACAAATGCATCCTGGATATCCAGGTCATCCAGTTTTACCTTCAACTCTTCTGCCGAAATAGGACTCAGGGTAGCCTTTCCCGCCAGCGGGTTCTGCCCCCATCCATTGGTAGGTGTAATGATATCAATGATTTTATTGCCCTGGAATTCAGCGTCTACCCGTACACCCTTTCCCTGCACACCCTGCATGGTAAAAGGAATTGCCAGGCCCTGCACTTCCACCTGTCCTTCCACTTTGATCGACTGAACTTTTGCCCACTTCTCTGCTCCGCCTATTGCATTAATATACTTATCAATGATTTCATCTGCGGTTTGAGCAGATACAGTTGCTCCTGCCAGAAGCAGTGCAAAAAACAGGATTCCTTTTTTCATAATAGTTGATTTAGTCATTAACATATCCATTGGTAGGGTATGCACACAATATATTACAGATATTACAGAAATATTTTAAATTCCTGTAAAAGGCAGGAAATATCTTGTGAAAGGCTTATTTACAGGATTTTGCCAGCTCTTCCGCAGCCTGTTGGCTGCCCAGGTCTCTCGCTTTTTGCAGGTCGGTGCAACCACCGGCATTGTCTTTCAGAATCACTTTGGTGATTCCCCTGTTCAACAGCAGATCGGCGTTGACCGGGTCCAGTTGAATGGCTTTGTTGTAATCGGCCAGGGCCGCCGCATATTGCTTCAGGCTCCCTTTTACCAGCGCCCGGTTAAAATAAAGATCCGGTTTTGCCTCCAGCAGTTGAACGGCTTTGTTGTAATCGGCCAGGGCGGCCGGATTTTCTTTTAAGGAAGCCCTTTCAAGGCCCCGGTTGTAATAGGCCGTTCCCATGCCGGGCTTAAAACGAATAGCGGCTGTATAATCGGCAATAGCGCCCTTGCTGTCTTTCAGGCTGGCCTTAATAAGGCCCCGGTTGAAATACACTTCAGCATAACCAGGGCTGATGGTCAGCACTGCGCTGTAATCTTCCAACGCCTCGGCATATAATTTCAGATGCCCGTATTGAATACCTCTGTTGAACCAGGCACCGCTGTTCTTCGGATCCAGGTCAATGGCTTTGCTGAAATCCTTAATTGCCCCAAGGGTATCTCCCAAAGCGGTTTTGACCAACCCCCTGTTTACATACAGGTCGCTGTTTTTAGGCTTCAGTACAATGGCTTTGTCAAAATCTTCCCCGGCAGATTTATATTGCTTCAGGCTTCTTTTAGCTACCCCCCTGTTGTAATAGATATCTGCATTGGCCTGGCTTTCCAGCAGGGCGAGGTCCAGATCGGGAATGGCCCCGGCAAAATCATTGAGCTGCATCTTGCTCAGCCCCCGGTTAAAGAAAACATTTTCAATACTGGAATCCATCGCAATCACTTTATTGTAGTCCAGTATGGCCCCCTTATGATCTTTCAGCGCAGCTTTCACGATCCCCCTGCTATAATAGATGTCTGCCGCAGGTTCCAGTTGAATGGCTTTGTCAAAATCGGTGAGGGCTCCGCGTAGATTATTGAGTTTGGTTTTTACATAGCCCCGGTTAAACCAGGCACTGGCAAAACCCGGCGAAAGCCGGATAGCATTGTTGTAATCGGCCAGCGCGCCGGCAAAGTCCTGGAACGCGGATTTTTCGATGGCCCTGTTAAAATAAGCGCTTTCGTTTTTAGGATTGAACAACAGTGCCCTGCTATAATCCTGCAATGCCCCGTCTTTATCGTCCAGCGCAGAACGCACCACGCCGCGATTAAAATAAACCTCTCCATATTTGGGATTCAGGGCCAGGGCTTTGTTGTAATCTTCCAGCGCCGCTTCCGGCTCTTTGAGCCGCTCCCTCTCAATTCCCCTGTTAAAATACACATTGGGAACATTGGGATTGAGGCGAATTGACACCGTATAATCGGCAATGGCGCCCATAGCATTATTCATCAGCCCCTTTACAATGCCCCTCTTAAAGAAGAGATCGGCATTCATTGAATCTATTTCGATGGCAAATCCAAGATCTTCTTCGGCTCCTTCATAATTCTTCAACTGCTGTTTGGCCTGCGCACGGTTTACATAAAGATTTACCTCGTCGGGCAACAGCTCCAGGGCTTCTGTAAAATCCTGCACGGCGCCCCGGTAATTTTTGGCGGCCATCTTCTGCTGTCCCCGTTTAACCAGTACATTCACGTCCTGGGCCTGTACCTGCATGGTTACCACTACCATACAAACAACCATTCCAACCAAAGATTTTCTGAAGAAAGAAACCATATACGTTTAGCTCAATTGGGCACAAGATAATTAAAACTCACTGCACACAGAAGCCCGCATCAGTACCACCACATGCTTAGATACGGTATTAACGTATTTCGGCATCGCAGACATCGTTTTCCATTCCGGCGAATTCCCAAAACGCTTCCAGTGCTCCTCCCGGTCGGCCCTGTTCCGGAACCGGGTCATATAGATCAGGTTGGGCATCTGTGCGCCGGCAATTACACGCGCGTAGAAAACAGCATTGAACCCAAGTTTTTTAAATAAAGCTATTTCACCACCCTGGTTAAACATATGCACTTTCCGCAGGTGCAGGTTCTCCGTACTGCTTTCATAACTCCTGAACTCATACACCGTTTCAGGTGAAGGTGTAAAGTCTGCCGCAATATGGTATCGTTTGTGAAAAGCAAATGCTTCCGACAAGCTGGTTTCAATCCGGTTGTAGGGGGCAGTACCATTGCTGACAGGGGTCTCTAACAACCCTGTGTCTGCATAAGGGTTTATATTGCCAAACCTGTTTTCGATGCGGGCCAGTTGATCCAAACGGTTTAGCGGAATCCAGAGGTACAATTGTTTATCGGTTGCCGTATCATTATCGATCGGCAAAAATACACCCACTTTGGCTACGCCGTTCCGATGCAGAAAGGGAATCATTTCCTTTCCAACATAGGCTTCTACCTGCTGAATTTGTTGCAGACTGCTGCAGTGGTACACTTTCACCAGGTAGTAATCTCTGCCTGAAGCAGTTTGTGCGCCTGCCCCTGCAAACGAACAAAAGAATAAAAGCAATAACAAATAGTGTTTCATAAAAAGCTGTATAAAATAAAAGGGAACCAATCGTTATCCTGATGAAGGTACGATTAGTTCCCGCTATTCGACTATTGTATGTTTGTTGATGAAAGCCGGCGTTGTTATTTAATCCCGGTCGCCATGCTTTCCATGGCCCCTGCCCTCTCCGCGGTTTCCATTACCATGGTTTCCTTTATAATGTCCGTAGGCATTGCCTCTTCCGTTATCATGCCGGTCGCGATCATCGCGATAGTATCTGTCGTCGTGTCTATCGTTATATCTGTCGCGGATGATGATCTGAGGCTGTGGACTCCAGCCATGGCCACGATCGTAGCGTGCATAATAATCGGGATGGTGCAGGTAAGGCCTGGGCTGATTGATCACTACTTTATAAGTATTGAACAAATCGACTCTCCCGAATCTTGCAGGAAGGGAGGCGGCAAAGACCCATTGGTTTCCATTGAGGTAAATAAACTGCTGACGGGGTACATGATAGTATACCTGGTAGTCTGGCAGATAGTAATAGTCTACATAATCATACCCAACCGGTCCCCAGGATGGCTGTTTACCGATGTTTACCTGAACGCTTACCTGAGCACTCAGCTTTTCCGTTGCAATTACGCTGAGCAGGAAAAAACCTGCGAAGATGATCTTTTTCATATCTGACCGATTTGGTTAACCTCTATAAGCCAAATATGATGCCAAAAAATAAAAGCCGGAAAATTGTATCTTGGACTGATGAGAAACTTTTATGTTTTATTAACAATTGCCGCCTGCTGCCTGACCCTGCAAACCCAGGCGCAGGGCAAAACAGACCCTGAATTACTCCACCTGCTTCGGGAAGCTGCGCATCCGGTAGTAAGAAGAATAATAGCGGACCCTTTACAATACCGTTGCCAGATCATTTATACCCGCATCAACAGGAATGAAAAGGGTGAGCCGTCCTTTCAGCATTCTTATTTTAACTACGACCCAAAATTGTATTTCAATCCGGCATCTGTGGTAAAAATGCCGCTGGCTTTTTTATCGCTGGAAAAATTAAATAACCTGAAGATTCCCGGTGTAAATAAATACACCAGCCTGCTGATAGACAGCAGTTATCCCGGGCAGATGATTGCACACAAAGATTCAACCAGCGCCAACGGACTTCCCGGTATCGCGCACTATATCAAAAGAGCCTTGCTGATCAGCGAGAACGACCCCTACAATCGAATGTACCAGTTTCTGGGTCAGGGAACCATCAATCGTTTATTACATCAAAAAGGTTATCCAAACGCAGTCATCAGCCGGCAATTCATGGGCTATTCGGAGGAACAGAACAGGCATACCAATCCATTCCGTTTCATCAACGCAAAAGGCCGGGTGATTTATCAGCAACCGGCTGCATACAACAGGGATTCCCTCCGGTTTGAGCAGGTGATCAAAATAGGAAAAGCTTACATGAACAGAAACGACAGCATCATCCCTGAGCCTTTTGATTTCACCAGGCACAACAATATTTCGCTGGGCGATTTTCAGCAGTTACTGCAATCGGTGCTGTTTCCGCAGTCCGTTCCCGCACAACAGCGGTTCAACCTTACCGGCAGCGACCGCAACTTCCTGTTGAAATATTTATCACAGTATCCTTCCGAAACCGATGATCCCAAATACAACGATTCGGTATTTTACGACAGCTATGTGAAATTCTTTTTCAGAGACAGTACCCGGAAGATGCCTGCCCATGTGCGGGTATTCAATAAAGTAGGCTGGGCTTACGGGTTTCTGACCGATGTATCTTATGTTGTTGATACCCACAATAATATTGAATACATGCTGGCGGCAACGGTGTATGTGAACAGCGATGAAGTGGTTAACGACGGTAAGTACGATTACGAAACCACCGGGTGGCCTTTTCTGCGCGAACTGGGAAAGATCATCTACCAGCATGAGTTAACACGCCAGCGAAAATACCAGCCAAAACTGAATGGCTTTGGTATCCGCTACGATCAACGAAATAAGAAAGATACTCGACCTGTAATTACAACGGTAGACAACTAGCCTGCTGCTTTTACAGCCGCTTCCAGCTTTGCGTAGCTCACTTCTTTCCAGTGTACGCCATAGATTGTTTTTACCTGCAGCCCATGCTGCTGTATAAACCGGTACAATTCGTGGTTTAACGGAATAAGTGGTTGGGCTATCTCTCCCTGATCGGTTGATATCAGCAGGTCCGCCTGGTAAATCAGTTGTTCTTTGGGAAAATAAAACAGGAGCATTTCATCTGCATGACTGTTGGCCCCAAATGGAATGATCTGCATTTCCAGTTCGCCATCGGTAATTTTTTTCAACGTGCTCACTTCAATTGTTTTTACCGGATTCCCAGTGGGAACCGGCAGAATGGAATGCACAGCTCCGTTAATTGCCTGTACATATGCAGTGTTTTGTGGTGTGGTAATCACTTCTGCCCCTGCTCTCAGAAAATAGGGTAATCCGGCCGTATGATCTTCATGATAATGAGAAATGGCCACATAGCGGATGGGTTTACCGGGAAATTTTTGCTGAATCATCCGGATCGCTTCGTCCGAACCATTTACCGCTTCCAGTACAACAATATAGTCTTTGAACTGAAGGAACACCGGATTGTATCCATTCAGTCCTTCAATCATGAATATATTTTTCCCGATCTCCCTGATCCTGGTTGCAAGCGTAACCGGAGCGCCGTACCCGGTCGGCTGTTGAAATAAAGAATCGGGAATCACCTGATTCACCCGAATATCCGTAAGCGTATCTGCCCTCAACAAAGAAACGCCATTACTGCAGGTACGCACAAAAGGAAACTGAATGCCTGCTACGGAACGATAATCCGAAAAAGCCCAGGTGATGGATTGATCTCCATGTACCGGGTGATCGCTGTTGAGCGTGTATTTCACCAGCAGCCGGCTGATTTCATCAATATACATATCTAACACCAGGTTAGCGGAAAAAGCAAATGAAACCACCTGCAGGGTTCTGCCCTTTTCCCTTACCGTACCATGATAACGAAGGGTTTGTTTTTTTTCCAGCGCCATATTGAACATGAACAGGGGGGTATTCCTTAAAAGACTTTGCTGAAGAGCCTGCTTCCCGCTTACAGGCAACCTGTTCATACCCGAGAAACGGATTTTGGGTACTTCAAAACTAAAGCCGGTAGTATCCGTATATACGGTGCGAAAATGGAACAGGTAACCTCCCCTGTAGCGATCCGCTGTTTCGTTCATCAGATTGCCCGATTTAAAATCCACCGCAATGATCATTTCAGCGGGCAACACATCATTGACAGTCCCGAACTTCTTTCCCTGCCCGTCCATATATTTCTGTCCATTATATTGAAGATAGAGCGATCGGATATTTCCGGTTCGTTCTGATAATCCCAGTTGCTGCCTGGCAGCGGTGATGATGTTGATGGCTTCGTGATAAGCACGCTGCGCCGGGCCCTCTCCTGCCGCCATGGCAAACAGAACTCCCAACAAAAAGGAGCCCGTTATGCACAATCTGACCTGTATGGATCTACCCGCACGTGATACATGGTTTGGCTTTCCGCCGATAAAGATCAAGCCCATAAGTTCCTGTTTTGTTCTTTACAAATTTGCGGGAGAGTCCGGTTCAAATACTAAGTAGTACTACGTATTCTGTGAATTACATGGATGTACTTAAAAAAGAACCGCCTGATCTGTCTTCTTTTACATCCAAAAAAAATACGACTATGAAAAAGATATCCTGTTTGATGCTGGTACTCTTACCCGCAGCCGGATTTTCGCAGGGGATCCTGGGAAAATTCAAACAAAAAGTAAAGGACCGGATTGAACAAAGAACCGAAGAAGGGATGGACAAGGTGCTGGATAAAACAGAAAGTAAGATTGGAGAAGGAAAGAAAAAGAATAAGAACAGAGAGGAAGGAGAAACCCCGGCTGCTAAGCAGGAATCCGTTCCTGTAGCCGGGCAATCTTCTTTCAAGAGCTACAGCAGATACGATTTTATTCCGGGCGAACAGGTGGTGTATACGGAAGATTTTTCCCAGGATGTGGTGGGGGAATTTCCATTAAAGTGGAGCACCAACAATCATGGTGAAACCCAGACCATCGATTCCCGTGAAGGCAAATGGATGCGTATGTACCAGTCGGGAAGATTTATTTCTCCGTATATCAAACGGCTCCCGGAAAATTTCACGGCTGAATTTGATGTGGTTATGAATGTAACTTCTGCAGATATTGCCATGGCGTATCCGGAGCTGCTGTTTAAACTGGTGAGTATGCCTCCCGGTGATGAAAAAGCCAAAAATTACCTGATCGACTTTACAGGAATTACCACCGCTACGGTTACCATCATGCCCAGTGTGGATGTAGGATCCGTGGTTAACATGCGCACTTCCCAAAAAAACGATGTGGAATATTTCCACAATGCCTCCAAAGAGGTAAAAGCGTTGGATAATGTCAATGGCAGGCTCTTGCATTTTGCCATCTGGGTGCAAAAAGAGCGCTACCGTTTATGGATCAACGGAGATAAAGTATACGATATTCCGCAAGCCATCCCCGCTAATGCCTCGTTTAACCGCTTTGAACTGGAAACAGGCATTTCCAGTTATGAAGATGATCGGGTAGGATATTTTATTTCGAATATCAAGTTTGCACAGGGCGCTCCGGATATGAGAAGCAAACTACTCACAGAAGGTAAGCTGGTAACCACAGGAATCCTGTTTGATGTAAACTCCGACAGAATCAAACCCGAAAGCGCCGGTGTATTGCAGGAAATAGCCAAAGTGCTGAAAGAAAATCCCTCTGTTCGGGTAAAGATCGTTGGCCATACCGACAGTGATGGAGACGATGCAAAGAATATGACCCTCTCCAAACAAAGATCCGCTGCAGTAAAACAGGCATTATCTGCGCAGTTTGGTATAGATGCCTCCAGGATGGAAACAGATGGCAAAGGCGAATCCGAACCTACCACAGAAAACAATAGCAAGGAAGGAAAAGCACAGAACCGGAGAGTGGAATTTATTAAACAATAGCAATCATATTTATGAAGCACATATACCATCCATTATTCAGGCCGGCCTTATTCATTATTGGAGGAATACTGTTTTCGTTAACAGCAAAAGCCCAGGAACCGGCCAGGATAAAACTTGCAACTTTCATTGATGCAATGATCCATCCTGGCAGCAACCTGAGTGAAGCCCAAAAACGATTTCCCGCGGGTGCCGGATGGGAATCGGCCATGGCTGATGAATTTTCAGCGGAACGGGAGCAGTCTGCATCAGTTGCAGAATCATTTTATACTGTTTTTAAAACCAACCTGGCAAAACTGCAATCCGGTAAAGTAAGCGCCGGTCAGTTCAGTGTTGCAGAACAAAATATGATGCAGTCGTACCAGAAAGTGTACGCCCCTCTGCCGGAGGAAGAAGCCTTCCTTGGATTTCGGCTGATGATGGAGCAACGCCCCGAGATCGGAAGCGGAAAAATGTCGTGGAATAAAATGAAGAATCCTTCTGCGAAAGCACTATCGCTGAAACAGCAAATCATCAGTTTGGAAAAACGGTTAAACTGGAGAGCCCTGCAGGATGGATCAACAGACAGACAATTGAGATTCGGATCCACAGATGAGCGGATTATTGCCTGCAACCAGAAAATACAGGAGCGAAGAGCAGCTATTCCGAAGAAAAAAATTGAAGTGTTCGCAGGAGTATTTTCCGAAATGGAAGACCCGGTTAAAATGAGTGAATTGTTTAGACAGGTGGAAAAAGAAAAGCAGGCAATTTTCCAGGATAATTACGCATCCCTGTATCAATGGTGGGAGTCTGGGTACAGCGAACTGAAAGCGATTTCCGGAAAGTTGGATGAGCTGTTGAACGCTACCGACTTCGGTAGCGCACTCACCGGATCCGATCAAGAGGTTGTTCCCCTGATGGCCGATTTGCAACTCCGGATCTGGGAAGCCCTGTATTCATTTTCCGGCTTAACCAAGCGCATGCTGGTGCATGCACAAACCGCCGAATTGAGTCAGCAACAAAGCGAAACAAATATTGAAATCTATAAACAGTATCTCAAAACAAAATAAGTCATGAAAAAAAAATCATCCGGCCATGTTTACTTCATCCTGCTGCTGATACTGTTGAGTCATGCTGCGAGCAGCCAGCAAAAAACAATAGGTCCGGAAGGTGGCACACTTTCATCCGAAGATGGCCGGTTGCAGATCATCATTCCGGCAGGCGCCCTGAAACAAAACCAGGAGATTGGCATTCTGCCGATCACCAATGCCAACCCTGCCGGTAATGGTTTGGCTTATCGCCTAAGTCCGCATGAAAAAAAATTTGACAAACCCGTCACCCTGCGTTTTTCGTATAAACGCAACGACGGATCAACAGGCCACCCCGATTTGCAGGGAATTGCCTACCAGCGCAAGGATGGACAATGGATGTCCGTTGGGGGAGGAAGCATTGATACGGTCAGAAAAACCGTATCGGTTGAAACCACGCATTTCAGCGACTGGACCCAGTTTGAATCAATGCGGCTGGAACCGGCGAACGCCATCATCGGCGTTGGTGAAACGGCTCAACTTAAACTGATTCAATACCTCAGACCCGAGGACCTGCTGTTTCCGCTGACCGCGAAAGCAGGTAAGGAAACCTCCTTTGGCATACCTTACTTAATGGACCCGCAGGCAGTAAAGAGTTGGCAGTTAAGCGGGCCTGGCGTTATAACGCAATCGGGGAACCAGTGTGCATACAAAGCTCCTGCAACAATTAAGGGTCGTAAAACAACGGCTGCTGTATCCGTGGAACTCAAATCCTCGGTCAGGAAACTGTTGCTCATCACCGATGTTACTGTGGTGAACGAGGGCATCAGCTTCCGGATTGATCAGGGAGACTGGCTCCACTTCGGCAAAGATATTTGCGACTACAACGATGATCCCGAATATGTGTATGCAACGGATAAAGCAGGCAGAAATGTGTCGGTAAGCTGGGATCTGAAGAAAAGCAACTTTCAGTTCTGGAATACCAGTGCAGAAGGATTAACCATCAATTTTGCCTATCATCTGCCCGGACACTCCATCAATTACTACAGCGTAAACGTAAGCGGACAACAGGAAAATGAAGTAGCGAGCCCGGGATTCATTTGCTTATCATTTTACAATGACCCGGAGAATAACTATGTTAGCGGTGAATTCCGGGTTTTTCGGGCGGGGATGTTTGATGTGAATCACCAAAAAATATCCGACCATGTTATTGAAGGTTTTTTCTTTGTAAAGAAAAAAATGAACCCGGCATTATAAACCTGCATCCATGTTGCTGAAAAAAACCATGCTGTCTGCTTTCTTACTTCTGAGCTTATACTCCGGTATAACAGCGCAGGATGCTGCCGTATCGGAAATTTTAAAAGCAAAGGATGACACCCTGAAAGCCGGCAACCTGATCAGGTACATTAAGCAATACCTGGATGCCGATCCGGAAAAAGCCGCATATGCCAATGCACAGCTGATCCGCCTGAGTAAGACATTGAATGAACCCTATTATATTGGGATGGGCTGGTTTTACAAAGGGTATCGGCACTCGCAGAAGATGGAAAACGCCAAAGCAATGGAGGGATTTGAACAGGCATTGCAGTACCTGAGTAAAACCAACCAGCTTGAACGAATAGCTGTATGTCATTTGAATCTGTCCGTAGAGGCAGATAAAATCGGGAACGCTACGCTTAAAATGAACCATCTTACGGAAGCCATCCGGTTACTGGAAGGAACGGTTTACAAGAACCGGCTCAACAATGCGTACAACCAGATGGGCACCATGTTGTTTTCAGTGGAGGACTATGAAAAAGCGGCATTCTATTATCGAAAAGTAATGCAAAGCGCCAGGGAAATTAAAGATACCACTTCTCTGGTGGCTGCGCTCTATGGAATGAGTGCATATACGACCAACAGGAACAACTTTGATGCATCTTACAAGTACATCAAAGAAGCGCAGGATCTGGCCAGGGCACAGCAAAACAAGAACAACCAGTTCATTGCCAATGCCGGCCTGATAGACCTCTACCGCAAATGGAAAAAGCCTGCCGAAACCATTCAGTATGCCCGGGAGTTGTTGCAAGCTGCATCGCAGGCCAACAACTTGCAGTTTGCCCTCTATGCCACCATCGGATTGGCAGATGGCTATGCCCTGACCAATGACCACCAGAACACAATCGCTTATCTGAATAAAGCCCTTGAAATTTCGGAAAGCAAGGGCCTGATCCGGCAATCCACCATTATCTACAAGGTATTATCCGAAACCTACAGTAAACAAAACAATCCGGCAAAAGCGCTGACCTTTTATCAGAAGTACATACATTATAAAGACAGTACGTCTAACCAGGATATCAAAAGAGCTGCTGCAGAAATGGAGATCAAATACCAGGCAGCGCAAAAAGACCTTCAGCTACACAAGAGCCGGAATTACATGTACATCACTATTGCCGGGCTGGTTGTTGCCTTATCGGCAGCAGCATTCTTTTTCCTTCGGTTTCGCAATAAAAAACAGGCGCACCAACGGGAACTCAAATCGCTTCAGCAACAAAAGGAAATTCAACTGATGCAGGCCACCATGCAGGGTGAAGAGAGAGAGCGGAGCAGGATCGCACGGGATCTGCACGATGGGGTCGCTGGAATGCTGGCTGCCGTAAAGATGCATTTCAGCAGTATTCCTTCGGAGGCAGAAATGCTGATGCAAACGGAGGGATACCGGCAAGGTATCCGGTTACTGGACGAAGCAGCCGGTGAACTCAGAAAAACCTCCCACAACCTGATGCCGGAGATATTGTTACAACACGGACTGGATGAGGCGCTCAGGAGGTATTGCAACAGCCTCAACAACAGCAAAACAATTTCCATACAATATGATTCCTGGGGAGATATTGACCGGTTTTCGGATGCCTTTGAATTATCTGTTTACCGGATTGTGCAGGAACTCATCAATAATATTGTAAAGCACTCCAAATCTACACAGGCGATTGTTCAACTTACGCAACAAAATGACCTGCTATGCATCTCCATTGAAGACAATGGCATCGGCTTCAACACCGACAAAATGCAAACCGAGGGAATCGGGCTGGTCAGCCTCAGATCCAGGGTTCGGGCAATGAACGGAAAAATTGAATTGAACGCTTCCGAAAAAAACGGGGTTACCGCCTACCTGGAATTTGAGATTTCCGAATTGATCAGGAAATAAATAATGGCCGGGCAGGGATCAAAAAAAATTGGCTGAAATTTAAAATAAAGGATATTTTTGTCCTTAATTATTTTTCATTCCCATGTTGCAGGACCGGGCCAAATACAGCATTGCAGGAATACTTGTAGCCACCTTTGTGGGCTATTCCTGTTTTCTATACGCCGATTTACCTGTTAAAAATCAGGCGGTACTGCAGGCGGCCGAAAAAGGCAAAATGCTTTGGCAGCAATACAACTGTGGCGCCTGTCACCAGGTTTACGGCCTGGGCGGGTACCTGGGGCCCGACCTCACCAACAGTTATTCCAAACGGGGGGCGCCCTATATCCGGGCTTTCCTGGCCAACGGCACCAATATCATGCCCAATTATCACCTTTCGGAAACCGAGATCAGGGAACTGACCGAATACCTCAGGCACCTGGATGCCTCTGGCATTTCAGATCCCAGAACTTTTACAATTCAGAACAATGGATTCATCAACCAGTAAGCCGGCGGCTTATCCTGTACATTTTATCAGGCTCGGCCTTATACTGCTCGCATTCGGTATGCTGTTTGGCATTATCGGCGGTCTGCAATATGTTTTACCCGGCTTCCTGAAAGAAATTCTTTCCTTCGAAAGAACACGCCCGCTCCATGTTTCTTCGGTGCTTTTCTGGATCATACTGACCGCCACGGGGGGCATTTTTACATACGTGCAGGAACACAGTGGCAGAAAAATCCATTCTGCCTTACTGCTCAGGATTCAGTTCTTCCTGTTTGGTATTTCTACTGTGCTGATCATGGCCTGCTATTTGGCGGGTATGTTTGGCGGAAGGGAGTATTGGGAGTATCCGCCCTACCTTTCTATTTTCATTGTAGCGGGATGGATCCTTTTCCTGATAAATTTTCTGCGAACGACAGGCTCATTCAAAAAGCAACCGGTGTACATATGGATGTGGCTAACCGGAATCATTTTCTTCCTGTTTACATTTGTCGAATCATATCTCTGGGTACTTCCTTATTTCAGGAAAAACATCGTCAACGATATGACCATTCAGTGGAAATCCTATGGCAGCATGGTGGGATCCTGGAATCAACTGATCTATGGCTCCTCTACTTACCTCATGTGTAAAATCAGCGGTGACCGAAGCATGGCCTTCGGCAAAAAAGCTTTCGCGCTTTATTTCATAGGACTGTTCAATCTCATGTTCAACTGGGGCCACCATATTTATACCCTCCCCACACATGCATATGTAAGACAAATCAGCTATGCAGTAAGCATGACCGAACTGTTGTTGCTGGGCAGGATCATCTGGGAATGGAAACAAAGCCTTGGTTCCGCGCAGAAATTCCTGCATCTTTCCAGCTACCGGCTGATGCTGGCAGCCGATGTATGGATTTTCCTGAATCTCCTGCTGGCCATCGGAATGTCGGTACCGGCCATTAATGTATACACCCACGGAACACATGTTACCGTTGCCCATGCCATGGGAACGACGATTGGCATTAACACCATGTTACTGCTGGCCATCGTAACGGATATTTTGTTTCCCAAACAACCCGGCAGCCGGAACGGCAACACCGGCTTTTGGCTGGCCAACATCTCTTTACTGATCTTCTGGCTTTCCCTGATTATTGCCGGAATATGGAAAGCCCGCTGGCAAATGAGCATCAATCCGCTGCCATTCAGCAGCATGATGCAGCAATTAAGGCCATTTTTTATGGTATTTCTGATTTCCGGAACTACCTTGGCTGCCGGAATCGGGATGATATTGTTTTCCTTATTTAAAAAAAACAGACATGTTGCAAGTAACCAAGATATTCAGATTTGAAACCGCGCATGCCATTCACGGATACAATGGCCATTGTAAAAACATCCACGGGCATTCCTATGTTTTGCATGTTACTGTTGGATCGGAAATCGGCAATGTGGCTTTTTTACCAAAGCCCGGATTTGTGATTGATTTTAAAGACCTGAAAAAACTGGTTCATTCCATCATTGTAAACCAGTTCGATCATCACCTGATTTTATCGGAGGATTTCCTGGCGGAACACCCCAATACCGGCAACCCGGAAAACCTGATTGTTTGGAAGATGGAACCCACTGCGGAAAATATTCTTTTATATATCCGGAATATACTGCTGCAGGAATTGCCGCCGCAGATCCTGCTCCGGAAACTTAAAATTTATGAAACCAGCGACTCCTATGCCGAATGGGAGCATACCGGTAATCAATAATACAGCGCCATGTTTTCTAAAACAACTGAATATGCATTGAGGGCAACCATTTATATTGCCCGTAAAAGCAGTGAAGAACATAAACTGGGAATTGATGAAATTGCGAAAGCCATCAATTCGCCCAAATCCTTTACTGCCAAAATTCTGCAGAAATTGACCGCCAATAACGGAATCATCAGTTCTGTCCGCGGACCCGGCGGTGGTTTTTATTTAAGCAGCAAAGCGCAAAAAAGACCCGTAAGGGATATCCTGCACGTAATGGAGGAAGATGGCGTACTGGGCAAATGCGTTTTGGGTTTAAAGAAATGTTCCGAAGCCATGCCCTGCCCCATGCATGCCGAATACAAGGGCATTAAACAACAATTGATTCAATTGTTCGAACACACCACTATTCAGCAACTGGCGCATGATGCAGACAAAATCATCCCATCAAATAAGCCAGCCCGTCATTAACCGGCTCTAGTAAATCACTGACCTTTTTATTCCTGCACATGTTCTTAAACCCAACGCGGATGATTTTATAATCGTTGTGCATTGGGCAGGGATGAGTAGACGAGCATTTGCTCAGTCCAAGACCGCACTGCTGAAATACATCATCGCCGTCAATGGCATGAATGATTTTAAGCAGGGATTGGTTCTTCTGCTTTTCGGTTATAAAAAAACCGCCGTTAGGCCCTTTCATACTATTGATCACTTCCTCCTTCACCAGTGTTTGCAACATTTTCCCAACGGTATGCTCACTGGCATTGATGAATGTTGCAATTTCCCTGATGCCGGCTTTTTCTCCGCTCTCCATTTTGGATGCAAGATAGATCACCGCTTTGATGGCTGTTTTACAGGTAAGGCTCAGCATTATTTATCATTTAAAAATTCCCATCCGGCTTCAGAAATCATTTCATGATTCCAGGGCGGATCAAAACTAAGTTCCACAATTACTTCCTCCTCTCCAAAACAGGCTTTCAGCGCTTCTTTTGCCGCAAGTGTAATAGGTTCACCCATGGGGCAGAACTGCGTGGTAAGCGTCATGGTGCAATATATTTTTCGGTTGGCTTCGTCAAAATCAATCTGGTACACCAGGCCCAGGTCTACGATGTTCAACCCAATGTCCGGATCCACTACATTTTGCAATGCAGCCAACGCAACAGTGGCTTTGAGTTGATTATTGGTAATTACATTCATAAAACAGCCGGTTTGTGCAGCAACAGCCTGATTACATTCCAGTTATACAAAATGGAACTGATCAGCAATAATACTGCAGCTGCCTGTAGAACAATTTGATTTTGTGCCAAAATTCCCCCACAGAACAATACAAACCCCGCCAGGTAAGCCATGGAGATACTGGTTCTTCCGGCTATTACTTTACGCAATATCGGATTGCGCAGCTTATTGAATTTGGGAGAGACTCGCACGATGGCTTCCAACGCTTCCGGGTGCTGCTTCAGCAAAATGGCAATCTTTGTATTGACATTGATTTTCATATGTCATTATTCAATATAGTTTGAATACAGGTTGATGCCTTCCATTTAGCACCATTGTTCAATACCAGCCCTGTATTGCCAGAAGCAGGTTTCCTGTACCTGCGTAGCAGCCGGAACAGAGCCTTGCGCCTTTTGATGGCCTTCACGACCTTCCTGTTGCTGACTGTTACAGGCCAGCAGAAACACCGACGTCATCAGTAGTGTAGATAATTTACTCATGGGTTGCTTTTGTTTTATTTTTTGAAGCGGGTTCTATAATCAAACGGAGGGATTGATCGTAAGTAAGGTACTGCCATACCCAGTTGATCAAAATCAGCAGGCGGTTCTTGATTCCGATAATCGACACCAGGTGAATTAACATCCACACAAACCAGGCAACAAATCCTTTCAACCGCACCCTGCCTATTTCTGCAGCGGCCAGGTTCCGACCCACGGTAGCCATACTACCCTGATCCTTGTATTGAAAAGGCACAGGAGCCTGTCTGGTAACCGTGTAACGGAGATTTTTAGCCAACAGATCCGCCTGTTGAATGGCAGCCTGTGCAACCTGGGGATGTCCTTTTGGCCACTCATTATTTTGCATTGTTGCTATGTCTCCAATGGCATAGATCTGCGGAGCATCTTTTACTGCATTGTACGCATTCACCAGAATCCGGTTACCCGGCGTAATTGATCCCGAAGGGATACCGGGAATCAGTACACCTTTAACACCGGCAGCCCAGATCAGGTTTTTACTGTGTATAAAATCTCCGTTGCCCAGTACCACTTTTTCGCCGTCATAATCTTTTACCGAGGTGTTGGTTTGCACCTCCACTCCAAGTTGCTGCAGATATGTTTTTACGGTAGTACCCGAAGATGCACTCATCCCGTTCAACAAACGGGGAGCCGCCTCCAGCAGGTAAATATGCATCTGCTTAAAATTCAGTTCGGCATAATCTTTCGGAAGAATTTTCTTTTTCATTTCCGCTATCGCTCCAGCCAGCTCCACACCGGTAGGGCCGCCGCCAACAATCACCACATTCAGCAAAGCGGAACGTTCCTCCTGGCTGGTCGCATTGAGCGCCTTCTCATAGTTCTGTAACAATGTGTTCCTTAGCAGCAGCGCTTCCGAAACAGATTTCATGGAATAAGCATGATGTTGCAGTCGGGTCAGATTAAAATAATTGGTGGTAGCACCCTGGGCCAGTACCAGGTAATCGTATTGCAGTTCACCCAATCCTGTATATACTTTCCTGAGCGCGGGATCAATAGACTGAACCTCGGTCATGCGGATCACAATATGCTTCTTCCGCTGAAATACTTTTCGCAACGGGAAACTAATGCTACTCGGTTCTAGTCCTGCCGTAGCCACCTGGTATAGCAGGGGCTGGAACTGGTGATAATTGTTCCGGTCTATCAGCACTACCTGAAAATAGTTCGCATCAAGTTTCCTGGCCAGTGTGAGGCCGCCAAAACCGGCTCCCACAATCACCACTCTTTTCTGATAGGCTTTTGAACGGGGAATTTCCATGATGCTATTTTTTTATTTCCCAAAAAATATCGGGCCATTGTTCGTCTATATCGTGCCTACTGCCCGAGAATCGCTGAGCAATCTCCAAGAGTTCATCTGCTCCCAGCACTTCCTGTATATGATTAAACAGGTCTCTTTCCTCAAACCGGATATGCTTTTCCAGTTCATTTGCAAACAGGTTCAGCAATACTTCGTCGGATGGGTTGTTTTCGATATCCCGGATAAGCGAATAAATAAACACATGATCTGTTTCAGCCTTTTTACGCAACGGATCTTCGAAAGGCAGCCTGCCAAACAGGAGGGTTTCTTCTTCCTGAAAATGATTTGCAAGATCTTCCTTAAAAAAATACAGTACATAGTTACTGATTCTTTTTGCCGGTATGGACCTGGTAAACCCCTGTCTGATTTTCCAGATCAGTAATAAACCAAAATGATGGTCTTTGGAAAAAGAGACAATCGCAGGATGTCTTTTAATGGGAGCAGGAGCGGTCATGATATAACGTTTTAATGATTGATTTTTTTCTCCAGTTCAATGGCCTGAGGAAAAAGAATATTATTTTCCAGATGTACATGCAGGTGAAGATCTTCTTCAAATTCGTCCAGCATGCGATACAGTAAACTATAGCTGGCACAGGCATCATCGGGCAAAGTAAAATTGTTGGTAATTTCTCTGATCTCCGCAAGATTTTTACCTACCACTTCGTGTTCCATTTCCATCATATTGATCGGGTTCTGCACCGTTCCAAAATGAGCGGCATGCATCGTTGCGGTATTTCCTTTTGCTGCCACCAATTCTTTTACATATGGAAACAACACCTGCTCTTCTTTTACCAGATGCGCCATCAGTTCGTTGTACACTTCATTTACCAGCTGATTCACCCGAAGTAGTTCAGGATGCCTGCTGCCATGCACGCGCATTACTTTATCTGCATAGGCCTTGAGATCCGGAAGATTTTTTTTTGCATAACTGTGGTGTGTATTCACAATATAATCTGCCAGGAAATCGAGGCTCCAGTCCGTATAAGGCAGCGGTCTGGAAGAGGGCGTACAATCTGCCTGCTGCAATTCCTGCTCCACTTTTGTAACATCCAATCCTTTTTCGGCGCAAGCCTCTTTCACGGTTTTCTTTCCACCACAACAAAAGTCCAATCCATATTTTTTGAACACCTGGGCCTTGCGCAGATCTTTTGCAGCAATCTGACCGAGGGTTTCATCGTTTTCTCCGGTGATACGCTTGGATATTTTCACTTTCCACCATTCAGGCCCTTCTTCGAGGTACTCCCACACAAAAATATTGCCCCTTTCTCCCAATAACTGGTAATAAAGCGGCTTGGGGTCGTGATCGTTGTGAATGGTTAAACTTTCGCCTTCATTCAGCTCATCAAAACGAACAAAAATAGTTGGATGCTTTTGTTTAGGTTCCAGCAGGGTAACGTTCAGAATATGCTCCGTATTAGCGGTCATAGCTTTTAATTTTTAAATGATAACACAAAGCTATTCCTTATTTTAGTATAAAAGTATTTAAATACTTTTATTATTGCAATTATTACCGTTCCCTGACAATTCCCGCCGGGGTTCTGAAGCGGATTTTTAGCTAACTGGCTGATTTACTGATTGTTTGCTGCATCCCGCACCCAATGCAGCTTTTTCCCGAAACCAAGCGTATTATCGGTGTATTTCAGTTTTTGGAGTTTCACGGTCCAGACCTCTCCCGGAACAGCAACGGCCATAGGGTTTTTCAGATAATAGTCCGCAGGTGCCTGCTTTGCCATAGGGTGGTCAAACGGCAGTACTTCGCCTTCGAACTGCACCCCTTTGATTTGCAGCTTGTTGAGTTTGTCCGGAAGGATGGTTCCAGCCACTAGCGGGTTCCTCAATATATTGATGGAATGAGTTGTATCGGTGGAAGACTTAAACAACAGTAACTGCTCTTTACTGTTAAACGCAAAGAAACAGGTAAAGCAATAGGGTGTACCGTTTTCGTTAAGGGTACAGATATTGGCACAGGTTTGTTGCTGAATAAAATGACTGATCAGTTCGTTCATTGTACTTTGATGATCCGAACGGGGCATGCTTCCGCAATCTCCTGCGATTTGGCAACCTGACCGCCCGGTATGTTTAAAATAAAGACCTCTTTCTTTCCAACGCCCTTCAAAAGCGTGGCTTTACCATCTTTCTTAGACATGCGCCAGAGTTCAGGCTGCTGTTCGTAACAAACACCACAACCAATACACTTGTTCCGGTAGTGAATGATTTTATTCATTGTCTGCAGCCACAATTTTATACAATTTATCGCTGGCGGTTACCTTGGTTGCAAAGGGAAAAGTAAGCTTATCCCCTTTAACAGCCTCCACAGCTTCTTCCCCGTTCACAAATAACCGGTCCATTTTTTCTTTGACCATTCCGCAAGATGGTCCCGTAACCATCAGGGTATCGCCTGCTTTGAGCGTACCGGATTCGATCAGGAATTCACCTACACCAATCTTTGGGTAATATTTGGTTCCTTTACCAATATATATTTTCTTTTCTGTAGCAGCAGAACCCGGTTTGGTAGTCCACTCGCCCAGCTTTCTTCCAAGATAGTAACCTTCCCAAAAACCACGGTTGTACACTTTCTCCATCTCCTCCTTCCATACAGCCACTTTTTCCGGTGTATAGGTTCCGGCATACACAGCCTCCAGCGCTTCTTTATAGCATTTCGTAACGGTCTGCACATATTCCGCACCCTTGGTCCGGCCTTCAATCTTCAGTACATCCACCCCGCTGGAAATCAACTGATCCAATATATCGATGGTGCAGAGATCTTTCGGACTCATGATGTATTCCTGATCTATCATCAGTTCTTCGCCACTCTCCGCATCTTTTACTATATATGGTCTGCGGCAGTTCTGCACACAGGCCCCCCGGTTAGCAGAGGCATTTTGTGTATGAAGGCTCATGTAGCACTTACCCGAAATGGCCATGCACAAAGCTCCATGCACAAAGAGTTCAATCTTCACCAACTGTCCTGAAGGGCCTTTGATTTTCTTTCGTTTGATCTCTTTCGAAATATACTCCACCTGCTTCAGTGTAAGTTCCCTTGCCAAAACCACCACATCTGCATAGCGCGAAAAAAACTGCACCGATTCTATATTACTGATATTGGCCTGCGTGGAAATATGCAGGGGTATCCCTAATTGATTACAGTATTCAATAACGGAAAAGTCTGCCGCAATCACCGCATCAATGCCCTGTTTCTTTGCTTCCTTCAAAATGGTTTTCAGCAACTGCATATCGTGCTCATACATCACAGTATTGAGGGTGAGATAGGCCTGCATTCCATGTTCCCTGCAAATGCCACAAACTTTTTTGATATCTGTAATAGAAAAAGATTTGGAGGAACGGGTGCGCATATTCAATTGCTCCACGCCAAAATAAACAGCGTCCGCGCCCGCCTGAATGGCCGCCTGTAAGCTGTCGAATGAACCCGCTGGTGCCAGTATTTCCGCCTGCTGCCCTTTTCCCATCTAATTCAAATTTAATGCGTATCTGTAATTTACACCGTCCAGCGCAACTTCTGCATATGAAAGATCCTGTAGGAATTTTTCCCGCTCCGCTGCCGGAATGGAATCGAGCCTTTTGTAATAGCTAATCCCATCTTTGATATTCTGGTAAAAACCAGCATAAAACTTTTTCTTCTTAGGCGTCAGCTCCTCCTGTTTTTCGTTGCTCAGTTCGTTCTGTAAATAATCTATATACAGATTCAGTTCGGCCACAAACATATGGCTTCGCCTGGTGTTCATGAGTAAATTGGTTCTTCCGTAAATATGATTCACCATGGCTTGCAGCGACACTACTTTGGAAAAATTGACAATATTCGGGCCAGGGCAAATCGTAACCGCATTGAGGTTCTTTACAAAAGTCTGGTGATAATTGATGGCGGCGGAATTACTGAGACCCACACATAAGCATTCTTTATCCAATACCTGATCAATTTGCTTTTTGCGTTCCTGCTCCGGAAGATTCGTCGATTTAAGTTGTTCAATTTTCAACTGCTGATATTTCATAGATGCCGTACAGATCGGCTCTTTGGTAAATTCAGTATTACTGGCAAGGTGTTTTTCGGTGCAGGGGCTTCCGGGCTTGCCCTGCCGTATCCTTTCCAATCGTTCCTGGTCCGAACTGGTGCCTTTGAGATAATGGAAGCGCACGCCTAATGGAGAATGATGGCTCAATGCAATATCTCCTTCCCTTGCCGCACTTAATTTTTTGAGCGTATCCTCATCCACGGTTGTGGCTTCGGGCACCAACAAAAACGGGGTTCCCCAGCCTGTACTCTTCATTCCATAATACTCATGCAACAGGTTGTCTTCTGTTGCAGTTCCTATGCCACCCTGTACAGAAAAAATCATGGGGGGGGGCTGTAAAAGCGCAGCCCTGCCTTTTCTCTCCAGTGCCGCATTATAGATTTCAAACAATGAACGTATCAACTCAGCCCTGTTCTGCCGAAACTCTTCCAGTATGGGCCCCAGCAGGTATCCGTCGGTTGCAAAAGCATGCCCGCCGCAGTTCAGGCCCGATTCTACCCGGAACTCACTTACCCATAAGCCCTTTTTGGCGAGGTATTTACCCTGTATTAAGGCAGAACGGTAATCGCTTACCTTAATAATGATCTTCTTGGCAAAAGTCCCGTCTTCACTCATATCCAGTTCCGGGCAACTTTCCAGGTAATTATACAAACGCGGATTCATTCCGGCGGAAAACACAACTGAAGACCCTGTAAGATCACTTTTCACATATCCCCGCAATGCGGCTACAGCTTCCGAACTGTCCGGCAGGGTGCTTCCGTCCTTATCCGGATGTTCCAGGTCGAGCTTGGTCATAATATTTACATCAATACTACCAGGCCGTATGAACTTACGTAAACGTTCCTGCAATTTCTCTTTTTCCGCCTGGCAGTCCAGCTCTGTCATCTGACGGTAGAGCTTTTTAACAGTACTGTCATCGGGCAGCATTTCAAAATATTTTACTATTTCCGAACCAGCCTCAAATGCGGCATTTCTGAGTTTATCCACCTGTTCCTGTACAATGGTATTAACCAGGTTGAGGTAATCGGTAATCCTTTTGGCCCGGTAATCGGCTTCCTGCGTGGTAATGGGGAAATAGGTTTTATTGACACTTGGATAATAGGTTTTTCTCATCATTTCGACCAACCGGTCTTCTACGATGGAAATCACGGAAGAAATGCCAAACCTGGCCACTTTAATGGGAGAATCGATGGTGTAAGCCAGCCCCATTACCGGTATATGAAACTTGTGTAGTGATAATTCCTGCATCCTGCCTGTATTATTGAGGGGCAAAGGTAATAATTAAGGATAATCTTGTCTTTAATTATTTGCTGTTTAAGCCTGTTGCCAGATAAATACTCAGTTTTATAGCAAAATTAACATAATCGCCGCGCCTGCTCAACACTAACCAGCTATAATCAGTTGATATGAACACGAGGGGAAGCACTAAAACCCATATAAACGGCAATCCCATTTCCCTAAAAGATATATCGGCAAAAAAAGTTAACTTAACTTTATATAGCATGAAGCTTTTTATCAAAAATATGGTTTGCGACCGTTGCAAAATGGTTGTCAGGGATACAATGGAAAAATTCGGCCTGACAGCAGTTGCAGTGGAGTTGGGTGAAGTGGAGCTGAATCGCCCATTGACTGATACAGAAAGAAGAGCGCTTAACCAGGCTTTGCAACAGCTTGGATTTGACCTGATAGACGATAAGAAAAGCCGGTTAATCGAAAAAATCAAATTGATCATACTAGAGCTAATCCGTCAGAAAGACGGAGAAATGACAGCAAACTTATCCGAAACACTAAGCGCCAGGCTTCACCACGATTACAATTACCTGAGCAATCTCTTTTCTGAAGTAGAAGGGATCACCATAGAAAAATATTTTATAGCGCAGAAAATTGAACGCGTAAAGGAGCTCCTGGTATACGATGAACTTTCTCTGAGCGAAATAGCTTTCCGGCTCAATTATTCCAGCGTGGCATACCTCAGCAGTCAGTTTAAGAAAGTAACCGGCTTAACCCCCAGTCATTTCAAAAACATCAGATCGGTTAAACGAAAATCACTTGATAAAGTGTAAATGTCATAAAACATTTACACAATAGCATAACACCAGACCGGAACAACTGTAACAACTTTGCATCATAATAAACCGCTTATTATGGAAACGCAAAAAAAGAAAACGGTAATCCTTCCTGTATTGCACATGACCTGCGCCTCCTGTGCGGTAAGTGTGGAAAGCATGCTGAAGGCACAGCCAGGTATTTCCAGCGCAGCAGTAAACTACGCCAATGCTACTGCTGTAATTGAATACAATCCGGATATAATTTCATTAGAAGAATTCCGCAAAATCGTACAGCAAATCGGTTATGACCTGCTGATAAGTACAGAAAACAGTAAGGAACAACTGGAACATATTCAGCAGGATCAAACCCGGCTGTTGAAGCATAGAACCATTTGGTCTATTGTTTTGTCCATACCGGTGGTCATTATCGGCATGTTCTACATGAACATTCCTTACGCCAACTATATGATGTGGGCATTATCCACCCCTGTGATACTCTGGTTTGGGAAACAGTTTTTTATAAATGCCTATAAACAGGCGCTACATGGGAAAGCCAATATGGACACCCTCGTTGCACTCAGTACCGCTGTGGCATATCTCTTCAGTATATTCAATACATTGAACCCAGGCTACTGGCACAGCAAAGGAATACATGCCCATGTTTATTTTGAAGCGGCCTCCGTTGTAGTAGCGTTTATCTTACTGGGCAAGCTCCTCGAAGAAAAGGCCAGGGGCAATGCTTCATCGGCCATCAAAAAACTGATGGGTTTACAACCCGGAACGGTTACCCTGATTCATGAAGGCGGACACACAATGAGCGTTCCGCTTGAACAGGTAAACAAAGGCGATCTCCTTCTCGTAAAACCGGGCGAAAAAATAGCAGTAGACGGTGTAGTTATTTCCGGAACCTCCTATGTAGATGAAAGTATGCTGAGCGGAGAGCCGGTAGCCATACTTAAAAAAGCGCAGGACAACGTATTTGCCGGAACAATCAACCAAAAGGGAAGTTTTCAGTTCAAGGCCCTGAAAGTGGGTGCGGAAACCATGTTATCCCAGATCATCCGGACAGTGCAGGAAGCACAGGGAAGCAAAGCGCCTGTTCAAAAACTCGTGGATCGCATTGCCGGCATTTTTGTTCCGGCCGTAATTGCAATTGCATTGCTTTCATTCATTCTATGGTATTGGCTCGGAGGTGAAAACGGATTAACGCATGGGTTATTAGCCATGGTAACGGTGCTTGTTATTGCCTGCCCCTGTGCGTTGGGGCTGGCCACTCCAACAGCCATCATGGTAGGGGTTGGCAAAGGGGCGGAACAGGGCATCCTCATCAAAGATGCCGAGAGCCTGGAACTGGCCGAAAAAATCAACGCAGTTGTACTGGATAAAACGGGAACCATTACGGAAGGGAAGCCGCTGGTAACCGATCTGCAATGGCGGGATCAGAAGAACGTTCCCGCCGATGTGCTGGTCGCCATTGAAATGCTATCAGAACATCCCCTGGCTAATGCAGTGGTTAACCATTTCACGGCCAGCTCCGAAAAAAAAGTAACAGCCTTCCACAGCATTACAGGAAGAGGAGCCAGTGCAATGGTGGATGGGAAAAAATATTATGTGGGGAACCGGCATTTACTCGAAGATCAGCAGATCACTTCAGATGAGTCGTTGAACCTTAGCGCCGAACAATGGGCTTCTCAATCCAAAACAGTCATTTGGTTTGCGGATGAAACAAAAGCACTGGCCGTGCTGGCTATTGCCGATCAGGTAAAGCCCTCTTCCAGGGTTGCAGTACAGCAATTACGGAAAGAAGGCATAGAAGTCTATATGCTTACCGGCGACAATGAAAACACTGCGCGGGCCATTGCTGCCGAAACAGGGATACTGCATTACAAGGCAGAAGTTTTACCACATGAAAAAGCAGCATTTATAAAAGTATTGCAGGAGAAAGGGAAAACCGTAGCCATGGCAGGTGATGGCATCAACGATAGTACGGCTCTTGCCCAGGCCAATGTAAGTATTGCCATGGGAAAGGGCAGTGATATAGCCATGGATGTAGCAAAAATGACGATCCTTTCCTCAGATCTCAGTAAAATACCGCTGGCTATTAAGCTTTCCCGAAAAACGGTTCGGACCATCCGTCAGAACCTGTTTTGGGCCTTTATTTACAACATCGTCGGTATCCCTTTGGCCGCAGGGATTCTGTATCCGGTTAACGGTTTCCTGCTGAACCCGATGATTGCGGGCGCTGCGATGGCCCTCAGCAGTATCAGTGTAGTGAGCAATAGCCTCCGGCTAAAATGGATGACCAGTAAATAATATAAAACATACACGAAATAGCATAATAGCTGTGCTGAACATGCTGCTGAACTTTGTGCTATCAATTAAAACGATTAATCATGAATACGAATAATGAGTCAAAGACTTTCACTTTCAAAACAAATATCAAATGCAGCGGATGTGTGTCAAAAGTTTCTCCCGCACTGGACAATGAACCAGGTATCAGTAGTTGGAATGTGGATACATCCACCGCAGATAAAACACTAACCGTAATTTCGGATGGCGCAACGGAAGCCGCAGTCATCAAAACGGTTAAAGCCTCCGGATTCAATATTGAACCAACTAAAGCTTAAACAATGAAAACAATCAAAATTCTTCTTGCTGCAATGTTTTGCATCGGAAGCCTTCAGGCGCAACCAGCAACAGTTCAAACGATAGTCAACGGTTATTTACAGGTAAAAGATGCATTGGTAAAAAGCGATCCGGCAAAAGCAGCAGCCGCCGCCGCTGAATTATCAGCAGGCATTGGGGTCGTAAATCCAGCGGATATAGGGATAAAAGAAAGGACTGCTTTTGAAACAAATGGAAAAATACTGCTGGAATCGGCTGAGACCATCAGTAAAACAACAGACCTTGCCAAACAACGGACGGCATTTGCGGCATTATCGGTTGCGCTTTGGAAAATCATTGAAGTAGCCGAAAGCATCAAAGGGAAAGTCTATTACCAGTATTGCCCCATGAAAAAGGCATATTGGCTCAGCCTGGAGCCTGGTATTAAAAATCCTTATTACGGATCGTCCATGCTCAGTTGTGGAAATATTTCCGCACAAAAAAATTAATAATGAATCAATTACTCAGGTTTTTGCTGATCGCATGTTTACCGGTGAGTAGTATATTGGCGCAGAAAACAGTACGGTATGAACTGCATGTAAAAGACAGTCTCGTCAATTTCACCGGCGTTCTTAAAAGGGCCATTGCCGTAAACGGGCAAATTCCCATGCCGGAACTGAATTTCACCCAGGGAGACACCGCTGAAATTCATGTTTACAATGATATGGACGAAGCAACCTCCCTGCACTGGCATGGCCTGTTTTTACCCAACAGGGAAGATGGCGTTCCCTATCTTACCCAAATGCCCATTCCCCCGCATTCAAAACATGTATACCGGTTTCCTGTTATACAGCATGGTACGCATTGGTACCATAGTCATAGCGGCATGCAGGAGCAAATTGGCATGTATGGATCCATGATTTTGCATAAGCGGGATAATGACACAACATTCAGAAAAGGAATCGACGACCTGCCAACAATACCCCTGATACTCAGCGAATGGACCGATCTGAACCCCAACAATATTCATCGCATGCTGCACAATGCCACGGACTGGTTTGCCATAAAAAAAGGAACTACCCAAAGCTACGCAGAAGCCATCAGGGCAGGTCACCTGAAAACAAAGCTCGCCAACGAATGGAAACGAATGCTTGCAATGGATGTAAGCGATGTATATTATGATCGTTTTCTGATCAATGGAAAAAACGAATCCAAACTGGATAGTTTCAGGGCGGGAGATAACGTTCGCCTCAGAATTTCCAACGGAGGAGCTTCCACCTATTTCTGGCTGAGCTATGCCGGCGGAAAAATAACGGTTGTTGCCAGCGACGGTAACGATGTTGACCCGGTGGAAGTGGACCGGTTAATGATTGCTGTTTCCGAAACATACGATATTGTGGTAACCATACCCGACAACAAAGCCTATCAGCTATTGGCAACCGCTGAGGACAGAACCGGGTCTGCCGGAATTTACCTTGGCAATGGGCCCCTTAAAACCGCAAGCCCCCTACCGCGTCTGAAATATTTTGAAGGCATGAAAATGATGAACGAGATGATGCAGATGAATGGGAAGTTAAACGATATGGGGATGCAGATGAGCCTGAACAAAATGGATATGAATGCAGTGATGTACGATGAAATCAACCATACTCCTGACCTGGTTACCCTGAATTACAATATGCTCAGGTCGCCTCATTCAACCAAACTCAGGGTCAATGCCCCTGTGAAAGAATTAAGCTTTGAATTAACCGGGAATATGAACCGCTACGTGTGGAGCCTGAATAACAAAGTGGTTTCAGAATCGGATAAAATCCTGATCAGGAAAGGAGAAACAGTTCGAATGATTATACACAATGCCTCTATGATGCGTCACCCGATGCACTTGCATGGACACGATTTCAGGGTCCTGAATGATCAGGAAGATCATGCCCCGTTGAAAAACATAATTGATATTATGCCCATGGAAACAGACACGCTGGAATTCAGCGCAAATGCCGAAGGAGACTGGTTTTTCCATTGCCATATCCTTTATCATATGATGAGTGGAATGGGCAGAGTCTTTACTTATGAAAATCAACCGGAGAACCCGCTGATACCCGATCCCAAATTAGCACAAAGAAAACTATTTTCCGATGACAGAAGGCTCCGTGTAATGGCCAGGAATGATTTTGCAAGCAATGGCAATGACGGAATGCTGATGCTGCATAGTACCCGCTGGAGCCTGGGGACCGAATGGAGGCTCGGTTACAACAATATGCATGGATACGAAACAGAAACCCATCTGGGAAGATACCTCGGTAAAATGCAATGGATCATGCCTTTTATCGGTTTTGACTGGAGATACAGGAGTATAGGGCACGATGAAGAAAAAAACATATTCGGACAGCAAAATACCAAAAACAACCGGGCACAACTGAGTGTGGGTTTGCAGTATATTTTGCCCATGTTATTCCAGTTTAAAACGGAAGTATATACCAACGGAAATTTACGTTTACAACTGATGCGGGAAGATATTCCTGTTTCAAAAAGACTCCGGGCGGCCATGATGGTCAATTCCGACAAAGAATACATGGGCGGGCTACGTTATATTGCAGGTAAAAACATCGGTATGTCCGCACACTATGATAGTGACATGGGGTTTGGTGCAGGGTTAACCATTTCATACTAAATCATTTATCCCCGCATCACTGAATCATATTCTCCAGGTACTTGTAACCTGTGCCTGTATTTAACAACAGCACTTTTTGCCCTTGCCCGATTTTACCGGACTCCAGCAATTGTTGAAACGCCATATAGGTAGCGGCACCCTCGGGTGAAACCAGGATACCCTCCTTCCTGGTGAATTCGAAAACACCTTTCATGATTTCATCTTCATGCACCAGAACTGTTTCACCATGAGATGCGTTCAAGACATCCAACATCAGATCCATTCCAAAAGGATAAGGCACCGCCAGCCCGTTGGCAATGGTTGCTTCGGGGGTGAAATTTTCTTTCCAGTGAATCGGATCTTTGATGGCCTCCCGGATAGGAGCACATCTGGCCGACTGTACGGCAATCATTTTTGGGAAAGCGCCCTTGATCCACCCCATGGCTTTCATTTCTTTAAAGGCTTTCCAAATGCCGATCAATCCGGTGCCGCCGCCTGCAGGGTAAATAATCACATCCGGCAATTCCCAATTGAACTGCTCCGCAATTTCATAGCCCATGGTCTTCTTCCCCTCTAATCGATAAGGTTCTTTTAAGGTAGACATGTCGAAGTATTCCCCTTCTTTGTTCATCTCCTGCGCTTTCTTTCCGCAATCACTGATCAGTCCGTTGATCAGTATCAGTTCAGCACCATACAAGAAACACTCGTCCTTAAAAATACCGGGAGTATGTGCCGGCATGATCACGGTTGCTTCGATATTGGCTTTTGCGCAATAGGCGGCCAGCGCTCCGCCCGCATTACCTGCCGTGGGAATAATGCATTTACGGATGCCCAGTTCCTTTGCTTTTGAGATGGCTACGCTCAGCCCCCTCGCCTTAAATGATCCTGAGGGATTATTGGTTTCATCTTTCAGATACAAATGATCGAATCCGTGCTGTGCTGCTAATTTCTCCAGCTCAATAACAGGTGTTATTCCCTCGTTCAGTGATACAATATTGGCCTCATCCAATACAGGAAGCAGTTCAAAATATCTCCAGATCGATTGCGGCCTGTTGCTGATGCGGGAGATGGGGATCGAAGTATCCAGGTTGTAGGAAATCAGGAGAGGCTTGCTGCAACAGGTGGCAAAAGTTTGTACAGTATGGTAGTCGTACTCCTTATTGCAGTTTGAACAATAAAGCCGGTTGATACGTGAAGGATGTAGATCATTCTTTTTCATCCGGTAAAAATAGAAGGTCTACTATAACTTTATCTCAATGATTTATTATAGCCTATAACATAATGTTATAGCGAAGCAGTACAAACCTTCATAAAAAGCTTATTCAATTCATTATTCTCCGTGCCGTGACGCTGAATAAAATAGAAGTTCCTGACAATTTTAAAGTCTTCGATTTTGATAATCACCAGTTCTCCGTTTTCAACTTCCTTCACTACGGAACCCATCGGCAAAAACCCAAGGGAGTCATCTGCTTTGATAAAGTTTTTCAAGGCCTCTGTTCCACTCAGTACAACACTGACTTTAAGATTGGAGAGCTTAATGCCTTTTTTTCCAAGGCTGTCTTTGAGGGCAGACAATGTACCCGAACCCTGCTCTCTTAATACCACCGGGTAATTCAGGATATCCCTGACATGGATAGACCTCTTCTTTGCAATGAAACTATCCTTACTGCATACGGCCACCACTTCATCGGTGATGAAGGGTTTATATACCAGGGAGGTGCTTTTCTTTTTTCCTTCAACAATACCGATATCAATATCCTCCTTTAAAAGCGCTTCTATGATGGTATCCGTATTTCTGTTCAGCAAACTGATTTTGACATTGGCATATCGCTTATGAAAGGAGGAAAGGATTTTAGGCAGGATGTACAAGGCAACCGTGGTACTGGCGCCTAAACGCAATTGCCCCTTTGCATTCATCTTTTGCTGAAGCGTGCTGATCTCGAACTCGGCATCCCGCTGTATTTTTTGGGCTTCTTTTACTTTCCCGACAAGAATCACCCCGGCATCCGTTAGAACAATGCTGTTGCCCCTTCTTTCAAAAAGGGCGGTTTTATAATAGGCTTCAAGTGATTTGATGTGCTTACTGATTGCCGGCTGGCTGATAAACAATGCCTTACTCGCTTCTGAAAAGCTAAGCCTTGATGCAACTTCTAAGAAAATGATATGCCTTGTTGCCAGCATCTTTCAAGATATAAAAAAATTAATCAACCAACCCTCTTTTAATCGCTTCTTTCACCAAGCCCGCACTATTCTTAACTCCCAGTTTCTGGTTCACATTCATCCGGTGGGTTTCTACCGTGCGCAGGCTCAGAAAGAGTTTGTCGGCGATTTCCTGGTTGGAAAGGCCTTCCGCTACCAGTTGTACAATCTCTGTTTCGCGTTTGGTGAGTGGTATATCAAAAATAGAGCGCCGCTGACCGGTGATGCTTTCCTGCAGCAATATTTTCTGAATCGCCTCATCCATGAACTGCTCCCCCTCCATAACCGTTTCAATTGCCTTCAGGATGGTTTGTTTACCGGAGTTTTTTAACAAATAAGCCTTAACGCCGCTTCTGAAGAGCTGCTTTACATAGTTGGAATCATCAAAACTGCTAAACGCAATGACCTTGACCCCTGGGCATTGTTTCAACACCAATTTACACAGGTCTATCCCATTGATCTCGGGCATTTGAATATCCATCAGCAATATATCCGGAACTGCTGTTTGCAGATAGGCCAACAGCTCCGTGCCACTCTGTGTAGCATATACCACTTCCAGGTGAGGAAATCCTCCCAACATGGACTTCAATCCATCGATCACTACGGTATGATCGTCAACGATAGCCAACCGGATCTTTTTCATATGCATGTTCCCGATATTCTTTAAAATGCCACAAAGTTAGGGCTTACTTAAATGCTGTTATTCAAAATAGAAACGGGCAATCCAAACAGACCGCCCGTTCACTGGTTATGAGAAAGTGTTAGAATTTAACTGTTACACCCAATTGCAGGGGGGAGATTCCATAACCCAATTCGGCAAAAGCGCCTACCTGCTTACCGAAATAATAGCGGGCTCCTGCATGCAACTCAAAATCAACGGTACCACCGGATCCGGAATAATTATAGGCAGGATCAATTGCATCCGTCGCTTTCAAGCTATACCTTCTGTAAATAAGGCCTGCACCGCCATACAAATCCAGGTTGGGATTTTTCACCTTGAGCGCCTCATTAAAATGATAAGAGCCGCGTACACCAAATATCAGGTAGGTATATTTCCAATCGGTCAGAAAGCTCTTTTTAACAAACCCAACAGCCAAACCGGCGCTGAAATTTTTGGCAAAGCCATACTCATAAGAAGCGGTAATTGGCAACCCTCCTGTACCGCTCATTCCGTAACTACCCAAACCAATTCCTGCTTGCAGGTAATTGGCACCTTTTACGTTGTCGGTCACATTGTTCTTGTTCTGTGCATTGGCACTGTTTTGCATCAGGAAGCAGATCATTACAAAAGCTCCTGTTAAGATGTTGTTTTTCATTTGCTTGGTCATTTTTTAAGGATGCAAAAGTATTTGACCCCGTTATCCGGAGCATTTGTAGAAATACTGAAATTAAAATCTACGTAGTTCTACTGAACAGCCGGAGTGGTTCGTTAAAAGCAGCTGTTCCCAGGATTCCTGCATAATGATTCCCGCAAAGCATCCGTGTAAATACTGAGTTTATGAAACAAGTGCTTCTGCTTACAAACTTGCCACGGCCCCACCGTTCCTTTGCGTTTTATTCATTTTTAAAATTCAATCAATTATGATGCAGCAAAAGAGAGTATTGATCGTACTGGCTTTTGCAGGAGCGCTGATCGGTGCATCCTGTAAAAAAGAGGCCAATATTGTAACGTCCGGCGGCCAAAGCAGGCTGATCACTTTTAAGGAATTTGAGAATATTGACCCTGCCCAGCCCAACTCAGGCAATGTTTACCTCGAAAGGAACTTTGTATATGAGCAAAACAAACTGGTACGCATCAACGTCAAGAAGAGAGGTGTACCAGACGGTTACAGAACGATCATCTATAATGGAGAATTGCCGGAGAGGGAAATTTTTTACGATAAGGACAACAATGTTCGTTACGGCTACACCTTCAACTACGAAACCGGTACCAGCCGCGTCAGCAGCATCGATATTGATTACCGGAATGTAACTCCTAATGTGCAGGGCCGTTTTGTATATCACTACAACAGCCAGAACAAAGTAGACAGTGTTGCCACTTATACCAATGGAAAATTTCTTGAATATATCCTGTATGAATACAGTTCTGTGGGTGGTGAAGAAAAAGTAGTGGAAAGACTGGTGCAAAGAAGCGACAGCGATCCCAACTTCAGACTAAAGTACGCAATCATTGAGTATGTATACGACGATAAGAAATCACCCAACGTGTGGCCGGTATTTATGTGGAACCAGGCACATGATGAATTCCTGAATCTGCATGCCCCAATCTCCACACACAACATCAGAAGTTACACTTATAAATCCCAGAATCTTACACAATCCGATCCTGCCAACGATATCAATGTGTACGACATTATTTATCCCAGTTTTAATGCAGCCATCTTCTACAACGAAAAAGGCTATGTAACGCATTATACCGAGAACCGGTTAAATGCTTCCAATCCTGTAGCATATACCTACACCTACGACAACAACTAGTTTCCCGAGCAAATCTGTTTTGGATTGAAACAATAGCTGATCAGAAATAACTGATCAGCTATTCCTGCTCATTTCTTCTTTACTTGAATATTTCCTGGTATTTATTTTCAATTGCATACACCTCTGCTACTGTCAAATTGTTAAATTCTTTCATTTTTGCTCTTTCCGACAGTTTTCCATTTCCCTGTTCAAGAAAGCGAACGAGCATTGCAACTGTTTTGTCGGGCATTTCAAATAAGTTGTCGAGATAATCCTTCATCAAATCATACTTTTCCAGGTATGCTACTTCCCCGGGAATAGTTTGTTCAACGGTTTGCTGAACACAGCTATATAAAAATTCAACCTGTTTAGTTGCATCAAAATAACGATACATATCTATCGTATCATTCAACACTTCAACATTATTATTTTCATCAGGCTTCCATTTAATCAAGTCCAGTCTTGGAGTTGAAAAATCTTCCAACACCCCTCGATATTCATCGAGCTTTTCTAAAATAATAGCTGAAACAGGAAAAATAATACCTTTAGAAACGTAGCCCTTACTTAGCAATACATGATGGATCAGATAACGGTGAATTCTGCCATTCCCGTCCACAAAAGGATGAATAAAAACAAATCCAAAGGCAATTATGGCCGCAGCCAAAACGGCATCATAGGTTTGGTCATTCTCTAATTTTTGATTGGTGGCAATTAATCCGGCCATCAATTTATCCAAATCTTTCTGCCTGGCCGAAATGTGGTCAGGAATCGGCGTTCCATGTCGCCTGTCATGTTCACCGATAAATCCTTCCTGTTCCCGAAACCCCATTTTAGTGAACCTTGGGCTGTCAATTACAATCTGTTGAAGCCTTATCAACTCGTCTTTTGAAATTGGTTTAAGACCCGCCTGGCCAATAGCCCGTCCCCAACGCTGTGCGCGGTTTTGTGGTGGCCGTTCACCTTCAATTGCATAAGATGCTTTTGAATCTTTTAATAACAAAAAAGCTGCTGTCCTTGCCATCACATCAGGGTGAATTTTCCCTATCATCTTTTTTATACGTTCTGATAAATCAAGATTGATAAACCTTTCAAGTAAAGCAGTTTTCCTGATCATAGGACAAAAATCTTTCACACCCGGAAGATTATTTCTTACCCGATGTCTTTTAGATTTCTCTGCTCCATGATAAGCAAATTGAATTGTTTCATCAATCAGGTCTATATAATTACCTGTGACCAGATCAGGAATATCCAATTGCAGATCCATCAGCCATTCATACAGAAACCATAATTTTCTGCTGTATTGTCCCGTTGGCTCTTTAGCAATCAACCTGCTAATCTGTGCTGCTTCCAGTTTTTCAAATAACTTTTTAAGTATTCCCAAATCAACCCCTTCGTATTTTAAAGCAAAAGTCAGATGCCCGATCAGGGTATCCTCAGGCATATACCTTGGGGTAAAAACAATCCATTCCCCCGTATTGTACTGTTTGTGCTTTTGGCTTACCAATGCAAGAATAGCCGGAAGGGGGGCTTCTAAATCGTAAGCCATATATATTGCGCCATACCCAACTAAATACCCCTCTTCTGGAGCTGTCCTTGCATGAAAAACAGTTATAAGCTGTGAAAAACACTTATTTTTCATATATTTTCATGAAATTTAATTATTTCAATTTAATGAAAATCATTTATAGTGTATGAAAAATGTTTACTAAAGACAATTTTTTCTGAAAAACAGTTAAAACACTGTATTGCCCCCCTAAATGCTAAACAGGATTGTAACAACAATTAAAGGGTCGATACATCAGGAATGGGCAAAGGCCAGGAGCAAACTGTAATCGCCCCGGTCGGCTGCTTTCACCGCTTTTAAGTATACCGAACAAATATCGCTTTCTCCGGATAGATTGGTCGCACCCCAGGAAAATACGGGCTGCTTGTAGATTTCCTCAATGATGATGTCTGCCATCAACCGGCTGTGCCTGTCGTTGCCGTTGGGGAAACAATGGATGCTTACAATACGGTGTTTGAACCGCACCGCAATTTGCTGTTGAGCTGTTGCAGTTGAAGTGATTTCTTTCCCATAAAGTAAAGCTAATACTTGACTAATGCAAATAAATAGTAAATCTATTACTTTACTTTTAATCCAATTTGGTAAAGGTCTTCTTTGACTATTTCAATGTCCAGTGCCTGTAAACGCATTAAGCCATAAGGTGTAATAGTACCCTGTTTATCCCGCCTTGCGGGATGACTTCGGTTCGCTAACGCTCGCCTCGTCACTTCCCGATACAGAAAATGACGAGCGCTGATTCTAGTGAGTTTCAGAGAAATTAGTGACAGAATAGTAACGGATTTCGACTAAAACAATAGTGTAATGATGAAACCAACGCTAGATAATATTCATCATTACTCTATATCCAATCAGTCCCATTGTAGGTTTCTCTAAACATATCTTGTATTTCAGTCAAACTGAAAGCACTTTGTCGATTGTAAAGAAGATAACTACTGATGTCATCATTAGTATGGTGAGAAAAAGTTTGCTGACCAAACTTCTTGGGTACCATTTCACAATAAAGGCGGTATCGTTGTGTACGATACAATGGTTCAGTAGTTTTTGACTTCACATCATACGATCTGGCCGCTACAAATGCAAACGAAGCAGAAGGAAATTGATCTAGAAGCAATGGTATGGCTTTAGCACAAGTCATAATTATGTTCCCAAGATCACCCTTATTTATGATAAGAGAATACTTATTATCGCTTCCACGGTCTTTCTTGCAATAAAATTTTACCGTAAAAATATCAGTGTTATGATATTCGGCTCTAACGATATAATTATACCTCGTAACAGGAGAGAAAAATTTGAAAACATAGCTGGCGATATGCGCAGAGCCATCACTACAACGATCACGTTGAACAAAATGTAGATCGTAACCAGGAAAATTAAAAGTCAAGGCACCAATAGCTTGTGGTCAGGACGCGTTGCAACAACATTATCCTGATTCTCAGAAATGCGAGCAGGTTGAAGAAATCGACCGTCTAACACAGATCTGTAAACGACAGCAGTCTTTTCGCTCGTCACATTTGTCCAATGTAGACGCTCCCCTTTTGATCGTTTAATATGTTTGCGGTCTTTTGCCATATAATAAAGATAGCAAAAAATCAAAAAATTGAAGGTTATTGATTAAAATTAAGCCCGCACACACATTTTGTCCGGGAAAACAACTGCACATATTACTATAAGCATGATGTGACCAATAATATTTCCCATTGATTATCAATTCGTATAAATAATAATATTAATGCAATTCGTGACGATACAGAAAATGACTTGGGCTGATTCTAGTGAATTTGAGAGATCCACCTTCTCAAGGTACCATGGGTAATATTCAGGTAAGCACTGGCCTCTATTATGGTAAGCAGTTGTTTCCCTTCCAGTTCCGTAAATTTTACCTTCGTTTTGATCTTACCCATGTATCCAGCCTCCACCTTTGCGATCTCCAATTTTTCCTGCCTTGCTGCCTGTTTGTAGGCCCTGCTACTGCATTTATTGGAACAATACTGGGTCTTGGTTGTTTTTGCTATGAATTTGCTTTTACAGAATTTGCAAACTCTTTCGATATGCATATTGCTGCTCATTGTGTTTGGGTGTTTTTATGCACACCTTCCTACAATTTTTTGGCAGTTTACAACCTAATGCGATAGTTCGCAACCTTATGTGATTGTGCAGTCAAAACCAGTATTATGCAATCATTTGATCTGCACCCGGAGTTTTACAGTCAACCTATTTGGTTAACACAGGAAGAGAAACAAGACCCAATGGCCGTTATTAAACAGTTCTTTGATGATTTGAAGCTGATTGAGGTGAGGCAGCATCTGGTAAATCTGCTGGAAGTTGCTCTTGCTTCTGATAACAGTATTTATTCTGATACAAGGGAAAGAGATGCTGTGATGTGTTTTTGTAAACAGTTGGAGAAGTTGGTGGAAGCGGTTGTGATTTTATAAACTGATGTATTTGCTAATTGCGTACAAACTATTGCTGATAGTAGCAACATTGCAGATGTTTTAATATCAAGCCTGCCTACAGCAATACACCTGTTAGCTGCTGCTTTTCTACTCGCCAATTTCAAGTGAATCAAAACTGCCATAATCGTTCTCTGCAAGGATTCTTTTTACATTTTCAAGAGAGCAAGTTTTACCTACTTTAATCTTTTTAATAGAAATATTTGCAAAGTCGCTGTCAAACGGTAGCGTTATAAATCCTTTTGAATCATCAAAACAAAACTCATAGTCATCTGTAAACTTTTTAATTAAAAATCGAACTTCATTTTCGATATCATAATAACCAGGCAAATAAAAAGCACCAATTTTTGAAAGACCCGCCACTGTAAAAATTCTATCGAACCTTTCTTGTGTGTCTTTATTTAATCGGTTTAATAATAATTTGCTTTTGTCAAAGTCTGTTTTGTGGTAGAATATTTTTCTAAAATCAGGATGGTTCGATTTTATATCAAATTCAATTCTTATTCCTCCACCATTATCAGCAAATGAATACCATAGGGTCTTTTCTTTCTCAGCCGTCAATCCAATTGGAGATGCAAAGCAAATTGCAAAACATTGTTCCATTAACACTTGCTCCATTAGTTTACCGCTTTCGTCTGTATTTATGGAATAACCTATCAAGTTGTGGTCTTTATAAAAAGTTTTAAACTCATCGAAATTCTCGTTTGTAATGAGTGGCTTTAATTTCAGTTCATTTTTCAAAATGCCATTTAAAGCACTCAATTTAGTATAATGGTAAAATTTCGAACCTGTTGGCTTTGGATAATAAAAATCGAAGATTATTTGCGTCAACCTTCTATACTTTTTTATAACAATTGTTTCTTCCTCACTTTTCTCTACATAATGTTTGTTAGTTAAAAAATGGTAAGTGAACTGAATGTCATCAAGAGTTACTCTATCTGCAATATTATAGTCTGGCTCACTGAAAACATCATTTATAAATGACAAGGCTTCATTTATTTGGTTTCGATTCAGTAAAGCAGTCTCAAGATATTTGTCGTAAGGTTCTGTCATTGTAAAGTCATCTATGATAAAAGCTAGCGTTGAGCATTGGTGATGTGGCGGCATTCTGTGTACCTTCTGCCTGGCACTGATGTTGATTAAAATTACACAAGTTCGTTGTTAATTCTACAACTTAACATTATTCGTCTGCCGAAACCGAAGTTGATAGCTGATTATCAAACAAAAAGCTGAAAATATAATCACCGCCCCGTCATATTTCCAATGCAATGTTACCTGCTGCTTTTATTTAGGAATTAATCGAATGAACGCACTGTCGATATTTTTTGCATTAGGTGATTTCTGCGCTTCTTTCATTTCAAATATTTTCCTAGACTTTAAAAAAGCTTTTAATTTATCATAACCAAATTCTCGATAGTTAATTGGAGTATATGTTTTAAGGTATCCTCCGACAGCAGCAATACTAGCCCAGCCCGTACTATCTGCCACAACCTGCATTGCTTTAATTAAATATTCGTCTACTGCTTTTGGAGTGAGTTTTGGGATATCAGGTTGAACAGCTTTTATTGTTACCGGCGAGATTCTCTTTGTTGCCTCGGTCGTGGCGTGCTGTGCGGCAGCGGTTGCTTTAGGTTTATCAGGCAACGCAGTCACTATATTACCAATGTTTATACCTAATTGTCTTGAAAATTTTTGTTTAAAATCCGGAATATTGGAATAGGTCTCTGTTAAGCCTTTAAGACGCATTTTTTCTTTGAACCCTCTAAGAACTGTGAATTGATCTAGGTCAATCTTATCAGGGTCTACAGGAGATTGGGAAAAATAAAGCATAACCGGTTTACTTAAGGATACAAATTGCTCAATCTCTTCTGCGGTTCCACTTATTGCGATTCCTGTATTTGTTCCAATTCTAGTCCAAAAAACTCCAACCAATAAGTCACAGTCTTTAACTAGTTGTTCGTTGATTATAGCTTGTGGCCTGTCACCTAATAGTGGTGCAGAATGCGTTTCCCATTTTACTGGCATCAAGAGAACTTTCGTATTGAAAGCATTCATGGCGTTCCAGTCATTTATTATTTCAGGG
>DATFAP010000027.1:0-58303 GCA_035254545.1 Sediminibacterium sp. | reverse complement strand
TTCGAAATCAGTCCAACTAATCATATATTTAATTCAAATCATTTTTTATGAAGCGGAATGCAATTGCTGTTTGGAATGGCTCCGGTAAAGAAGGCCATGGCCACCTCACAACACAAAGTAATGTATTAAATCAAACGCAGTATTCATTTAATTCACGTTTTGCGGAGGGCACCGGCACCAATCCCGAGGAGTTGATGGCTGCGGCGCATGCAGGATGTTTTTCCATGAAACTCAGTTTTGTGTTGGGTATCGCAGGGTTTACCCCGGAGCATATTCAAACGGTCTGTTCCATTACACTGGAAGAAGGCGTTATTAAACAGTCTCATCTTTCCCTAACGGCCAAAGTGCCCGGAATCTCTAAAGAACAGCTCAATGATTTTGCCGCGGAGGCGAAAGAAAATTGTCCGGTAAGCAAGGCTTACAGGATGGAAATACTACTGGACACCATCCTGGTTGAATAAATACAGTACAGTTTAGTCCAGCAGCTCAATCAGCCGGAGCAGTTCTTCCTTCTTGTATGTTTTTTCAGGAGTGTCGAAGCATTTGGCAATCTCCTGCAACAGTACCTGGATAATTTTTTTGCCCGGGAGCGGTTTGAAATAGGAAGGGTTGATGGCAACGCCGATCTTCCTGAAGTATTGCTCTATGTCTTTGTGCGAAAATGCCTGCCCGCTGGTGGCATCTACAAAAAAGTGAATCTGTTCCTGCGGATTTCCCATTGCAAGGGTATGGTCAAATTCGGATTGGTAGAAAGCGATAACACACAGACTGGGTATATTGATGATCCTGGCATTAATGTCCAGTTTCTCGCAGAGAATCTGGTAGATGATTCCATTGGCCAGTGTATTCCCTTTTTTGCTCTCCAGCACCTTGTGAATGAAGAATTCATCAGGGTTGGCATAACCGACTTCTACACCCTTTAAATTGTAATAGTTGTAGATAATACTTGATAATACATTGGCCTGTTCCAGCGGGGTAAGAAAACTGTTCAGTTCCAGCCACACATTTCTCCGGATCTTTTCAATATCCTGTAAAACAGGAGCGGTTTGCAGGTCGGGGTATTGAAATTTGGCTGCCAGCAATGCGCCAAAAAGGAGGTCGTGGTGGGCGCTGTTGCTCCATTCCGTTAAATCGTTCAGCAAATCGGTAAAATGAAGGCGATGGATGATCATTTCAATCCTTTCCTGGGTGTCTTCGTCGGGGGTGGTTTCCCAGAGATGTTCCAGGTTGGGGATGATTGGCTTTCCGTACCGGACAATTCTTTCGGATACGGTGGAATAAACTTCCTCGTCCGGGTCGTCTATGAGGGTAAAAAGAGCATTCAATTCTTTGGTTTCCTGCATAGTAGGGCTGTTATTCTGCCTTCAAACTAAATTATTTTTTAGTTATGAATCAAGTAGAAGTTATTCCATTGCTGTGGATATATGTGTCTGCAGGTCCATAATAAAATCGGCATATCGTCGTTCACCCGGGTTTTCAGGGGTAAAAGTAAGTTTTAACAGAATCCTACGGCCTTATTTGGTTATCTTGCCGACTTATTAAATTCACCGAATGAACAATTTTGTTATCCCCAAATTCCCTCATGTTAAGCAATCCCTTCACCTCGAATTAAAGAGGCGCGTTCAGGCTTATTTCGACGAACGGGGAATCAATGCTACCGGGAACCCTACTTTATTTTCAAAAGCCATTATTATGGTATGTGCTTTTGTACTGGTTTATATTCACCTGGTATTTTTTACCCCCATCTGGTATATGGCCATCCTGGAATGTATTGTTTTAGGCGGATTGGTTGCGGCCATTGGCTTTAATGTAATGCATGATGGAAGTCACGGCAGCTTCAGCACCAATAAATGGGTGAACAGGATCGCGGCTTCTTCCATCAGTATGCTGGGAGCCAATCACTTTATGTGGAATGTAAAACACAATATGATTCACCACAGTTTTACCAATGTAGACGGGGTGGACGACGATATTGAAATCGGCATCCTGATGCGTATGGCGCCAACACAGAAACATGTAAAAGCGCATCGGTTCCAACACCTGTATTTCTGGATGCTGTACATGTTGCTCTACGTATTCTGGATTTTCTTTACAGACTATAAAAAATACTTCACTCAGAAGATTGGTAATGTGCCATTGAAGAAAATGCGCATTGCAGACCATATAGAATTCTGGGGTGTAAAGCTGTATCACGCAGCGGTATTCATTATAATTCCTATTGTATTTGTAGGATGGGTAAACTGGGTGATCGGTTTCCTGATTATGAGTATGTTTGCCGGATTTGTGTTGAGTATTGTATTTCAACTGGCACACACGGTTGAACACACGGAGTTTCCTGTTGCAAATTTTGATACGCATCAGCTCCCTGATGAGTTTGCCGCTCACCAGATCAAAACCACGGCTAATTTCGCTACAAGAAACAAGCTGGTTAGCTGGTTGGTAGGCGGATTGAATTTCCAGATCGAGCACCACCTTTTCCCAAAGATTTCTCACGTGCATTACCCTGCCATTAGTGATATTGTCAGAAATGTATGTAAAGAATACCAGCTTCAGTACATCGAATATCCAACTGTTCGCAGAGCAGTGGTGGCTCACGTCCGTTTTCTCAAACAAATGGGACAGGCCTGATCTCTGAACGATCGGGGAGGGCTCGTTGATGGTACTCTTTATAAAAAAGAGGTTATAAAGCAGGAATTTTCTTCACTTTATAACCTCTTTTTTTTGAACGTACAGGCGGTTACTATTTCTTTTTTGTGGCCGCTTTTTTAGCGGGTTTCTTCGGCGCTGCTTTTTTGGTTCCTTTGGTTGCGGCTTTTGTTTTTTTGGTGAAAGCGCCCGGCACCTGTTCTTCGATCATTTTCTTCACTTCTTCCAACTCAATCCCTGAAATGCTCTCGGCCGTCTGCCTGTTGCCGTCTGCCTGTTTGCCCAGTTTCAGCATCTTTTTCTGGAAACGGATAAATGGTCCCCATCTTCCATTTTCTATAGCTATTTTTTCTTCGGGCCATTGGCGGATAAACCGGTTGGCTTCCTTCTCCATTTTCTTCTCAATCAGTTCATTGATGTCCTGCTGAGAAAGTGTATCGAAATTGTAAGCCCTAGGAATGTTGATATAAAGATCGTTCCACTTAATAAAGGGGCCGAAACGACCTTTTCCTTTGGTAACCGGTAATTCGTTGTAAAAAGCAACTGGTGCATCTGCTTCCTGCTTTGCTTTAATCAGTTGAATGGCTCTTTCCAGATCCATTTCGTGGAGGTCTTCTCCCTTCGGAATGGAAATGAACTGTTCGCCCAGTTTAATATATGGTCCAAATCTGCCCACGTTTACAGAAAGTTCCTGCCCTTCAAATTCTCCAATCGTTCTTGGAAGGCTGAACAACTGCATGGCTTCTTCCATGGAAATGGTTTCGATGCTCTGCGATTGCTTCAGTTTGGCAAATCTTGGTTTTTCGTTTTCATCGGAGGTGTCGCCAATCTGTACCATGGGACCATACCGGCCCATCCGGGCAATCACGCGCTTGCCGGTGGCTTCGTCTATGCCCAGTTCCCGCTCGCCTTTGGCGCGCTCTGCCGTTTCCAGTGTATGCTCAATGGTTTCATGAAAGGGTTTGTAAAAACCATCGATCATGGTGTTCCATTTCATTTTGCCCTCGGCAATTTCATCAAACTCTTGTTCAATTTTTGCCGTAAAGCCAAAATCCATCACTTTATTGAAGTGCTGTTTCAGGAAATCGGTTACAACCATACCCAGGTCGGTAGGGAAGAGTTTGCTTTTTTCCGCACCTGTATTTTCCTGAATAATTTCTTTTTTAATTTCATTGGCAGCCGTCAGCCGAAGAATGGCGGCTGCTCTTTTTACACCCTCCTTATCCCGCTTCTCCACATAGTTCCGCTTCATGATGGTCGAAATAGTGGGTGCATAGGTAGAAGGCCTGCCAATGCCCAGCTCTTCCAGCTTCTTTACCAGGGAGGCCTCCGTATATCTCGGAGCCGGACGGCTGAATTTTTCTGCCGCCACCATTTCCACCAATTGCAACTGGTCTCCGGCTTTCAACGGAGGGAGCATACCATCGTTGTTTTCTTCTTCCTCTTCGTCCTTCCCCTCGTTGTATACTTTCAGGAAACCATCAAACTGCATCACTTCTCCGGTTGCAGTTAATTGCTCTTTATTGGTGCTGATCAAAATTTTAGCGGTGGTCTTTTCAAATGCCGCATCGCTCATTTGTGAGGCAATGGTTCTTTTCCAGATTAGTTCGTACAGACGTTTGGTATCCTCGTCTTCAACCGTATGGTTGCCCATATAGGTAGGACGGATGGCTTCGTGCGCTTCCTGCGCGCTCTCATTTTTATTCTTGAACTTACGGGGCTGGTGGTATTTGTTGCCGTAGCTGTTATTGATTTCCTTACTGATATCGGCCAGGGCTGTTTCACTCAATGCAATACTGTCGGTACGCATGTATGTGATCTTACCGCTTTCATATAATTTTTGCGCCAGCAACATGGTTCTGCTTACGCTGTATCCCAGTTTCCTGGATGCTTCCTGTTGCAGGGTAGAGGTGGTGAAAGGGGCAGAGGGAGAGCGTTTGGCAGGTTTTACCTGGATATCTCCCACCTGGTATAAAGCCGATTTGCAACTCTCCAGAAAAGCCTGTGCATCTTTCTGCTCCTGTAACCTGGCCGGCCCTTCTGCTTTAAAAATTACCTGTTTGCCGGTAATATCCGGCGCTTTAAAGAACCCCTCAATTTTATAAGAACTCTCCGAGATGAACTGGTTGATTTCCCGCTCGCGTTCCACAATCAGCCTTACGGCCACACTCTGCACGCGTCCTGCACTGAGGCTTCGCTGCATTCCGATCTTTCTCCATAGCACCGGGCTCAGTTCAAAACCAACCAGCCTGTCCAACACCCTTCTTGCCTGCTGGGCATTGACCAGGTTCATATTAATGATCCTGGGATTATCTACTGCTTTCCGGATAGCCGGTGCCGTAATTTCATGGAATACGATTCGCTTGGTTACCGCAGGATCCAGGCCCAGCACTTCTGCCAGGTGCCAGCTAATGCTTTCTCCTTCGCGGTCCTCATCCGATGCCAGCCATACTTCGTCTGCTTTCTTCGCCAGTTGTTTCAGTTCCTTTACTACCCGCTCTTTTTCATCGGGCACTTTGTAACGGGGCTGGTACTGATTGGTCACATCAATACCCATATCATCTTTCTCAAGATCTCTGATATGCCCATAACAACTCTTTACCTCAAAATCCTTTCCAAGGATCTTTTCAATGGTTTTTGCTTTTGCGGGCGACTCTACAATCAGTAAATTTTTTGCCATGTACCTGAGCCGTTTGAAACGGATTTTTTCAGCTTTTTTTAAATCTTTCTCCTGTCAGAATGTCTCCGTTTTCATACGATAGGGATTTCATTCCAGTCATGCAATATTAGGTCAAACCTTCAAATCACAAAAAATCTCCCGAAGGTCTTCCTGTCAGAAAATGGATAATAGCCTCCCTGGTTTGGTGTTCCCTGTAGATCTGGTTATGCCCCAAACCCTTGGTAATAAAGAATTTCAGCGAGGAAATCTTTTCGGATAACAGGGGTTTTACATCGTTGAATGTACAGATATTGTCTTCCTCATCATGTACCCATAAGGTGCTTGTCAGCGACCGCCTGACCACCCTGGCCACCGAAAAATAGCTAATGGGGCGGTTGGCGATCCGCTCTATATGTGCTTCAAAAGCGCTCACCACTCTGGGGGTGGCAGGGATCAGTTTAAAGAAATTATCAATGGCCGTTCTGGTTTCCGTGGCAGGTGCAATCAATACCAGTTTTCTGTTGGCGGCATCCGGCAATTGTTCAAACGCCAATGCTGCAGCCAGCCCGCCCAGGGAGTGGGCCACTATACCGTACAAAGGGCCAAAAGCCTGTTCAATGGCCAGGATGGTGTCGCGGTAAATCAATGCATTGATCTTTCGGCCATCACTCAGTCCATGTCCGGGTGCATCAAAGGCCAGTACTGTAAATCCTTCTTTTTTGAGGGCCAGTACATAACTGTCGAATTTATAGGAATAACTGCTGAATCCGTGTACGATCAGTACTTTTGAGGCTTCCGGATTTGGATTGTTCCATTCAAAACCCCGGACCGTGATGCCATTTACCGTTACCGAAACCGGGTTGCCCCGGTGAAATACTGCGGGGATAATTTTTTTAGATCTCTGCTCCCTTGGGGTGGAAAAAAGGTCAAAAGCCAGCTCGGCGGCTTTTTGAGGAGCCACCAATCCGATTGTTCTCAATTTTGTTTGATAATATCCGATCAATACCCGCTGCTTAAACTGCTTCTTCATAGAACAAAGATATAATGGAACGGCCGAGAGGTTGGGGAAGAATTAAAAATCCCAGCTATAGACATAGCCGGGATAAAAATCAGGGTACTTAAATTGCTTGTAATGAATTCAGTATACCATTTTTTGAATTGGACCCGCCTGCAGGGATATCTGCTGACGGTGGTTTTTCAATTATTTAATCAATAGAATAATATGATGAGGTATCCAATCGCCAGCAGCCGGGTTATTGTTTTGCGGTCCGGAAGATGTATTGATCTCATATGGTTATTTTAAATCTTGCTGATGTTGTTGTATGATAAATAATTCCAATACTGTACCAAACAATTCAATTTTCCCAAATCATTGAAAATCAATTAGATATATTTCTGATAGGGGTTGCTTTATTTCCTTTTCTGGACAAAAAATCCCATTTTGGGAGAAATGAGCCTTTGTTGTAAAACTTTTCCTTTTGGAATTGTTTACATTTAAATTGAAATACTTTTGCAAGCCAAATAGCCAACTATGTACAACATCCATATAAAATTTGAACAAAAAGACCTGGAGCCGGTTACACTGACCAATGTTGCCCCGGATCAAAGCCTGCTGGAAGTATGCCTCGACAATGAGATAGAACTCCACCACAATTGCGGGGCGGTCTGTGCCTGCAGCACCTGTCATCTATATGTAGACCAGGGTTCCGAATTCATTGAAGAGCTGAACGACCGTGAAGAGGACTTCATAGACAGGGCGGTTAATCCAAGAATCAATTCCCGTTTGGGCTGTCAGTGCATTTTGCAGGAAGGTTCGGGAGATATTCACATTACATTACCTGATCAAACCCAGTTTTTGGGCGAATAGCGCATACTTACCAATCTAAAATCAAGTAACCTGATATGAGTCATTTTGAACCACCCATTCACTGGAACGATCACGAGGATATTGCCATGAAACTGTACGAGAAATTCGGAGACGATTTCAATGAAGGGAAAATTTACAGGATCCGTTTTACGGATTTGCTGGAATGGATCCTTGAAATACCCAATTTTGCCGGTACCAGGGAGCAAAGTACCGAAGGTCATCTGGAGATGATTCAGAGTGCCTGGGTATATGAATGGAGAGATAATCAGCAATAAGCAAACTGTTCAATACACACTATGAGCCTGGAAAAGCTGAAAGATATCCGCTGTTTTATTTTTGATGTAGATGGCGTACTGACCAATGGTAATGTATTGGTTTTACCGGAAGGTCTGCTGGCAAGATCTATGAACATCAAAGATGGTTATGCTTTGCAGCTTGCGGTAAAAAAAGGATATAAGATCATTGTGATCTCGGGAAGCAATTCCCCGGAAGTAAAGGCACGGCTTAATAAACTGGGGGTTACAGAAGTGCATATGCAGGTGATCGACAAAGCCGCTTTGCTCCGCTCAATGATGGATCGGGAACAACTGGAAAAAAAGGCCTGCCTTTATATGGGAGATGATATTCCCGATCTGAAAGTAATGCAACTGGCCGGGTTTCCCTGCTGCCCTTCCGATGCCGTGGAGGAGATCAGGGCAATCGCTGTTTATATCTCCCCGTTGAAGGGGGGAGCCGGCTGTGCGCGGGACGTGATAGAAAAAGTAATGAAACTGCGCGGAGACTGGAACGAAGATGTACTGGTACCTTCGCGGTAATAACACAATTCACCAATAAAAGATTCCATTGAAACTGGTAGCCGCATTTTTCAAACTGATCCGATGGCCTAACCTGCTGTTCATTGTGCTAACACAGATCCTGTTTGAGGTATGCATCTATGAGCGGATTTATCCGGACGCCCGTATCAGCGATCCCTCCGAAGGGCTACGCTTCGCAGCACTGGTGCTGGCTTCTGTTTTTATTGCAGCAGCAGGCTACATTATCAACGATTATTTTGACCAGAACATAGACCAGGTCAATAAACCCGACAAAGTGGTGGTGAACAGGATTATTGGCCGGCGATGGGTTATTTTCTGGCATATGTTCTTCAGCCTGACAGGTATCTTTTTTACTGCATTTGCTTTACCCGTAAACCAGTACTGGCACCTGGTACTGGCCAATATGCTCTCCATTGTTGCACTGTGGTTTTATTCAACCACGCTCAAGAAAAAACTACTGGTGGGTAATGTCATGATTTCGCTGTTGACGGCATGGGTGATTGGGGTGTTGTTCTTTTCCAAGTATCCGTTAAACATCCATAACCTGCTTTCAGTGCAACAGCAGGAAGCACGATTTTTCCGCCTCATGATTGTGTATGCCGCTTTTGCTTTTGTTATTTCCCTGATCAGAGAAGTGATAAAAGATATGGAAGATATAGAAGGAGACCGGAGATATGGCTGTACCACCATGCCCATTGTATGGGGAATCAATGCAAGCAAAGTATTTGTGGCGGTATGGGTGATTGTGCTGATTGCGGCACTGGTAATACTCCAGATCTACGCACTGGGCCTGGGCTGGTGGAAAAGTGTGCTGTACGCCCTCCTGCTGATAGTTACGCCCCTGCTGATGGTGTTGCGCTTACTGTTCCGTGCCGCAAAACCAGAAGACTATCACCGCATCAGCAGTTTGGTTAAGCTGGTGATGTTTGCAGGAATCCTTTCCATGTTGTTTTTTAAATTCTATCATTAGTCACATTCATGAAGGAAATCATTTTAGCCTCTCAGTCTCCCCGCAGGAAACAATTGCTGGAATGGGCCGAAATCCCCTTTAAAGTAGTGGTTCGGCCCACTGATGAACATTTTCCTGCCGATATGCCGGTAGCGGAAGTGCCCATTCATATTGCCGCTAACAAGGCACTGGCTGTAAGCCAATACCTTAAAGACCGGCAGGCTTGGGATCCGGATCAGGTGATTCTTGCTGCTGACACCATTGTGGTGCTGGGGGCGGAAGTGATTAACAAACCTGCCGACAGAGCGGAAGCTATTGCCATTCTTGGCCGTTTGTCGGGTAAAGCGCACCGGGTCATTACGGGCGTAGTATTACTACGGGGAACAACGCAGCAATCCTTTTCCGTTACCACCAATGTTCAGTTTCATCCGCTCAGCGCCGAACAGATTGCTTTCTATGTAGATAAATACCTGCCTTACGACAAAGCGGGTGCCTATGCCATCCAGGAATGGATCGGGGTTACCGGTATCGCTTCCATCACCGGAGATTTCTACAATGTGATGGGATTGCCTGTAAGCACAGTGGTACAGGCCCTGCATAAAATGGGTCTTTAGTCAACACCTTTTGCGCAGGCAACGGCAGAGAATGATCCGGGGTCTTACTTACCAGCTAAACTGAAAATCGAGTTCAACATCAGAGTGAAGTGATCTTTCAACAGGGCAGGTACGGGCGGTTCTTTCCAGAATTTCCTTTTGTTTGTCATCCAGGTTCAGTGTTCTCGGGAAGGTAATATGCACAATAACCTTACCAATCCTTCTGGGGTCGCTGGCCATTATTTTGGTAACGTCTGCAGTGGTTCCGTCCAGTTGAATACCCATTGTTTCGGCCTTGATACCCATGGTGGTGATCATACAAAGTCCCAGGCCGGTAGCGATCAGATCGGTGGGTGAAAAGCGGGCGCCCTTCCCTTTATTATCGGTTGGTGCATCGGTTTCGATAGAGGTTCCGCTTTGGAGGTGTGTAGTGGTACATCTTAAATCACCATTATAAATAATTTGTGAAGTCATTGCATCAATTTTGCCATAAATTTACACGTAACAAATCACATGGAAGTGAAGAAACTAATTTTTGTGCTTTTCGTTTTTTGTGGAACTACAGTATCGGCGCAGCAAAAGCCTGCTTCAACCGTTCTTTCCCGTAATCAGAAAAAAGCGGAAAAAAAAGAGAAGATCAACCTGCTGATTAAGCAGGAAGAAGAAGGGGCGCTGATTTATCAGAAGCAGGGTGCATTTGGTATTAAGCTGAATACAGACGGATGGGGTGTTTACTATGAACACGGAAAATATAAGACCCTTACCAAAACCAATCTCTGGTGGCTGGAGTTTGGTGAGCGGAAGCATCCGAAGGAAGAACGTGTTCCTACCATTACCGCTTCTTCGGGCTTCATCATTGTATCCAGCTACATTTATGGTAAGCAAAATAATTTTTATTACCTGAAGGCCGGAGTAGGACAACAAAAAATGATTGGCGGAAAAGGCAATAAGAACGGAGTGGCTGTTTCTGCCATTTACGGGGGTGGTATTACTGCCGGTCTGTTGAAACCTTATTACCTCGAAATTCAGAATCCCAATACCAATTTGAGGGAGAGTATCCGCTATACACCGGCCAACGAAAACCTGTTCCTCGACCCAACGATTATCCTGGGCAAAGGCGGGCTGACCAAGGGGATCGGCGAAACCAAAATTGTTCCCGGTGCCCATGCCAGGGCGGCCCTGCGCTTTGATTACGGCCGGTACAATGAAATGCTTTCCGCCATTGAAGTTGGGGTAAATGCAGAATATTACAGTCAGAAAATGCCCATTCTGCTGCTGAATAAAGAAAAAAGCTTCTTTTTCAATGCTTACGTGGCAATTACTTTCGGTAAGAGAAAGTAACTAAATTTGCCGCTCATTTCTGAATCTGAGCATATCATGCAAGAATTACCTGTTGTACCCAAAATAGACACTGATTCAACGGTTGTAACCCCTTTGAAGAAACCCAACTGGTTGCGTGTTAAGCTGCCGCTGGGCGAGAGTTATAAGCATGTAAGGGGACTGGTGGATACCCACCAGCTCCATACCATCTGCGAAAGCGGGAACTGCCCCAATATGGGCGAGTGTTGGGGAGAGGGTACAGCCACTTTCATGATCCTTGGCAATGTATGTACCAGGAGTTGTGGGTTTTGTGCAGTAGCTACCGGCCGCCCTGATGCAGTAGACTGGGACGAACCTCAACGGGTGGCGGAAGCCATTCACCTGATGAAGGTGAAACATGCCGTTATCACCAGTGTAGACCGGGATGAACTGAAAGACGGCGGATCGATGATCTGGTACAATACCATTAAAGCGGTCAAAACCCTGAATCCATCTACTACACTGGAAACCCTGATCCCCGATTTCAGGGGTTTCAAAGATCAGATACAGCGTATCATTGATGCTGCTCCCGAAGTGGTGAGTCACAACATGGAAACAGTGGAACGTATTACCAAACAGGTCAGGATCCAGGCAAAATACCGCCGCAGTCTGGAAGTGTTGGAAACCCTCAAAAAAGGGGGAATGCGTACCAAAACCGGCATTATGCTCGGACTGGGAGAAACGAAGGAAGAAGTGATTCAGACCATGAAAGATCTGGTTGCAGTTGGTACAGATGTGCTTACACTGGGTCAGTACCTTCAGCCTACCAAAAGACATTTACCTGTTCAGCGTTTTGTTCATCCCGATGAGTTTGCAGAACTCCGGGAAATCGGATACAACATAGGACTGGATTATGTAGAAAGCGGCCCATTGGTTCGTTCTTCTTATCATAGCGAAAAACATGTGATACCCGGATTCGGAAGAAGCAAATGGCTGGCAGAAAAAGCAATGCAACCCGCTTAACCCAAATTCATTTTTACCTGCCGGTTTCGGCGCTATCTTTCCGTATGAGAAAAATAATACTGGTTATATTCCTCTTCCCATTGCTGGCAGGGGCGCAACTGAAATGGATCAATGTAGATACGCTTTTCCAACCATTACCGGAAGGTCTCCATGTATTTGTTACACAGGATTCTCTGGATGGTAAGCCTAATAAAGCTTATTATGTTAGCGCTGATCTCGGGAGTCCATCCATCCGTTTTGCTGCGCAAACGGGCAAGGGTAAAAGGTATACACCCAGTCAGTACCATTCCAGTGAGGGGGCTCCGTTGCTGGTGGTCAATACCACATTTTTTGAGTTTGTACACAATCGTAACCTGAATCTGGTGATCAATAACGGGGAACTGCTGGCCTATAATCAACACACGATTTCCGGCAAGGGGAAAGACACCCTTACCTATAAACACACTGCTGGTAGCGCTATTGGAATCGATAAAAAAAGAAATGCAGACATTGCCTGGCTGTTTACCGACTCTGCTGCGCAATATCCGCTGGCCAGTCAGCAACCTGTGCACTATATCAGGGATTCCATTGCTACCTTAAAACCTTCGCAATTCAATGCAAATATCCGCTGGCGTAAATGGAAGATGCAGACTGCAGTAGGAGGAGGGCCGGTGTTGGTGCAAAACGGCACTTATGCAGTAACCAATAACGAGGAACAAAAGTTTGCAGGCAAAGGATTAACCGACAAACACCCGCGTACAGCAATGGGGTATACCCGTAACGGTCAACTGATTATCCTTGCTGTTGAAGGCAGGTTTCCCGGAAAGGCTGAAGGCGCCAGCCTGAAACAACTGGCGGAAATATTTGTGTCATTGGGTTGCGAAGAAGCCCTGAATCTGGATGGCGGTGGCAGCAGTTGCCTGCTGATCAATGGAAGGGAAACCATCAAACCCAGCGATAAAGAAGGCCAGCGACCTGTTCCTGCTGTATTTATGATTCATTCCGGCAAGTAGGATCTGCTAGGGTAATTCAATAATTCCCTTTGCTTTAGTTCATTTCCCAGACAAGGGCAGATGCGCCCAGTATGGCGGCATCGGATTCTCTCAGATGGCTTACCAGGATCTTCACTTTATTCTGGAATACCTGTATCAGGTTGGCTTCCATATGGTCCCTGGTAGGCTTTAGAATGAAATCGCCCGACTTGGTGAGTCCCCCAAACAGAATGATGGCTTCGGGATTGGAGAACATTACAAAGTTAGCCAATGCCATGCCCAGTATTTTTCCGGTGTAGTCGAAAATTTCCTTGGCCAGTTCATCGCCTTCCATTGCGGCGGCATGCACCTGCTTGGAATCGATCCTGTCTTTGGGAAGACTTCTGAGTAAACTTGGTTTGTCGCTTTTTTCCATGAACTCCAGCGCATTGAGCCTTACGCCTGTTGCAGAGGCATAGCTTTCAAGTGAACCCCGTTTGCCGGTACCTTCATGGTAACGTCCGTCCGGAATAATAATCGTATGCCCCAGTTCTCCGGCAAAGCCGTCGTGCCCGTAAATGAGTTTGCCGTTGGCCACAATACCGCTGCCGACACCTGTACCCAGCGTAATCATGATAAAGTCGTGCATATCTTGCGCCGCGCCATACATCATTTCGCCAATAGCGGCTGCATTGGCATCATTGGTTAGCACTACCGGTAATTTGAATTTATCTTCCATCATCTTGCCGAAAGGGATAATGCCTTTCCACGGAAGATTTGCGGCATGCTCAATGGTGTTCATGTAATAGTTACCGTTGGGTGCGCCGATACCAATCCCCTTGATCCTGCCCACACCGCCGGCCTGTTCTATAAAGGGCGCGAGACTTACATACAGCTCATCTATGAAAGGTTCAACCGTCTGGTGATTCTTGGTACACATTTCTCCCGAAAATAAAATATTCCCCACCCGGTCTACAATTCCGTACTTGGTTCCTGTTCCGCCAATATCGATTCCGATAGCCAGTGGTTCCATGGCTTTTGAACCTGAGATTTCCTTCTTGTTACTCATCGCTTCTTAATTAAATAAGCTAAAATTCAATTTTACTGAGCTGGGGTATTAATGACCACCGCTTACTTTCACATCATAATCAATACCCTGTGCCTTCAGGACTGATTTAGATTTGATGGCATAGAATGCAAGGTATGCAAAGCAGGCAACTCCTACGATGTAACTGTATTGAATTCCCAATAGGTTATCGGCTGCCAGGGTACCCTGAATCATACTGATGACACCTCCACCCATGATCATCATGATCAGCAGGCTGCTTCCCTGGTTGGTATGCTTACCCAAACCGGCAACGCCCAGTGTAAAAATACATGGCCATAATGTGCTGCAGAACAACCCCACACTGATGAAGGCAAATACACTCACCATGCCGTCGGTTAGCATGCCGATCAGCAACGCTGCGATGCCCAGCGCGGAAAAAATCAGTAACATTCTGGCCGGGTTACCTTTACTCAGGATATCTCCGATAATCATTACGATAATAATCAGCCCATATATATAGAAGGAACTGATATCATGCTGGGCAATGGCATTCACGGCCAGGAATACCCCGAATGCCAGGTAAGGCATCAGGAAATTCAACATCTTCTTGGCACCCATACTTACGTCAAAAGCGCCAACCGCACCGGTCCATCTTCCCATCATCAAACTGGCCCAGTAAAGGGAAACATAGGGCGCAATGCCTTCTGTATCTATGTTCAGGTGTTGCTTCATGTATTCCGGCAGATTACTGGCAGTAGAAACTTCCACCCCCACATATACAAATATGGCAATCATGCCCAGGATCAGTTGCGGATAACTGAATGCAGATGCGCGGTGCAATACTTTATCCGTACTTTCGGCTTCCTCTGCCGCAACATGTTCCAGGTCAATCTTATTCGGGATAGAAGAGAATTTGAAGAATACGGCCACCAGCACAAACGCAACCCCCAGGATCAGGTAAGGCACTTTCACACTCTCAATGCTGGCTTCTGTGGATCCGTTGGCCACACTGCCGAATATGGCAAAACTGACCAGTAAGGGTCCGATGGTTGTACCAAAATTATTGATACCGCCTGCCAGACTCAAACGCTGGGAGCCCGATTTTGGATCTCCGATTACAATCGCCAGCGGGTTAGCGGCAATTTGTTGTAAAGAAAAACCAAGGCCTACGATGAAGAGGCCCGTGAGCATTAAAGTAAAGGACGCGTTGTTGGCTGCAGGGTAAAACAGCAGGGTTCCAATGGCCGAGATGATCAGGCCGAGGGCGATCCCGTTTTTATAACCGATCCTGTTGAGCACATCACCTCCGATCAGCTTGGAAATGCCAAAGTAAATCAGTGAACCAACCGTGTATGCTACGTAAAACGCAAACGCCACTAACTGGCTCTGTGCCTGCGACAGGTCGAAGGCCTTCTTGAATACAGGAATCAAAATATCGTTGCTCGCCGCAACAAATCCCCAGAAAAAGAATACGGTAATCAGTGTTCCGAATTGGGACCATTTGGTAGGTTGGCTCATGGCTGTCTTTGAATGATGATAAGATGCTCTAAAGTAGTAAGAATTTGAGGAAGGAAAAATTTAAATCTGTAATTTGATGGAATCAGTTTAATAAGTAACTTCCCTACGTTATAAATTTTGTTCTGATGGAGATCATACACGTAAGTGCGGAATGTTATCCCGTTGCCAAAGCAGGCGGATTGGGCGATGTGGTGGGGGCACTGCCCAAATATCAATGCAAGGCAGGTGATATTGCCAAAGTGGTGATGCCGATGTACCGTACAAAGTTTCTGTATGAGCAGGAGTGGGAAGTGGATTTTAAGGGCAGCAGTAATATGGGGAACTGGCATTTTGATTACACGGTGATTAAGGAAAAAACCAATAAGCTTGGTTTTGATTTGTACCTGGTAGACATCAACGGATTATTGGACCGGCAGAAGATATATGGCTATAACGATGACACAGAACGGTTTACAGCCTTCCAGATTGCTGTGGTAAACTGGCTTGCTAACTGGGAACACCGGCCTGATATTGTTCATTGCCACGACCACCATACTGCATTGATCCCTTTCATGATGCAATTCTGTTACGACTATCAGTTCCTCGGGTCGGTCCCTACTGTACTTACCATTCACAATGGCCAGTACCAGGGTTGGATGGGATGGGATAAAAGTATTTTTATTCCGCGTTGGGATCTCTGGAAACGGGGAATGCTTGATTGGGAGGGGAATATCAATCCGCTGGCTTCCGGCGTAAAATGCGCCGGAAAAGTAACAACTGTTAGTATGAGTTACCTGGATGAACTTCGGGTGAGCGCCAACGGACTGGAGAAATTATTTGAGTATGAACGCGGAAAATGTGTAGGGATCCTGAACGGGATAGACAATGAGGTATGGGATCCGCAAACAGATCCTTACCTGGAGCATCATTTTGGCGTGAAGGAGGTAACCCAGGGAAAACGGAAAAACAAAGAAGCGCTTTGTAAGCGCTTCGGGCTGGATCTGCAAAAGCCGCTGTTTGTTTTCATCGGAAGACTGGTAGGTGAAAAAGCGGCGGATATATTACCCGATGCCATCCGGACTGCGATACATCATACGCAGGGTAATGCATCATTTCTTATCTTAGGAAGTGGAGAAACGGCCATTGAATGGGAATTCCAGCAAATGACGGGTACCCATGCAGGTGTTTTTAATGCGGTAATCGGGTACGATGAAAAACTCAGTCACCAGATTTATGCCGGTGCTGATTTTCTGTTGATGCCCAGCAGGGTGGAGCCCTGCGGACTAAACCAGATGTACTCCATGCGCTACGGAACGGTACCAATCGTAAGAAGCACCGGAGGATTGAAAGATACGGTGGTAGATATGGGCGATTACCAGGGTTTTGGTATTCGTTTTAACCAGGCCAGTGTAGCCGATGTTGATTATTCTGTTGGAAGAGCGGTGTCGGTATACCAGGATACGGCGCATATGAAGTGGATGCGGGAACACATGATGCAGATAGACCACAGTTGGGAGCGGACGGTGAATCAGTACAGGCAGGTTTATTTGAGCTTAAAATAGATAAAATCCAATACCATCATCTTATAATAATTGCACATGCACATGAAATCAATTTCCAATTCTGTTTTAGCAGTCATTCTTGGCGGAGGTGCAGGGTCCCGGTTGTTTCCGTTAACCATCAGCCGTTCCAAACCTGCCGTACCTATTGCCGGTAAATATCGTTTGGTGGATATCCCTATCAGCAACTGTATCAACAGTAATATCAACAGGATGTTTGTACTGACGCAGTTCAATTCTGCATCACTGAACAAACACATTAAAAACACCTATCATTTCAGTGCCTTTAGCACCGGGTTTGTAGACATTCTCGCCGCGGAACAAACACCGGATAATCCGGGATGGTTCCAGGGTACAGCCGATGCAGTAAGGCAATCCCTCCGGCATATTTCGAACCTGGAGTTTGATTATATCCTGATTCTCAGCGGTGACCAGTTGTATCAGATGGACTTTAGTGAAATGCTGCTGAACCATAAACAAAAGAAGGCAGATATTTCCATTGCCACCATTCCTGTGAACGAAAGAGACGCAACCGAATTCGGAATTCTTAAAACCAACGAAGATAATTGCATTACGTCTTTCATAGAAAAACCTTCCAGCGAAATTTTGCCGGAATGGACCAGTGATACCGGCGCTGAGATGCAACGCGCCGGAAGGAACTATCTTGCTTCCATGGGTATCTATATTTTCAATAAGCATGTGCTATACAGTTTGTTGAATGAAGCATACCCCACCGCAACGGATTTTGGCAAGGAGATCATTCCCGAATCCATTGAAAAACATCATGTGGCCAGCTTCCAGTACGATGGGTACTGGACGGATATTGGTAATATTTATTCATTCTTCGAAGCTAACCTGGAACTGACACAGGAAGTACCCCAGTTTAATTTGTTCGACAACAATAAAACGGTTTACACCAGGGCCCGTATGTTACCGCCTGCTAAGATCAGCGGTACCACACTGGAAAGGACCATCATTGCGGAAGGCTCCATTATTCATGCCAGCAGGATTGAACAAAGTGTAGTGGGGATCCGTTCCAGAATTGGCCATGGAACAACCGTGGTGAATGCCTACATTATGGGTAATGATTATTACGAAACCATCGAAGAGATGGAAACAAACCAGCAGAAGGGGCTGCCTAAAATTGGCATTGGTGATCGTTGCTATATAAAAGATGCCATCATCGACAAAAACTGCCGCATCGGCAACGATGTCCGGATTAATGGTGGAAAACAACTTGCCAACACCGATCATCCACTCTATACGGTGAAAGATGGTATTGTGGTGGTGAAGAAAAGAGCAGTACTGCCCGACGGATTTAACATCTAATCTAACCAATAACGATTGCTATGGCTTCATCCTCTTCTATAGTGCCTGGGTTTGTGCCCAAGCCCAGGCTTAGTCTGGGCCAGATTTTTTTCATGAGCTTTGGTTTCCTGGGAATCCAATTTGGTTTTGCCCTTCAAAACGGCAATACGAGCAGGATCCTTCGTTCGTTTGGCGCCGATGTTGAACAGTTGCCCATGTTCTGGATTGTAGCGCCACTGGTGGGGATGATTGTTCAACCCCTGATTGGTCATTACAGCGACAGGACCTGGAACCGGTTGGGCAGGAGAAAACCCTATTTTTTAACGGGTGCTTTGCTCTCTGCCACGGCCCTGGTATTCCTTCCCAATTCCGGTGCGGTATCCTCTTTTATTCCAGCATTGTGGATCGGGGCAGGTATGGTAATGATTATGGACGCCTCTTTCAATGTTGCCATGGAACCTTTCCGGGCATTGGTGGCCGATAATTTGCCCGATTCGCAAAGAACCAGCGGTTTTGCCGTGCAAACTTTCCTGATTGGGGTAGGTGCGGTGGTGGGATCGGAACTTCCTTCCCTTCTGGCTAAAAACGGATTTTCGCAGGAAGCTGGCGCCACGGGCGTTGCAGACAATATCCGGTATGCATTTTATATCGGCGCTGCGGTATTCATCGGCGCTATTTTAGTTACGGTATTTTTCTCTAAAGAATATCCTCCGGCAGAATATGAACAATATCATGGCAGGGATGAGGCAGCAGCAAAAGGAGGTATCGGAGAAATCGTAAAAGACTTTGCGCGGATGCCTAAAACCATGAAGCAGTTGGGACTGGTGCAGTTCTTTTCCTGGTTTGCCCTGTTCAGCATGTGGGTGTTTACCACAGATGCCGTTGCCACGCATGTTTACGGATTGTCGGGTGATTATGCAAAAACCGTTGCCTATAACGATGCGGGTAATAAAGTGAGCTCGGCATTTGGAGTTTATAACCTGGTTGCTGCTGTATATGCTTTATTCATTCCATTGGTGGCCAGATTCCTGGGCCGTAAAGGCACGCATGCATTTTCGCTGATTGCGGGCGGCGTGGGCCTGATTTCCATCTACTTTATCAAGGATCCCTCCATGCTTACTTATTCCATGATAGGCGTGGGGCTGGCCTGGTCCAGTATTCTCGCAATGCCCTATGTGATCCTTTCAGGATCTATTCCTCCGGGGAAACTGGGTATCTATATGGGTATTTTCAATTTCTTTATCACACTGCCCCAGATCATCAATGGCATTTGCGGCGGATGGATTGTCAAAAATATTTACGGAGGCCAGCCCATTTATGCCATTGTACTGGCCGGTTTCTTCCTGCTCTGCGCCGCTGTTAGTGTTTTGTTTGTGTATGATGAAGGCGCCGTTAAAATAAAACTGGGAAAAATATAAATTGCTTACTATGAAAAAGCCGGTTGTTCTGGCGGTGCTGGTCTTTTTAATCAGTACCACTCACGCTCAATATGCCGTTCTGTATCCGTCCAACTGGTATACCGGTATGAAATGGAACAAGGTGCAGGTTATTGCAAAGGGCGACTATGAAGGATTTAAGCAGGAAAAAGTAGCGATCAATTATCCCGGTGTCCGGTTACTGAAAGTGCACTCCTTTGAAAATGGAAAATACCTGGCACTGGACCTGCTGATTGCCGCCAATGCAAAACCTGGTGATGTAATCATCGAATTCATTGCAAACAATAAAGCGCATGCAGTTGCATGGCCGCTTAAAGCCAGGAGATCCGGTGCAGGAAAAACATTTGCACAGGGAGTGACCGCAAAGGACCTCATTTATTTATTGATGCCGGACCGGTTTGCTAATGGAGATCCTTCCAACGATCGGGTTAGCGGTTACCTCGATACCATGGTGAGCAGAAAGGATCCCCTTGTTCGTCATGGCGGAGACCTGCAGGGCGTGGAAAATCAACTGGACTATTTAAAAGACCTGGGGGTTACCGCCATCTGGATGACCCCTGTTCTGGAAAACGATATGCCGTTGCAGAGCGAACAGGCGGGTATGATGGCAGGGTATCATGGATACTGGATTACCGATCATTATGCAGTAGATAAGCGGATGGGGGGCAATGAGGTATATCGAAAACTGGTGGATGCCGCACATGCCAGGGGAATTAAAATGATTCAGGATGCAGTGTACAACCATGTGGGTATTGAACACTGGTTTTACAAGGACGCGCCTGCCAAAGACTGGATCAACCGCTGGAGCAGTTACACCAATACCCATCACCGCGAAGAAACCATGTTTGGGCAGAACGGAAGCGAAACGGAGCAAGAGATCATGCTCAACGGATGGTTTGTGCCGCATCTTCCGGATGTAAATCAGCGCAATCCCTTTGTAGCCAATTACCTGATTCAGCATGCGCTGTGGTCGGTAGAGGAATTTGGGATCGATGGATGGCGTGTAGATACCTATAAGTATTGTGATGAGGCCTTTATGAACAAAGTGAATATAGCCCTGGAAACAGAGTATCCCTCTATTTCTGTTTTTGGGGAGTCCGTTGCCAATACGGTTACCGGAAGCGCCTATTTTACCCGGAATAATTTTGTTACCGGCTTTAAACACAATGTGCAGGGTGTTACCGATTTTCCCCTGAGCTATGCCATGCTGGAAGCCATTAACAAACCGCAGGGCTGGACAGAGGGGATGAACAAACTTTACATGACGCTGGCCCAGGATATGTTGTATAAAGCCCCTGAAAAAAATTGCATTTTCCTGGATAACCACGACTCGGAGCGGTTTATCTCCATGGTCGGAGAAGATTTTCAGAAATACAAGATGGGAATGGCCTTTTTAATGACCCTGCGGGGTATTCCACAATTGTATTATGGCACTGAAATCTGGATGAAGAATTTTAAGCAGCCTAACGACGGAATGGTTCGATTGGATTTTCCGGGCGGTTTTGCAGGTGATGCAGAAAACAAATTTCAGGTGTCCGGAAGAACTGCCAGGGAGCAGGAGGCTTTTACGTTGGTGCAGAAGCTGGCTAATTTCAGAAAAGGCAACAGCGCTCTTCAAACAGGCAGGCTGATGCAATATCTTCCCAAAGACGGGATGTATGTGTATTTCCGGTATGATCAAAACCATACTGTTATGTGTATCCTGAACGGGGCCGATAAACCCCGGGATCTCCGGTTGCAGGATTATGCCGAAAGGACCCGCAACTTCAGGGGTGGGCAGGATGTACTGACCGGTGTAATGGTGGAAAAATCCTTCACAATCGGTGCAAAAGAAACCATGATTTTATTACTGCGGTAATTGGGGGAACAGTTAAATTGTAGCATGAAAAAACGACTGCACCTGTTGATGGCATTTCAATGCCTGCTGCTTTCCGTTCTGTTACATGCCCAGGACTATGCTTCCTTTAAAGAATATGCTTTCCCTACCGAACTCAGCAGTTCGGCCCGGGGCGGTAAAATTGCCTGGGCTTTGGATGAAGCGGGCAAACGAAACGTGTATGTTGCCGAGGCGCCGGATTATACCCCCAGGATGATTACCAGTTACCTGAAAGATGACGGACAGGAGATTACCAGCCTGACCATTTCCGATGATGGTAAATGGGTGGTTTTTGTAAGGGGAGGAGAGCACAGCGCTAACTGGGAAACCGGGTTGCCGGTTAATCCCGGTTTTGAATTAATCCCACCCAAAGTAAAGTTGGTGAGTGTGCCGTTTGAAGGCGGTATAGTGCATGAGCTGGCGGAGGGTGATTATCCGGTTATTTCACCAGACAGCAGGCAGGTAGCTTTTATCCGGTCCGGCCAGGTTTGGTCTGTTCCTGTTAACGGAGTAGAGCCTGCCAGGAATCTTTTCACAACCCGGGGTTCGGTTCATTCCCTGGAATGGTCTCCCGCCGGAGACCAGTTGCTGTTTGTTGCCAACCGGCAGGATCATTCCATTATTGGCGTTTATGCGGATCAAACCAAACCCATTAAATGGCTTGCCCCTTCGTTTAGCAGGGATCAGTCGCCCAGGTGGTCGCCCGATGGAACTGCTGTGGTATTTGTAAGAACACCCGGTGCCGGCGGCGCTCCGGATTCCATGCTGGCCCGAAGGCATAATCCATGGAGTATCTGGACCGTAGAACTGGCCGCCAATAAGGCCACCCGGATCTGGAAAGCACCCGCCACGCTAAAAGGATCTTTTCCAACTACACATGGCACTACCAACCTTCATTGGGCAGCCGGTAACCGCATCGTGTATCTTTCCTATGAAGACGGGTGGCCTCATTTATACTCCATTGCCGCCACCGGCGGAAAGCCCGTATTGCTTACGCCCGGTAAATTTATGGTGGAACATGTACAGATCAGCGCCGATAAAAAATGGCTGGCCTTCAGTGCCAATACGGGCCCCGATGCCAAAGACATAGAACGCAGGCATATTGCCCGGGTGCATATTGAACAACCCGGGGTAGAAGTGCTTACTCCGGGTACCGGCCTGGAATGGACGCCTGTTTTTTCCGGAGATGGCCGTCAACTGGCATTCCTGAGCGCCACTGCACAGCGGCCCCCCGTGCCTGCCATCCTGGATGCGCAGAAAGGAGCGGCAGTTGGGTTCCGGTTAATCGGAGAAAAATTTATTTCGGCCAGACTTCCGCAGCATCGCTTTGTAACGCCTCAACAGGTCATTTTTAAGGCAGCCGATGGTGTTTCTGTTCACGCAGACCTGTTCATGGCCGAAGGGACGGGCAGGAAACCTACCATTGTATATCTACATGGCGGCCCTCCCCGCCAGATGCTGTTGGGATGGAACTATTCAGATTATTATTCCAATGCCTATGCCTCCAATCAATACCTTACCAGCCTTGGATTCAATGTACTGGTGGTGAATTACCGGTTAGGCATCGGATATGGGTTCGACTTTCATAAACCGGCCGGTGGCGGGGCTTCCGGTGCATCAGAGTACCTGGATATCAAAGCTGCGGGAGAATGGTTGAAAAGCCAGCCCTTTGCTGATCCGGCCAGGATCGGCATTTACGGAGGATCTTATGGCGGATACCTGACGGCCCTGGCCCTGGCAAGAGATTCCAAATTGTTTGCCGCCGGGGTCGATATTCACGGTGTTCACGACTGGACCATCCGTCTTTCCCAAAACGGGATGGGGGATCGGTATGAAAAAGCGCCTGATTATGAGAAAGCAATGAAAACGGCCTGGCAGTCTTCCCCGGTTTCCGCTATTCATACCTGGACCTCTCCGGTACTGATCATTCATGGAGATGATGACCGGAATGTTCAGTTTAACCAAAGCGTTGATCTGATCAGAAGACTGGAGCAGAAAGGGGTTCCGATGCAAACACTGATGATTGTAGACGATACCCACCACTGGATGAAACACAGCAATTGTGTGGAAGTTTACCAGGAAGTAGCTAATTATTTTATTAAAATACTTAAAAAGTAGTTTTTTACTAGATTTGCCAAATAAAATACCCATCGATGAAAAAGCCGATACCGTTTGAAACAGAATGTCATCATTGTACAGTCAGAATGCATTCTGTTTTTAATGTGCTTCAGGTGGATCAGTTAGCTGAAATGAACATGCATAAATCTTGTAATATTTACAAGAAGGGACAGTATGTTTTTGCAGAAAACGGGTTGCCCACTGGCCTTTTTTGTGTGAACAGCGGGAAAGTGAAAATTACGACCACCGGTTATGACGGTAAGGAGCAAATTCTCCGTCTGGCCAAATCCGGCGATATTGTCGGATACAGAGCATTGATTTCAAATGAGCGTTATGCCTCATCGGCTGTAACACTGGAAGATGCTTCCATTTGTGTAATCGATAAAGATTATTTTTTCAAGGTCATGGAATCTACCCCCAAACTGATGTTTGAAGTGGTTAAAAAAATCAGCCAGGATCTTAAAACAGCGGAAGACCATATTGTATCACTGTCTCAGAAAAATGTTCGGGAAAGAATGGCAGAAGCGTTGCTGTTCCTGAAAGCTACTTACGGGTTGGAAGAAGACCTGCAAACCATCCAGGTTAACCTCACCCGGGAAGAAATAGCGGACTATGTTGGAACATCAACTGAAAGCTGCATCAGGCTTTTGTCGGAATTTAACCAGGATAAAATTATCTCTCTCTCCGGTAAAAAGATTAAAATTACCAACCTTCCTTTATTGATTCAAACAGCCAATATCGAGGACTAATATTTTTCGAAGAAATAAAACATGACAAAAATCATGTTTAAGGTTAGTTGAACTCATAGTTTACAAATGACAAATATTTGACTTTTGTGCAGTAAATTACTGCTACATGTGTAAACATGCCGATCAAACAAAAAAAATCATTGATCATCTCCTGTCTGAGGTTTACCCCGGACTGATGTCGAAGATTAAATATGCGTTGTCTTGCGTTTATCAGGAGAGTAGTAATGCCCCGGATAAACTGGTGATGATCGATTTAATCGGTGATTTGAAAAATGAGTTCAGCTCTTTAATAACGTATGAAAAAAAACTGGTCTTTCCTTCCGTATTGAAAGTGTTTTTAACCAAAAAGGAAAATGAGACGCTTCCTAACCTGGTTGATTTGCTGCAGCTTACAAAAAGCAAGGAGCATAAAATCATGCACCATGTAAAAAGGCTGATGAATATGCTGGAAAAACCAATGTGGGATACAACAGAACAGGAGATTCTGGCCAAAGCCTTTATCAATGAGTTTATGCTGGAAAAGCAACTTTGGTACCAGATGATTGATGATCGTATCAATACGTGCGGATGTTTCCGGCGCAATTATAGTGAGATAGAGAAGATGTACAATAATCACGGAGATGCATTCAATGGCAGGCACCAGGGCAAAAATCAGTAAAAACATCATCATCAGTTCTGTATGGATAAAATAGTAGTAAATAAGCTTACCTGCTTTCATTGCGGGGATACCTGCAGCAGTGAGGCATTGGTTTCATTCGATGAGAAAAACTTCTGCTGTACCGGATGTAAAACGGTATACCAGATACTCAATAAAAGTGAACTCTGCGACTATTACAGTTTCAACGCAGTGTCGGGTGTAAAAGTGGATTCCAACAGGGATTCCAATAAATTCGCCTTCCTCGATAATCCGGCTATTGCTGCAAAGTTTATCACATTTGCCAACCAGCAGCAAACAGCCCTCAAATTTTATCTCCCGCAGATTCACTGCAGTTCCTGTTTGTGGCTGTTGGAAAATTTGCATAAGCTGAACCCTGCCATCTATTTTTCCTCCGTCAACTTTCCAGCCAAGGAAGTAACGATTCATTTTGACCAGTTCCGTATATCTGTTCGTGAATTAGCAGAATTATTGGCTTCCGTAGGGTATGAGCCTCATATTACGCTGGACAGTACCACTGATTCTGTAAAGGAACACAGCATGCTTTCCCGCAAGTCCCTGATTAAAATCGGTATTGCCGGATTTTGCTTTGCCAATATCATGATGCTGAGTTTCCCTGAATACCTGGGCCTGGAAACACTGGCCAGGGATGGTCTGGATCCCCGCATGTTCAGGGTACTGAATCTTCTGCTTTCCCTACCGGTCCTTTTTTACAGTGGTGCCGAATTCTTTGTGAACTCCTGGTATGGCTTCAAGCAAAAAATGCTGAACATTGATGCGCCTATATCTCTTGCACTGGTGGTGGCTTTCTTAAGAAGCATCTATGAAATAGGAACAGGAACCGGAGCAGGTTACCTCGACAGTATGACCGGCATCATTTTCTTTATGTTGCTGGGAAGGGCTTTCCAAACCAAGACCTTCGCCGATCTTAAATTCAACCGCGATTACAAAGCCTATTTCCCCATAGCTGTTTGCAAGCTTAATGAAAATAAAGAAGAGTCTTATTTGCCGGTAACAGAGGTTCGCGTAGACGATAGTATCCGCATCCGGAACAATGAAGTGATTCCCGTAGACGGGATCCTGATTCAGGGAAAGGCTGAGATTGATTACAGTTTTGTAACCGGTGAAAATGAAGCGACTACGGTTAAAATGGGAGAGATTGTTTATGCCGGCGGAAAACAGACCAGTGGCGTGATTGATCTACTGGTGGTTAAACCCTTTTCTCAAAGTAATTTTACCCGCCTGTGGAACAATGAAGCGTTTAAGAAAGAAGAAAAGAACGGGTATACCTTTACCGGTATTATCAGTAATTATTTTGCCGCCGGGGTATTGCTGATTGCATTCGGTGCATTTATTTACTGGATGAATGTGAATCCCGCCAATGCCTGGGATGCCATGACGGCCGTGCTGATCGTAGCCTGCCCCTGTGCATTACTGCTTACCACCACATTTACCCAGGGCTTTTTGCTGAATATATTCAGCCGCTATGGTCTGTACCTCAAGAATGGCAACATCATGCAAACCATTCCTTTCATTAGCCATATCGTATTTGATAAAACAGGTACGCTTACTTATCCGAATATATCAACGGTTAAATATGAAGGAGCAATGCCGTCGACCGAAGATGAGTTGGTGTTTGCCGCTATGTTTGCGCAATCACTGCACCCGCTCAGTAAGAGTATCGCGCATGCACTTCAGGGAAATGGGAAAGCATTGGAAAACATGAAAGAAGTAGCAGGTGGAGGTATTGAAGCCTGGGAAAATGATACCCATTACAAGTTGGGTTCTGCCGATTTTGTTGGAAAACAGGGAGTGGCGCAAACCGGATCCGAAGTATGGATTTCCGTAAACGACAAAGTGCTGGGAAAATATGAAGTGGCCAATCTGCTGCGTGAACACGTGGATGAAATGATAAACCGGATTCCTTGTGACGTGTCTGTTTTAAGCGGCGACAACAACCGCTCCGAGCATTACCTGACGGGGCAATTCCGCCGGAATGTACAATATCGTTTTAACCAGTCTCCCGAAAATAAACTGGAGTATATTGCCGCCCTGCGGAACAGTAATGCCAAAGTAATGATGGTAGGAGATGGCCTGAACGATGCTGGCGCATTAAGCAAAAGCAATATCGGCCTGGCTGTGGTAGACAATACCGTACAGTTTTCGCCAGCCAGTGATGCAATTTTGCTGGCAGATAAATTGCCCTTCCTGTTGCAATACATCCGGGCGGCCCAACTGTCTAAGCGTTTGATTACGCTCACATTTATCATATCGCTGATCTATAATATTTTTGGTATTTACTTTTCGGTAACCGCGCAAATGTCTCCGTTGGTAGCTGCCATCCTGATGCCATTGAGTACCCTGAGCATTGTGCTCACCACATTAACAGGGTCATACCTGATTGAAAGGAATTGTTTCAGAAATATCATGCAACCAATTACACAATAAAAAACCAAACCAAAACCGACACATATGAAAAAAAATGTAGGATCACTCGACAAGGCCGTCAGGGTACTGCTGGCATTGCTGGTGGGGGTCTTATACTTTACGGGGGCAATAGGGGGTACAATAGCCATTGTGTTGCTGGTGCTGGCAGGAATATTCATTCTTACCAGTGTTATCAGCTTCTGCCCGCTTTACCTGCCGTTTGGTATTTCAACCTGCCCCAAAACGCATCATCATGCGCCACCTCAACAACATTCCAATCACCATAAAAAAAATAGAAAGTGATCGTAATCGTACTGCTTCTGGCTGTTAGCCTGATTGTGGCTGTTGGTTTTTTAGTGGCATTCATATGGAGTGCCAAATCAGGGCAGTTTGATGACAGTTTTTCACCGGCCAACAAAATTTTGTTTGATAATAATCAAGAACCAATCAATAAGAACCAATAAATATGCAACTAGAAAAATTCACCTACGACAACAGGCTTGTCCGGAACTTTGCTTACGCAACAATAGTTTGGGCAATTGTAGGAATGCTGGTGGGGGTAATCGTGGCCTTTCAGCTCGCATTTCCCGCACTCAACCTCGGTATTCCGTTTACCTCATTCGGGCGTTTACGTCCCTTACACACCAATGCTGTTATTTTTGCATTTGTAGGTAATGGTATTTATACCGGCGCCTATTACATGCTGCCAAGATTGCTGAAAACCAGCATGTGGAGTCCGTTTTTGGGCAAGATTCATTTCTGGGGCTGGCAACTGATCATTGTATTTGCCGCTATTACACTTCCCCTTGGTTTAACTGAAGGTAAGGAATATGCAGAACTGATCTGGCCGATTGATATTGCCATTACCCTGATCTGGGTTGTATTTGGGGTGAACATGTTTGGTACCATCTTAACCAGAAGAGAAAGACATTTATATGTTGCCATCTGGTTCCTGATTGGCACATGGGTTACAGTAGCACTGCTGCATATTGTGAACTCCTTTGCATTGCCAACTTCCCTGACACATAGTTACAGTTGGTATGCAGGCGTACAGGATGCATTGGTACAATGGTGGTACGGGCATAATGCGGTAGCATTCTTCCTGACAACACCATACCTGGGGCTGATGTATTATTTTGTACCTAAGGCAGCCAACAGACCTGTATATTCCTATCGCTGGAGTATTATCCACTTCTGGGCGCTGATTTTTATTTATATCTGGGCTGGTCCTCACCACCTGTTGTACACCGCTTTACCCGACTGGGCGCAATCATTGGGCGTGGTATTCAGTATCATGCTGATCCTCCCAAGCTGGGGCGGTATGCTGAACGGAATATTCACCCTGCGCGGTGCATGGGATAAAGTGAAAGAAGACCCCATTTTGAAAATGTTTGTGGTAGCTCTGACCTGCTATGGTATGAGTACGTTCGAAGGTCCGATGCTTTCTTTAAAAAATGTAAATGCGATTGCGCACTATACCGACTGGGTCGTAGCGCACGTACACGTTGGTGCATTGGGCTGGAACGGTTTCTTAACATTTGGTATGCTGTATTGGCTGGTACCAAGGCTGTTCAATACCAAGCTGTATTCAGTTAAATGGGCCAATACACACTTCCTGATCGGTACAATCGGTATCCTGTTGTATGCTATACCAATGTACTGGGCTGCATTTTCACAGGCGTTGATGTGGAAAGAATTTACTCCGGAAGGTCAGTTGAAATACCAATTCCTGGAAACCGTTACCCGGATCATTCCGATGTATATTTTAAGAGGATTGGGTGGTACTATTTACCTGGGTGGTGTAATCCTGATGGTGGTTAACCTGGTGAAAACCATTAAAAGCGGATCCTTTGTTGCAACAGAAGAGCACGAAGCGCCTTCTCTCAAATCTGTTCCCCTGCCGCAGGGCAAAGTTTTCTGGCATTCATTAATTGAACGCAGACCCGTTCAGATGCTGGTAATGAGCCTGGTTGTGGTATCTATCGGCGGAGCTATTGAACTGATCCCTACTTTCCTGGTGAAAGAAAATGTTCCGACCATCAGCACTGTTAAACCATATACTCCGCTTGAACTGCAGGGTAGAGACATTTATATCCGTGAAGGCTGTTACACCTGTCACTCACAGATGGTCCGTCCTTTCCGTGATGAGGTTGCCCGTTATGGTGATTACTCCAAATCAGGAGAGTTTGTTTACGACCATCCGTTCCAGTGGGGAAGTAAACGTACCGGCCCGGATCTGGCACGTGTTGGTAATAAATATCCCAATAGCTGGCATTACAGGCACATGTATGCTCCTGATGAAATTTCTCAGGGAAGTATCATGCCCGCTTATCCGTGGCTGATTGAAAATGACCTGGATATATCCACTACATCTGCAAAAATCAAGGCTATGCAAACACTGGGTGTTCCTTACGAAGAGGGATATGCAGATAAAGCCAACCAGGATCTGCAGATTCAGGCCGATGAGATCGCTACAGAGCTGAAAGCCGGTAAGATCAAAGCAGACAGTAAGAAAGAAATCATTGCATTGATCGCCTACTTACAGCGTTTGGGTACCGATTTGAAAAAAGCGCCTGAGAAAGAAGTTAAGAACCTTCACTAAAAACACTCTATGAAATTCAAACATTATCTCACCAGTATTGATCATGTTAGCATCTATCCGATGATATCACTGCTGATCTTTACTGTGTTCTTTGGAGTGGTAACCTGGTATGTGTTCAGCGCCAGTAAAGACTCTATGAATGAAAGAAGCAATATTCCAATCAATGACTGATAAATAAATACTTATGACACTTACATTAAAACCATATCAACAACTGCTCAAGAGGAAAGTCATTTACCTCCTTGCCCTGTTGTTATCTGTTTGCACTGGCGGGTCTTTGTCTGCACAGGCCGCTGATGCCGCAGCAGCAGCAGAACCGGCCAAGGCCCCGGAAGTTTTTTATGACAGCATTTTTGCTTATACATTGCTGGGCGTAACGGTATTGCTGGCTGCAGTGATTTACGTATTGGGCAATGTCTTCATTATGGCTATCCGCAATAAAATTGCGGAGCAGAAGAAAAACGGCACATTCGCCAAGGTGGCCATCCTGATTTTAAGCCTGACGGCTGCCAGCAATTCACTGATGGCGCAGGCAGCGGCTCCTGCAGCGGCTCCTGCAAATACGGTTGTTTCTGAAACCATCATGTACATCATTGGTTCTGTGCTGGTTCTGGAGCTGATCGTCATTTTTTACTTTACCTTTGGTATCAGAAACTTCCTCAGGAAAGAAGCTGCCATTACGGTGGATGCTGTAACCGGCAAAGCAGTGGTGAAGGAAAAAATTTACTGGTTCGACCGCCTGTACAAAAGGAATACGCAGGAGGATATTATTAAGCTGGATCTTGGCCATGATTACGATGGCATCAAGGAACTGGATAACAGTGTTCCTGCATGGTGGCAGTGGGCATTTGCCTTTACTGTGGTATTTGGCATGATCTATATTTATAATTATCACATTGCAGGCACAAAACCTCTGCAACAGAAAGAACTACAGATCGCCATGGATATAGCTGCGGCAAAGCAGGCTGCTTACCTGGAGAAGTCTGCCAATAATGTAGACGAAAAAACTGTTAAGATGCTTGGTGAAGCGGATATTGCTGCTGGTAAAGCACTGTTTACCAAACCGGGAGCCTGTGCTACCTGTCATGCGGAAAATGGAAGTGCAATTGTTAACGGAGCACCGGGTATTGGACCTAACCTTACCGATGATTACTGGTTACACAAAGGAGATATCGGATCTGTTTTCTACTCTATTAAGTACGGTTGGCCGGAGAAAGGGATGAAGTCGTGGAAGGATGATTATTCGCCTATGCAGATCGCCCAACTGGCCAGCTATGTGAAGTCGCTGAAGGGAACCAACCCTACGCCGGCTAAGGAGAAGCAGGGTGAGTTGTTTACAGAGAATGGCGCAACACCGGTACCAGCAGCAGATTCTGCGGCTGCCAAAACAAAATAAAATAAAATTGAACCGTTATGAGCAGTGAACAGGGAAATGAAGACTTTAGAAACCGGCATTCTACCGTAACAGAAAAGGGCAAACGTAAATGGGTGTATGCATTAAAACCCAGGGGTAAATTTTACCAATACAGAACATGGCTGAGTTATTTTTACCTGATCCTGTTCTTTGCCCTGCCTTTCATTAAGCTGGATGGAACGCCGATGTTTCAGTTCAATTTCCCGGAAGGAGAATTTACTTTCTTCGGCCAGTTGTTCACTCCCCAGGACTTTATCATGTTCGGAATCGGTATGCTCATTGCCGTTCTGTTCGTTATCATATTTACTTTGATCTACGGAAGAGTATTCTGTGGATGGGTTTGCCCTCAAACCATATTCATGGAAATGGTCTTCCGTAAGATCGAGTATCTGATTGAAGGGGATGCCAACAAGCAACGCCTTAACGATAAAAAGGACTGGACAACCGAAATCTATGTTCGTAAAGCGATCAAACATATTGTTTTCCTGTTGATCTCTTTCCTGATTTCCAATACCTTCCTGGCCTATATCATTGGTGTGGATGAATTGCTCAAAATCATGCGCGAGCCTGTTTCGGAGCATATTGTCGGATTTATTGCCATTTTCTTTTTCACACTGGTATTTTACGCTGTTTATGCCTTTATCCGGGAAATCGTTTGTACCGTGGTTTGTCCATACGGAAGATTGCAGGGAGTTTTGCTCGATAAGAACTCCATCCTGGTGGCCTATAATTATCTGAGAGGAGAGCCCCGGGATAAGAAAAATTCAGCTCAAACAGGCGATTGTATTGATTGTAAAATGTGTGTGAATGTTTGCCCTACCAATATCGATATCCGGAATGGCACACAGCTTGAATGCATTAATTGTACGGCCTGCATCGATGCCTGCAATATGATGATGAAGAATGTGGGTAAGGATCCCGACCTGATTACTTATGCATCAGAAAACACGATAGCCACCGGTAAAAAATTCGAATTTACCTACCGGATTAAAAGCTATACCGCGGTACTTGCTATCCTGATGGTCTTATTAGGTATCCTGGTGGTCACCAGAACCACTTTTGATGCAACCATCATGCGGGTCCCCGGACAAACCATACAGGAGAATGCGGATGGCACCATTAGTAATTTATACCGGATTAAAGTGACCAATAAGAGCAATAAAGCCCTTCCGTATCACCTGGAAGCGACTGACCCTTCTGTTAAACTGGAAAGGATCGGACTTCCGCTGGATTCTCTGAAAGGTCGCCAGCTTACAGAAGAAACCTTTTTCATAAAAGTAAAACCTGGCGACGTACATAAGCGAAAAGTGAAATACGAGATCAGGTTAATGAGTGGAAGCAAGGTTATGGAAACAAAAACAGCTACTTTTATCAGTGAATTTTAAAAGCTAATCAAATGGGGTGGGGTACTAAAATCATTATTGCATACGTGGCAGGTGTTTGTTTCATACTTTTTTTTGTAGTAAAGAGCATGATGCTGAATACCGAAATGGCCGAGGAAGATTATTACAGCAAGGAACTAACCTATAATACACATATAGAAAGTGTTGCCAATGCCAATAATCTGGCTCAGCCCATTTCTATTTCCGACAAAGACGGACAGGTAGAAATTACAATTGATTCTGTAACCGCCGGATCTATGACGAAGGGTCAGGTGCATTTTTATAATCCGGCTTCTGAGAAAGCCGATAAAAAACTGGCATTAAATCCTTCTGCTTCCGGTATGTATAGCTTCGATAAAAAAAGTTTTGTTAAGGGAAAGTATATTGTACGTGTTTCTTTTGAACTGAACGCAAAGCCCTACTTTACCGAACAGGTTATTTTTATTCAATAACAACAAGGCATGGAGCTACTGATCATCACAGCATTTCTGGCGGGTTTGGGCGGTAGTATACACTGTGTGGGTATGTGCGGACCGTTGGCACTCTCGCTGCCTTTCCGCCAGTTCAGTGCGCCGGTAAAATGGATTGCAATGCTGCTGTATAATGCAGGAAGGGTTACTGCTTATGCTTCCATTGGTTTACTGGTGGGCCTGGTTGGCAGGGGCGTGAACTGGTTCGGGTTAACGCAAACCCTCTCCGTGATACTTGGCATCCTGATTGTGCTTTCCGTAATTCTTCCCCGCCTATTTGCCCATAAAAAGATCAAATTACCTGCAGGCATATCCAATGCACAACTGAACGCATTACAGTTCCTGATGAAGAAACAACAGGCCGGATGGATGTTTCCGGTAGGGATACTCAATGGTTTTTTGCCCTGTGGGTTGGTATATATGGCCGTGGCTGCAGCAGCAGTAGCCGGTGAACTGAGCCAGTCGGTGCTGTTCATGACTTTTTTTGGGCTGGGGACGATCCCTGCGATGGTGCTGGTCATCATTGCGGGGCAAAGTATGTCCGTACAAATGAAAGCCCATTTCCGTAAGATGGTACCGCTGGTATCGCTGGTGATCGGTACAATGCTGGTACTTCGCGGGCTGAACCTGAACATCCCTTATATCAGCCCTTATATGTCTCCCAATTTAACCGGGAACACTGCCATCGATTGCCATTGATCTTTGCGGGCTACAATTGAGAAACCCAGATTCTTCTTGCGCCTTCCTTTCCCCAGTCTTTCAATCCTTTATTGAGTTCGGCCAACATCTGTTGCCGGGTTACTTTCTTTCCCTTCTGTGCCGGATTCAGTTGCGCTGCCGTAGGTTCAATCAATTCCAATTTAGTGGCGAACCAGGTAGTATACAAACGCGGTACGGCCAGTCCCAGGATCAACCCCGGTAAACCGGAAAAGCTTTCAGGTCCGGCGCTCACCGGAATCTGATCTGTGTAAAAGGCAACCACATACACGGAATCGCATATTTTGGTCACGGCTTTCCTGCATTCAAATCCTGCAATTTCGCGGGTTTCATTACTGATTTTCCATTCCAGGTTCCGGACGGAATCTTTGAGCAGATAAGTGTTTTCGAAAATATCTTTCTGGCTGCTGATGGTTCCGGTCTGTAAATCCGTTATGATCGCATCCGACTCGCTGGGCTTTGACCCCCACATCATGTACCTGTTGTCGGGGTTTTCTTTGGCCAGTTTGTAAACCGATTTATTGCTGCTGAATTTCAGTTCATACAGGTCTGTTACAAATTTCGGAATGCTTTTCATCCTTTCTGCGTTCCATACATTGTCGGCATCGTCTTCCAGCGGCTTGTGCTGATTTATTTTCTTTTCATATTCCACCCTTCCATACTGAATGAACCGGGTTTGTGCAGTAGCTGCAAGTATAAATAAGCTAAATAGGAGTGTTGTAATTGTTTTCATATTAAAATCCTGCATTTGCGGGTTTACCGTTTTTGTTAAAATTCCAGATCAGCGACAAAAGGAAATAGCGCTGAATGGTTTGATTGGTGGTTTCGGAAATGAAGTTGCTGTTTACATTTCTGCTGATGCCCAGGTTTTGGTTGAAGATATCATTTACGTGCATTTTAATTTCCCATTGATCGTTTTTGGAAATACCTTTTCTGACAGAGCCGCTCACCAGGTAAACATCGCGCTGGTTGGCAAATACCGATGTTTTCTGGTACAAATTGGCCTCCAGCTCCAGGTCTATATAGGTTTTGATCTTTTTGAATTTGAATTGGAGGTTCGAATTCATATTATACGACCAGTATTTGGTAACGATGTCCGGGCGAATGGAAGAACTGGAATGATTATAGTTCGCATCGAAATTAAACCAGTAATTGATCCATTTATCCGACCAGTAGCCGGAGTTGATGCTGAAATTCCAGGAATTGTTCTCTGTGATATTATCAACCCCGTTTACCTTGCTCGCATACCTGGACCTGGAAGGGCCTGCACCAAAACTAAGGTTCATGGAAGGAACCACATCAAATCCATAATTGGCATGGGCAGACAGGTTGTAATTACCGTCTACATTAATGGCCTGTGACACTCTTCTGCCCAACTCATCCACAAAGCTGGCATTTGAAATGGCATTATTGGTTTGTGTGTAGTTTACATTGACAGACATATACCTGCTTTTCAATACTTTGAAATCGGAGGCCCGGAAACTAAATTTGTTTACAAAAGACTGTTTCAGGTTGGGGTTACCAATGGTGATATTCAGCGGGTCTATATTGTCGATGATGGGCTGTATCTGTTGCAGGTTGGGATTTTGGGTGCTTCCGTTGTAGCTGAGCGTAACCCTACGCTGCTGCTTGGGGGTAAAGTTGAACGTGAATGAAGGAATGAAGTTGTTGAAAGTGACAGATCTGTCGGTATTTTTTTTGAGGTCATTCATTTTGTACACTGTAGTACCCAATCCACTTCCCACGTTGAAGTTGAACTTCTTTACATTGTACCGGAAACTTACACTGCCGGCATGTCCTACCGTATTAAAAATGAAGTGGTTGCTGAGCGAATCCACGCCGGTTTCATATTTGCCACTTCCGTTCTTGGTATAGGTGCTTCTTTCTGCATCGTTTTTGTTGACGTTGAGCTTGTAGTTGAGTACCAGGAACGTGTTTTTCCAAAGCGGTTCGGTATAAGAGAGGGATGAATTTACGGTGGTTACCTGTTGTTTGTTCACTTTTTTCTGATCAATATTATCCAGCTTGGTTAATCCACCGCCTGCATCAAAATAGCTGTTCTTTGCCAGCAGGAACCCGTTTCCTTCCCTGTTATTAAAATTAAAGTCGGAGTTGACGGTAATGGTTCTTCCCGTTTTTTTGAATTTTTTTCTCCAGAGGAGATTGTTGTTGAGTGTATTGTTGTCCTCTACATTGGAAGTGGTGCGGTCGCTCTCATTGATGATCTTGTTGTCTTCGCTGATGGACCTGCCAAGGTAATTGGTTCTCGTATTGCTGTTGACAGCGGAACCTCTTACGGTCAGTTTTAAAGAGCTGCTTGAATCGATCTGCCATTCATAAAAACTCGTGATTTTATGCCTGTTACGGGTTGCATCCTGGTTCTGTTCGGTTGTATTGATGAAACTGGTATCGGGCAGAATATTCTGTGTTTTACTGGTGGTAATACCGGTTACATCCAGTTGGTTGAACTGATAGGTATTATTGCTGTTGTGTTTGTCTTTGTTCCACTTTTTACTGAAATGCAGACCGCCCGTAACAGAATTGGGATATCCGCGTCCCCAACTGAATTCATCACCGGAGCTCCACATCATAATCCCTCCGTCATCTGTTACTTCGGTGGTGATATTTGCATCGCCCGCATAGTTCCTGTTTTCATCCCAGTTCAGCGATTCAAAACGGGTATTGTCTGTAGTGAGATAACCCGATACTTTTCGTTTTCCCTTAAAGGCATTACCCAGGAGTTTTCCATACCGGTACTTGTCAAAATCCGTTCCTGCCTCCGCTTTCCCGAAATAACCTTTCTTCTTGTCTTCCTTTAATTGAATGTTAAGGGTCTTTATTTTCTGTCCGTCGTCTATTCCGGTGAAGGCAGCCTGATCGGTTTTTTTGTCGAAAGATTGCACCTTGTCTACGGCATCCGCCCGCAGATTTTTGGTTACAACAGCCGGGTCATCGCTGAAGAATTCTTCACCGTCTACCAGCACTTTCTGCACTCTTTCACCCTGAGCGGTGATCTCTCCCTTACTGTTTACCTGGATACCGGGCATTTTGCGTAAAAGTTCCTGTACATCCGCATTGGCGCTTACTTTAAAACTGTCGGCCCTGTATTCGGTGGTGTCTCCCTTCATCCGCATGGCGCTGATATTTTGTTTAACAATCACTTCCTGCAACAGGGTTGCTTTGGTGAGAATGACCACTTTGCCCATATCGGTTGGCCGATTCCCTGCAACCTCTACAATATCCACGAAATCCGCATAGCCGGGATAGCTGATCATCACCAGATATTTTTCTCCGGAAAGATGCGGGATCTCAAATTTTCCCGATTGGTCGGTGCGGGTATATTTAAGTAGTACGGAGTCTTTGGGCCTTAGCAAGGCAATTACCGCATTGCCAAGATTTTGTTTATTCAGCGTATCCGTTACATATCCTTTCAGGACACCCTGTTTGGACTGGGCATTTAATCCTGTGTAAAGCAGGCAGGTACAAAGCAGCAGCAGGCTAAGTCTTCTCATAATTGCAGTGATATTCTCGTATGGTGATAAATAATGTTGTAAATTCAACAAATCTTCGTGTTAAACTAAATATTTAGTTATAACATTAAGTTAAAATGTATAAATGGCAAAATCCAATTCCAATCAGTCAGTGAAAAAAACCATTATTTCTACCGATAAAGGAGTGCTTAAACTAAAGAAGGTTGGAATGCAGGAACAGAAAAAATATGAGGAAATTCATTTTGTAGACAAATACCAGCCTGTTTGGAATTATTCGCTGTTTACGGATGAAGATGTGCGCAATTTTCAATCCGGAACCCATTATAGCCTGTATAATTATTTGGGGAATAAACAGATTTCCGTGTTGGATACCTGGGGTACCTATTTTGCCGTATGGGCGCCCAACGCCACATTTATTTCGGTAACGGGCTATTTTAATAACTGGGATAAATCTTCACATCCGCTGAAAGTTCGGCAGGATAACTCGGGCATATGGGAGGGATTTATTCCCAACCTGCATGCAGGAGAGGCTTATAAGTATCATATCCACGGATATCAGGGCGTTCAGCTAGACAAAGGCGATCCCTTTGCACATTTTTGGGAGAAACGTCCTTTTACCGCGTCCATAACCTGGCAGCCCGGTTACGACTGGAATGATGCAGTGTGGATGAAGACAAGAAAAAAACACAATTCCCTTCAATCGCCTTATTCAGTCTATGAAGTGCATCTGGCCAGTTGGATGCGTCCGGATAAAAACGATGAAGAGTCCTATAATAGTTATGCGCAGATTGCAGAGAGACTGGTGCCGTATGTAAAGGAAATGGGTTTTACGCATGTGGAGTTTATGCCAGTGATGGAACACCCTTTCGATGGTAGCTGGGGATACCAGGGGACCGGTTATTTTGCACCCACTTCGCGTTTCGGATCGCCGCAGGATTATGCGGCGCTCGTGGATGCCTTTCACCAGGCCGGTATAGGTGTGATTCTGGACTGGGTTCCATCACATTTTCCTTATGATGCACATGGTCTGTTTATGTTTGATGGAACACATACTTACGAATATGCAGATATGCGCAAAGGGTATCACCCCGACTGGAATTCCTATATATTTAATTACAAGAGGGGGGAGGTTAAATCATTCCTGATCAGCAGTGCCCGTTTCTGGTGCGATGTTTTTCATACAGACGGCCTGAGGGTAGATGCCGTCAGTTCCATGCTCAGGCTCGATTACAGCAGAAACCAGGGGCAATGGGAAGCCAATGAATACGGTGGCAACGGTAACCTGGAAGCCATTGCATTCATTAAGGACCTCAATGAAACCTTGTACAGAGACTTTCCGGATATTCAGACCATTGCAGAAGAGGCAACGGACTGGCCAAAGATCAGTAAGCCAACTTTCGAAGACGGGCTTGGGTTTGGCATGAAATGGATGATGGGATGGATGCACGATACGCTGGACTATTTTAAACTGGATCCCCTATTCCGCCAGTTTCACCAGGACAAGTTCTCTTTCAGCATGATGTATTTCTACGATGAAAATTTTATGTTGCCTTTAAGTCACGATGAAGTAGTGCATGGCAAGAGCCCGATGATCTATAAAATGCCCGGTGATGAATGGCAGAAATTTGCCAATCTCCGGGTGTTATACACCTATATGTTTACACACCCCGGCGCAAAGTTGCTCTTCATGGGGAATGAGTTTGCCGCCACTGCCGAATGGAATCATAAAACGGAGCTGCAATGGGACCTCCTGCAGTTTATGAGCCACGGCGGTATGAAATACTGTGTACAGAAACTGAATGAACTTTACCGGTCGGAACCTGCTTTGTATGAGAAACAGTTTGAACCCGGCGGGTTTGAATGGGTAGACCTGAATCACCGGAGCGATTCGGTGATGGTATATAAAAGAAAAGGTAAAAAGGATAAAGACGATGTACTCGTGATACTGAATGTTACACCGGTAGTCCGGAATGATTGGGAAATTTATGTGCATGGCAAAGCGAAATGGGCAGAAATTTTTAACAGTGATGCCAAAGAGTTCTGGGGAACCGGTGATGTGTTTAATCCTTCCATCCCGTCCGAACTGGTTGATAAAGCTTCCAGGTGCTATAAAATCAAAGTGCATCTGCCGGCACTCGGAGCAGTGGTACTCCGCTAACCAGCCGGAAATTAATCAGGCTCCGGCTGTAACATAATCCGGGCTGCTTCGTTTCATGAAAAAAACGAATGAAAAAGATCATATCCCTTGCACTCTGCCTGCTGATATTGCAGTTGGGTTTTGCCCAGAAAGAAGTGAGTGAAGCCAATAGTCAAAAAAGGCCTGTATCCGGATTCCACAGTATCAAAGCCTCTTCGGGAATTGAAGTACTGATTACCAAAGGAGACCGGGAAGAACTGGCTGTGTCTGTAGGCGATCTGGCTTATCTGGATCAGGTAAAAACAGAAGTGTCTAACGGCGTGCTGAAGATTTACCGGGAAGGAGAGTGGAAGCTTTGGAATACCTGGAAGAACTGGAAAGTAAGGGTATACGTGTCTTACACGAAACTGGACGGGCTGGATGCCAATAGTGGTGCATCTGTTTCAGGAACTGATCTTCAATTGAATACATTGAATGCTTATGCCAGCAGCGGCGGCTCTATCAAAATCAGTGGTAAGGCAGACCTGCTGGATATAGACGTTAGCAGCGGAGGTTTATTCCGCGGCTCCGATTTTGAAACAACCAAATGTTTTGCCAAGGCTTCCAGCGGAGGAAATGCACAAATAAACGTAGTGAAGGAATTATCTGCAAAAGCCAATAGTGGCGGATCTATTCGCTATAAAGGAGAAGGGCTGATCAGAGACATCAACACCAATAGTGGCGGGTCCATCAAACGGCAGCTTTAAGCAAGAGGAACTACAGGTGGGGTTTACCCACCTGTTTTCCACTTTATTGCTGCGTAACAATTTGTTTACATAAACTTTATTATTCATTCATACCAAAGTTGTTTTTTGCAGTAAACCACCCGTATGAAAACAATTTATTGTAACCTGCTGGTCAATGCGACAGGGCAACTGATGCAGGAACATGCATTTGACCATCTCTCCGATGAAAAACTTTCCCGCATGAATCATTGCCTGACGCAATTGAATCAGCCGGTGTTTGCCGCAGACAGAAGCAGTGCCGGATATGAACTGCTGCAATTGTGCGGGGAAGCCAATTTGTATACGGAAACAACCACACCGCAGTCTGTTCATCAGTGGTTATTGGTCATGAATTTATGGGGAAACAATATTATGCCTGCACCAGGTTTGATGGAAGAGGAATTGTAACTGTAAAAACACTGCCTTTCCCGGGTTCACTCCAACTGACGTTGAGCGATCCCCTGTGGTATTGCTCCATGATCCTTTTGCTCAGCGACAGGCCGATCCCCCAGCCCCTTTTTTTAGTGGTGAATCCGGCTTTGAATACTTTGTTCAGCAGGTGTTTGGGAATTTCCTTGCCGGTATCCTGTACCTGAATCAGTAACTGATGACCCTGTTGCAGAAACCGGATATGAATGGCGCCCTTTCCCTCCATCGCGTCCAGCGCATTCTTCAATAGATTTTCGAAGACCCAATCAAACAAGGTTGGAGAAAGATAAACCTGAAGTGATTCCAGGTTTCCCGGATCAATCGTAAAAATGACCTGCTCACTGCTTCTTTTTTTCATGTAGTTCAGTACAGCTATCACCTGTTCTACAGGACGATGTAATTCCAGGTGCGGCGTGCTTCCGATTTTGCCAAAGCGGTCGGAGATCAGCATCAACCGGTTAAGATCCTTGGTGATTTCCGGAACAATGGTTTCGTTCTCTTTTTTCTCCTTCAAAATTTCCAGCCAGCCCTCCAGGCTGCTGAGCGGGGTCCCCAGTTGGTGAGCTGTTTCCTTGGCCATGGATGCCCAGAGCTGATCCTGTGCACTCCTGTACCTGGTTTGTAAGGCAAAAAATGAAATGGTAATAAAAAGTGCTACAATCACCAGTTGAATGATGGGGTACCATTTTACCTCCTTCAGGAGTTCGCTTTCTCCATAATAGTAATGAATAACGGTATAGGGATTGTCTTTTAATACCAATACGATCGGCTCCCGGTTGTATCGCTTAAATTCGGCCAGTTTGGTCCGGAGATAATTGGAATCTTCTCTTACTCTTGCCGTATCAATGTTAATGAAATTACCGGTTGGAATGTCCTGTTCGGTGGTTTCAATAATAGGGATTTCCTTGTTTTCGGATGAGATTTTGGAGGCCAGGTTGATACTGATCTGGTCGGAGGAATTTAAAATGGTTCTTTCCGCTTCCACCCATGCTTCCACATTCTTCCGCTCTTCCACAGAAATCTTGCCGGCCACATACCGGGAGTACACAATGGTTCCGCAAACAATAGTAACGGCAATTATGATTAGCAGCGATTTCCAATGAAATAAGGATCGAATCATTGCAATAAAAATAAGCTTATCCGGGTATAAAATAAAACAGCCCCGTTTGGGGCTGCAGTATTTATATTGGTTTTGTATAGGTACGGATCAGAATAAGCCCTTTTTGAGGGTTTTGGTTCCCTGTCCGATTTTGAATCCGTTGTTGTAGATCTCAATTTTATAGTTGCCGTCTTTAAAGCGGTCTGTCTGTTTCCAGTCGAAGCTTACGGGAATCATTTTGTTCTGCTCGTAGTTTACGGTAACCTTGCTGGTATAAGGCCTGCTGCCTTCATCCCTGGTGTTGAAACTGGCGCCTTCGGTAACAACCTGGCCATCGGTTCCGGTAACAACTACATAAAAGTCTTTGGTGCCGGAAGGAGTAATTTTATTTTCGTCGATCACAAAAGAAATCCGGATCAGGTCTGCGCGTTTAGCCGTACTGGTTTCTCTCTCCTTACCACTGCTTTTTACTTTGATGGCAGTGATGGCGATATTGGTTGCACGGAGGGTAGAAGCCACATCTACTTTTTCTTCCAGTTGCTTTTTCTCCGCAGTGGTAGCATTGAGGTTTTGTTCCAGACCCTGCTTTTCCGCAGTGAGTTGTGTTTTTTCGGTATTCAACTGCTGGTTGGCATTGGTCAATTGGGTGTTTTCACCTTTCAGCTTTTCAATTTCTGCAAATAAGCCGTCAATTTTTCCGTTCAGCTCACCAATCATTTTCTTGGCCTGGGCCAGTTCACTTGCGGTGGCATTTTTCTTTTTCAGGATGCTGCCGATGTCTCCTTTCAGTTTTTTGATATCAGCGCTTTTTTCGGCCAGTTCACCTTGTAACTGCAGGTTATCCTGCGTAAGGGAATCTGCTTTGGCGGAAACATTCATGAAGTCTTGCTGAATGGCTACCCTTGCGCTATCAATGTTGCTGATCTTTGTTTCCATCTGGAAAATCTGTTCGCTGGTTTTGCTCTTATCATAAAAGATATATCCCCAGGTGCCGATCAGGGCTGCAATGAGAACTCCGTAAATGACTTTCCGGTTGTCTTTGGGTTGATTTTCACCCGTGGTACTTGATTGATAGCTCATAATCTATGTGTTTTTTGATCCTGAAATAGTGTTTCGTCAAACAAAACCAAAACCGTGCCAAAACAAAAAAATGGCCCATCTTTGCAATATGTCTGCAGAAAAAATACTGAGAGAATGGAAAATAGGGGCCTACAAACCTGTTTACTGGCTGGAGGGGGATGAGCCTTATTTTATTGATGTTCTGGTAGATTATGCCGAAAAGAACATTATTTCTGAAGCCGAAGCCGGTTTTAATTTAAGTGTATTTTACGGAAGGGATGCCGACTGGACAGCAGTGGTAAATGCTTGCCGCCGCTATCCGATGTTTGCGGAAAGGCAGGTGGTGCTCCTGAAAGAGGCGCAGCACATGAAGGAGGTGGAAAAACTGGAATCCTATATTGATCACCCGCTCGGTTCCACCGTTTTTGTGGTGAGCTACAAGGATAAGAAAGTGGATGGCCGTTCCAAACTGGCCAAAACACTGAAACAGAAGGAGAAGGCGGAAGTACTGACCACTAAGAAACTGTACGACAACCAGCTACCGGAATGGGCGGGTAATATCATCAAGGAAAAGGGGCTGCAGATCAATCCCAAGGCACTCCATATGCTGGTGGATCATATTGGTAACGATCTGAGCCGGATTGAAAATGAGGTAGAGAAACTGACCCTGAACCTGGCCGGGAAGAAAAGTATTAGCGAAGACGATATAGAACGATATATTGGCGTAAGCAAGGAATTCAACGTGTTTGAACTGCAGGCGGCTATTGCGCAGAAAGACCTGTCGAGGAGTATCCGCATCATCCAGTATTTTGAGGCCAACCCCAAGGCTGGCCCCATTCAGTTGATATTGCCATCGGTATATAATTTTTTCAGTAAACTCTATATCTTAAAAAGCCTCCCTAACCCGGATGAGCGATCCGCTGCCGCAGCGTTGGGGGTGAATCCATACTTTGTAAAAGATTATCTGTCTGCCGCCAGGAAATACGACTATGCGGGTGTAGAGAAAGTATTACTGCTCCTGCACGAATACAATCTCAGGAGCGTAGGGGTGCATGATGGCGGCACTTCCGATGCAGGATTGCTGAAGGAACTGGTGGTAAAAATAATGTACTGATCGTTATTTTCTTTTTTCAAGCAGCAATCGGGCTTGTTCCTGATCTGTTTTCAATTGGCCTTTCAATTCCTCCAGCCCGTTGAATTTCACCTCTCCGCGCAGGTAATAGCGGATGGCCACCTGTATTTCCTGTCCGTAAATGTCTTTATTGAAGTCAAAAATGTTTACTTCAATCACTCTCTTTTTTCCATCCACGGTAGGCCGGAGCCCAATGTTCATCATGCCATAGTAACGCAAACTGTTGTGCATGATCTCCACAGCATATACGCCATTTCCCGGAATCAGTTTGTCTTCGGCGTTAATATGGAGGTTGGCGGTTGGATAGCCGATGGTACGTCCCAGTTTATTGCCCTCAATCACCAGTCCTTCAAAAAAGTAGGAATAACCCAGGTATTCATTGGCGAGCTCAATTTCATTGCTGAGCAGCGCCTGCCTGATTTTGGTGGAACTGATGACCACTTCGTCGAGCAATTCTTCTGAAATCTCCTGAACAGAGAACCCCAGTTCCCTGCCGCGCGCTTCCAGCAACTGGTAATTGCCTGTACGTCCCTTGCCAAAACGATGGTCGTATCCGATAATGATCACTTTTGGCCTGAAGTACCGGTAAAGAAAATCATTGATATAGGATTCTGCAGACTGGTTGGCAAAAACATGATCAAAAGGAATTACTACCAGGTGATCAATGCCGGCTTTTTCCAGCAGGGCTGTTTTTTCAGAAAGGGTGTTCAGCAGCTTCACATCGCCGGGAACGGAAGAAATAATTTTGCGGGGATGGGGGTGGAACGTGATAATGATGGTTTCTCCATTGATGCTGCGGGCTTCTGCTTTTAGCTGGGCAATGATTTTACGATGCCCCAGATGAACACCATCAAAAGAGCCAATGGTTACTACTGCATTGCGGAAATCGGGTAAAGAACCCACCAGTTCACGATGTACCTTCATATAGGCGGTAAAAGTAAGAAGGAAAGAGGACTTATCTGTACATTTGCAGCATTAAACGAATCATCCATTCCATGTCATTATACGCTAAACGAGGGGTATCTGCACAAAAAGAAGAAGTACACGCTGCCATTCAGCAACTGGACCAGGGATTGTATCCCCATGCTTTCTGTAAAATTTATCCGGATTACCTGTGCGGAGATGCCGAATGGGTAAATATCATGCATGCAGACGGTGCGGGCACCAAAAGTATCCTGGCCTATCTGTATTGGAAGGAAACCGGAGATGCGAGTGTGTGGAAGGGGATAGCCCAGGATGCGGTGGCCATGAACCTGGATGATTTGCTTTGTATCGGCATTACCGATAACCTGCTTTTCTCCTCTACCATCGACCGGAACAAAGGTGTTATTACGGGCGAAGTACTGGAAGCGGTGATCAATGGCACACAGGATTTTTTCGATACCCTGAAATCCTTTGGGGTACATATACATTATCTGGGTGGAGAAACCGCTGATGTGGGTGATGTGGTCAGAACCATTGCGGTGAATGGGACCATGACGGCCAGATGGCCCAAAAATAAACTGGTGACCAATGAAAAAATCAGGGAAGGCAATGTACTTGTAGGCTTTTCCAGCGCCGGTAAAGCCAGTTATGAAACGGAATACAACAGCGGGTTGGGTAGCAACGGGTTAACCAGCGCCCGTCATGATGTGCTGGAGAAATATTATGCAGCACAGTATCCCGAAACCTTTGAGCCCACCCTGCAGGATGAAGTAGTGTATATCGGAAAGAATAAAATGACCGATACCCTGCAGATCAACGGAGAAACCATGAATGTGGGCAAACTGCTGCTGTCGCCGACCAGAACATATGCACCGCTGCTGAAACAAATCATGGAAGAGCAGTTTGATGCAGTCGACGGCGTGATCCATTGCAGCGGGGGAGGACAGACCAAGTGTATGAAATACCTGCCCCGGCCCCTGACCATTATCAAAGACCATCTTTTTGAGCCGCCGCCCGTATTTGAACTGATCAGAACCAATTCCGGCGCCGACTGGAGAGAAATGTACCAGGTATTTAATATGGGGCACAGACTGGAAATTTTTACAAGTGCCGAGGCCGCAGAAAAAATGATCAGGACTGCCGCTCATTTCAACATTGAGGCACAGGTGGTAGGCCGGGTGGAAGCTGCCGTTAATGGCCGGTCAGGCCTGCGCCTCAAAGGAGATTTCGGAACCCTTGAATACCAATATTAACAAATACCAAAGCGCATTCAATGCGTATATTTGTTTGAATAACATTTTTAATAGTCAGTTATGCCCGAAACGGTAATATCACTACAAAATGCAAACATCTATCAGGGAAGCAGCCTGATCCTGAAAGATGTCAATTTTGAGATTAAAAAAGGAGAGTTCGTTTATCTGGTAGGTAAAACCGGAACCGGAAAAAGCAGCCTGCTCAAAACGCTCTATGGAGAATTGACCCTTACTGAAGGAAAGGGTACCGTGGTAGGATTTGACCTGCGGGAAATGGACTGGAAAAAAGTGCCTTTTTTGAGAAGGAATCTCGGCGTCGTTTTCCAGGACTTTCAATTACTGACCGACCGGAATGTTTACGAGAACCTGAAGTTTGTATTGAAAGCTACCGGCTGGAAAGACGAACGGCTGATGGACGAAAAGATCAATGATGTTTTAGATAAAGTAGGGTTAAAAAGCAAAGGATTTAAAATGCCTTTTGAAATGAGCGGTGGTGAACAGCAGCGGATTGATATTGCAAGGGCGCTCCTCAATTCTCCCAAGCTGATCCTGGCCGATGAGCCTACCGGAAACCTGGATCCGGAAACCAGCGATGAGATCATGCAATTGCTGATCCAGATCGCCAAAGATTATGGGACCTCAGTAATTATGGCTACCCACGATTTTATTGTCATCAACCGTTATCCTGGTCGCATGCTGAAAACAGAGAACGGAAGGGTAATCGACAGTGCTAACCCTGTTGTACAGGAATAGCAGCTTTATTGATTGTTCCCCCAGATCCGGTTGATCAGACGATGGGCATTGCTTTCATTGTTGAATCTGTTCAGCAATAATTCTTTCCTGAGTTTAATTTCTTCCGCCAGAAATGGCTGGGGATAAAGCCGGCCAATCAGTTCCCTGAACTCCCCGGCTGTTTCCACCACATGGCAGGCAGCTTCCAGCCCGGTTCCTTCTATGGTAGCTTTGTTAGCCACACAATGCCGTCCGTTGTACAGGGCATTCAGCAGTTTCACTTTCATGCCTGTGCGGATATAGGAAGGAATCAGGTGAATATGTGCTTTGGCAATCATATCCTGCATTTCCTTTTCGGACGGGTTGGGTACCAGGCAGGTATAATTATTGAAGTGGGCTCTTTCGATCAGTTTCTTCGAAGGATTTTTGCCAGCCAGGACCAGGGGGATCTCCAATTCATTAAACACTTTTTCCAATAACCAGATAGCTGCTTTTTCATTGGCATCCACATTCAGGTCTCCATGGTAGAGGCAGTAGGAGCCCATTCCTTCCTGGCATTCCAGTTTCCAGTGGGGAATAAACAATGGGAGCTCTGCTATATCCTGGCAGCCAAATTCCCGGCGGTACACTTCGTTATCAGCTTCCTTTATTCCCTCAAAAATGGCTTTGGATGCAATCTGCCGTTCATAAGATCGCAGGAGGCGCGATTCCCGCCAGTAATAGGCTTTTTTAAAAAGGGAAGAACTGTTCCGGAATAATTCCCTGTAATACAGGTACTCTACATTGTGCAGTCTCACCAGGCAACGGCGTTTGCGGAAGCGGGCATCGTTGAGCAGGTAGGTGCAATGAACACCTTCCATCAAAATAGGATAATCATCCCTGAGCAGGTTATGGAACAAGGATTCATTGATCCGGCTGGAAACGATATAGGGCAGTGTTGCCGAAAATCCTTTATGCCCTATGGAGCGCCGGTAATAATGGACTGATTCGCAATACTGATTCAGGATAGCTTGTTCCCCCCGGCCATAACTGAAACAATGAAAATGGATTTTCACTCCCTGTTGGTACAGGGCTTCCAGTTTGTAAAACACATCACAGGCCCCCCCGTAATTAACCGGGTAGGGCACGTCGAATGAGATGATATGCAGGTGTTTGTTCAAATTCAGGTATTGCTATAAAATTGAATAAGCAGATTCGCTTCGTTTTCCCAGTGAAGTGTTTCCCTGGCGCTGAGGCAGTTTAGCCTGAGCTGTTCGTATACAACAGTATTGGTAAGTATTTTGTTCAGTGCTTCCCCAATGGTAAGCGGGTGGGTATCGGGGATCATTTCGGCAAATCCGTACAGGTCATTCAGTTCTTTATACAGCGGATAGTTGACGCAGATTTGAGGGATGCCGGCCATCATGTAATCGAAAAAGCGATTGGCCAGGGAGTAGTATTGATTCATGCCGTTGGGCTCAAAAAGGGTGACCCCGATGGCGGCCTGTTGGGTCAGCAGCCGGAGTTGATCGGGTGGGAGGTATCCTTTCAAAAAAACCTTGTGTTCCAGCTTATAATACCGGATCAGTTCGGCAGTTTGCTCCATGAAGTTACCACCGCCAACGATGTACAAAGGTGCATTGACCCATTTCATGGCAGGGATGAGTTGCTCAAAGCACCTCCCTTCGTTAACAGCTCCCTGGTATAATATGAATTTATTAATTTTCTGATTATCAATGTTTTCCAGTGGGTACTTAATAGGAATATTCCGTATCACGGCATAATTTACCCCATATTGCTCCCGGAAAAGTGCGGCCAGTTTGCTATTGACGGTATAGCCGGTCCGAAAATAGGGAACAGCAAACCCTTCGACGGCTTTCCATACCCGTTGGATGGCAGGTCGGCGGATAATTTCCTTCTGTTCCGTAAAATATTCGTGTGCATCGTAGATTCTTTTAGTACCCCGGACAGCGGAAGCGACGAGGCAGGGTAAAATGGTATCCAGATCTATTGAACAGATATAATCAGTTGGTTTTAATAGCAAATATAGCAGTAGTCTAAAATTAAATTCTATATAAAAAAGCGGCCCTTTGCTAAAAAAGCAGGGTAAACGCACCTGCCTGAACTCCTTTTGGTTCAGCGGAAGGGAATTATCCCGCTTTCTCCCTACCAGGGTTACAGCATAGCCGATCTTTTGCAGGGTGCCGGCAATACGGTGCATGCGTTGGTCGAAATTAAGGTCGTTGGTAACCGTAAAAATGATCCTGGGCAAGGCGGTTCAGGTGGTTTTTGGTTGGTTAGAATTTCAGCAAATATAACAGCTAAATAAAAGGAGGCCATGATCCGGTCGGAGCAAGGTCGGAAGCCAGTGGGGAATTGTCTGAACCTGCATATTTGTTTTTATTTTAATTAACTTTATTTAACTATCTGATTTATAATTTATTACATTTTTTTGTTTACTTTAAATTTTGCATTTGATTTTTGCGGCGATCTACATATGGCAAATTTCTGCACTTGTTATACACAGCATATATTTCTTTCTGGTTTTTATAGCTGTTTTAAAGTATGTTCGCAGGTACAAATACCGAAAACGTGAGATTAAAATCATTAGAAATCAAAGGGTTTAAAAGTTTTGCTGATAAAACAGTGGTGAGCTTTGATGAGGGCATAACCGGTATCATCGGACCAAATGGATGTGGAAAGAGCAATATCATCGATAGTATTCGTTGGGTGATCGGAGAGCAGAAGATCTCTGCCCTGAGGAGTGAGAACCTGGAAGCGCTGGTTTTTAACGGTAGCAAAACCAGGAGTGCAAGTGGTCTGGCCGAAGTGAGTCTCACTTTTGAAAATACCAAAAATTTACTACCTACTGAATTCAGTACCGTTACGGTTACCCGTCGTTTTTACAAGAACGGGGAGAGCGAATACCGCCTGAACGATGTAACCTGCCGATTGAAAGATATTCATAATCTGTTCCTTGATACAGGGGTGAGTACAGACAGTTATGCCATTATTGAACTCGGCATGGTGGACGATATCATCAAGGATAAGGAGAACAGCCGTAGAAGAATGCTGGAGCAGGCGGCCGGTATTACCATCTACAAGACCAGGAAAAAGGAAGCCAAGAATAAGCTGGATGCAACGGAGCAGGATCTCGCCCGTATTGAAGATCTTCTGTTCGAAATCAATAACCAGTTAAAGACGCTGGAGAGCCAGGCCAGGAAGGCTGAAAAGTTCTACGAGATTAAGAAGGAGTACAAAGAGGTGGCGGTAGAACTGGCAAAAGCTGCATTGGAAGGGTTCAATATTTCCTACAAAGAATTAACCGAACAACAGGATACTGAGGCGGATAAACGAATGCAACTGGAGGCGGAAATTGCTACGGAAGAAGCGGCTATTGAAGAGCAAAAACTGTCTTTTATTTCCCAGGAGCGCGCTTTACAGAACATGCAGCATGGGTTCAACGAGCTACAGCAAAAACTGCGCAGCAAAGAGAATGAGAAAAACCTCGCCTCCCAGAAACTGCAATACCTGAAAGAGAAAGAGACCAACCTGAAAGACTTTCTGGAGAAAGCGGAGGGGCAGTTAAAGACCATTGGAGATTCCATTGAATATTCGCAGATCCAGGTGGGCGAAGAAGAGTCTAACCTCGCTACATTGCAGGAGCGCGTGGAATCGGCCCAGTTGGAGGTGGAAGACAAGCGCCGTGCTTTTGATGAAAAAAGGTCTGGTATAGATGCAGTTCGTAACCGGTACCAGCAATACCAGCGCAGCCAGTTTGATGCCGAAAAGAAAGTGGCTATTGCCGATACTTCTATTCAGAACCTGCAAAGAATGCAGTTGCAACTGGCCGAAGAGCGGGAGAGCCGCAATCAGCAATTGCAGCAATTGCAGGCAGAAAGCAATGAAAAAGAGGAGGCCCTGGAGTCTAAAAGAACAGACCTGGTGCAATTGCAGGAGCATCATGAAAAAACCAAGGAGCAGATTTTCGAAACCCAGTCTCAACTGGAATCGCTCCGCGGAGAACTGGCCGAAGAAAACAGGAAGCTCGATGCCAAACGCAATGAGTACAATCTCTTAAAGAGCCTGATCGATTCCATGGAAGGTTATCCGGAAAGTATCAAGTTCCTTCACAAAAACAGCGAGTGGAACCATGCCGCACCGATCCTCTCCGATATTATTTATGTAAAAGAGGAGTTCCGCGCGGCTGTTGAAAATGTGCTGGAGCCCTACCTGAACTACTATGTAGTCAATAACCTGGAAGAGGGCATGCAGGCGGTACACCTGCTGGATGCGCATAAAAAAGGAAAGGCCAATTTCTTCATGCTGGATAAGTTTGCCGACTTGCGCTTGGATACCCATCAGCCCGCCAATACGGTAAAAGCAATGGAGGTGATTGAGGTGGATGAACAATACCGCAAGCTGGCTGAGTACCTGTTGGGCAATGTATACATCGCCGAGAACGACGAAGCACTGAAAAACAGCAATGGCGCGGTTGTGCTTGAGAAAACAGGGAAATACGTAAAAGGTAAATACACCCTGACCGGGGGGAGTGTTGGTCTGTTCGAAGGAAAGAAAATTGGCCGGGCCAAAAACCTGGAAAAGCTGGCTGAAGAAATCCAGGACCAGGAATCTGTTGTAAACCTGCTGAAATCAGATATACAGTTTAAGCACAATGAAGTGGTTGCTTTCAGCGATCAGTTGAAAGAAAATGTGATCAAACAAACTGAGCAGGAAATCAACCAACTGACCAACCAGGTATTTGCTGCCAGGAATAGAATTGAAAACCTCCTTGCTGCCCAGCAGAACGGAGAACAACGTCTTGCAGACATTGAAGGGCGTCTGCAGGATGAGCAGGATGAAATTGCCGACACACGAGAAACCCTGATTCAGTTAAATGAACAACTGACTGCCACTTCTGAAGAGCTGAAGACCATTGAGCTGGATTACCAGGCATCGGAGCAGGCTTATCATTTTGCATCCGGTCAGTTTAACGAAACCAACCTGCAGTTAACCCGGCAGCAGAGTAAGATTGCTACCCTGAAGCAGGAATTGCTGTTCAAGGAAAATCAACTCAACGACCTGCACGAGCAGATCAGGACCAATACCGCTCAACTGGCGGAGGCGGAGGCGGATATTGTGGAGGGTAATACAGCCCTGGTGGAGGTGGAAACCCTGCTGGTAGACCTGATGCGTTTGAAGGAGGATGAGGAGGTAAAGCTGAACGAAGCCGATCAGGCTTATTATAATTTCCGGAATGCTTTACAGGAAAAAGAGAGCGAGCTGCGGTTGAAAGTGAAGGGCAAGGAAATGATCGATCACCTGGTAAATGAGATCAAAGACAGGTTGAATGAACTGAAATTGCAACTGGCCGGAATGAAAGAGCGCCTGAGTGTGGAATTCAAGATTGAGCTGGATGATATCCTGGACCAGGCAAGAACCTCCGATACACCGCTGGAAGAATTGCAGGCAGCGTCCGACAGGATGCGGAAGCGCCTCGACAATATGGGCGAAGTAAACCCTACCGCTATTGAGGCCTATACTGAAATGAAGAAGCGATACGAGTTTATCCTGGAGCAGAAGAATGACCTGGTGACCGCCAAGGAAAGTCTTTTACAGACCATTCTGGAGGTGGAAGCTACCGCCAACCAGCAGTTCCTGGATACCTTTAATAAGGTAAGAGAGAATTTCCAGAAAGTATTCAAGGCCTTGTTTACGGAAGAAGATACTGCCGACATGATCCTGGTGAATCCCGAAAACCTGGCAGAAACCGGTATCGAGATTGTGGCCAAGCCAAAGGGTAAGCGTCCTTCGTCCATCACGCAGTTGAGTGGTGGTGAAAAAACACTGACTGCGACCGCCCTGTTGTTCTCGATCTACCTGATTAAGCCGGCGCCATTCTGTATCCTGGATGAGGTGGATGCTCCGCTGGATGATGCCAACGTGGGTAAGTTTACCCAGATGATCCAGAAGTTCAGTGATAACTCACAGTTTATTATTGTTACCCATAATAAGCAAACCATGAGCGCAGTGGATGTGATCTACGGGGTAACCATGCAGGAGCCGGGGGTAAGCAAGCTGGTGCCGGTAGACTTCCGGAGCCTCAATTAAATCAACCCTTACCGGGTGTTAATCCGTACAATATAGATTACCTTCGCGCCTCAAATTATATTTGAGGCGCTTTTATTTATACCAATGAAGTACGAGAAAGAAATCAACAGGCGGAAAACCTTTGCCATTATATCTCACCCGGATGCGGGTAAAACCACCTTAACAGAGAAATTACTCCTGTTTGGCGGTGCCATCCAGACTGCCGGAGCGGTTAAAAGTAATAAGATTAAAAAAGGCGCCACCTCTGATTTTATGGAGATCGAACGTCAGAGAGGAATCTCTGTGGCTACCTCCGTGATGACTTTTGAGTACAAAGACATTTTAATCAACCTCTTGGATACGCCCGGCCACAAGGATTTTGCTGAGGATACATATCGAACCCTTACCGCAGTTGACAGCGTAATCCTGGTGATCGACAGTGTGAACGGGGTGGAAGCGCAGACCCGCCGGCTAATGGAAGTGTGCCGGATGCGGGATACACCGGTGATTGTGTTCATCAATAAAATGGACCGGGATGGTAAAAACCGGTTTGACCTGTTGGAGGAAATTGAAAAGGAACTGGGTATTTCCCTGCACCCGATGACCTGGCCCATTAACAGTGGTAAGGAGTTTAAAGGGGTGTATAATTTAGATAATAAGAGTCTCCGGCTGTTTACCGCCAGTACAAAGGCAGCAGAGGAAGATACAATCTCCATTACCGACCTGAACGACCGGGTATTGGATGAGAAAGTGGGCGAGCGGGACGCCAGTCAATTGAGAGAAGATGTTGAACTGATCGACGGGGTTTACGGGGAGTTGAATCCGGAAGAATACCTTGCTGGTCAGATTGCCCCGGTATTCTTTGGTAGTGCCGTGAATAATTTTGGGGTGAAGGAGATGCTGGATACTTTCATAAGAATAGCGCCGGTTCCCCGCAGCCGCCAGACTACAACCAGGCTGGTGGAAGTGGGAGAAGATAAATTCAGCGGCTTTATCTTTAAGATTCATGCCAACCTGGATCCCAAACACCGCGACCGGATCGCCTTCATGCGGGTGTGCAGTGGCCGGTTTGAGCGCAATAAATATTATCACCATGTTCGGCTGGATAAGGAGATGCGGTTTAGCAACCCGTACAGTTTCCTGGCCCGTAGCAAGGATATCATTGAGGATGCCTACGCCGGGGATGTAGTGGGTTTGTTTGATACCGGTAATTTCAAAATAGGGGATACCCTTACCGAGGGAGAAAACTTCTATTTCTCCGGAATTCCTACTTTTTCACCTGAAATTTTTAAAGAATTGGTGAATAAAGATCCAATGAAAACCAAGCAGTTGGAAAAAGGAATCAGTCAGCTTACAGATGAAGGTGTTGCGCAGCTGTTTACCCAGTTTGGCGGCAATAAGAAGATCATTGGTTGTGTGGGAGAGCTCCAGTTTGAAGTAATTCAGTACCGTCTTTTGCAGGAATACGGGGCGGCCTGCGAATTCAGAACCATGCCTTTCTATAAAGCCTGCTGGCTTACCAGTAAGGATCCCAAAAAGCTGGAAGACTTCCTGCGGTTCAAGCAGGCCAATGCGGCTTTGGATAAGGATGGGCAGCCGGTTTACCTGGCGCAGAGTGAGTGGTTCCTGAATACCGAAATCACGAATAATCCGGAGATCAGCTTCCATTTTACCAGCGAGGTACATAAGTGATCCATGCAGTATGAGGGAGGTGATACTGCGCCTATTATACCTTTTCTTTCCCGGATATCATTTTTTAATGGTAGCGCAGGGGTTAATTCTACAATTTTGTGCAATCAAAGCGCAGATTATTCGTTAGAGTTTCTCTGGTTTTAACCGATTGGCTATCATGACGCAACCACCCATTTTTAACCGCCTAAACACACCTCCTGCCGAGCACCTACTGTTGGGTAAGCTGGGGTACGGAGCAGATGAATGGTCCCTGGCGCGCATCAAAGCACTGGGGATCAAAGGCTATATAGAAGAGCAGTTAAAGCCGGATGACTCGCAGGATGATTTGTTAAATAAAAAGTTGAATCAACTGGCTTATCAAATTGATTATGATTATATTGATGCGTCAGGTGTCAGAAAAATTGTTCGGGAAAACAGACCCTACCGGCTTATTCATCAGTCCATCGGTGAACTGTGGCCATTATACAATGATTCGGTACCATATCCCGAAAAAATCTATGTAGCCAAACAGGTTTTTGGCGCAACCATCCTGAGGGGGGTATATAGTAAGTGGCAACTGCGCGAACTACTGGCAGACTTTTGGCACAATCATTTTAATATCAGCATCAATACAGACGATCGGGTGGCGATTGCGCTTCCTGTATATGATCGGGAAGTGATTCGCAGGAACGCTTTGGGAAATTTCCGGCAGATGCTGGAAGCGGTCGCCAAAAGTGTTTGCATGCAGGTCTACCTTGATAATGCAAGCAGCAAGGCCAGTCCGGCCAATGAAAACTACGCCCGGGAACTGTTCGAATTGCATACCATGGGTGCAGACAGTTATATGAATCACCTCTACAACAAATGGAGGGAAGTGCCCGGAGCGCTGGAGGGGAAGCCAGAGGGATATATAGACGAAGATGTTTATGAGGCGGCCAGGGCATTTACGGGATGGACCATCGCAGATGGTTCGGCCGATTGGAAGGGCGGACACTTCCCCAACACCGGCGAGTTTCATTATTTTGAACAGTGGCACGATAATTACCAAAAGCGGGTATTGGGAGTGGAGTTTAGTCCTAACCAGGCGCCGATGGCAGATGGAAAGAAAGTGCTGGACATCCTGGCCCGGCATCCTGCTACGGCAAAGTTTATTGCAAAAAAGCTTTGTATAAGACTGGTTGCAGACAATCCTGCAGAGGCCCTGGTTGCGGAAGCTGCAAGGGAATTCCTCCAATCGGCGGATCAGCCCGATCAGATAGCCAGGGTGGTGCGGGTAATAGCGCTTTCGGAAGAATGCCGCAATACGTGGGGAAATAAAATGAAGCGCCCGCTGGAGCTGATGATTTCTACATTCAGGGCGGTGAAGGCCGATGTAGTGCCGAACGACAACCTGCTGTGGACCTTGCTTCAAATGGGACAACAGCCGTTTGCATGGCCAACTCCGGACGGCTATCCCGATCATTCGGCGCATTGGATCAATGCGGAAATGCTCCTCAGAAGATGGAACTTCCCGCTCAATGTGCTGAACTACGACTGGCACAATTATGCTAAAACAGAAATGTCCGGTCAAACACCGGATGATCTGAGAACCTACCGGGAAGTGACCCAGTACTGGCTGAACCGGATATTAGGGTATCTTCCCCCAGCGGAAACCGTAAAGGGGTTGAGTGTATACCTGGCAGACGGAGGGAGGCCCGATGGGGATTTTAAATGGAGGGGGACTTACAGGAATGAAAAAATCAGTTGGTTGGTAAGCGCAATTTTGCTTTTGCCCGATTTTCAGGTACGATAATATGCAAAGAAGAGATTTTTTACAGGTATGCGGTACTGCTACGGCAGGCATGATGCTCACGGGAATCAGCGGGCTTGCGATGTCGCCTGCCGACCTGGCTGCCAATGAGCTTTTTGTGCTGGTGTTTCTGCGGGGAGGGGCCGATGGATTACAGTTGGTAGCCCCGGTGAACGACCGGCATTATTTTGCAGATCGAGAGCAGCAGTTGAGGGTAACGGAGCAGGGGGATAATATGGGACTGATGCTGAAGAATGGGCTGGGTACAGTGGATTTTCGCCTCCATCCTGCAGCAGCGCCGCTAAAAGAGCTCTACGATGCAAATCAACTGGCGATCATTCATGCCTGCGGACTAAAGAACGGAACGCGCAGTCATTTTGATGCGCAGGACATGATAGAGAAGGGAATTCAGCATAAGCAGAACATTACGGAAGGCTGGCTGGCCAGGTACCTGAATACCCTGCCCAATAAAACCAATTTCAGCGCTATTGCCGCCGGAGCAGCCATGCCGCTTTCTTTGTGGGGGGCGCCTACAGCGGTTTCTGTAAATGGATTGGGTGATTTTGCCCTGCAGGCAGACGGGCATTTCAATCACCTGATCAGGCAGGCGTATAGCGACCAGAGTGTACTGGGCAGAACGGCGCTGCAAACATTTTATACCATCGATCTGCTGCAGAAGAAAATTCCGCGGAGAGGCAATGGAGAAGCTGTTCCTTACAGGCCGGAAGGTAGCGGCGCATATATGGAAGATGATTTTGGGAAGTCGCTGAAGAATATAGCCCAGTTGATTAAGCTGAATGTGGGGCTGCATGTGGCAACGGTAGATTATGGCGGGTGGGACACCCACGAATACCAGGCTTACCGTTTTCCGGGACTGGTAAAAAGCCTGGGTCAGAATCTGTATGCATTTTACAATGATCTGCATAAATACCATGGCCGCTTAACGGTTCTGGTAATGAGTGAGTTTGGCCGAAGGTTGAAGGGTAATAAGAGCAACGGTACGGATCATGGGTACGGGAATGCCCTTTTTGCACTGGGCGGTAATGTAAAGGGCGGGCGGATGTACGGGCAGTGGAAGGGACTGGAAACTGAAAATCTCGATAACGGGGTAGATCTCTCCGTTACCACCGACTATAGGAACATCCTGCAGGAATTGCTCTCCAAAAGGCTGAGGGCAGGGGAGCAACTGTCCTATATTTTACCATCCTATCTAGCAGAACAGCCTTTAAACTTCCTGCTGTAGCGGGTTTGCACCCGTCTTCACGAAGCAGTCATTTTTTGATTTCTGAAAAATCTTGCAAAAACCTGCAATTATTTTCAAATTAAATTTGGTAGTAAGAAATTGGCGCTTATCTTTGCCGCCCGTTCAACAAAAACGGTAGTTCATTCAAACGGATTTCAGGAGAGCGTCAGCGCAGAAAAGTGAAAGAGAAGGATCGGATAAACGCTCAGCAAGTATTTGAATAGCAGTTCTTTAAGTTGATTTTTTCTCGCCAGATAATTTTGAGATTTTTTTCAAAAATATTTGGTTGAATAAAATAAGCGCCTTACCTTTGCAACCCCAATCAAACGGGTAGCGGGAGTAACGCTAAAAGATCTTTGAAAGTTTGGAAGCAACAGTAACTTGAATTTAAGATTCAGGCTAAGGTTAAAAGCATCAAAAAATAAAATACATATCAGACGTTAATTTCGATT